>DATJLR010000002.1:0-439088 GCA_035509435.1 Minisyncoccota bacterium | reverse complement strand
CCTCCTCCCTTCCGCCTCCCACGCCTCAGTTCTCCTGACCTCGGGCACCTTCACTCCTGCCGGTACGTATACCTGCAATGGATGGGGCTGCGACGCCACAAAAACCTGCTATCGTGATCTCTACGGCGTATATTGCAACTATGATTCGTTGATCGTTCCCGGGGCGGAGGACCATCCCGTTGCCACGACGACGCTGTATCTTTTCTCGAATGTATCCTTCAGTGATTGGTGTGATGGCTTTTTGTTGACCCAGGGGTCGAGCACCTTTGGGGGAGGGACGGTGTGGACGTCGCCCACTACCACTATGGCCTGCAGTTATGAAGAGGCAAATTATTACGGCCCATATGGCGTCATCGAATTCGACAATATCTCTATCGCAAGCTCTGGAAGCGTGTTCCTGAGCGGCCAGACCGGTGATGCGAGTAGGACGATCAAGGTCGGCAGGACGAACGCCACTGACACCATCACCGGCGACTATTATGCATGGGGATGCCTTGCCGATTCTTTGGCCGATGCCTTCAGCTGCGGACAGCAATTGACCGACGTCCCTATCGAGAATCTGAACCAGTTCCAGGCCGATGCCACGACCACCATCCCTGATGGTGCGACCACGACCCAGGCCACGGTGACATTTGGTGCGACGCTGCAATCCTTCGGCACGAGCACGCTGCAGCTACAGATAGAAATAGAGCCATCAAGCACGGCGTTCACGGGAACATCAACTATACATAGCGCATTTGTCTCGCCGGGTTCATATGTCACCGTGTCGTCTTCTATCTTAACGAGCGGTGCATATCACTGGGAGGCGCGGGTGGCAGATGCGAATGGAAACTATTCCGACTGGCAACCGTTCAATACCACTGGGGCAAACGTTGATTTCACTGTAGTTCCAGGGCCGGAGCCCGTGATCATTGTGCCGG
Source organism: Minisyncoccota bacterium (assembly GCA_035509435.1). Classification (GTDB taxonomy): domain Bacteria; phylum Patescibacteriota; class Minisyncoccia; order UBA6257; family 2-01-FULL-56-20; genus JAKAGE01. The sequence goes on along the minus strand of DATJLR010000002.1, from coordinate 438,168 downwards.
GGATTATGGGAACAACGCTTATCAATTCTTCGACGAATGAGGAAGTGTGGCCGGATGCTAGTTATATGTATAACGCTCCTGGTCTTCTATATGGGGATTCATACCTTGATGCGTTAGGTCTTAACCCTGACGGGAGTCAAGCTACGCCGATGCAAGTTGGGAATGTTATTTTAAGCGAAGCTGCTTATGGTCAGTCATCAACCTTTTATGGAAATCTTGTAAACAATTTTCTTGCGAAAGGTTATTCGACAAGCACTAATCTAATTACATTTCCTTACGACTGGCGCATGAGTGTGGAATCTCAGGTCAGCGCCCTTGCCGCACGGATTGTTGAAGCAGCTTCTTCATCGCCTGATGGCAAGGTAAATATCATCGCTCATAGTTTGGGTGGCCTTTTGGTCAAGGATTACCTTTCAACGACTTCCAGCACTGCACTTATTGATAAATTAATTTTTGACGGAGTCCCGCAATTTGGAGCCCCTATAGCGTTTAAAATCCTTAATTATGGCGACAACCTCAACTTTCTTCCGATTCAAATTCCTGGAATTGGATCTATCCAGACTCTCAACACTAAGGAGATTGAAAAAATTTCACAAAATATGCCTTCAATTTATGAACTCCTTCCCAGTCAGCAATATATAGAAGATACGGGTTCATATGTACAGGACTTCCAAAATTCATCGAGTAATCCAAGCCCCTCGCTTAATTATGACGAAACTATAGGTTTCATTTATGGCAATGATCCAACTAGCAATTCCACTCTCATGCTAAACGCGACGACGTTCCACGGGGTTTTGGATGCTTACAATATTTCAGTTCCCAACTTTTATAATATAGTCGGCTGTACTGTGCCAACAATAATAGGATTTAATGAATATGGTGGAAATGAATATGATTTGAGCTGGGGATTAGGCGATGGAACTGTACCGACCGTGAGCACCAACCTTCCCAGCGGCGGCAATAATTATTTTGCGCTTGGCGTCAGTCATCAAGATCTCGTGTCCGATTCCGGCACTATTGCAGTGATGCAGGATATCATTGACAATACTACTTCCACGAATCCACTTCCAGGAGATGTTTCAACTTCTTCGACAAGTTGTACGGCCTTACCTTTTTATGTCTTCAGCACCCACAGCCCCATTTCCCTCAACGTCTACGATTCGGCGGGTGACCACACTGGCCCAAACGCCTCCGGCTCGATTGATCTCAATATTCCCGGAAGCCAGTATGAGACGATAGGGGAGAACAGCTTCGTCATCGTCCCTGCGAGCGATACCTACCATATCTTCGGGCAAGCATCTTCCTCGGGCGCCTTCACGCTCAAGATAAAGGAATACGACGGCAGCGTGAATCTCACGAACGAGGCCACCTACGTGAACGTCCCGCTCGCGTCCGCCTCCACCACCGCCACGGTGACCGGCATCTCGAGTTCCACGCTCGACCCGAACCTTTCCCTCGACGTCTACGGCAATGGCACCGACATCCAGACGATCGCACCCACGGCCCTCCTCAATACCTCGTCCGCAGAGGATATCTATCCCCCGATAATCACTGTCTCCACATCCTCCATCCCGTCGAGCGTGACGGCAGGCGCCACGACGACCATCACATTCTCCTTTGCCGATGCATCGAGTAGCGTTGCGACCTCATCCGCCACGTTGAACGGTGCGCCGTTCACGTCCGGGCAGATGCTTACCTTCAGCACGCCGGGCACCTCCACGATCCAGTTCTTTGCGGAGGACGATGCGGGCAACCCTGCGATGCAAACATATTTTGTCACCGTTATGGCTGCGCCTCCCTCCACTCCCACAAGCGTCGTCGCGACCGCGACCGGCACCTCGACGATCTCGCTCGCATGGGCATCGTCCACGGACATGGGCGGCCCCGGCCTCGCGGGATACCGCATATTCCGCTGCACGGGATCGTGCACGCCTTCCACAACGATCGCCACTTCCTCCGGCGCTTCATACATAGATACCGGCCTTGCGGCGTCAACCACATATACCTACGCCGTCTCCGCGTATGACACGATGGGCCTTGCATCGGCAACGTCCACCCCGGTAAGCACGACGACGCAAGCCGTGGCTCCCGTGAGCGTCTCCCTCATCCAGTCCACGAGCTCGCCCGACGGCGCTTTCGGAGGACCCCTTGCGGAAACATTCCATTCGTCCGTCACGGCGGGGGATACCCTCGTCGTCCTTAGCCACTTCTACGTGCCGAAGACATCATCCACCTCTATCGCGAGCCTTACCGACACCCTGGGCAATCACTTTACGGTCGTCACGAGCACGCAGGCCGCGGACAAAGGAACTCCCAACTATCCGGACGACAAGCTGGGCGAAGTGATCGCCTATGCCACGAGCTCTCCTGCCGGATCCGACACTGTGACCCTTACCTTCACGGGTGGCGGGGACGGCGGCGGATACATGTCTCTCCTTGAGCTTTCGCCGAGCACGCTTGACCTCACGGCGAACGCGACCGGCACTTCTGCAACCCCTTCCGCAGGCACGGCCACGACGACCCATACGGGTGAATTTGCAGTGGCGAACGTTACCCAGGATGACGGGTTGGGGGAGCAATACGGCGGCGCAAATGAGGTGATCAACCCCGGCACCGGATGGACCATTTTCGGGCTTGCCGGCGGCGGCTCCGGGGATGCGGCAAGCGAATATCGGACCCAGTCTTCTACAGGCAGTATCACCGGGAATTTCCATTCCTACTGGTATGGCAATCTTACCTCCACCTGGATGGCGGGGATGGCGACATTCAAGCCGTAGGGAGAGGATGGATAGGTAGAAATTAGTGCTCGCCAGAGGCACTTTACGCTTTGTTCACCACTCCCCAGCACCCAAAATCGCTCAAATAGCGTATAATTAAGGTTATGATTCCCGACGACATCAAGGCTTACGGTAAACAGTTCGATTTTGAGCCAAAGATCGAGAACGTCGCCAAACTCAAGAAGTTTGGCAAATTTGTGGTTGCAGGCATGGGCGGCTCGCATCTGGCGGCCAACATCATCAAGGCGTGGCATCCGGAGATCGACATAGTGCTCTGGTCCAACTACGGACTGCCGCCGCTTGCGGAGAAAGATCTTAAAGAACGATTGATCATCCTGAGCTCATATTCCGGCAGTACGGAAGAGACGATCGACGCGTTCAACGCGGCGAAGGCAAAGAAACTCTCGATGGCAGTCGTGGCGGCGAAGGGGAAGCTCATCTCGCTCGCCGACAAGAACAAAGTGCCCTACGTACGCATGCCGGACCTGCACCTCCAGCCACGCATGGCGACGGGGCTCAGCCTAAAGTCCATGCTCGCGCTGATGGGCGAGAAGAACCTGCTCGCGGAGTCAAAGCTGCTTGCCACTCAATTGCACCCGTCGCGGGAGGAGCTTCGCGGCAAGGATCTTGCGCGGCGCATCCACGGCAGCGTGCCGGTCATCTACGCCTCCACGCGCAACGGCGCGATCGCAGAGAACTGGAAGATCAAGTTCAACGAGACGAGCAAGATCCCGGCGTTCTGGAACGTCGTGCCGGAGCTCAATCACAACGAGATGACAGGCTTTGACGTCAAAAGCAAAACGGTGCCGCTTTCGCGCAATTTCCATTTTATATTCCTTAAGGACGCGGGCGACGATCGCCGCATCATCAAGCGCATGAACGTGCTCGAGAAGTTGTACCGCGACCGCGGCTTCAAGACGGAGATCGTGCTTATGCAAGGCAAGACGGAGCTGAACAAGATATTCAACGCGCTCAACCTTGCCGACTGGACGGCGTACTATAGCGCCAAGATGTACGGCGTGGAGCCGGAGCAGGTGCCGATGGTGGAGGAGTTCAAGAAGCTGATCGCCCGGTAGGGGTTGTAATAACGTTCAGTATGGTGTACAATAGTGGCACGTTTCGGGCACGTTGAGAATTTAATTTACTTGAGGAGAAAATTGATGAGCTTCAAGAAGCGGTCCCATGGGCCGTTAGGATTATTGCTCCACGGCGCGTTCGTGGTGCTTGTGTTCGGAGGATCGCTGATGATCTTCTTTTTCGCGATCCAGGTCAAATTCGCAATGACAGGGCCTGTTGAAACGATTGCAGCCCTCATCGCGGCTGGAGCCCTGGCTTGCATCGTAATGAAAGCCTCGCACATCGGTTTGGGGTACATCAGGGCCTTCTCGCGGCTTATCAGGAAAAAACAACACAAACAAATTCCCTTCAGGAATATATAGAGGACACAGTTTCGCCGGGCGTCATTGTTGACGACCCGGCCCATTTTTTATTTATTTAATCTGCCGCGCGGTATAATGGGAGGATGCCTGTCATAAAAAAGCCCGCGATCCTGCAGTGGACGTCCCACGCAAAGGCAAAGATGGACCATTATCGCCTGACGCCGTCGCGCGTGCGGCGCGTGCTTCATTCGCCAAAACGGGTGGAGGAAGGCGTGGCGCCAAAAACGGTGGCGGTGATGCAACCCGCTTCCATGAAGACGGCCACAACGTGGACGCAGGAGATCTGGGTAATGGTGCAGGATGCAAAAGGCGTGCGGAAGGTCATCAGTGCGTGGCGGTATCCGGGCGTCACGAAGGCGCGCGATGCCGCATTTCTCAAAAAGGAATACGGCGAGTTTTTGGGATCCGGGCACGAGGCCGCCGCGCGGCGTTAGCATTTCCCCCCCAAATACCGTATTATTGAATATCATGATCATCACCAGTTCCGCTTTTGAAGATGGCGCGACCATCCCGGAGAAGTTCACCTGCGCCGGCGGGGATATCAACCCCGAGCTTTTGATACAGAATGTGCCGGAAGAGGCAAAGAGCCTGGCACTCATCGTTTATGACCCCGACGCGCCGATGGTCGGCGGCTTTACCCATTGGACGGTGTGGAACATCGATCCCGGAACGGCCATCATCAAAGAGGAAAGCACTCCGCCGGGAAGCATGGAGGGGCAGAATAGCGGCGGAAAGATCGGCTATATGGGCCCGTGCCCGCCTGCCGGCGCGCCGCACCACTATCATTTTTGCCTCTATGCGCTCGATGCGCCGCTCGACCTGCTTGTCGGCGCGCCGGCAGGGGAGCTCCAGGAAGCGATCGATGCGCACCGGATCGCAAAGGCGGAACTGGTCGGTTTGTACGGGAGGAAATAGATGGTATAATATAAACCAATAACCATGACGTACCTTAATGACATCCTTGTCGGCGCGTCGTTCGATGCAGCGCGAAACGCGGCAAAAAAAAGCGTTGACGAGGTGCGCGCGGCGCACGAGCGGCATACGGATGCGGAGCTCGTCGCTTCGTTCCTGAAGGGCGACGGAGAATCGTTTGCCGCGCTCGTGGACCGCCATATGCCGATGGTCTACAAATTTTCGTATCGCTATATGGGCAACGCGGACGCGGCGAGCGATGTTGCGCAGGAGGTGTTCATCAAGGTATGGAAGAACATCAAAAAGTTCGACCGGGAAAAGAGCTTCAAGACGTGGATCCTCGCGATAACAAAGAACACCGCGCTCGATGCCATAAAAAAGAAAAAAGCGGTGCCGTTCTCGCGGATCGAAGAGGGGGAGAACGATCTCGACGCATTCCTTGCTCCGTACGTCCCGGCGGAGGACCTTCCCGATGAGACCCTCCAGAAGAAGCAGGACAAGGACGGCCTCGAGCGCGTGCTCGGCGAACTGAGCCCGTCCTACCGGAACGTCCTTTTGCTCCGGTATACCGAACACCTTAAATTCCGCGAGATCGCGGAAACATTGCAGGAGCCTATCGACACCATCAAAAGCAAACATCGGCGCGCGCTCATCCAGCTCCGGCAATTGCTGGCGGCAAAAGGGAAAGGCATTGCCTGACGCCTTGCGGGCGGCACCTAAACGGGCATTTAGTTCGTATAGTGGAAGGTAAACAAGCCCGCACCATGAACAACGACTACGAAAAACTCTTCGCCTCATTTGAGGAACAGGAGCCGCCGGCAGGACTGACGGAACATGTCCTCGCGCGGATCGAACGCCGCGAGCGGCGGATCCTTGGCGTGAAGATCGCGGCTTCGGCCGTGACCTTCGGGGCTTCGATCGGCGTAGCGGTCGCCGGATATATCAACCTCGTCGCGAGCCTGTCGCGATCGGGGTTCTTTGAGATCGCATCCCTCATGTTCTCGGATTTCTCGTCGATGGCCGCCAACTTTCCGGACTTCGCGCTTTCCATGATCGAATCGTTCCCGGCGTTCACCGCGGCGCTCCTTTTGAGCGGGGTGCTGTTCGCGATCTGGTCGATGGCGGCGCTCATCGACGAAACCTCATTGATGCGCCACGGCAGGTTCTTCATATCGCACTAGGCAAGTTCCATGAGCAATTTCTTATCCTCAAAAAATGTGCGTGCGGTGCTCATCATATTGGGCAGCTTGATCATCCTCTTTGTGGCGTTCGGCCTGGGCATCGCTGTCGGATATGAGCGCGCCGGTTTCGCCGCGGGTCTCGACAAGAACTATTACCGGATATTCTATGGCGCCTCGCCCGGCGGCCCGCTGGGGTCGATGACGTCCGTGATGCCGGTGCCGGGGCCGGGTCCCATCCATGGCGTGGTCGGGACCGTCATCGACCTTGGAACCTCCACGATCTCGGTGAGGGACGGTGACGGGGACGAGCAGTCGGTGGCGGTGCCTACGGGGACGTCCATCCGCCAGGGAGAAGGGACGGTGGTGATCGGCAACGTTTCGGTCGGCGACCAGATCGCCGTGATCGGCGAACCGGACGCCGACGGCCAGATCGTCGCCCGCTTCATCCGCATCATTCCCGTCTCGTCGACCACAAACCAATAATCAATATATTTAAAAAAATGTTCAGCGGTTTCATCAAAAAAATGCGGGCGCATAAGATCATGACGGCGATCGTCGTGGTCGTCGTCGGGGGCGGCGGATATTACTGGTACGCGAGCGCGCACCCCGCGCCGACCGTCACAAAGTATGTGGTGCAGGCGGCCACGCAGGGGACGGTCGTCGCATCCGTCTCGGCAACGGGCCAGGTGCAGGCGGGTACCACCATCAATGTCTCTCCGAAGGTCTCCGAGGTCGTCACGTCCATTCCGGTGAAGGTCGGTCAGCACGTGTCCGCGGGGCAGACGCTCATCCAGATGGACCCGACGAACGAGCAGCGCGCACTTCAGCAGGCCCAGCTTGCTCTTGAGCAGGCGCAGCTTTCCGCGCAGACGGCCGACCAGGTGGCGACGACGACGCTCCTTCAGCAGCAGGACGCCGTGACGACGGGCGAACAAGCGGTGGTAAATGCCTCAACATCCCTCACGCAGGATTATGCGAGCGCATTCGATTCCCTCGGTCCCACGTTCGTCAATCTGCAGACCGTCATGACAGGACTGCAGAATTTCATGAAGGGGAAGGATATCAGCCCGAACCAGTTCGATCCGGACGCGTTCGTGAACCTCATGCCGGGCTATCTTCAGCCCGGTGTCGAGCCGTATGAGACGGCGCTTACGAACGACTATGCGGTGGCGCTTTCCGCTTACGAGCAGGACGTCATGGACTATCATGCGGTAACGGCAAGTTCGAGCCGCGCGACGCTGGATGCGTTGCTTACCGAAACGTACAACACGTCGCAGGACATTGCCCAGACCGTAAAGGATGGAAAGGACTTTTTGAACTATATCGTCAACAACTATCCTGCAAGCGCGAACGGTACGCAGTCGCTGCCGGCCGTCACGAACACGTTCCAGACCGACTTCTCCACCTACACGACCACGATGAACAGCGCGGTATCCGGGATACAGGGCACCATATCGGGCATCACATCCGACAAGAACAATATCGTGAACACGCAGAACTCGCTTACGCAGGCGAGCGAGACGCTTTCGGAGACGCTCGCTGGACCCTCGCAGACCACGTTGCTTGGCCAGCAGATCAGCGTGCAGACGGCAGAGAACAATCTGACGACCGCGCAGCAGAACCTCGCATACACATCGGTGACCGCGCCGATCTCGGGCATCGTCTCGGCGCTCACGGCGACGGTCGGCGCGGCGCCGGGCTCGAGTCCGGTGACGATCGTGGGCGATGGCGAAGTGGCGGAGGTCACGCTGAACGAGATCGACGCCGCGAAGGTCCAGCTTGGCGACAAGGCGACGCTCACCTTCGACGCGATCAACGGCCTCTCGCTCGCGGGAACGGTCGTCGAGATCGATCCGGTGGGCACGGTGAGCCAGGGGGTTGTGAGCTATAACGTCCAGATCGGATTTTCCCAGCCGGCGGACACCTCGAGCACGATGCTCGTGAAGCCGGGCATGAGTGTGACGGCGAATATCGTGACGCAGGCGGATCAGAACGTGATCGCAGTGCCGAACGCGGCGATCCTGACATCGGGCGGATCGTCGTACGTGCTTGAGCCTTCGGCGCCGCTCTCCGCGGCCGATCTTGCGGCGAGCGCGAACGGCGGGATCACGTTACCGGCGACCAGGCAGGTGCCGGTGACGACGGGATTGTCCAACAGCACGATGACGGAGATCACCTCAGGCGTGAACGTCGGCGACCAGATCGTGGTGCAGAGCATCAAATCATCCGCATCGGCAAAGACCACGGCAACGACCGGCGGCACCGGCGCTCTCCAGCTTTTGGGCGGAGGCGGAGGCGGCGCGGTGCGTGTTCAGAATGTCGGCGGAGGCGGCGGAACGTTCCGTAGCGGTGTCGGCGGATAATAACGATCGACGAATGACAAAAGAAATCATCGTATGCAAGGACATTAAAAAGGCCTATGGGGAAGGCGACACCAAAGTAGTCGTCCTGAAGGGCATCACGTTCTCCATAAAGGAAGGGGAGTTCGTGGCGATCATGGGGCCGTCGGGCTCCGGTAAATCCACGCTCATGCATATTTTGGGCGCGCTCGACACGCCGACCTCCGGTGAATATTTTTTGGACGGCAAAGACGTTTCCAAGCTGTCCGACGAGGAGCTTGCGGACATCCGTCGTGAGAAGATCGGCTTCGTGTTCCAGGCGTTCAATCTTTTGCCCCGCACGAGCGTTTTACGGAACGTCTCGCTTCCGCTCATCTACGCCAACATGCAGAAGGAAGAGCGCGAGAAGATCGCTGCGCAGGCGCTTCGCGACGCCGCATTCCCCGAGGCGTTCTGGTCATACCATTCGAACCAGATCTCGGGAGGTATGATGCAGCGCGTGGCGATCGCGCGGTCGCTCGTGAACCATCCGGCGCTCATCCTCGCGGACGAGCCGACGGGAAACCTCGATTCAAAGACCGGCGAGATCGTACTGCACACCTTCCAGACGCTTAACATGAAACACGGGAAGACGGTCGTGCTCATTACGCATGAGCCATACGTGGCCCAGCATGCGGACCGCATCATCCACATCCGCGACGGCAACATTCTCACGGACGAGAAGAACCATAAGAAGCTGATCGCCCGCAACGAGAAGGATATTCCGGCGCAAACATTATCATTATGACCACCAAAGACCTTTTTGAGGAGACCTATAGCGCCGTGACCGTCAATAAAGTGCGGTCCGGTTTGACGATGCTCGGCATCGTGATCGGCATCGCGTCCGTCATCGCGCTCGTCGCCGTCGGGCAGGGATCGCAGGCATCCATCCAGCAGAACATCGATTCGCTCGGCGCGAACCTGGTGATGATCATGCCGGGCGCGGCGAAGTCGATCGGCACGACGGTGCGTTCCGCGGCGGGAAGCGGCGAGACGCTCACGCCGGACGATGCGACGGCGATCGAGTCAGTGCAGAACGTGGCGGCCGTCGCGCCGGAGGTTCAGGGCCGGTATCAGGTCATCTATAAAGCCAACAACACGAACACCACGGTGCTCGGCACGACGCCCGAGTATTTGCAAGTGCGCAATCTCCAGATCGACACGGGGAGTTTCGTGAGCGATACGGACAATACAAACTCCAACCTGGTTGCGGTGATCGGGCCGACCGTCCTGCAGGACCTCTTCGCGCCGGACGAGAACACGAGCGCGACGCCGGAGATGGCCATCGGCCAGACCATAGAGATCAAAGGCACGCAATTCACCGTGATCGGCGTCACGGTCGCGAAAGGCGCGAGCGGCTTCAGCAATCAGGATGACATGATCTACGTGCCGCTCACGACCGCGCAGCATTATCTTTTGGGGAGCACGAGCTATGTGACGGAGATCGACGTGGAAGCGTCCACCCAGCAATCCATGACGCAGGTGCAGAACGACATTACGAGCCTGCTCCTTGAGCGGCACGGGATCTCCGACCCCACGCAGGCCGACTTTATGATATTGAACCAGGCAAGCATCGTCTCCACGGCGTCGAGCGTCACCGGCACGTTCACCGACCTCCTTGCCGCGATCGCGGCGATCTCGCTCCTCGTCGGCGGCATCGGCATCATGAACATGATGCTCACGACGGTCACCGAGCGCACGCGCGAGATCGGCCTGCGCAAGGCGATCGGCGCGAAGAAGAACGACATCACTCTCCAGTTCCTTGCGGAATCGGTGATGCTCACGTTCACCGGCGGATTTGTCGGCGTCGTCCTCGGGTGGCTTGGCGCGTTCGCGATATCCCTCGTCACCGGCATCACGACGAGCGTGTCCATCCCGTACATCCTGCTCGCGTTCTTTGTGTCCGCGGCGATCGGCATCATCTTCGGCTATTATCCTGCGAGGCGCGCGGCGGGGCTGAACCCGATCGAGGCGCTCCGGTACGAATGAGCATGAAAAAAGAAAGGTCGCTACAAAACAGTAAAAACATACAGCATGAAGAAATATAAGACGCATATCATCTGGGCGATCATCGCGATCATCGCGCTCTGCGGCGGATACTTCTGGGGCAGGTCATCGGCAACCGCCGCGCGCGGGGCGGGATTTGCGGGCGCGTTCAACGCGTCTTCCACAAGGACATTCGCGCGCGGCGGCGCTGCGGCGGGCGGCGGTACTGCCCTGACCGTCGGGCAGGTCACCGCGATGGACAGCTCGAGCATCACGCTCCAGCTTGCGAACGGGAATTCGGAAGTGGTCTTCTATTCAACGTCGACGGCGATCTCGGAACCGACGACCGTTCCGGCGAGCGCCCTCAAGGTGGGGACGACCGTGATGGTCACTGGCGCCGCAAATTCGGACGGCAGCGTGACCGCACAGAACATCCAAGTCAGGCCTGCCGCCGCTGGACCGGGCGGAAATGCGCCGGTACAGCAGTAGTGGGAACAAAAACGACCTTTGCACCATGCGGAGGTCGTTTTTTGTCCGGCACTATCGCGGTTATCCACAGAAATGCGCACCGATCTGTCTGAAAAATTATATACTATGGGTATAGTTCGCCGAGGAACACTGGTCGGCGATTTCGGTGTATATTGGCAACCAATCTCATGATGCCCGTAAAAAAAGAGGGCAAAAAAAAGCAAGGGCTTCAGAAGAAGAAACCGACACGCGCAAGAAAGACGCTTACGAGGGCGCAACGCGGCAAAAAACTGCTGAGCATCATCCGCCGCGCGCGCCCGATCACCGCCACGCGGGTGCCACATCCGCTTTCGCGGCACGAGGGAAATCCCATCATCGAACCGCGCGAGGGCAATTATTGGGAGATGAAGGCAACGTTCAATCCGGGCGCGATCTATGCCGATCATCGCGTACATCTCCTGTATCGCGCGATCGGCGGCGATGACACGTCGGTGCTCGGCTATGCGTCGAGCGGCGACGGCCTGTCGTTCGCCGACCGGCCGTTCGAGCCGGCGTACACGCCGTCATCAACGAAGGCGACGGTGCCGAAAGAGGAACAAGTGCCGCTTGAGCCCGCATACTTTTCCGGCGGGGGATGGAACGGCGGGTGCGAGGACCCGCGTCTCACGCTGATCGAGGGGCGCGTGTATCTTACCTACACCGCGTTCGACGGGTGGGGTTCCATTCGTATCGCCTTGTCCTCGATCGGCCTTGAGGATTTTTTGAACAAAAATTGGAAATGGAAGAAACCGGCGCTCATTTCGCCGCCGGGTGAGATCCATAAGAACTGGGTGATCTTTCCCGAAAAGATCAACGGCAAATTTGCGATCCTGCACAGCATCTCGCCGAAGATCCTGGTGGATTATTTTGATTCGCTCGACGGGTTCGACGATGAAGCGATGGTAGTGAAAAGTTCATACAATCGCGTTTCAAACACCGGTGCATGGGATACCTGGATCCGCGGCGCCGGGCCGCCGCCGCTTAAAACGAAGGATGGATGGCTTTTGTTCTATCATGCGATGGATATGAACGACCCGGACCGCTACAAGCTCGGCGTCATGCTCCTCGACCTTAACGATCCGACGAAAGTGCGGTATCGCTCGCAGGTCCCGATCCTTGAGCCCGATCTGCCGTACGAGAACAGCGGCTTCAAGTCGGGCGTCGTATATTCGTGCGGGGCCGTCATCATGGACGGAAAACTGTTCGTCTATTACGGCGGCGCGGACGCGGTGACGTGCGTCGCGATGGCCGACCTGGACGCGTTCCTTGCCGAGCTGAAGGAATACGGGCTGCCGCGGCTAACGTCAGAGAAAAAATCGAACACGAGGAACAATGGCCGCCGCTAAGCGATCCCGCGAAAATCCGATACTCATTCCGGACCCGGCTTTGGCGTGGGAGTCGCAGGCGGCATTCAATCCGTCCGTCGTGGAAGCGAAGGACGGGAAAGTGCACATCCTATTCCGCGCAGCCGGAGCCAAGCAAACCGTGGACGGCGGCGAGGTGGAGGTCTCGTCCATCGGCCACGCGGCCGGAAAGAGCGCGGTCCGGTTCGGCGAACATGCGCAGCTCATCGCCCCGGCTGAGCCGTGGGAACGCTACGGCTGCGAGGATCCGCGCGTCACTGAGTTCGAGGGACGTTTTTATATTTTTTACACGGCAGTCCGGGAGTTTTCCGCTGACGGCATAAAGGTGGCGGTCGCCGTCACGCGCGATCTGAAGACGATAGAAGAGCGGCATCTCGTGACGCCATTCAACGCTAAAGCGATGGCGCTCTTTCCCGAGCGCGTGAACGGCAAGATCGCGGCGCTCCTTACGGTGAATACTGACCGGCCGCCGGCAAAGATCTGCCTGGCGCTCTTTGATACCGTTGAGCAGATATGGTCAAAAGAATATTGGGACGAGTGGTACGCGCATTTTCAGGACCACGAGCTTCCGATCGAGCAGAACGACAAGTCGGACCAGGTGGAGGTGGGCTCGGTGCCGATCAAGACAAAAGAAGGATGGCTCATATTCTATTCGTATATCTATAACTATTTTTCTCCGCCGCCGATCTTTGGAATCCAGGCGGCATTGCTCGACCTCAAGGATCCGCAGAAGATCGTGGGCGAGGTGAAGCGGCCGTTTATCGTGCCGCAGGAGGAATACGAGTTCTACGGCCGCGTGCCGCATGTCGTCTTCCCGTCGGGGGCGCTCATCCGCGGATCGGACGTGTACGTCTATTATGGCGCGACGGATACCACATCGTGCGTCGCGGTTTTCAAAAAAAAGGAGCTGCTCGAGCAATTGATCTTCACCGCGCGGCGCCAACTGCAGCGCTTTGACGGAAATCCCATCATCACGCCCATCTCCGAACATTCGTGGGAGTCACAGGCGACGTTCAATCCCGCGGCGATCTATGAAGGCGGCAAGGTCCATATTCTGTATCGCGCGATGTCGGGGGACAATACATCGGTCGTCGGATACGCGTCTTCACCGGACGGCGTGGACGTCACCGAGCGCCTTTCGGATCCCATCTACACCCCGTGCGCGGATTTTGAGCAGAAGAAAGTGCCTGGCGGCAACTCCGGCTGCGAGGATCCGCGCATCATGCGCATCGGTGACCGCATCTATATGTGCTACACCGCGTATGACGGCAAAGACCCGCCGCGCGTGGCGTTCACCTCCATCGCGCTGGATGATTTTCTGGCGCACCACTGGAAATGGAAGGAGCCGATCCTCATCTCGCCGCCCGGCATGGACGACAAGGACGCGGCGCTCTTTTCACGGACGATCGACGGGAAATACGTGTTCCTGCACCGGCTGGGTTCCGAGATATGGATCGACCGCGTGGACGACCTTGAGTTCAAGGACGGGAAGTTTTTGAAGGGCGAAGTGCTCATGCATCCCCGCGACACGGCATGGGATTCCAAGCGCATCGGCATCTCTGCGCCGCCGATCGAGACAAAATATGGATGGCTGTTGCTGTATCACGGCATTTCCAAACGCACCGGACATTACAATGTCCGTGCGGCATTGCTTGACAAGCGCGATCCGTCAAAGATCCTGTACCGCACGCACGATCCGCTTCTCGAGCCCACGCCCGCGTATGAAAAACAGGGAATTGTCCCGAATGTCGTTTTTCCCTGCGGCGCCGTCATTTTGCGGCATGACCTGTACGTGTACTATGGCGGCGCGGACAAGGTGGTGGGCGTCGCATCGATCGATGTGGACCTTCTTGTGGAAGGGCTTGTGCGGGAGGCAAAAGAGGGGAGCTAACGATATCCCCAGGTTGACACCCGGGGGTGTCCTGCGCTAAAATAGTTAAGTAGCCTAATAGTTATATTTTTCAAGTATATTTCGTATCATCCAGTATGGCACCCAAGCAGGCAACCATGGAGGAGCTCGTGTCGCACATGTTCATCATGGGGCGCCTTATGCGCGATAAGATGCACCGCACGGCAAACAGCGGGCAGTGCACGTTGCTGGAATTTGAAACGCTCCGCTACGTGAAAGAGGCGGGTAAGCCGCACATGCGAGAAGTGGCAAAGACATTTCACGTGACGCCGCCTGCCGCGACGCTCATGATCGACGGCCTGGTAAAGGCGCGGCTGCTCGCGAGGGTTCTCGACCCAAAAGACCGTCGCTCGGTGCGCGTGGCACTGACGCCGAAGGGAAAGCAGCTCCTGGAGAGGGGGGTCACGAACAAAGTGCGCGAGATGAAGAAGCTGTTCGGCACCCTGACCTCCGCCGAGCGAACGCATTTCGTGGCCGCCCTCAAAAAGATAATAAAAAATAACTCATGAAAAAATTCTTTATACAGTATCGGGTGGTAATAGGGATCGTCGTGGTGGCAGCGGCGGCGGGCGGGGCCTATTGGTACGTTGCGTCAACGCATGCGCCGGAATTCGGCACCATAACCGTTGCCAAGGGGAATGTCGTGCAGTCGATCGATGAGCCGGGAACCGTCGCCGCCGAGAACAGCGCGCCGATGTCATTCCAGGAAGGCGGCCAGATCGCGCATGTGTACGTGACCGAAGGAAGCCAGGTTGCCGCGGGCACCGTCCTTGCCGACCTGAACGCCGCCCAGTTGAATGCCGCATCCGAACAAGCGAGCGCGGCACTCGGCGCGGCGGAAGCGCAGCTCGCGCTCCTGCAGAGCGGCACGCGTCCAGAACAGCTGCAGATCGACCAGTCCGCCGTCTCGAGCGCGGACCAGACGCTTGGCATCGCGGTTGAAAATGCATATAGCGCGGCGAACGATGCGGTGACGAACCAGCTCGATAACCTGTTCTCAAATCCAAACAGCGCGAATCCGGAATTTTTGGTGGTCCCGAGCGGCAGTTCGCAGGGAACGATAGACGGCATACAGTCAGAGCGTGTCCAACTCGGCGGTGTCCTTGCCTCCTGGTATGCTGCCGTCAATAATTCAAGCACCGCCTTCGATCCGGCGACGATCGCGGGGACGAGCGCGACCGACCTCCAGCAGGTGGAATCCTACATCAACTCCATCTCTCTCGTGGTGAACGCGGCAACGCCGACGGCATCGATGTCCGCGTCCACGCTTGCCGCATATAAGACGGATATCTCGACCGCGCGCACGGAGGTGCAGGCATCGGTGAGCGCCATATCGGGCGACCAGTCCGCGCTCACGGCGGCAAAGAACCAGCTTGCGCTCGCGCAGGCAGGATCCACGCCCCAGGCCATCCAGGCGCAACAGGCGGTGGTGGCCCAGGCGCAAGCGGCATCGGAGAGCGCGGCGGTGGCGCTCCAAAATGCATCGCTCGTGGCGCCGTTCGCCGGAACCGTCCAAAACCTGACCGCCCAGCTGGGACAGGTGGTCTCACCGGGCGCTCCGGTGATGAACCTGGTGAATAACAGCGGCCTTAAGGTCCAGACGTACGTTTCGGAGACGGATGTGGCAAATGTAAAGTCGGGCGAGGCAGCGGTCATAACGCTCGATGCGTTCGGCACCGGCACCACGTTCCCTGCGACGGTCACGACGGTGGACGCAGCGCAGACCATGGTGAACGGCGCGCCCGCGTATCTGGTGACGCTGCACTTTACGAATCCCGACAGCCGGTTAAAGGACGGCATGTCCGGCAACGTGCATATCATCGAGGCCGAACACGACAATGTGATCGCGGTGCCGAGCAACCTCGTGATCAACAATGACGGAAATTACTTCGTACTGATGCAGGGCGCGACCGGTACTGCCGAGCAGCCGGTACAGATCGGCCTCGTCGGCGCGAGCAGCACGGAAATAACATCGGGCCTGAACGTCGGCGATAAAATCAACAGCTTCTAACATGAAACGAAAAAAGATCATCATCTGGGTCATCGGCGCGATCGTCGTCGTGGGTGCCGTCGGCGGGGGGTTGTATTATTACGTGAACTCCCAAACGGTTTACATCGACCTTTCACAGGTCCAGGCGCCGCTCATCAACCTGTCGCCGACGAACGCAGGCGTTTTGGAGGCGGTCTACGTGAATCCCGGCGATACGGTAACGGCGAATGAGCCGGTGGCCCTGGTGGGAAACGAGGTGGTGGAGGCGCAAACGGCCGGCGAGATCGTTTCTGTGGACAATAACATCGGGCAATACGTGAATACGCTGACCGGCCAGGGGACAGTGGCAACGATGATCGACCCCACACAGCTTCGCGTTGTCGGCAACCTTGACGAGAACAAAGGACTGAGCAACATCAAGGTGGGCGATGCGGCGACCTTTACCGTGGACGCGTTCGGCGGCGAACAGTTCAAAGGGGTGGTGGACGAGGTCGCGCCCACATCGGAACAAAGCGACATCGTGTTCAATATTTCCGATGCGCGCCCCACCAACCAATTCGCGGTATACGTGCGTTTTGACCCGTCGCAATATCCGCAGCTGAAGAACGGCATGTCAGCGCGCATCTGGGTATATACCCAGTAGCACTATGCCGGAGACCGGAGCAAAGGACAATTTGCGATGGTGGGTGCTGGGGACCGTCATATTCGGCACTTTTTTAGGCCGTCTTGACCAGACGGTCGTCAACCTTGCACTGCCGAAGATCATTACGGACTTCAGCATCAGCGTATCGGATGCGGCGTGGATCTCTACGGCGTATATTCTGGCGAACGCGGTGTTCGTGCCGGTCTGGGGCAAGCTGGGAGACACCGCGGGACGCAAAAAGATCTATCTGATCGGTTTCATAGGTTTCATCGTCGCGTCCGGCCTTTGCGCGATCGCCTGGAATCTGCCGTCCATGATCGTGTTCCGCATCATTCAGGGATTCGCCGTGTCGGCGGATTATCCGACGGCCATGGCGATCCTTGCGATCACGTTCACTGACGGAAAGGAACGCGCGCAAGCGCTCGGCATATGGTCGGCGGCGTTCGCCGTGGCGTCGGTGTTCGGCCCGCTCATCGGCGGCCCGCTCATCGATAATTTCAACTGGCGCGCGGTGTTCTTTGTGAACATTCCGCTCGGCATCATCGGGCTTTTTCTCGCGCTCACGTTCATCAGCGAGTCGGTGGGCGAGAAGCGGAGCGCAAAGTTCGACTGGTGGGGCGCTTCCACGCTGGGCGCCGCGCTTTTTACGCTCACGCTGGTGCTTGACCAAGGGCAGACATGGGGATGGTCATCGCTCGCAAGCATCCTGTGCTATATCGGCACCATCGCGTTCAGCATCATCTTCTACATGGTCGAGACGCGCCAGGATGAACCTATCGTGGATTTCAAATTCTTCAAGATCGGAGCCTATGTGACCACGTTGCTGAACAACTTCATCGTTTTCATGGCGCTCATCGGCGCGATCTTCCTTATCCCGATCTTTGCCGAAACGTTTTTGGGCTATGATGCCACGCAGACCGGCTATCTGTTCATCCCCCTCGCCATAGCCCTTATGGCCGCCGCGCCGATCGGCGGACGCCTTGTCGGGAAAGTGAAGCCAAGCTATGTGATATTCGCAAGCACCTTCGCGTGCGGGATCGGGATATTCTTCCTTTCGTACATCGATCCGCGTTCCACGGCGATCGACATCATCATCCCGATGTGCGTCATGGCGTTCGGGCTCGGCTTCGGCATGGCCCAGCGCACCAATATCATCGCAGTCGTCGTGCCGCAAAAGGAGATCGGCGAAGCGTCCGCGATCCTCGCGCTCGTCCGCAATATTTCGGGCGCGTTCGGTGTCGCGATCTTCAGCACGCTGCTCGACAGTTCCATCAATGCGAATGTTCTCAGCATTGCGGCACACAGTTCGCTCAGCTCCACCGCGTCACAGGTGATGCAGGAGTTCATCGCCCTCGTGGAGCTCAAGGCGCAGGTCGCGGGGTATGCCACCGTCTTCGAAGTTGCGGCATGGATCGTCATCCTCGGATCGTTCACCGCGCTTCTTATCAACGTTCCGCGCGAGGCGATCACCGCCGAACATCACGTGGTCGCGGAATGATGATCGCTGAATGACCGATCCAATGACCCTCGCCATCATCGCTACGCTCATCATCTTCGAGGCCCTGCTCGTCATCGTGCATCTTGCGGTGTACGCCGCGCTCGCGGCGGCGTTCGGCATCGGCGGCGTATGGCTCAAGGCGCTCTTCGTCGTCCTTGCCGTCACGTTCGTGTCGGCATCGTTCCTTTCCCATTTCTATAAAAGCGCGATCCTCGACTGGTACTACCGGTTTTCGGCATACTGGTTCGGGCTCGTCCATTTTCTCTTCGGCGCCGCCGTCATCTTTTTCTTCACGCTCGCATTGCTCTACGCGAGCGATACGTACGTCGCGCCTGCTCTTGTCGGGGCGGTCTGCTTCGGCGCGCTGTTCTTTCTGCACCTCTACGGCACGTGGAACAGCCAGCGCGCGCGGGTGACGCGCGTACGCGTGCCATTTTCGCCGATGCCCGGCTTCCGCGCGGATTTTTGGAAAGGGAAGACGATCGTCTTTGTGAGCGACTTCCAGTTGGGAAATGTTTTCCGCGCCGGGTTCACCGCCAGGGCGGTCAAAAAGATCCAGGGGATCGCGCCCTATGCCGTGTTCATCGGCGGAGATCTGTACGACGGCGTTGTGTGTGATGATGAAAAGATCATCGCCCCGCTGCGCGAGCTGCATGCCCCCGGCGGCGTGTACTTCATTACCGGCAACCATGAATACTACCTGCGCGATGTCCCGCGCGCGCTCGCCGCGGTCCGTGCGGCCGGCATCACGGTGCTGGATGATAAAAAAGCGGATGTCGGAGGCATTGACCTCATCGGCGTCGACTATCAATCGGCGCACAAAAAGGATGACTTCAAAAAAGTGCTGGACCGCATCGGCGTGGACCCCGCAAAGCCCACGATCCTTCTCAAGCACGAGCCCACTGATCTGGGCATAGCCGAAGCGGCGGGTGTATCGCTTACGCTCTCCGGTCACACGCATCACGGGCAGATCTGGCCGCTCAATTTCTTCACCTGGCAGATCTATAAAGGTTTTGATTACGGCTTGAAGAAACTGGGCGCAATGCAGGTGTTCACCTCGAGCGGCTTAGGGACATGGGGCCCGCCGTTGCGGCTTGGGACAAGGTCCGAGATCGTGGCGATCGAGCTTATATAGTGGTGTCCGCCGGGCGGCGCAGCAGCATGAAAACGAGGATCAGCGCGAACGCGGTAAGCGACATCGTGGGGATCGTCACATAGCCGAATTGCAGGAAATAAACGTATTGGCAGCTGGGACCGATGGCAGAGCAAGGAACGATTGCGCCGCCGCCAAGCTGGAGATACACGTGATACGCCGCGACCGGGAATCCAATGGCAGAGAGCGTGATGCACGCACGTTGGGTCCAGGCGTGGAACTTGCGCACGTGCTCCTCTTTCCGCGCAAAGAGCGCGAGGAACAGTATCACGGCTTCGGTGTATAACAGCCCCCGCTGGATCCAGCAAAGTTCGCACGGGGCAAAGTGCGCATATTCGGAATAGAACAAGCTGCCGGCAACCGATCCCGCGGCGACAAGGAATGACAGTATGACGGCGTGCCTGCCGAAAAATGCCGTTACCTTCTTGCCCCAGCCGCCTTCATCGAGTGGGGTTAAAATTATGACAAATAACAAAACGACGAGAATGTCGCATGCTACGGTTCCCACAGAAAGGACGTTGGTGACTGCTTGTACGAAGGGGGTCATATGATGATTATAATATAGATCGTGCGGTCATGGTGACGGCGGCAGGGCGCAGCCGGTTTTCTTGGCGAGGGTCTGCGGCGTTTGCACGCCAACAAGGCGTGATCCGTCGCTGAACACCCATGTGGGATATTGGGCAATATCATGGTCTATGCAGACCTGCGTCTGGCCGCCGGCAGTGCTGGTGGCGGCGCATTCAACATATGGCAGGTATTGGGCTCCGGTGCCGAATTTGGTCTTCTGCTCGGCGCAATGCGGGCACCACGAGGCGCCATAGAATGTGGTGCTGCTCTGCGCGATGCACTTGGCGAGCGCGTCATACAGGCCCGCAGGCGGGGGAAGCCCCTGCGTATAAACAAAAATGGCGAGGCCGGCGGATATGAGCAGGATCACCCATATCGCGATGCGTATCTTCTTTAGGCTTCGCTTTTGCTCTTCGGTGGCGTTGTTCATGAGAGGGGCAAATCCTAATTATTTTATCGCTTTAATCATTTTTTAACAACAATTTTGCGGGCAACAATAATGAGATGTTGCTCGTACTATTGCGTACGGGGTATCCAAAGTGAAATAAATCACTTTTTAAACTGTAATAACAAGCCAGGACTGATTAACATTTATGGTTGAACGAACCGACGAGGAGATCGCCCTTCAGGTGCAAAAGGGGGATATCGACGCGTTTCGCACGCTCGTTGAGCGATATGAACCGAAGATGACTCGGTATGCAAAACGGTTCTTCTTTGACGGGGATGAAGGCAAAGACCTCGTGCAGGAGGTATTTATCAAGGCGTATGTGAACATTCAAAGTTTTGACGCATCCCGGCGCTTTTCGCCGTGGATCTATCGCATCGCGCACAATGAATTCGTTAATAATATCAAAAAGCGCCAGAAAGAAAGGGATAATGTCTCTATCTTTGATTTTGATGTCCTTTTTCCCCATCTTGTGGCAAAGGAGACGGCCGACGAAGGGTTCAATAAGGCCGAAGTGAAGCGGATGCTGGAGGGCTGCCTTGACGAGCTCAATCCAAAATACAAAGACCCGCTCGTGTTGTATTATTTTGAGGACATGGATTATCGAGAGATTGCGCAGGTATTGCGGATTCCCACCTCCACTGTCGGGGTCCGTTTACAGCGCGGGCGGTCCATGTTAAAGAAACTGGTAAAGGAATAATATCATGGAAAGCGATCACGTTATAGAAACAATAAAAAGCGGCAAGGCCAAAATGCGGCCACGCAGCTATTTTATCGCACAAGCGGTGCTCGCGATCATTGCCGCGGCGCTTCTCTTCTTCCTCATTTTATTCCTTGCCACATTTGCCATATTTTCCCTGGAAGAGAACGGAGGATTGTTCGCGATCGACTTTGGGCTGAGCGGCTGGGCAATATTTTTTGAGTCGCTGCCCTGGACCGTATTGCTCCTTTCGCTCGCTTTTATCCTTATTTTATGGATATTGCTCCGGCGCTACCCGTTGGTATACCAGCAACCGTTTCTCTACACGCTTCTTATCTTGATCGCGGCCATATCGCTTGTTTCCTTCTTCCTTTCCGGGCCATCCTTGCAGGGTGGATTAATGCAATACGCCTACGAAAACCAGCTGCCGCTCCTCTCGGGGGTTTACAAGTACGAAACGACGCCCACAAGGGGTATTTATCGGGGTGAAGTGGTGCTTATGATCGCGAACGGCTTTGTGCTGGAGGATGCACTGGGCAATACATCCACCATTTTCATGGCGCCCGGCGCGGGATCGGAACTTTCCGCTATCGGGCCGGGGGAATATGTGCTTATTTTCGGGCGTTTTGTGGCAACTTCTACCATCGAGGCATCGGGTTTGGAGAAGATCGTGGATTACGAATGACCTCGGACGACAAAAATAGTGAAATAAACGAAATATGCCGGTGTAGTAACTGATGAACCGGTGAACATGGGGAGCCGGGATGGCAGTAAAGGTCTAAACCAAGAAATACATTATGCTTATGGGCCGCCAAAGGGCGGAGTGATATCTGGGAAAAACTAAAATCATGCATAAATAGAGCAAACCCTCCCTCGCTTTCGACCCGAGCGGAGGGTTGCTGTTTATCCACTGCTTTTTTCGGGCACGCATCGGCCGCCCAGCGGCGGCCTCGCTCTAGTCCTCGGCGGTTCGCCCTTCATAAGAATGAACGGACCATACCGAACCGCCTGCGAGTCCCTCAAAAAGCAGTGAATAAACAGCACCATAGTATGAAATAAAAAATAGCTATTACAGGTCAATCGTGGTATGGTTAGCACACATGGAATCATCTTCGGGTTTTTATGGATTGGGCATTGCGCCGAATATTTTGAATGTTTTGGATAAGTTGGGGTTCAAGACGCCGACGCCTATTCAGGAGAAGGCCATCCCGCTCGGTCTGGAGGGGAAAGATGTGATGGGGCTTGCCCAGACGGGAACGGGGAAGACGCTGGCTTTTGGCATCCCGATGATCCAGGCGGCACTGGCGGGAAAGCATGCGCTCGTCATCTTACCCACCCGGGAACTAGCTCTCCAGGTACAAGAAACCATCAACAAGGTCGGGGGGCCCCTTGGGGTGCGGACGGCGCTTTTGGTGGGCGGAGAGTCCAATTTTAGGCAAGTACAGGCCATTCACCGCCTGCCCCAGATCATCATCGGCACCCCTGGACGGATCATGGACCATATGTCCCAGCGGACATTAAATTTGAATAAAACCCAGGTTCTTGTGTTGGACGAGGCCGACAGGATGCTCGACATGGGCTTTGCGCCGCAGCTCAAGCGCATCATGGTGGGCGTCCCGCGCGAGCGGCAGACGATGCTTTTTTCCGCCACGATGCCGAAGGAGATCCTTTCGCTCGCGCAGTCGTACATGAAGCTTCCGTTGCGCATCGAGATCGCGCCGCCGGGCACGACGATCGAAAAGATCACGCAGGAATTATATTTCATTTCCAAAACCGACAAGCCGCGCCTTCTCGAAAAATTACTGTATGACTATCGCGGATCAGTGTTGGTCTTCTCGCGCACAAAGCACGGCGCGCGGAAGATCGCGGCGTCGGTGCGCGCGCTCGGCCACACCGCAGCCGAGCTCCACGCCAACCGCTCGCTGAACCAGCGCCGCGAAGCGCTCGACGGTTTCAAGAACGGGAAATATCGCGTGCTCGTTGCGACGGACATCGCGGCGCGCGGCATCGATGTGAAGGGGATAGAGCTCGTCATCAACTACGATCTTCCGGACAACGCGGAGGATTATGTGCACCGCATCGGGCGCACCGGGCGCGCCGGTGCCGCGGGCCACGCCATTTCCTTTGCGACGCCCGATCAGCGCGGCGACGTGTACGGCATCGAGCGCCTCACGCGCACGCGCCTGCCGCTTTTGAAAACGCCGGAGCTGCCGCCGGCGCGTGCGGAACAGTTCGTGCCCCGGGGTCCGCGCGGCCCGTTTCCGCCGCGGCACCATAGCAGCCGTCCGGCCTTCAACGCCAGTAAGCCGCCATTTGGCGCGCGGCCTTCTCCTTCTTCCCATCACCCGTTCCGCAAACCGGGAGGTGGCTTTAGTGGCGGATCGCATCGCCCGACGCGCCATGGCTCCGGGGGTTCAAGCAGATACCCGCGCCGCTAGTATAGGAAGACCAGCAATATGAATTCACGGACAAAGAAAACACTATGGATCACTGGGGTCGTCATCCTGCTGCTGGGGGCCGGTCTCGCCCTGGACCAGTTTTTTATTTTGCAAAAAGCGCACAGCACGTTTGATGATTATTATGCCTTCCGGGGATGTGTCCAGCTCATTTCGACAACCACCACTTCTGGTATTTGCAAAACTGCGTCGGGGGAAACGATCACGATCGTGGAGATCAACGGCAAGTGGTACTTACAAGGGGACGGACCGGGCGTGTGGTAAAACGAGTCACCCGGTCGTCATCTTGTAATCTTCCGCAAAGAAATACTGCGACATTTTATATATCCCGTACGCCATGTATGGTGCCGCAAGCACATCCATAGTGTAGTGGACATGAGCAAAAAGCACGGCGATGCCGAAGACGATCGAGATCACGAGATATGCGTACCGCCAGAATTTTTCGTCCCACATGATGAGGGCCATGAGAAAAGGGAGTCCTGTATGTCCGGAAAAGAAGAATCCTGCCTCCAGGCCCAGGCCGGTGTAGATATGGTCAAAGAAGCCAGTAGGGTCGGGGCCTACCTGGCCCGGATAGATGCCAATGTGCGTTACCGAGATGAAAACTGCGCGCGTGGCAATGAAGATCGCGGCGGCCTTGAGGGTGAATAAAAGATATTGCGGCTTGGCAAGTATCAAAAGTATGCTTGCGAGGATCGCGATAAGCGCGCCCTCTACAATGATGAAGTTCAGGTTCACTACCGGCAGTACGCTAAGGAAAAGATCGGCGACAGAATTGCTTGGCACGCGATTTACGTACGCAGAGGCATAATATTGAAAGATGACAGCAAGGGCAAGAAGAATGAGCCCATTTATGAGCGACCGCAGGTGTTCCCGTGTCCAAAAACCCCTATAATTGAAATAGTTCATTTCAAGCAGATTTTCATTATTTTACCATGATTTGATGGAGTTTTGGGCGGCTTGTGCCATTGTCAAGGTTGTCCACAGTTACGCTTGACAGTAATATTTAAAGGATTAAACTGTATTATATGCATACCATACAACAAAAACTATTAGTGCTGGCGGAGAAGAAAAACCTGGGTAACCTCACCTTACGGGAGATCGGGGCCCTGGTAGGGGAAACGTCGCCGCAGAAGATAAAGCATCACCTTCAGCAGTTGGAAAAGCGCGGATTCATCACTATCAATAAAATGGAACATACGATCACGACAACAAAACAACAGGGTGCGGCTGCAAAAGGAGCATTAAAGAACGCAAAGCTTCTTTCCATCCCGATTCTCGGCGCGGCCAATGCCGGGCCCGCCATGGTCTTTGCGAATTCCAATATCGAAGGGTATCTTCGCGTCTCAAGTTCGCTCGTGCCGCGCCAGCGCCTTGCGCATCGTCTTTTTGCGCTCAAAGTGGACGGCCCTTCCATGAATATGGCATATATCGGCGGCAAGAAGATCGATGATGGCGATTATGTGATCATCGACAGCGAAGACCGTGAGGCAGCAAACGACGACATCGTGCTTTCAGTGATCGAGGGCATGGCAAATATCAAAAAATATTACGTGGACAAGGAGAACAACCAGATACTTCTCATGTCTGAATCAACGCACGACTTCCCCGCGATCCACATCCACGAAAATGATGATTTTTCCGTCAACGGAAAAGTAATAGGCGTCATCAAGGTTCCCGGGAAGAAATAAAATCTTTCGTTCACCGACGAAGGGTTTTATTTCTTTGGGCGAATCAGAGAAGAGGAGAAGATCTCGCGGAAGTCTTCCAGGCGGGCGGGCTTGATAAGGTGATAGTCAAATCCTGAATCAAAGGATTTTTGCTTGTCGCGTGGCTGGCCGTACCCGGTGAGCGCGATCATCATGTTCGAGAATCCGTTCTCGCGCAGGATTGCCGCAAGTTCATATCCATCGATCTCTGGCATTGCGATGTCCATGATAAGGACGCTTGGATTGAGGCGGTTCACTGCGGTAAGGACTTCAGGGCCGGAATAGACCGTGTGGGGCTTTGCGCCAACGAGGGTGAACAGTTTGCCGAGCGCATTGGCCGCATCGCGATTATCGTCGGCTATGAGTATGTTCATGCCGTCAAACACGTCCGCTTTGGTTTGCATATCGGGAAGTGTTTTTGGGATCGCCATTTTTTCCTGTTGCGGCACTGAGAGGGGGATATCGATCACGAATTCGCTTCCTTTGCCAGGACCATCGCTTTTTGCCATGATAACGCCGCCGTGGAGTTCGAGCAGATTGCGGGCAAGCACGAGGCCGATGCCGAGGCCGTTGTTGAGCTTATCGCCGCTCTGGCGCGGTTTTTTTGTGTAAAGATCGAAGATGTGCGGAAGAAAGCCGGGTCGGATACCGATACCGTTGTCCCGCACGGATATCCGCGCGGTAGTGATGCCGGTATCAAGCGTGACCCATATGGAGCCGTCGCGAGGCGTGAATTTTATGGCGTTGTCCAGCAGGTTGATCAGCACCTGCGCGATCCGGACGCGATCGCCCATTATGCGGACAGGGTGGCCGGGGAATGAGACATAGATGGTCTGTCCATTCCGTTCCGCGGCGGGCCGCACCGATTCAACGGATTCGTTCACGACGGTAGTAAGGTCGAGCGGCACCTTTTCGAGCGCAATCGTCCCGCTCGTGAGACGGCTCACTTCCAGAAGGTCTTTGAGTATCCGTTCCATATAGGCGAACTGACGGCTTATCACGTCGAGTTCATTCCTGATCTCCGGAACTTTCACATCCTTGAGGCGCAAAAACTCGAGCGAGCTGGAGATCGGGGCAAGGGGATTCCGTAATTCGTGGGACAACACCGCAAGGAAACGTTCCTTTTTTCTCCCTTCTATCTCGATCTCCTGATATAATTTGGCGTTATCGAGCAATATGCCGATATGATTGCAGAAATCCGACGCGAAGCTCAGGTCGTCCTGTGTATAATGGCGCTTGGATTCGGCGTGCACGAGCGTGAGCGCGCCCAATACTCTGCCGCGGGCAGCGATCGGCACGGTCATGATCGATGAGAGATTCAGTCTGCGCAGGAGGGCAAGCTCGCGTTCGTTCTTCGATCCCTGAACGAGCATCTCGTCCGTTATCTTTGGGGTAAATTCGGATCGTCCGGTCTTTATCACATGCCAGACGCCTGTCGGGGCATCCGGATCGGGAGGGAAGACCTCGTCAACTTCGCGGACGAGGTCGATCATTGTCGGATCCTGGTGTACGACGGTGAGTCGCCGGAGCGTACCTTCGTCATCCACAATGTCGATGGCGGACCAGTCCGCGATGGTGGGAACCATGAGCTTTGCCGTCTCGTGCAGGAGGACATTGAAGTCGAGCGTTCCGGAAAGTATTTTGAACGCGTCCACGAGGAATTTTAGTTTATCTTCCTGCGCCCGTTTCTCCGTCACATCCTGATAGGAAATGATGACATAGGACACTTTTCCGGTATCGTCGAATATGGGCATTGCGTTCGTTTCATACCACACGGCCGTTCCGGTGCGTTTATTGATGAATTGAAAGAGGTTGTTGCGCGTGGCAATGCCTTTGCGCGCCCGTACGCTCGGATAAAGATCGGGCGGCAGCACATTTCCATATGCATCGCGGAACTCCACTTCCGCATAAAGGTCATCCAGAACCGGATGCGCCCCCAAGTCCTTGATCCGTCCGCTCCGTTTGGCGGCGCCGTTCGCGTACACGAATTTTCCGTCGGCATCAAAGACCACGATCTCGCGGGAGATCGTCTCCAGGATGAGCTCGAAGTGCTTGAAATCCTTCGGGTCAGGCATATTGGAATTCCTTCTGTATCTTTTTCTTTACGCGCAGGGCCGCAATGCGGAGCGAACCCTCCGATTTGGAGAGCACGAGCGCGATGTCCCGGAACGGCATGTCGGCCACATACCGGAGCTCGAAGAGTTCGCGTTCGTTCGCGGCGAGCGTTGCCATAAAATCCTTGAGGTGGTCGTAGCGCAGTTTCTCATCGATGTCCGGCGCCTCGGCGATCGCTAGCTGTTCCACGGCATCATCGTCGAACATTGAGAACGGCGATTCTTTCTTTTTCCGGTAGTGGTCAATGAGGAGGTTCCGGGACATTTGCCAGAACCAAACGGTAAAGCGGCCCTTTTGGGGATCAAAGCTGTCGATCCCTTCAATGAGCTTCAGGAAGACGCTCTGGGAGAGGTCCTCCGCGATCTCCTTTCGTCCGGTGCGCATGAGGAAAAAGCCATACGCCTTCGGCAGGAGCTCATCATAGATCTCCGCCGCGGCCTGGCGGTTTCCGCGTTTCATCCGTCGCGCGAGGGTGTTCAGATGGTCGCTGCTTCCGATAGTGATGCGCATATCTTTCTAACGGTATCGGGATATACATGAAACGGGCGTGAAGGGCGCCGTCCGCCGTCTTCATCGTCCCTTCATTCATGCTATTATTTGATATATATAATCAACCCCCAGCCGTTCTATGCGCATATTGATCGTCGAAGACGATGAAGCGATCGCGAGATCATTGAAGCTTCTCCTTTCACGGAGCGGCCATGCCGTTGATTGCCTGGCGGACGGCGCGGCGGGGGAGCGGCGCATAATGACGCGCCACGGCGACTATGATTTTCTCATCCTTGACCTCATGCTTCCGGGGAAAGGAGGCGTTGAGATCTGCCGATCCCTGCGCATGGCCGGCGTGGCCATCCCGATCCTCATTCTTACCGGCCTCAACGATACTAAAGACAAAGTGTCCGCACTTGATGGCGGCGCGGACGACTATTTAGTGAAGCCGTTCTCCGCCGAAGAGCTCATGGCCCGCATTCGCGCGCTCCAGCGGCGTCCCGCGGAAGCATTTGTGGAACGCATCCGCGTGGGCGACCTCATTCTCGATCCGGCAACGCGCGAAGTGCGCCGCGGCGACCGGAACGTGGCGTTGACCCTCAAGGAGTTCGAGCTTTTGCACTATCTGATGCGCCATCCAGGCAAGGTGATGGACCGCGAGGAGATATTCGCGCACCTCTGGGATTTCTCGGAAAATTCGCTGAGCAATGTCATTGATGCCCACATGAAGAATCTTCGCAAAAAGATCGATGACGGCGCCGAAGAAAAGCTGTTTGAGACCGTGCGTGGGGTGGGGTACCGGATAAAAGCTAACTGAGGCGGCGCTCGATCTCGTTCGCGAGGAGCGTTTCTATCGCGCGCACCGATCCCGCGATGGCCTTTGCGGCTTCGGCCTCGTTCTCTTTTTCCGCGCCGCGGAGGGCAAGTTCCAAAAGCTGGGCGTTCATGGAAAGCGCGCTCAGGATATTGCGGAGGTCGTGGGAAAAGCGGCGCAGTTCTTCGTTGGATGGCGCGGGCATGATGGTATGAACTGATTTTATCATAAAGAAAAACGGGCATCCAAAAAGGGATGCCCGTTATGTCTACTGGCGGACCATGACCTGCATGTCCGCGGGACTTGCCGGCAGGGCATTGAGCACCGCCGTCGCTTTGTTAAAGAGCGCCAGGAGGAAACCGGTCGCCGCATTGAGCACGCTCGGCAAAAATATCGCCAAGACGATCATCATCGCGGCAAACCCAATGGCTCTTCGCATGATATGGCGTGCAGTAGGAGATTACACAGCATCGACCTATACTGCCCGCCGCATTATGCGACGTGTTCCTCCTGCCGCAAACCTCGCACCGGACGTGCAATCGGGGCTTGCCGCAGGAGAAAGCGCCTGGAAAGATGTCTAACTATTATATAGCATCATTAAAAATGTTTGTCAAATAATAGGATTTGACGAAATAGGAATGGATATGCTATGATATATCTGCAATTCAAGGAGGAGCGATGCATTTCATGCATGAACACGTTATCCTGCTGCTTGCGCTGGTAGTTCTTTCAGTCTTCGGGGTCGTCGTTGGGGAACAGCTGTACATCGCGCGCCGGGAGAAAAAGAAAGAGGCCGCGAACGAGCGGATGAGGATCCACATCGACCGTACCTATGCGGGGTAAACTGCTGACCCGCACAACCGGGGCCGCCAATGGAGATCATATCTCTGGCGGCCCTTTTTCTATTTGCGAATTACTTGCAATTTAATTGACGCCCCGGTGCGCTTCCGTATACTGAAAAGCATGAAGCGAACGGCATGGATGATCGTGGTCATCGTGGCGATCCTCGCAGGCGTCACCTATTTTTTGATCTGGTTTGACGCGCGGACGACCGCGCCTGGCGCGGCGGCCACACAAAGCGGCACGGTAACCGTGGTCGCCGCGGAGAATTTTTACGGCAATATCGCGCAGCAGCTGGGAGGCGATAAAGTGTCGGTGGTGAGCATCCTTTCCGACCCGAACGTTGATCCCCATGAATATGAATCGGACGTACAGGACGGCGTCGACATCACGAACGCGGATATCGTCATAGAAAACGGGCTGGAGTACGACACGTGGATGGACAAACTGCTTTCTGCGTCGCCCAATCCGTCGCGTATCGTGATCACCGCGGGCGATATCGCGCCCGATCCGTTGCCCGACAATCCGCATGTATGGTACGGCATCGATAATATTTCCACGATCGCGGGAGCGATCGAGGCGGCGCTCGTGAAAAAAGACCCGGCGGACACGGCGCTCTTCGAGAACAATCTTGCCGCATTCACCGCTTCGCTCGCGCCGATCACTGCAAAAATGGCGGAGATCAAGGCGCACTATGCGGGCACGCCGGTGGGCCTCACGGAGACCATCTATCTCTATCAAACGGGGCCCATGGGGCTCGATGTGCTCACTCCGTTCAACTTTGAGAAGGCGATCGCGGAAGGCAACGACCCGTCGGCGCAGGACGTGAACACGACGGACCAGCAGGTGACGCAGAAACAGATCAAAGTGCTCATCTATAACAGCCAGACCGTGACGCCGATCACGACCAATCTGGAAAATGCCGCGGAAGCGAACGGGATCCCGGTGGTTCCGGTGACGGAGACAATGCCCGTGAGTGACACGTATCAATCATGGATGATGGCGGAGCTGAATGCCCTCCAGGCAGCGCTTGCAGAGAGCCATTAAGGGAAGAAATAGGGTAAAATAAACGGTATGGACAGCAATACGGTAATTTCCCTCGACGGCGTCACCGTCGAGCTTGGCGGCCGCGCCATATTCAATGATGTCAGTTTTTCCATTGAAAAAGGGGAGTTTGTGGCAATCCTCGGTCCGAACGGAGCGGGGAAGACGACCCTCTTTAAATTGCTTCTGGGATTGCTGAAGCCCGCACGAGGGAGTATTTCGGTGCTCGGCGCGGTGCCGCACCGCGGGGACAGCAATATCGGGTATGCGCCCCAGCATCGCGTCCTCGAAACGGACCTCGCGCTCCGGGCGCGTGACGTCGTGGGATTCGGATTGGACGGGAATCGGTGGGGAATCGGCTTTGGCGGAAAAAAACGGGACGCCTTGATCGACGCGGTGCTCA
Source organism: Minisyncoccota bacterium (assembly GCA_035509435.1). Taxonomy (GTDB): domain Bacteria; phylum Patescibacteriota; class Minisyncoccia; order UBA6257; family 2-01-FULL-56-20; genus JAKAGE01. Next base: position 406,849 of record DATJLR010000002.1, on the reverse strand, counting down.
AGGAGGTGGACGCATACCAGTTCGCGGATGCGGCGGTGGGGCATCTCTCCGGCGGCGAACAACAGCGGTTGCTCATCGCACAGGCGCTCATCACCGATCCAAAAATATTGCTGCTCGACGAGCCGCTCTCAAGCCTCGACATCAGCCATGCACAGGAGATCATCGCACTGCTGACGGAGATCGCAAAGCACCGCGCCGTCACGATCATGCTGGTGTCGCACGACATCAATCCGCTCCTGCCTGCGGCGAATCGCGTGCTTTACATGGCACATGGCCATACTGCCATGGGATCTCCCGACGAGATCATCACGAGCAAGACGCTGTCACGGTTGTATGACACGAACGTGGAGGTGGTGCGGAGCGGGGGACATGTGTTCGTCGTCGGGGCGGAACTATAGCACCGCTCTGCGGATATTTTTATGACCTCACTATTCCAATACTCATTCATACAGAACGCGTTCCTTGCGGGGACGGTCGTCGCCGTGGTCGCGGGCTTTGTGGGTTATTTTATGGTGACGCGCGGACTCACGTTCGCGGGTCACGCGCTGTCGCATATCGGCTTCGCCGGCGCCGCGGGGGCATTGCTGATCGCGGCCGATCCGATCGTCGGGATGCTGGCATTTACGATCGCCGCCGGCATCGGCATCGGCGTCTTCGGCAAAGAGCTTCGCGAGGAGGACATAACCATCGGCATCGTGATGACGCTCGCGCTCGCGTTCGGCGCGCTTTTCATTTCCCTCTATAATGGATACGCGGAACAGGCATACAGCATCCTCTTTGGGACGATCCTCGGAATAAGCCATACGGATGTCGTGGTCACGTTGATCGTTGGCATTGCCACGATCGTTCTTCTTGCGGCCATTTTCCGGCCGCTGCTTTTTAGCTCCATCGATCCGGAGGTGGCGGAAGCGCGCGGCGTTCCGGTGCGTGTGCTCGGCATCGTTTTCCTGATACTCGCGGCGATCGCGGTCTCCATGTCGGTGGAAGTGGTGGGCGTCCTCCTCGTCTTTACGCTCCTTGTGGGGCCGGCAGCCACCGCCATGCGGCTTGTGCATACGCCGATCGCCGCCGTGATGCTTTCCGTCGCCCTTGCGCTCGCCTTCACGTGGCTCGGAATATTCCTGGCCGCCACGGGAACATGGCCCGTCACGTTCTACATTGCAACCATCTCATTTGCTGTCTATCTTCCGGTGCGGCTTCTTACTTCATGATCACATTCCTTGAACTTTTACGGCAGCCGTTCGTCGAGAACGCATTTTTTGCGGGAACGCTCATTGCCGTCGTATCGGGCGTGGTCGGCTATTTCGTGGTGCTTCGGGCGCAGGCATTCGCGGCGCACGCGCTTTCGCACGTGGGATTTGCCGGAGCGACGCTTGCCGCGCTCGTGGGCATAAGCGGACTGCTTGGCATGTCGGGGTTCACCGTTGCGGCGGCGCTCGGCATGGGCGCACTCGGCAAGCGCATTCGCGGCCGCGACGTGGAGATCGGGATGATATTGTCCTTTGCACTCGGCTTGGGCGTTTTGTTTTTGAGCCTCTATACCAATTCGGCGAGCGAGACGGTCAGCGTGCTTTTTGGGTCGATCCTGAGTGTCACCAGTGCAGATATTTTCTATACCGTTGTATTCGGGGCGCTCGCGCTCGTCGCCCTTGCCATCATTTTCCGGCCGCTGCTCTTTAGCTCCATCGATCCGGAGGTCGCGGAAGCGCGCGGCGTTCCCACGCGGGCGATCTCCCTTGCCTTCATGATCATTCTCGCCATCACGATCGCATCGGCGATCCAGGTGGTGGGGGTCCTTCTTGTGTTCGCGCTGATCGTGGCTCCGGCAGCCGCGGCCCAGCATGTAAGCCGCAAGCCGTTCTCGGCCATCGTCATTTCCGTCGCGCTCGGCGTCGCCTTCACGTGGGGCGGGCTTCTTCTCGCGCTTGCCACATCCTGGCCGGTGAGTTTTTATATCGCCGCGCTCGCCGCGGGCACATACTTTACCGCGATCAAGATCGGACACCGCGCGCAGCCGCATGCGAAGGCGGCGCACGCGCATCCGGGCAGAGAAGTGCATCCGGCACGATAACGATCATGGCAAAGAAAAAACTGCAGAAGGGGAATGGGTCCCATTTCTGCAGTTCATATTTCTAACGGCCTTACCTGCCGCAATTTATTGGCGGATGACGTCCAGGCAGTTGCTGTCGTCATCCCGCATTTGTTGCGTGACGGTCAGTATCCATTTGGTCTGGCCGCGGTCTTCTCCGACGTCGGTCACGGCTGGCAGCGGCACCGCCGCATTGTCCAGCGCAACAGGCGCGGTTCCTGGCTTGGGATTGGGCACGACCACCAGGCGAATATCGTCCATGGGGACTTCCTGCAGGACGGCCGCTTTGCTCTTGGGGTCCCAGTAATAAAAAGAAAGATACTGGGGGCTGTATTGCGTCGGTGCCTCCCACGTAAAAAGATCGTTGCAATAGTGGTTCGGCTTGAACTGATTGTCGGGAGCACGCGCCACTACCCGATAGTGTGGACCGGTGACGGTGATCGCACCGGTCTGCGGACGGGCGGTTCTGGGAAAGGCGAGGATGCCCGCAGCAATCACGGACATCAGGATGGCGGTGAACAGTGTGCGGAGCTTCACGGGTTCCTCCTCTGCTATTTTCCTTATAGCCCCGTCGAGGGGTTTTGTCCAGTGGCGTTTCGGCAAATAAATAAAACAACACCCCGCAATAGTTCGCGGGGGTTTAGCGGTCAGGAGAGTTTACTCCTCAGCGCAATGAGCTTGGTTTTGAGCGGGAGAAAATACTTCACATCCCGCTCATAGAGTCCCATCGGCAAACAACTTCTGGCTGACTGCGCTTCGGAAGGGAGTCCGGGTTCGGTGACGCCGCCCATGATCAACATCCGGGCGCTCGGGTCTGCTTCCAGCATGGCGCGCCCTTTCTTCATTTGCAGATCAAGTTCTTTCGGGATCGTCCCATCCCGGTGGAGCTGCTTTCCGAAGACCAATAGTACCGGAATTTGCCGTAACAAAGAGCACCTCCTACGATGCCCGATAAGTATAAACTATTTTTGATGTTTCGTCAAATTCCAGACGAAGAACGATACCATGGAGACAAGAAAGCATCCCGCGCCGAATGTGTCCTCGCGCGGCCATGGGGCGAAGTGGGTGAGCGGCAGTGGAAGCGTCCAGGGATGGAATACGGCGTTCATCGCGATGTAGATCCAGCCGAGAAGGCCAAAAAGGAAGAGGGTGAGCAGGGCGGAGCGAAGGGTTTTCACCTTCTGATTATAACAGGCGGAACGGCCACTGGCTATTGACGTATTCATCTATATCCGATATTATATAGTCAATGAAAAAGCGGATAAAAGTGGGGATCATCGGGCTGGGATATGTCGGTGGCGCGGTGAACAAATGGTTTGTCGGGAACAAGGCCTTATACGAGGTCTTCCGGTACGATAAATATAAAAATATCGGCTCTATAAAGGAGGTAAACCGGGCGGACATCATTTTTGTGGCGGTGCCCACGCCTTTTACGCCGGGAAAAGGATATGACGATTCGGCGGTGCGCGAGGCGATCGCGAACGTCCGCGACGGCGCGGTTATCGTCATTAAGTCTACCGTCATGCCGCGATCCACGGAACGATTCCAAAAACAATATCCCAAAAAGACCATCCTTTTTAATCCGGAATTTTTGCGCGCGAAAACGGCAGCCAAGGATTTTCTGCATCCCGATCGCCAGCTGGTGGGATATGGCGCGCCCAAAGGGAAGGGTGCCGCAAAGAAAGTGCTGGCGATCCTTCCCCGCGCTCCTTACGAAAAAATAATGAAAGCGAGGGAGGCGGAAATGGTGAAATATTTCGGGAATGCGTTCCTTTCGGCGCGGGTGATCTTTGCGAACCAGATCTATGACATCTGCACGGCGGCGGGGATCGATTATGAGGCGGTAAAAGAAGCGGCATCGCGCGATCCTCGCGTCGGGCCAAGCCACTTCACCATTTTTGACGAGGGATATCGGGGATATGGCGGCCTTTGCCTGCCCAAAGACGTGAACGCGCTCATCCAGTTCGGGAGGTCGGTCCGCGCCGACCTCGGGCTCCTCCGGTCGCTTGAGAAGATAAATAAAAAACTCCGTCGGCTACCTACCCTGAAGCAATAAATTTTGCAGGGTCTGGTACGCGGGTTTTGTGCTTCCGTCCGCGCGCAGTAATCCGAAAAAGTTCTCGTTCGTATCGGTGGAGGTTCCGCCATCTTTGTAGGTGTACCAGAAGAACGGGCCGCCCCAAGGATAAGCGGAGTAGGTCATAAAGGCATCCGTCACCATTTGCGCCTGCTGTGCTTCGCTCACATACCAGTGTGCATCGGGGCCATCTGTCGGCACGCCGAACTCTGTCACCCATATCTGCTTTCCGGCATCGCCGTTCGCGGTCATGATGCTCCGCAAGTTGGGCGTCGTCGCGGACATCTGGTCCCAGGCGCCGCCATTATCGTCCGAGGGCATTTGCGGGAAGGTATACGGGTGATCGCCGACGGCGTCAAAGTATCCGCCACCGCCCGCGGCGTAGATGCAGCTCAGGAAATCCGGCGGGGACATGTTCGTGCCGTCCGTCGCCGCAGGCGAGAGGCCGCCCGTGATCACCGTGGACGACGGTTGGACCGATTTGATGACGGTATACGCGTCTTTGAGGAGGGCGGTGTATGCGTTGCAATTGGTGCGCGGCCCCCAGAACGCGGCGTTGTTCGGCTCGTTCCAGATCTCCCAGTCGGAAACGCCCTGCGGCGCGTAGCGTTGCACCGCCGCCTGCGCGAACGTGGCAAAGAGCGCGGGATCGGACGGCGCGCAGAAGTTGCTGCCCTGCGCGCATGTGGAACTTTCCGCCCACACCGGCGTGTAATCCAGGATGGCGAGTATTTTTATGTGATGCGCATTGAGCGCCGCGACGACCGGATCGATGTCGGTCCAGTTGAACGTGGAACTGTTGTCGTGCTGGACATCGTCCCACTCCATGTCAAAACGCACCCATCCCACGCCGAGCGATGCCATTCCGTCGAGCTCGTTGTTCAGCGCCGCAGGGCTTAGCCCGAGCAAACTGTCGCCGACCGACAATCCGAATTTGCCGTTGAGCGGGGTAGCGGGAGATGAAGAAGGCAATGGCGTGACTGTCGCCGGCGGCACCGTGATGGTCACCGGCGGGGTTGGCTGTGCAGGCACGGTGATGGTCACCGGAACGGCAGGGGTGGTCACGGAAGTTACCGGAGTTATGGGTGTTATCGGAGTCGAGCTTGCGAGAGATATCGCTGCACGACTGAGCGGCCCGAAATATCCGGTGCCGGGAATATTGTTGGCGATCTGCCAGCTCACGACCGCTGCCTCGGTGAGCGGACCAAAATAGCCGGTGGAACTTTCTATGGAAAGGTATCCTTTGGAGATGAGATAATTTTGCAAAAGGGAAACGTCGGGACCGGTATCACCGATCGAAAGATCGCGCGCATATGCGGGCGCGACAGCGCCATCGATCGCCGCCCGACTCAGCGGCCCGAAATATCCGGTGCTCGAGACGTTCACCGATGTTTGCCACTGTTCCACGGCGCTCTCCGTAAGAGGGCCAAAGTAGCCGGTCGCGTCATCCGACGGCAGAAGATCTTTTCCTATCAGATAGGTCTGCAACAGCGCGACATCCGGGCCAGTGTCGCCGATCGAAAGGTTGCGTGAAAAGACGGGGGAGGAGGAAGATGACGAGGAAGCGTCCTGCGCCCGCGTCCGGGAAATACCATTAAAAACAAAAAAACCGGCTCCCGCCGTGATAATGCAAAGACACAAAAAAATTGGGAATGTCCGTATTTTCGTCATTATACACAGTATAAACTATAACCCGGCGGAAATTAAGGACTTGAGTTCCTGGTACGCGGGCTTGGTGCTCCCGTCAGCGCGGACGAGGCCGAAAAAGTTCTCGTTCGTGCTTGTATCGGTGCCGCCATCCTTGAACGTGTACCAGAAAAGCGGTCCTGCCCAATCATACGTTCTGTAGAGCTGTATCGTATCAGCGACCATTTCCGTCTCTGATGCCTCGCTTACATACCATTGCGGATCGGGTCCGTCGGTGGGCGTGCCGAACTCGGTGATCCATATTCTTTTGTTTGCGTCGCCGTTCGCCACCATGATGCTCCGCAGGCTGGGCGTCGTTGCGGACATCTGGTCCCACGCGCCGCCGTTGTCTGCGCTTGGAAATGCCGGGAACGTGTACGGGTGATCGCCCACCGCGTCAAAATATCCCTTGCCCCCGTGCGTATAGATGCAGCTCAAAAAGTCGGTGGGGGAGGTATTGTTGCCATCGGTGGATGCCGGCGACAGGCCGCCGGTCACGACGATGGCGTTGGGGTTGGCCGCTTTGATGGCGGGGTAGGTCGCCTTGAGCAATGCGGTGTAGGCGGCGCAATCCGTTGTGGGCGCCCAGAAGCTGTAGTTGTTCGGCTCGTTCCAGATCTCCCACGCGTTCACGCCCTCGTTCTTGTAGCGCGCTGCGACCTCTGCGGCGAACGTGGCGAATGTGGCGGGGTCTGCAGGCGGACATTCGACGCCGTTATAGCACGTTGCGGTGCGCGCCCATTGCGGCGTGTAGGTGATCACGCCGAGCCCGTGAAGATGATGCGCCGCGAGCGCGGCGACGAGCGTGTCGTAGCTTCCCCACGTGGAGTCGGCAGTGGAGCTTGAACCATACTGCACATCGCCCCATTCGATGTCAAAGCGCACCCACGTGACGCCGAGCGCCACCATCTGGTTGAGCTCGGCGTTGAGGGTGCTGGTGGCCAGCTTTGACAGCGTACCCCCCACAGCGACGCCGATCGCATGGCCGACAGGGGCGGATGTACTGCCGGATGCGCCGGTTGTGGTCGTGGCGATAGTGGAAGTGGTGATGATCGGCGTCGAGGTGGTGACAGTGCCCGTGGATTGGGGCGGCGGAAGTTGCGTGGAGGGATTGCTGTTTCCTGCCCACCAGATCCACAGCGTAAAAAGCGCCACAAGGATGACGCCTGCGATCAAGAGGTATCGCTTCGCACGGGGCTTAATTGCCATTGGGTAATAGTACTATATTAATGACGATCTGTCTTATTTATATATCCGCGAATCGCCATCGTTGTAAACAAGATTTTTATTGGCGTTCAAAAATTGCAACGGATAGTTGTAGGTAAGAAGGGTGTTGTTCTCGCCATAAAAAGCCGTGTCATGCGCGATGTTGAGGTCCACTAAATATACATAACTTTCTCTCTGGATCGTCCCGGGGAAAATGTCCAGGTTTGCGGATGTAATATTGGCGAATGAGACCAGACGCATTGATGCGACAACATCTGCTTGTATCGGCGTGGAAGATGTCTGGTGTGCGGCAAGCCATTCAGCTCCCGCGACCTCCGCATCGGACGTGTACGCTTCTTCCAGCGTGCTGGGCGGTTGGGAAAAGGTGATATGCGGCGTACCACCGACAATGGGCACAAACGCTCCGCTTAGCGAACAAAAGATCAGCGAGACCACGATCCCAAGAATGAGCGATGTATATCGAGGCATCGTGCGCAACGCGGCAATGCCACCCACTATCGAGAATGTGCCAAGGATCATAAACATCTGCAAATAAAGGCGCGTAAAATTATAATATTCCTGCAAGTAAGGCACGCAAAACATGAGAACAATGAGCGCGTATGCCCCCGTTCCCAGTAAAATAAGATCCAGACCTTCGGAATTTTCCTTGCGCCGCCGGAAACCGAGATAGAGGATCACGATGCCGACCAACGGGAAAAGATCGATGACCATGAATTTGCTTGCCAGGGCAAGCAAATTCATTCCCTGCGATGCAAAAACAGGAATCCGAGATGCAATCGACGTGGTTTGCGTGACGGGGTGAGGAACATACCCTGAGTTGGCGGCATCGGGATAGGTATCAAAGCCGGGCCGTATCGTATCGATAGCGATTGAGTTATCCTGGATCTCCGACAGTTCGCTTGTCGCATTCGACGTTGCGGGGGTCGATGAAGCGACGGCGGTCGCCGGCTGACCAGCGAACAATTGCGAGAGATTGCCGGCCGTTTTGGTAAGAGGCACCTGCCAGGCAATAATAAGGACCGTCGTGACAATGAACATCGCGGGAGTGATGACCATCGGCCGACCCCGAAGCGATTTCACAAAAAAGCGCATTCCGTACGAAAGGGCAAGCGTCACGGCCATCAATGCCAGCCATACATACACCGTCGAATAGTGTGAAAGGATAAGTGCGACGGTCATTGCATAAAATAAAATTGCGCGGGTGCGCGCCGAAAGATGCCGGTCAAAAAGCACAAGGACAATCAGGGCAAAGAAAACAAATGCAATCTCCTGCCGGATCAGCGCCGGCATCTGCTCAAAGAACCACGTTTGGGACGCGAACAAAAATCCTGCGAGGAACGCAAAGGCGTCGCTCAGGTATCGTTTTGCAAACATATAGACGATGACCGGACTTGCAGCAAAGAACAGCTGGAATGTCGCTTTGAAAACATATTCACTGGACGTGTTCGTCAGCACTTTTATGATGGTGGGCAGGATCGTAATGCTGATGCATGCGTTGTAGTCCAGGCCCGGATAGTACGACATCTTCCACCGGAGATTTTGCAAGGTTGCCTGGAAGACCGCATATTCCATATTGATGTCCCATCCTAAAATATGGCTGCTGCGCAGGGAGTACATAAGAAGCAGCGCGAGGCTTATGTTGAACAGTGCAATGGCATAGACCCACGCACTGATACGCCGATTGAATATCATAAGGACGACGGCATAGAGCGCTATTGAGAATAACATTGCGATAGTGATCGCCCCGCCACCTCCGTTATTGAGGACCTCCACCCCCATCACGCTCAGTGCCACGAAAAGAAAAGGGATCGCTCCCAAGATCAGATTGGTGTCGTTCGGCAGCGAAAGCGGCCAGGAGAACACGCGATCTTTGTTGAAAACGTACGCCCGGAAGGCCAGAAGCAATACCGCTATGTCGATGCATGTCATAAGAGGAAGTGCGGCGAGAGGATGGGCGATGCCAAAATACGGCAGTGCCATATCTATAAGGAGCCCGTATACAAGGAGGAAGAAAAGGCCGAGTCCGAGCGAATAGAAAATATATTCTCCCCGGTTCTCGTCCGGGACTTTAAGCGCGATGGACAAGAGCAGCCCGGGAACAATTATCGCCGCGATCAATATGGCGGGCGTCGCGACCAGGGGAGAAATATTCGGGATCAAAACGACGATGGTGGTGAGCGCCATCCAGACAGCCGACCATATGGCGATGTGCCTCGTGCGGATATTCATCACTGATATATTTCTGAGCCGCCGTTATTGTAGATGAGGTTCTTGTTGTCCTGAAGGAAATTCAGCGGGAACTGATAATAGACGACGGCTCCGTCGATATACTGGATCACGTTGCCGGTTTTCACGTTGGTGTAGTTCAGATACACGTAGGAATTTTTCTGGATCGTTGAAGGGAGGAGCCCTGTCAGCGTCCCAAGATTCGCAAATGCAAGGATCTTTACGCCGGAAAAATAAAGCGCTGCTTGCACGGGGAATGCCGGATTTCGATTTGCGCCCAGCCAATCAATAGAGCCGATCTCCTGCGTATGCCCATAATATGCATCATAATAAAAACCGTAGTCATTAAGAGGGAGCGCAGCTCTGCCGCCGCCGGTCAATTCCGGCAAAAGGCCCGAAAGGATGACAAAAAAGAATAGCAGAACAGTGCCCGCGGCAATGAGGCGTTTTTTTTGGCTGCGGAAAAAGACCGCGATCACCGCGATAAGCCCGAGCGTGATGGGCAGCGCAAGAAATATCAGATTTTGCTGGAAAAGCCGCAGCAGCCCATAGTTTATTGCGCTGCTCGGAAGGATCGTCTGCGCGACAAGGACCGCTACGCCGGATAAAGAGAGGGCGATGTATTCCGCAGGGACATTTCGCAGGAGATTTTTTTTGAATGCATATCCGACGCCAAAGCCGACGATCCCCATGAGAAGAAGCAATTGCAGAATATATGCATACCACTGCTTTATGTCATTGTAGAAATTCGTCAGGCTGATGCGCGTGGCGGCTTGGATCTTTTGGCCGAAACCGCCAAGGGGAACCAGGGGCTCCGAGGAGAGCGTGATCGGATATGATGCAATGGTGCTTGAGGAGAAGAATTGTGAAATATCCGTAGCGCCATACGCATACGCCGTCGTTTCCTGCACGAATTGGTCAAGAAGCGCCTGCGGCGACGGCTGGGAAGTCTGAGCGATGCTGTATTGATCGACTCCCAGGTGCGAATCGCTTCCGAACGGCGCTGCGAGATCGGTCGCGATCGATGTGATGGTCGTCGTGAGCGTGTTGGAAGTTTTTGTGATCACGACAGACCATACGATCACGATACAAAGGAGGCCGATGACGAACGGGAGGGTAATAAGAATAGGAGCGGAGTATATTTCCTTGTTTTTGAACATGCCCGTAAATCGCGCGAACCAACGCGGGCGGCGGGCGTTCATAGCGAGGCGGAAGATCCGGTTAATGATATACGCGCCGGCGAGCACTGCGATCGCGATGTATGAGGTGGAATAATGGGAGAAAACCATTCCGGTTCCCAGGAGGAATAATGCCGTGGTGCGGCGCCAGCCGCTGAAGTGTTCGGTGGTGAGCAGTATGAAGATCAAAGCTCCGAAGAAAAGGAATGCGATTCCCTGCCGATTCAGAAAAGCCATATCGGTCATATAGGTAGGGAATGTGATATAGAGGAGTCCCGCAAGGAATGCCACGGTACGCGAGACATATTCCTTGCTGAGATAATAGACCACCACTACGCCGGCGGCGCTGATCAACTGGAAAAAGAACTTGAATATATAGATGCCGCTTACTCGCAGAAGGTCTTTCAGATAGATGGGTAAGATGGTAAGGCTCAGGCAAGCCATATAGGGATCCTGATAAAGGCTCATCGTCCACAATCGTGCATTGCTCACGAGGCTGAACACGTGATATTCAAGGAGGACATCGTGTCCCGAAAGGGTCCATCCACGCATGGAGTTCATAAGCAGAAAGGCAAGACCCATCATATAAAGAGTTATGGCCGGCACTGACGAATTGAGATTGTCTTGTGCTGCGAGCACCGCGATAATAAGGAAGAACGCAAGAGCATAGGTGCCCATCGCAAAGAAGTTCGACCCGCCATTGTTGAGGCTGATAGCGCCCATACACGCAAATATCGGCAGCAATGCGGATACTGAGAGCATGCGCAGGCTGCGGCCATTGAACGACGGAAGTTCGATCGGGGACGTTTTCCTGAATATAAAATTTAGCATGAGCAAGACATAGATCAGGATGTCGAACGCCACAAGGAGGGGGACTGTGGTAAGCGGCGCGGCGATCCCAAAAAACGGCAGCGCCGTATTTACCGCGAGGCCGACCATCATGACGATGAGAACGCTCAGCGCCATACTTATCGCAAGCCCCAAAACCATCGGCAACCGTTTATATACCAGAAAAGGAAGAAGCAGAAAGCCGGGAACTAATACAATATAGAAGAACGAGAGGAATGCCCCGATATACAGCGGATCGAACGAAAAGAGCGCGGTAAGGTTTACCACAATGAGACCCAACAGGAAAAAAATGGGAATGGGTTTTACTAGATATGAATTTTTAGGAATTACCCCGTCCATTTCAGTTGTAAATCAGTCGTAGTGTTTTTCCAATGACATCCCAGTCATAATTTTTCCTGATGAAATCGGTGCCGTTCTTTGCGATCTCGTCGTGCATATGCCGATCACGGAGAAGGGCCACGACATTCTTTGCAAATGTTTCTGGATCATTGGCCAAAAGAATATTGCGACCATCAACATAAGGGACGCCTTCCGCTCCTTTGTCAGTGGCAACGACCGGAAGCCCGGCAGCCATATAAGTCATGATCTTTATGCGAGTGCCTGAGCCGTAGCGAACCGGGCAGATGCCGACTGTTGCCCGCCGAAGGAATGGGCGCACATCGTCAACGAATCCCAGGGGCTGCACCGAAGGATCATCAATGCCTTCCGATTCCAGCCATTGGGCAGTGACACCGATTGCAAGAAAGCGCGTCGCTGGCATTACCCTGCGCACAAGTGGATGTATCGACTTCAAATAAAATTCCATCGCATCCGCGTTTGGAGGATATGCCGTTCCGCCCATGAATATAAGAGTGGGTTCCGTGGGTGTAGTTGCTGGCGCAAATGATGAACAATCGACGCCATTCGGGATCACATGTGTATTGGGGTTATATTGCCTGAAGAAATCCGCGTCAGATTCCGAACATGCAAGGACGGCGTGTGCATTACGCACCCCTTCGAGCTCTAACCTTTTCAATGCCGGGGTTAGATATTTACCGATCATCCGTTTTGGCCACGAGAACAGCCTGAGTGAATCGTGAAAATTCTGGAACTCTATGTTGTGACAGTCAAAAATGATTTTCACTCCCTGCTGTTTAAGCCATGAAATGTGGGGACGAATGCAATAATATGCGTCGAGTTTTTCAACTTGTACAAAATCGGGGAGCGATCTTTCGCAGGCTTTGCGAAATATATCGCCGATGCCGCTTGCTTTGAAATTTTCCATAAACGGAGGAACGCGACCCCACAATAGTCCGCGTATTGTTGACTCTATAGACGGGTGTGTATTGTGAACAGCGTGACATTGTGCGCCTATCCGTGATTCAAAAGCATCGCATTCAGATTGTGGATCATTTTGCGCAATACAAAAAACCTCAATATGGACGTTCGCGCTTTTCAGAAGCTGGCGGATGAGGTTATAGTTCCGGATTTCCGATCCTCCAACATCGCCGGGTATTTTTGTAGTTACAATGTAAACCTTTGGAGAAGTGTGTGTGTGGGTCGGATAGATCCATTGCGAAAATCCAGAGGCAAGAGCGTCCCAATCAAAGTGGGTCGCGGAAAACTGGCGTGCGTTTTTGGAACGGGCGTGGATATCATCATTTTTAAATAGATTTTTTATTGAGGATTCTAATGCTATGCGATCTCCCGTGGGGACGACATAGGCAGCCGAAAGGAATTCTTCATCATTTGCCATATCGTTTATATCGCTCACAAGCGGGATCACACCACGGGACATGTATTGTGAGATCTTCATGCTGCTGGCTGCAATTGCGGTGTTTTCACGCGGCATATAGCTGTAGCCGATACTTCCTGCCTGTAAATACGTCCGCGCGGCGGCAAAATCAAGCCATCCCGTGAACGTGACGATATTCCCAAGATTTGCTGCAATCGTTTTTTCTTTGAAATACGGAAGGAATTTTCCGTCGCCGATGATCACCGCTTTTATACCAGGAACCTCCCTTGCCACGTTCGGTAGGACGTCAAACAGCGGCTCAAGAATGCTCGTCCGATTGATCGCCCCAAAAAAGACTATCGTCCTTTGTGTGGACGGAACGAGCGGTCCGGCAAACCACTCTTTATCCACGCCATTTTGCATAAGATATATCGGCGTTTCGGGATATTTACGATGATAGTAGTCAAAAAGATAGCGCGAGGCGGCGACAAGACGATCCGCATAGCTGCCAGCTATTCGTTCGGACCACTCCACGAGCTTCCGCTGATGAAAAGGATGACCTTCGATCTTCATGACCTCGCTTCCGAGATCATCGAAGTCGGTGACGACAGGCGTTTTCCAGAAAAGCTTTCCAAGAAGGCCGACGATGGAAATTGGCGTGGCTTTATATATGTAGATAAGGTCCGGCCGTTCACGGAAAAGCGCTCGGACGGCGCCGAACAGATACGGAATTAGATTGATCTCCAAGCGCCGTGTGGCGAATTGAAAGGGTTGGATTATCCGTACGCCATCGACCTCCTTGATCATCTCCGGCGTAAAGTTGTTGTATTTGTCTGCCCTCGGGGCAACGATAGAAACATCGTGTCCCAGTTTATGCAAAGAACGCGCGAGCGCGAGCGTGCGATAGCTGAAATTACTGAGGATGCTTCCGGAAACAAAAAAGGTTATTTTCATGAGAGGGTTGCAAAAAGATCCGAATATTTCATCGCTTGCGCGTCCCAGGAAAAATTTTGTGCCCGCGTGGCGCCATGATCCGCCAAGTGTGTCGCGAGCGCTTTGTCCATGACCACTTTTTCTATCGCGTCGGCAAGGGCGCGCGGATCTTTCGGAGGAACGAGCAAACCGTTTTTGCCGTTTTCTATCACCTGGGGCGTGCCGCCAATAGCGGTCCCGATGATCGGACGACCCGATGCCATCGCCTCGATAAGCGCAATACTGAAAGCTTCCGAATCCGAGGTCGAAGGCAACACCACGACGGTTGCGCGTTTATACGCATCCACAAGGGCATTGCCAAGCAACGGCCCCGTCAGGGTGGCGCACGCTCCGATACCAAGGGCATCGGCCCGCTCGCGATAATGTCCGATCGCATCGCCGCCGCCAACGAGCTCAAGCCGGACATCAGGATGGTCTTTTATGACAAGCGCCATTGCCTGTAAGAGCGGTTCGATGCCCTTCCAGCTGGAACTATGTTCGATGCGCCCCACGTAGGTCACGGTTTTTGTGCCATCCGGCAACGGCGTTTTTTTAAATCGGGAAAGATCTACGCCGGTAGGGATGAAATGGATTTTTTCATTGAATTGCGGGAATGTACGGCGGGCAAATTCCTGTGAAACCGCTACCACTATATTTGCGCGCTTAAAAAGCATCGGCAGGAATATCTTTTCATAGAAACCGATGACGATATCGATAGGCCACCGCCCTTTAAGCATGCTTCCCGAATGATAGGTCAGCACCACGGCGCGATCTTGCGCTTCATATTCGGCCACATCCGCCATGTAGGGGACAGGAGAGTGAACATGCACGATATCCGGCTGTTCCGCATCGTAGATCTTTTTTATCATGCCAGGCCAAAACGGATTTATCGGGGTGTTCGAGATCCGGAACATGATCGGCAGCCGGTGCACCGTCATGCCGTCGATCACATCCTGCCGGTATCCTTTTCCGTCATAGTTGCTGGTGATGACGCTCATTTTATATTTACCGCTCGCGTTCAGGTTCTTTGCGAGAAGATAGGCATAGTTCTCAAGGCCGCCGATCTTCGGATAGAAATACGACGCGACCACGGTGATCCGCGTAATGTGTTCCGCTTTTTTGCCGAGCATTTGCGTGAGGACCTCGTCGTAGAGATCGGTGCGTCCTTTCCAGTTAAAATCTTTGATGATCATCTCGCGCGCGGTCTTTCCAAATTCCGCGCTTTTTGCCGGATCCTTCAAGAGGGTGACGATCTCGCGTGCCAATCCATCCGGATCCTTCGGCTGGACGAGCAACCCTGTTTTGTTCTCGTCGATGATGAGCGGGATCCCTCCGGAATTCGCCCCGATGACCGGAACTTCACATGCCATTGCTTCAAGAATGACCATGCCGAGCGCTTCGTTGGCGCTGGGGAGCGCAAAGACGTGCGCGCTCTGATAGGCATCACGAAGGTCTTTGCCCTCCAGTCCGCCCATGAACGCGACATGCGCATCAATGCCGAGCTCGCGCGCATAAGCTTTGTATTCATCTTCCATATCGCCGGTCCCCACCACGGTGACGCCCAGGTTCGGGATCGTCGCACGCGCGATCTTTGCGGCCGCAAGCAGGGTTTTCAACCCTTTTTGTTCCTGCGCGCGGTTGAGCGCAGCCACAAAAAGCACCGTCGGCATAGGCGAACGTTTGCTCGCATCCGGCGTGAAGAAATCCGCGTCCACGCCCGGCATGATGGTGACGCTCTTATAGAGGTATTTTTTGAGGAGATTGAAGCGGATGAAATCCGACGAGCAGATGATGCGGTCGGCGCGGCGCAGCAGGAATTGGAGCGGGCCGTGTTCGTAGAGCCAGATCAGAACATCGTCGCGGAACTTGTTCTTGTGCATGCTGCCGGCGTGATACGTGACGACGAGCGGCGTCTTGCCGGAGAGCAGCCATGCGACATCGCCGATGCCCGGCACCGGCATGTGCACGTTGATGAGATCCGGTTTCTCGGTGTTCAGAATGGCTCGGATCTTGCGGAACCATCCGAACGAGAACGGCGTGTTGGATATCTTGTGACGGTAGGCGAGGCGATGGACGCGGAGGCCGTCGTATTCCTCGATGCGGTCCGCGCCGCCGCGGTCGCCCGATGTGACGACCACCACGCGCCAGTGGTACTCGTTCGCCAGACTTGCGCTGATGTGCCGGGCGTAGCGCTCCAAGCCGCCGCCTTGCGGAGGAAAATAGGGCGCGAATACGATTGCGGTCTTTTGGGATTTCATGCGAGTTGGCTGTTTGTCTTATATGTTATCCCATTTTGGCGGCCGATGTGCCGGAACACGCGCTCCAGCCGGTTCCAGTCGCCGTTCTTTTCTATCTCCCACGAATGGCCCCATAGGTGGAAGGTGCCGCCGTTTTTCCGCGCATGCTCAAAAAGAGCGATAGCAAGGTCGTCCCAATGGAGATAGTTTCGCAAAAAATTCTTTATTCCGGAAAATGCGGCGATCGCGGAAACATCCGACCAGTGCCGGTAAGCATGGACGGTCGTCGGCATCGCAAAACGATCGCCGCCGCCGAATGAAAATCGCTTTACGGTGCGCGCAACGGCGAATCCGGCGTCTTTTACCATCGCCTCGTGCGCCGGAGTAAAATCGCCGCCGGGATAGCAGAATGCCGACACCGGCTTGCCGGTCCAATCTTCCAGAACGGATTTTGATGTGGCGATCTCCGCGTTTGCCGATGCATCGTCGATCCTGGAAAGGCGCGGATGGGTCATGGTGTGCGCGCCGATCTCGAACCGCTCGGAAAGCGACCGCACGGCCGCCTTCGAGAGCCGCTCGCTTGCGGCGATCTCGCGGTTCTCGGGGGCAATATAAAAAGTCGCCGGCAGGCCGTACCGGGAAAGGAGATCCGACAGTTTCATATCGAGGATATGGCCGTCGTCCCAACTGGTTGTGACGATAGTGTCGGTCATGATGCGTAAATTTTCTGGAGTTCGGATACGGCGCGGTTCCAGTCGTATTTTTCGGCGTAGGTGCGGTATTGGGCGCGGTCTTTTTTCGAAAAGAGATATGATTCGATCGCGGCCGCCATCTGCGCCTCGTCCAATTTGATGAGCGTGCCATTTTCGCCGTTGATGATAAGGTCCCGCGCGGCATTGTGTTCGTGGTCGATCGTGATCACGGGCATGCCGCAGGCGTTGGCTTCGATCGCGGCGATGCCGAACCCTTCGCGCGTGGAAGGGAGCGCGAATATCTGCGAGGCCTGCATCACGCGGTACAGTTCGTCCTCATCTTTAAGGAAGCCCAGGAACGCAACATTTTTCTCGATGCCCAATTCTTTCGCAAGCGATTCGAGCGATGCGCGCGCGGGACCTTCGCCGATGATCCACAGCACCACGTCGGGATATTTTTTCAGGACGCGCGCGGTCGCCCGCACGAGGACATCGACGTTTTTATGGGAAAGCAGGCGTCCCGCAAAAAGGATGTTCGCTCCGCGGGGCGCCGGAGGATTCTTCAAGATCGTTGCCATATCGAGGCCGTTCTCAACGGTGACGACGGGCCTCTTTCGTTTTAAGATCCCGCGGACCTCGCGGGTGGTGTGCCGGGAAACTGACACTACAAGGTCGGGAAGGTGCGCACTCATTTTTTCGATGTTCCAGGCGATCCAGCTTTGCAGGCCATGGGACAGATATTCATCCCAGTATTCCCGCCCCCATACCTCATGCCAGGTGACGATCATTTTTTTGCGCTTGAGCATACATACGATCTTCAACGGGAAAAGTACCGGGTGCGGCATGTGGTCGGCCTCCATCACGTCAAAATCCGCCCACAACAGGCGCAAGCAGTACAGCGCAAAAAAGATCGCTTCCTTTGTGGAGCGCCGCTTTCCGTAATAGACGGCATACAGCGGGCTGATCGCCCGGAGCGTCACGCCATTTTCTTTTATCGTGTTTCCGCCACTCCACCATTTCATCGTGTAGATGGTCACGTCGTGGCCCTGCGCGGCAAGGCGCGTCGTGATCTCGTGGATCCGCTTTTCCTTTCCGCCCTTGAAATAGGGATAGACCGTATCGGAGACGATCGCGATCTTCTTTGCGTCAGCCATGATGATGTTAAATGTCCTGCAGCCGCTTTTTATGTTCCGCGATCGCGGTTGCGCCGTCCTTGATGGCCATCGTCGATTTCCAGAAAAGGTTCTTGGCGAGCATCGCGAGGATGCTGATGCCGTCGCGGACCGGGCTGATCTTCGTTTTCCCGTCGCGCACGTCGTAGGTGATCGGGACGGAGTACATTTCGAGCCCGAGCTTGGCGGTCTTCGTGATGAGCTCCATCTCAAGCGAAAATCCTTCCGACCGCAGATGGGCGCTGATGATGTCGATCGCGTCTTTCTTCCACGCGAAGAACCCGCTCAATACGTCCGTGACGTTCACTTTATAGAACTGGCGCACGAGGAACGCGAATCCCCAGTTGACGACGCGGTTGCGGAAGTGGAGCGAGCCCTTCTTTATCTTGCCGCCCAGGCGCGATCCGACGACGACGTCGCAAAATCCGCAGGCGAGCGGTTCCACGAGGCGCGCGATCTCCTTCGGCTTGTAAGTGTTGTCTCCGTCGATCATGACCACGAAGTCGGTATCTTCCGTCACGGCGCGGAAACCGGTGGAAAGCGCATTGCCTTTCCCTTTCTTAGGTTCGTGGATGACGGTGGCGCCGTGGGCGCGGGCAACGAGCGCGGTCTTATCGGTCGAATTGTTGTCGATGACGATCACCTCCACCCGGAAGCCCAGGCGCTTGAGGTCGTCGAACGGCATCTCTTCCATGACGTGGGCGATCCCCACCTCTTCGTTGTGGCAGGGGACGAGGACCGTTATTTTTTTGAGCTCGTTCGTGGGCATGTTATTGGGCGTTGGCCAGAAGGAAATCGATCTGCTGGTCGAACGACGGGAGGTCGACGACGACGGTTCCGGTCCCTGCGGCCTCGGTGAACGGATAGGAGACCGTGATGGTCGTGCTTGCATCGCTCGCGAGCGGAAGCTCGCCGTTCTGCAGGACGATCTTCGTGCCGTCGCTCTTCTGGAAATATGCGATATACGGATACGTGGTCGTCGCGCCGCGCTCATTGTGGATCGTGAACGCGAACGAAAGGGTCTGCCCTTTCGCGACAGAAGAGGAAAGCGCGTCCGCATTCTGGAAATAGAGCTCGGTGAACCGTTCCGGCATCGGGATCAGGTTCATGCGCTGAAGAAGGCCATAGACAGGATCGGCTTTGTAATAGATGCTCGCGAGGATCCCGACGAGGACCACGGCCAGCAAAAGAAGGATGATCAACCGGGACTTGGAATGGGGTTCCATAGACGCCTTTAATGTTTATTTAATATGCCTATTTGTAGCATATTTATTTAATTTTGTCCAGTCCGCCGGAAATACAGCAAAAATAAGCCTTATTTGGCCGCTTGCATCCGCAGGTGGCGCTGATGACCCTGAAAAACAAAAAGAAATGCCATTATTGCCGCCACCACATTGCCGGCAAGCCACGCCGCCGCCACCCAATCGATGCCGCGTGATGCCCATAGCAGCGCGCACGCGCACACCACTGCCGCGTAAAAAATATTCACGACCACCAGCGAATATACTTGCTTCGTTATCCGGAGGAGCGAGCTTCCGATGTCAAAGCAGGCGACCGCCGGCGCGCTGAGCGCGAGGACGATGATTACGCCCGCGCCGCCGGTGCTGTATTCCTTTCCGAAAAATCCAAGGACGAACGGGCCGATCGCCGCGAATAGGATCGCCGCGGGGACCATGATCGCGGTCAACAGGACCGCTGAACGTTTCAGCAATGTACGCAGCGCGGTGACGCCGTACGACCCTTCTGCAAAAAGCGATCCGGAAACGGCAGCCGGAACGGCGTAGATCAAATTGACGATCATGAATGCCAGAAAGAAATAGCCCGTCGGCGCGGCGCCCAGCACGTCAAGCACGATGATGGGAAGGACAAGCGTGGGAACCATGTTAAAAAGGTCGGCGATGTAATTCGTGAACGAGTAATGGAACACTTGTTTGATCACGGGAACGCTGACCGTAAAGCGCGGATGATAATTGAACTTCCGGACCATGTAGAAGATGCTCGCGACCATGCCGATCGATGCCGCAAAGCTTGCCGCGGCGAACACCCCGTACGCTCCGAGGACGACGAATACGAGCGGCAGGAGCAGTTTGGCGATGCTCGTCACCAATCCGTCGGTGATGAGCGCGTAATGTGCCGCACGATAGGCGATAAAGACGCTGTCACTCAGCGAGTTGATCGACGCGAGCGCGACCGTGATCACAAATCCCGCGGCGTACCAGAAGTTCTGATGGATGATGCCGAGCTTTGGCGCGATGAACGATACGCCGAACACATACGCGGTCGCGATGATCGCGGAGGCGGCAACCACCAAGATGGAGCCGGTATTGATCTCATCGTTCCGGTTGGTGGAAGTGGGAAGCACCCGGATGAATGTGCTGTTGAAGCCGAGCGTGCTGATCGCGGAGATGAGCGCCATTGCCGAAATGAGCGCGGTGCCGATCCCGATCTGGTCGGAAGTGAAGAGATGGGCGCAAATGAGCCAGAAAAAGAACCCGAACGCGCCCATGAACCCCGTGGACAGCATCAGGTAAATTGAGTTGCGGAAAAGCGTGTCGGTCAAAAAATGGTTCCACAGGCGTTGCGCGTATCCGGTCATGCGCTCCAGTATATAGAAGAACGTGAAATTTGACAATATGCCAAAAAAAATATATATTTATTCCATCATGAAGCCCGAGATATCCGTCATTACGATAGTAAAGAACGATCGCGGCATTGCAAACACACTTACCGCGCTCGAAGCGCAAAAAAAGCCCGCCGCCACGGAGGTCATCGTGGTCGATGCGTCAGATCCTTCCCGGCTTGCCGATATCCGCGCCGCGCATCCGGCTGTCCGCTGGCATCAATTTGTGCCCGCGGTGGCCAATAAGACCTCCATCCCCGAACAACGCAACGCAGCCGTCGCGCTTGCACAAGGGGATATCATCGTCTTTATCGACGCGAATTGTGTTCCCGTGGGTGATTGGCTGGTGGAGCTCACCCGGCCGATCCTCGAAGGGAAAGAGACAATGGTCGCGGGCGTTGTCCGCGCCACCGATCCGAATGTGTACGTGAATATAAATCCCGAGCACGATCGGAACGACGGATATGTCACGACGACCGCCACGAGCAATCTTGCGTTCAAAAAGGCGCTTTGGGAAACTGTGGGGAAGTTCGATGAATCGTTTTTATACGGATCGGACGCTGATTTTACCTGGCGTTGCACAAAAGCGGGAAATCGGATCCTGTTCCATCGCGCGGCAGTCGTTACCCATGATTGGGGGACGTTCAGCGAAGAGATCCACCGTTCATTCCGGTACGGAAAGGCGCGCGCGAGGATCCTTGTAAAGCATCCAGAACTTTCCCGCGAATTACTGGGCGGAAACCTTTACATCACCGTCTATACGATGTATTTTTTTGGCCTGCCGCTTACGTTCTATATCTGGTGGTATCCATTCATCATCGTTCTCGCCTGCATGAAAAATATCGGGAACCATCCGTTCAAAACGGTGCTTATGAACATGATCTATACGGCCGGAATGTGGCTTGAGTTCTTATCGATGGCGTTGCGTACCATTTTTTCGAACGCCGCAGCCAGCTCTGCCACAAAGCGGCCGTAATCCGCTTTTGACATATGCACGCCGGGATGCGGTCCCGACGGTGTATTGTTCACGTCCACGATATAGATCCGTCCGTCATTTTTGTCGCGGAGGATATCGAGCTCGCCATAGTCGAGGCCGAAGTTCTTGCAGAAGCGGATGATCTGTGCCTGTTCTTCTTTGCTGAACGCCTTATTCGCATCCACCCGTGCGGCGACGATCGTTTCATCGCCGAAGCGGTCATTGATGTCGTGATTTCTATAAAGCGTAAAAGGAATCGTGTCGTCAAAAATAAAGGTCCGGATATCGGTAGTGGTGTCGCTGTCACCCTTGTTGTCTATCAGTTTCTGATAGACGAATCCGTTCTCCGGTTCGGCCGGTGCGGCCTCTATTGTCGCAATATGGAGGGCGTTCGTGTCCGTTTTTTTGACATAACTCCCGCGATGGGTGCGCGGATCGATCGTGAGCCCGTACCCGAATGTTTCAAGGAATATCCGATCCACGCGCGCCTTGCTGATGTCGCCGCAGCGACCGTTGAGCACTTCGCGCCTTTTTGAAAGTTCGGCGAGCGTCTTATTTTCTGGACGCACCGTGATGTCCTGGAACGCCATCGCCATGTCAAAATGCGCGTCGGGATCGTTCGTGATGCGATACCCGAGCACCTTGCATACGAGATAGATGACGTTCCACACCCGGGGCACGTCCGGGTAAAAGAGGATCGTGGGACCTTTGAAACCGTTCTTCCACCGCGCCTTCAGGTACAGGAATGTATACCGGATGATCGTGCGGCGCTGGAACGTGCGGTCGTCGAGCCATTGCATGAACCGTTTCATGGCATAAAGAATACACAATTATGTGAAAGTTGACAAATGATATTCTCTATGCTATATTACCCCAGTATTTCCCATGGCTACCGCGACGCAAGTGAAACTCCGCACGAAGTATTCGGTCGAAGACCACGCCACCTGGGCGCGACTTTTTGCGCGCCAGAAAGCGCTTGTGGCAGATTACGCCTGCAAGGAATTTCTCGCCGGTTCAAAGAAACTCGCGCTCGATTCCAAGCATGTTCCCGACCAGCGCCGCGTGAGCGCGCGGATCAACCGCATGACCGGATGGAAACTTTCCAGCGCCGGCAACATCACGATGTCCATGGAAGATTGGTTTGTGGCGATGAAGAAGCGTTCGTTCCCGGTCACCGATTATATCCGCAAGCCGGAACATTTCGATTATTCCGCGACGCCGGACCTGTTCCATGAATATTTCGGCCACCTGCCGTTCCTTACCGATAAGAAATTCGCGGCGATGGCGCAGAAGTTCGGCGATATGTGCAGCCGCGCGAACAAGCGCCAGCTGCTCCATATCTCGCGCATCTGGTCGCTCGGCGTTGAGTTCGGCATGATCAAAGAGAAAGGAAAAATAAAATTTCTCGGCGCCGGATTGCTTTCGTCATATGGAGAATCCAAACACGCGATGAACATGATCAAAAAAGGGAAGGTGGTCCCGTTCGACCTTAAAACGGTCATTGCGACCTCCGGACGCACCTACGAATATCACAAGAAATATTTTATAGTGGATACCATGAGCGATATCATGGACGCACTCACGGCCTACGGCAAAAAAGAAGGGCTCGTGCACTAGCCCTATTGTCGCATTTCCGATGAACCGGAAGACCGAACTTGGCATATTCTTCGCATCGCTCATTGTGATCGGCGGCGCGATCGCAGGCGGTCTTTTCTATATCAAAGCGCAAAAAAATACTGCGAATCCGGTTCCGCCGTCCGTTTCCGCGGTTGCGTCGTCCTCGGCCTCAGCGCCGTCGCTGCCGGAAAATCCGCAACAGAATGTTGAGACGATCCCTACGAGCACCGTTATCATTTCTGTCCCGTCTTCGGTAAAAGCGGCCGCGTCACTTCCGTTGCCGTATTCATTCGGTCCCGCAACCGCGACATCCACCTATTGGCCAAAAGCATGGGGGGCGCTTTCCTATGAGAACAATATGCTGACGCTCATTCCCGATCCGGCAACGCACGGCGCGAACAGCTTTTTGGCCGGCGCATCTTCCTGGACGAACTACGCCGTGAATGCGGACGCCTCGCCGCTTGAAGGCGGATGGTTCGATATCGTGGCCCGTGTTTCCAACAACCAGCAGGATTTTGTCTATTGCGAGTTTGGTCCCAACGGTACGGAGGTGATCGAGCGCGTGAACACCGCCGATACGCAGATCGCATACGCGGCCGCATCAACGACGGCAGCGCAGGGCGCGTCCGAGAATTTCGGCATGGAAGTATATGGCAATGACATCGGCTGCATGATGAACGGCCACGAGGCGGTTGCCACGCACGTTGCGGCGAATGAATCGCCGGTCGGCGGGATCGGATTCGTGACGTTCGGCCAGCCGGCGTCGCAAAAAGGGGTGGCGGTGAGCGAGGTTTCCGTGATGCCGCTTTCGAACGAGACCATCAGCGTCCCATTTCCCGTCGCCACGCCCTCCCAGGCGGCCGCCCAGTCCGCCGCGCCGGCATCCAATCCCACGCCCGCGCCGCCTGCCGCATCTATCATCCCGCTTCCGTATTCAACATCCACCTTCAGCGCGGCCGATTGGGGTAGCGGTTGGGGCGTTTTTTCCACGACCGGCGGGGCATTGAACCTCGGTACGGACATTACGGGTACAAGCGCCGGAATATTCCTGAACGGTTCCGGCGGCTGGATCAACTATACGTATACCGCTTATGTGGGATGGGTAAGCGGGCAGACGTTCGACCTCGTCGCCCGCCGCATGGATGGCGGGAATTTACTGGAGTGCATTTTTTCCGATGTGGACGCGGCTGACACGAATGTGAGCATCAATATGATCCAGAACGGCCAGACGATCCAGTTGAGTCCGGGCGAAACGCTTACGACAAGCGCGGCCCACATGTTCGGCATCGGTTTTCCCGTTTCCATGACGGTAAATGGAGCGAATGTGCAATGCGGCGTGGACAATCAGACGATTTCCGCCGTGATGAACGGCGATGTGTTGCCGCGCGGCGGCATCGGCTTCATCACGTGGGATCCCCAAGCGGGGAACAGCCAGATCCGCGTAACGAAGATCACGGCAACCGCGCTCTGATCGCCGCGCACGGTAATAAAATCGCCGGGCGCGTGGTATCATAGGAATATGAACATCATAAAAAAGGATCTGACGATCAACGGCGCGGCGGCATATCAGGCGTATCCCGATGACGGCAAAAAATACCCCGGACTGGTCCTTATAGAAGAGATCTGGGGCGTGAACGGCCACATCCGTTCGGTCGTGGACCGGTTTGCCGCGGAAGGATACAATGTGATCTCACCTGAACTTTTGCCGGAAGGGCTGCTTGCGATCCTCACCCCGCAGCTGCAGCAGGATCTTTTTGATCCGGAAAAGCGCAACGAGGTCCAGCCGAAACTGCGCGCCGCAATGGCGCCGACGCAGCAGCCGGAATACGCGGAGCATACGATAGCGACCCTGAAGGCGTGCGTGGACCATCTGATGGCTGATGAGCGCGTGAACGGCGCCATCGGCGTGGTGGGTTTTTGTTTTGGCGGCACGTATAGCTTTCATCTCGCCGCGCATGATCCTCGCGTGAAGGCCGCCGCGCCGTTCTACGGCCATCCGCCCGCAGAAGGGGAGATCGCGGACATCACGTGCCCTATTCTTGCCTTCTATGGCGACCAGGATGCCAATCTTATGGAATCCCTGCCAGCATTAAAAGAAGATATGAAAAAGAACGGGAAGGTTTTCGACCCCATCGTATATCCGGGCGCGGGACATGCGTTCTTCAACGACACAAATCCCCGCATGTATAACCGCGAAGCCGCGGATGATGCGTGGAAGAAAGTGCTCGCGTTCTTTAAAGCGAACATGGCATCATAGCGCACCTTCTTCGCGCGCATGTGCGGCGCAATGAGGCTCCGTGGTATAATGAATATGCATGAAATTAAAACTTCCGGCTTCGGAAAAGCCGCTTAAGGTGCTTTTTGTCGGTTCTGAGGCAGCGCCATTTGCAAAAGTAGGAGGGCTTGGAGAGGTATTGCGGGCATTGCCCCGCGCGATGCGAGAGCTTGGCTGCGACGCCCGTGTTTTTGTCCCTAAATATGCCAGCATGGACCAGGAAAAGTTCCCGGTAAAATTGCATATGGAGCGGCTGCGCGTCGCGCCAAAAGAGGAAGATCCGAATGGTCTCCTGGTTTCCAACATCATGATCCACACCGGGGACGAAAAAGGCATCACCTATTTTTTGGAAAATATGGAATGTTTTGAAAAACGCGCGAACGTCTACGGCTACGCGGACGATACAATGCGATGGGTGCTTCTTTCGCGATGCGCTATCGAATTCGTAAAGCGATCAAAGTGGAAGCCGGACTTCATCATTGCAAGCGATTGGCAGACAGGGTTCATTCCGGATCTTTTAAAGACCGAATACGCGGAGGACGAAGACCTCAACGGCATCAGCAGTATTTTCTGCATCCATAACCTTCGCTATCAGGGAACATTCGATCCGTCATTCGTCCCGGAAATGGACGCGGATTTCGGCAGAAAACCGATCCCGCCGTTCTTCACCGATATGAATTTTTTGAACGGCATGCGCCGCGGGATCCTGTACGCGGATGAGGTCGTCACGGTCTCGCCCACGTACGCGCAGGAGATCACCACGGAAGAATACGGCGAAGGGCTGGAGGGGATATTGCAGGAGCGCCGCGAGAACCTTGTGGGCATCATGAACGGCATCGATGCCGAGCGGTTCGATCCTGCGACCGACACGCAGATCACTTCCCGCTACAGCGGCCGCCATCTTGCCGGGCGCGCCAAGAACAAAGCGGCTCTTCAGCGCCTGTTCGGCCTCAAGGAGGACGAGAACACGATGCTGATCGCGATGAACGGGCGTTTGAGCGAGCAAAAAGGGTTCGCGCTGCTTGAATCCACGATGCAGCCGCTCCTCGACAACCTGGCGTTCCAGTTCGTTCTCCTCGGCGACGGCGATTCAAAATATAAAAAATTCTTCAAAGAGCTTTCCGAAAAATATCCGGATCGGGTGAGCGTCCATTTGGAATATGATGACAAGATCCCGCGCATGATCTATGCCGGCGCGGATGCGATCCTGATCCCGTCGCGGTTCGAGCCGTCAGGCCTTGTACAGCTGGAGGCGATGCGTTACGGATGCATCCCGATCGTCCGGAGGACGGGTGGTCTTGCGGATACTGTGGAGGATTTTGATCCGCACCACGGGAAGGGGACCGGATTTGTATTTGCGCCGTTCGATCCGAACGCGCTGCTCATCACGATCGTCCGTGCCCACGAAAGTTACCGCAACAAGGGCGAATGGGAGCATCTTATCGAGCGGGCCATGGCGCAGGATTTTTCCTGGAAGAATTCCGCGCGCAAATATATCGCGCTCGGCCGCCGGCTCAAGCGTAGCGGGGAGATCGAAAAGGAACCGGTAGGGCGTGTCCCCGTGCCGCAATAGATCAACCTAATACCTTGCAGATAGCTGGACACCCCGGTCCAGAACTTTTTCGACGCAGGCAGGACGTGGCTTGCGGGTCACACATTTTCGGGAGGCCTCGACGCTCCCTGGACGCACGATACTGCGTCCTAAGAGGCTGCCCGGCAACGATTCGCAACGCCGTCAATTTTGAATTGCCACTTCTTTAGGGAAGTGATATTCTACGGCTAGTTTTTCCAAAGGAGGCCTCCGTGCCAAAAATAGCGGAACTGTACATTTACCCCATCAAATCCTGCGGGGGCATCCCGGTTGATCGGGCCGTCCTCACGCCATCCGGCTTTGAACACGATCGGGAATTTGTCCTGATCGATTCCAACGGGGCATTCCTCTCGCAAAGGAAAGTGCCTAAGATGTGCCTCATTCGCACGTCCATCTGCAATGAGTGGCTTGAGGTGATGACTGCGGATTACGACGACAGATTGATAATTCCGCTTTCGGATGGCGAGGGCGAGAAGGTGGAAGTGGACATCTGGGGTCGCGTCGGACGTGGCATCGACATGGGTGACAGGCCTTCCAGGTGGTTTGAAAAGAACCTTGGCGTTCCTTGTCGCTTGCTTCAGTACGATCCAACTTTCCAGCGGAAGCGCGAAGATCCGAGGGGCGGTAACGATATTCCGCTCAGCTTTGCGGATGGATATCCTCTGCTTCTCATCTCCCAAGCATCGCTGGATGACCTTAACTCACGGACAACGGTTCCCATTCCGATGAATCGGTTTCGGCCAAACATCGTGGTGACCGACTGTGATCCGTATGCCGAAGATGGGTGGGACGTGATTGATACGACCGAAGCAACTCTCAAAGGGGGCAAGCTCTGCGTCCGCTGTCCCATTCCCACAATAGATCAGGAGACGGGTCTGAATGGGAAAGAACCTCTTCTCGCTTTGAGCAAGTATCGCCGCCTGCCCGCACTTCCCGGCATTCCCGTGAAGGGCGTCGTGTTCGGCAAGAACTTCGCCTGCCTTCACCATGGAGGATTGGAGATTGGCGACATCTTGGAAGTAGCGTGAGAATTGCAAGACACGCTAACGTTTAATGCCTCGGCTAAAAGCTGGGGCATTTTCTTATCTTTTTTAGTTCTGAGTCCATCATCCGCATACCACGACACGATAATAAAACAGCCCGGGTGCTTTCGCTGCCCGGGCCATGTTGAGTTTGAGTCAAATCCATTCCTTGAGCGGTATCCTGCGTTTGAGGCGAGGCACCGACAGGAGCAATGTGCTCGTGAACGATCCCGCTGCCATGTAGAGCGGCAGGATGTAATTCGAAAGAGTGTGCTCTGTGATGGCGAAGATCGTGATGAAGTAACCGACTGCGAAGATGAACCACGCAGCCGGACGATCCTCTTCGGGGTGACGCCAGAAGAACAACGCCGTCGGACCCCACGCAAAGAGATCAGCCACGATCGCAAGGAGTAATGCCCACTGCGAAAGCTCCTGACTCTGGCGGACGAACCACCAAGCGATGAGGGTTACAAC
This sequence comes from Minisyncoccota bacterium, assembly GCA_035509435.1. Taxonomy (GTDB): domain Bacteria; phylum Patescibacteriota; class Minisyncoccia; order UBA6257; family 2-01-FULL-56-20; genus JAKAGE01. The sequence goes on along the minus strand of DATJLR010000002.1, from coordinate 378,155 downwards.
GCCAAGGATGAGACAGAACCATTCGTGCAGTTCCGGCTTTTTCCATCGCTCGCGTTTTGAGATGGCCATGATTGCGATGATCGTCGGATTGCTAAACCCGAACACTGCTGGCCATACGTTTTCGGTTGCGCCCGCGCTCCGGTAAGTGAGCAAGAGCGCGAGGCCGATGAAAGACCAGAGCAACCAGCTCGTGGGAACCGGATGGATCTTGCCCTGATGCACTCGGATGGCGTAGGGAACGATGCTTGCGATTACCAAGCCGCCCGAGACGAGACCTATCACTTGTGCGCTCAAGCCGCACCTCCTTTGCTGAAATAACTCGTTGTGACGAGCTGGGTTTAGCATACCACACAGGCTTGACAATGTCAATATATACATGCTATAATATTCCCAGCAGTCTGGGAACAATTGAAGACTGTCAGAAATGGAGATCAGCCGTGAAACGCATTGTCCTTACGATCGCCTTAACCCTTGCAGTAGCAGCCACGGGCCTGCATGCCCAAGAGACCCCGAAGGCATCGCTGCATCTGTATAGCGATCAATTCGGGGGCAGTGACGGAGCGGTGTTCTATCCGCAGTATGGATGGAGCTTGAAGATCCCGACAGGGAGGATGAGCGGATATGGTTTTGGAGAAGTGGCTCCCTACGAGCCGTTCTTCACGAATCATCTCATCATCTACACGCCAAGCGAGGCATCATGGTTTTCGGTGCATACCGAAGTCGGTGGCGCACCGAACAAGGGCACTCACTTCGTGCAGATCGGGCCGCGCATCAATCCGATTGCGATCGCCCCGCAGCTGAAGAAGCCGATGGCATTCATGTTCGTCACCGCGCTTCCCCGCTTCGAAGGCGTACGCCCGAATAATCTGCTCGTCGCCGGAGGGACCAATACCTTCGCGCTGAGCAAAAACCTCGGATGGCACATCGAGTCGTACATCAGGATCTTCCCCGGCGGCTCGTACTACAACGAGAATTGGGTTCTCGTCCATCCCAAACGGACGCCGCATTTCTTGCCGGGACTCTTCGTCCTGAATGACAGTTCAAAAAAAGTATCAGTTGGGTTCGGACTGCGGATCTCCGCATTCTGAACCGTTCGGGCGATGCTATGGGATAAACCCCGTCGCATCGCCCACTCACCAGAGTCCACGAATGAAATTTGCGGCCTCTGACGGAGTGGCAGTACATTTCAAAATTCACAGAAAAGGAGGGAGTCGCCATGATGGCTACGGTCCTGACGTTGGTAGCAAGCGTGATCTTCTTGATCGCGTTCGTGATGTACAACAAGGACATGCTCGCTGGAAAGACCAGCCCGAGCATCGTCAGTTGGGCATTGTTCAGCTTCATCACGGTGATCAACTCCTCGAGTTATCTCGTGATGAGCGGCGATTGGGTGAAGACGGTCGTGGCGTTTACCGACTGCTTCATCTGTCTCGTAACCCTCACCATCCTCTTGCTCCGCAAGGGCAGGGGATCGAAGCTCGACCTTCCCGACAAGCTGATCCTGGTCGTCGGAGCCTTGTCCTTGGGCGCGTGGTGGATGTTCCATTCCGCCATGTACGCAAACCTGATCCTTCAGGGATGCTACATCCTCGGATTTCTCCCGACCTATCGGAATGTCATGAAGGATTCTCGCAACGAGCCGGCCGCACCGTGGCTGATCTGGGCCTTCGCATTTGTTCTCAGCATCGTGGTAGTGATACTGCGGTGGGAAGGACATCCGGCAGATCTGGCGAACCCGATCATGTGCTTCGTGCAGCATGCGGCAATCGGACTCCTTGCGCTACGCAAGCCGAACTCGCTCATCGCAGAGCGCGCATCATAGATACACTTATACAACTGGCCTGACATGGAGAATCGAAAGATTCTTTGCGTCAGGCCTTTCCTATTTTTATAAAGCGCTCAGAACTGGGAACTGGTTACCTTTCCCAAGAAAATTTGTTTTCAGTTCTGGGTCCACGACCCGTACTACGTTTTTTCCACCGATACCGCGTTCACGATGGGTCAAAAAATCGAAAATTGATTCGATGAAACCTGGGAGCAAATGACGCTCCCTGGACGCACGATACTGCGTCCTAAGAGGCTGCCCGGCAACGATTCGCAACCGCCCGTATATTCAAGAAGCTTCTCTGATGCTATTATAAACCCATGAATGCCAAGCGATTCGAAGGAAAGACGGTGATCGTGACCGGCGGGAGCCGTGGGATCGGCAGGGCCATTGCCCTCGAATTCGGTAAGGAGGGTGCCAACGTCGTCGTTAACTTTTTCAAGGAAAAGGGGAAGGCCGAGGAGGTTGCGGGCCAGATCGAGTCATCGGGCGGTCATGCCCTGATCTATCAGGCGGACGTCTCGTTGGAAGAAGAAGTGGGGAAAATGGTCGCGGCGGGGATGGAGAAATTCGGCCGGGTTGATATTCTCGTCAACAACGCCGGGATCGTCGTCGACAAGCGGTTTTCCGAGAAGACCGTCGAGGATTGGCAGAAGATGCTGGCGGTCGATCTCATCGGTCCGTTCATCTGCGCCAAGGCGGTCATCCCCATCATGAAGAAGCAGAAGTGGGGAAGGATCATCAATATCTCCTCGACCAACGGGGTTGATACCACGTCGCCCGAATCGATCGATTACGACGCGGCGAAAGCAGGCCTTATAAGCATGACAAGAAATCTAGCGGAAGAACTTGCCCCGGATATCCTTGTAAACTCCGTTGCGCCGGGATGGGTGGATACCGATATGAATGCACTGCTCCCGCCGGAATTCATCGCCGAAGAGACCGCGCGCATCGCCCGCAAAAAATTCGCCACGCCGGAGGAGATCGCGCGGCCGGTGCTTTTCTTCGCCTCCGAGGACGCGAACAACATCACCGGGCAGACGCTCAAGGTGGATGGGGGATATCAATAAATCGTTATGCCGACAAAGAACGCAATTATCTTTCATGGCATGGGAACACGCCCTGACGAGTTTTGGTTTCCTTATTTAAAAGAGAAGCTGGAAGCTCGCGGGTATTCCGTATGGCTTCCTCAGCTCCCCAATGCGGACAAACCGAACGTCGAAGAGTGGCTTCCTTTCGCCCTCAAGAACGGCACGATTTCTGAAGACACCGTGCTCGTCGGCCACTCGAAAGGATCCGCGCTCATCCTGCATATCCTTGAAAAGGTTGATGTCCGGGTAAAACAGGCGATCCTCGTCGCTGGATACGCCGAGGCGCTGCCGAAAACTGCAGCAAGCGACGCGAAGGACGAACTGAAATGGGACGTCATAAAGTCCCACGTAAAGGATATTATTTTCATCAACTCGGACAACGACCCCTGGAAATGCAGCGACGTTCAAGGAAAGATCATGTTCGACCATCTCGGAGGGACGCAGATCATTCTTCACGGCGAAGGGCATATGGGGTCGGGAACGTTCAAGCAGCCGTATAAGGAATTCCCTTTAATAGCTAAACTGGTCGACTGAACATGAAAGTCCTGATCACGGGCATAGCCGGAACCGGAAAATCCACGATCGCGAAAGCGCTGAATGGAAAAGGGATCCAGGCCATCGACCTCCATGACGTACCCGGCGTATTTTTCTGGCAAGACAAGAAAACCAAGATGGCGGTTGAGTACGCACCCGTCCATTCAAAGGATTGGTTCGATACGGTGGATCGGCTTTGCGATATTGGGAAAGTGAAAGAGATGCTCGAGCAAAACCCGGCAGTCGTCATGGTTGGCAGCACGAGCGGCAGCAACCAAAATGAATTCTTCTCGCTCTTCGACAAAATAATACTACTCCAAAGCAATCCCGAGACGCTCGTTCATCGGATGCGGACGAGGGTCAACAAGTCCGGCTATGGGAAGACGGAGGCGGAACAGGAGGATAATATCGAGTGGCAAAAAGAATACGATCCGTTGCTTCTCTCACTGGGGGCGATCCCGGTTAACACCGAAGGGGACCTTGATGGCGTAGTAGGAAAAATTATTGAGATAATAAAAAGCGATTAGAAAAAGGAGAATTATTGATACTTGGTTCTGGGTCCACGACCCGTACTACATTTTTTCCACCGATACCGCGTCCGGAAAGGGTCAAAAAATCAAAAATTGATCCGCTGAAATATAAGGGAGTTTGACGCTCCCTGGACGCACGATACTGCGTCCTAAGAGGCTGGGGGGCCAGGGCTCGAACCTGAAGTCTTCTGCTCCAAAGGCAGACGTGTTACCAATTACACCACCCCCCAATTAACGAAAGGATTCTACCACGCCCTGTGTCCACCCGGCAACGGCAGTTCTCTCTAGGTTATTTTTCACGGCAATAGATTGTATAATGAATCATGGTCGTGTCAGGTCAGAATTGCAAACAATTTTTAACAAAAATTTAATCAATTTAAAAAATCATGAAATATGAATTGCCAAAATTGCCGTACGGATATGATGCATTGGAGCCGTACATCGACGCGAAGACGATGGAGATCCATTATACAAAACATCATCAGGCGTACATCAACAAATTGAACGAGGCGCTCGAGAAACATCCGGAGATCGCCGAGCGGCCGCTCGAGGAGCTGCTCGCGGGCATTGACACGATCGTGCCGGAAGATATCCGTACTGCAGTGCGCAATCATGGCGGCGGCCACAGCAATCATTCGTTCTTTTGGACGATCATGGGACCGGCGGACAAGAACGGCAAGCCGGGCGCCACGCTGGCTGCCGCGATAGAGACCGATCTGGGCGGATTTGAGAGGTTCAAAGAAGATTTTACGAAGGCCGTCGGCGGGGTCTTTGGCTCGGGGTGGGCATGGCTTGTTCGCGAGGAAGGCGGAAAGCTGGCCGTCACCTCAACGCCAAACCAGGATAGTCCGCTCATGAAGAAGCAAGTGCCGGTGCTCGGCCTCGATGTTTGGGAGCACGCTTATTATCTGAAATACCAGAACAAGCGGCCGGATTATATCGACGCGTGGTGGAACGTAGTGGATTGGGAAGCGGTGGGACAAAAGTTCGCTGTGGCAAATTAGAGAAGCCGTCTTGGCTTCTGGCCGTCCTCCTGGATGGCCATCAGTTTCAGTGCGCCGCCGTCCATCCGCGCTTCAAGCAGTTTCACGCGCTTGCCGTTCTGCAGCGTCCACGCCCCCGGCTCCGGATTGAGCGCATTGATCGTTCGCACGATCAGTTCCGCTTTGTCGCTATTGCCCGCGATCGCGGGATCGAGCTCTGACTGTTCCACGAAGCCGTTATCGGTCGTGAATTTTTTTGTGAATGTCGCGCGCGACTCGTCCTGGACGCGCGGTGCGACATTGCCATCAAGAAGCGCGGGAATGGTTTTTACCAACAATTTTCCCGACAGGACGGCAAGACGCTCTTCAAGCGCAAGATAATTCGTGATAAGCGGATCAAGCGGGATCTCCTCCTGCGCGAGGATCGGGCCGTGGTCCATTTTGGCATCCATCTGGTAAATGGTCACGCCGGTTTTCGTCTCGCCGGCAAGGATCACGGACTGGATGGGCGACGCGCCCCGATACGCAGGCAGAAGCGAAGGATGCGTGCCAAGCGTGCCGAGACGGGGGATATCAAGCACCGCCTGGGGAATTATCTTCGCATATGCCGCAACGACGAAAAAATCCGGTTCGAGCGCACGAAGCCGTTTTATGAATATTTCATCAAGCGCTTCCGGCTGGATGATGTCGATGTCCGGCGAAGCTTTAAGGGCCAGGAGTTTTGTCGGTGGGGGAGTTATGACCTTTTTCCGGCCGAGCGGCCGGTCGGGATTGCACACGATCGCTGTAGGCACCATACCCGCGTCTATCAGGCCGCCGAGCACGATCTCCGCAAATCTCGGCGTTCCAAAGAAAACGTATTTCATCGTTATTTAATCCAATATCATTCGGAAGTTTGTTCCGATTCGTGCACACTTTTGGCGCGGTCGATGAAAAGCTTTCCGTTCAGATGGTCGATCTCGTGCTGGAAGACGCGCGAGAGCAATCCCCATGCCTTTACCTTCACCGGCTTGCCCATCTTGTTGTAACCGCTCACGATGATCTGCTCCGAGCGCGTGACATCGCCCCATTTGCCCGGCACGCTCAGGCATCCTTCCTCGAACGTGATCAGCTCCTTGCTGGACTTCTCTATTTTAGGGTTGAACACGGCATAGAACTTCGTGCCGCCCTGCGCGTCGGGCACTTCGGCCACGAACACCGAGAACGTGAGCCCGATCTGGTTCGCGGAAAGGCCGATGCCGTTCGCCGCGTGCATGGCGCGTTGCATGCGCATGATCAGGTCATTGATCTCTTTTCGGGTGAATTTTTTGAAATCGAACGGAACGGTCTTTTTCCGCAGAAATTTCTCGTCTCTCTTCTGCGCGATAGTGACGATCTCGGGTGCCATGTTATTTCGTTTTGGTCTGTTTTTTCGTGACGCGGTACTGTGCCGTGACCTCCTCCTTAAGTACGGTCATGAAGTATGCGCCTTTGTTCTTTACGTTCGTGCGATCGGCGACGTCCTTTGCGAGGCGCATCAGCGTGTCCGCATCATGCTCCTTGGCGAGCTTGATATAGAGCGCTTTATGCTTTTCGTCGCCCAATATTTGCGCGATCTCAAGGCCGATGAGCTGGTATTTCTTGTAAACATGCGACTCCTTGCCACGGCGCTTGAGCTCGGCAACGTATTTCCCGCGCATCCGTGCCATGGAACCATTCTAACGCATTTGAAGATAATTGACAAATGATTTTATTAATATTATAATGTTTGCTAGGAGGGTATCGATATGACGAAGTCAGGAATTAGGCGGGTCCAGATCGCAACTGCGATTTCCCACACTCTGTTGCTGACCTCAATGGGCGTGGTGTTGTTGGGGGGTTTCCTTGACCGATGGGAGCAGCAAGGGAGGAATCACTGGGTTGTCTTCGCTCTGATGGGCTGGGTTGTCGCGGAATTGTTCGCGATGGCTTTTCTTTTCATCGTTCCGGAAGCTGCTGAGTTCGGTGGGAGTTGAAATAACGTTTTGATAACACGGGTCCCGTGCGTTTCGCGCGGGACCCTTTCTTTTATTGCACTCCATGGTAAAATGAACCCCATGACCCGCGAGACCAAAAAACGAATCCTCGAGATCGTTGCGATCGTCGTTTTGGCGGCAGTGATATTAGGGAGCGGGGTGTGGATCGGATGGACGGCAGGGCGAAACTATCCAAAGGACATCGTCGTGACGGAGGCGGCGAACATCAATCCGGGGACGTCGACGGCGAGCGCGGCGGACTTCGACACGTTCTGGGCGGCATGGCAGGACTTGCAGAACGAATCGCTCTGGATCCCCAGCACGACGCCGCAGGATATGATGTACGGCGCGATCAACGGCATGGTCTCGTCGCTCGGCGATCCGTATACGGAATTTTTCACGCCGGCGGACAGTAACCAGTTCCAGCAGGATATCACCGGCAATTTCGGCGGGATCGGTGCTGAGCTCGGCGAGAACAGCAGCACGCAGATCGTCATCATCGAGGCGATCAGCAGCACGCCGGCATTCGCGGCGGGATTGGAGCCGCAGGACATCATCACGTCCATCAATGGCACCTCGACGGCGGACATGAATGTGGACGATGCGGTGAACCTGATCCGCGGCGACGTCGGCACAAAAGTGACGCTCGGCATCCTGCGCAGCGGATGGAGCGCGCCGAAGAACTTTACGATCACCCGCGCAAATATCCAAGTGCCGACCGTGGAATTTTCAATGAAAGGGAGCATCGCCGATATCCAACTGAATGAATTCACACAGGACTCCGACAGCTTGTTCTATAACGCGCTCCAGAGCGCGGTGAATGATAATGCAAAGGGGATCGTATTAGATTTGCGGGGTGATCCGGGCGGTTACCTTGAGGTGGCAGTCGACCTCGCTGGATATTTCCTCAAGCCGGGATCGCCGGTGGTAAAGGAGGTCGGCCGTACGGTGCCTGAACAGGATTACACGGCAACGGGCAGCGGAGCGTTGGACACTATGCCCATGGCTATCCTGGCCGACGGCGGCACCGCGTCCGCGGCGGAGATCCTTTCGGGAGCATTGAACGACGATCGCGGCGTGCCGCTCGTTGGCGCGCGCACGTTCGGCAAGGGGACGGTCCAGCAATTGGAGAACCTTCCGGACGGCTCATCGCTCAAGATCACCGTGGCACACTGGGTGCTACCGAACGGCAGGATCCTCGACCATGACGGCCTTCTGCCGAACTATCCGGTGGCGATCACCGATGCGGACATTGCGGCCGGCAAGGATCCGCAACTCGACAAAGCGTTGCAGATCGTGACTGACGAGATCGATGGCACGCCGCTGCCGCCATCGGCGGACACGAGCCCGACAAGCACGGCAGCAATGGCGAGCAGCACGAGCGGCCAATAAACTGTTCCATAATGATCGTATGAAAGTTATATTTCTGAGCGACGTGCGTAACGTCGGCAAAAAATATGAAATAAAAGAAGTAAGCGACGGGTATGCCCGGAACTTTCTCTTGCCAAATAAATTCGCCGAGGCGGCCACGGCCGACGCGGTAAAAAAGGTGGAATTTGCAAAGGCCGCCCACGAAAAGGAGGATAAGGAATTAATGGCGCATTTGGAGGGCATCGCCCGCAGGATCAACGAGACCAAGATCCAGTTCGATATCAAGACCGACAAGACCGGCGCGGTCTTTGGCTCGGTCAATAAGGAGACGATCTTAAAGGCGCTTCGGGAACACAAACTGATCGGCGCCGAACGCATCGACATCGATCTCAAATATCCCATCAAGGAACTTGGCGAACATTCCGTGCCGATCGACCTCAAGAAAGGCGTGACGGCAAAGCTTGGGATAGTGGTGGCAAAAGCGGAATAGTATGATGCGAAAAAATAGAACCGGTGCTGGGGAAGCACCGGTTTGTTTTACGACTGCACACTCGTTGTCTGCAAAAAATTGGTCGTGGTTTCTTGCCCAAAATCCACCAATACGACCCGGCGGTCGGAACGGCTCCGGCAAAACTGGCGGGCCGCTTGAAGGTCGTATTCGTCCGTCAGAAGTTCCTTCGGAACTTCTGACATGACCTCATCGTACGAGACCGGGTCACCTTTTTGCTGGATGACGACGAACCCTCCAAGCCATTGATGGATCACGGGCATGACCCGCGGGTCTTTGTGAAGGTTGTAGTAGCGATACTCGTTGCGGTTCGCCACGATGCCGACAGAGAGACGCTTCCACAACGCCGAAAACGGATTCCCGTTATGCCTCCCCATAAAAGCTCCTCGTTCCTCTCGGGAGCGGGTGATCTTTATGGTGTTGAAAAGTATCTGAAGCAAAGAGAATCTTGGGAACTTGATGGCGCTTTCACCAAAAAGCACCACAATTCGGGTAGTTCCTGCTTTGATCTGCACGTGATCCTCCGGGAAGGAAATCTGAACGTCGCGCTGATCCTATCATCAACTTAAAATGATACTTTGTCAAGTAAGCCTGATAGGGGCACTATATTATGCCGCAACCACTTGCACCACTGTCGCTTTGCGGCGGGAGCCGTCAAAGTGCCCCTTCATTTTCGTGGAGAATTTGACCGTGCCGTTCTTGCCGGCAAAGAGCGTGTCATCGTCCGCGCGGATGACATTCGCGCCCGGAGTGTACTTGGTACCGCGCTGGCGGATGATGATCTGGCCGACCATCACTTTCTGGCCGTCCTGAAGCTTGACCCCGAGCCGCTTTGCGACGGAATCGCGCCCTAATTTGGTTGAACCGATAGCTTTGGTATGTGCCATAGAATGATTAAATAAGCGTTAAATGCTGTTTCAAACGTCATTCCATTTTATGCTAGAATGCAGGTAATGTCAACAACCAACAAGCTCGTCATCGACATAGAGACCATCGGCGAGGATTTCGACGCTCTCGATAAAGCCACGCAGGAAAACATCACTCGGTGGATCAAGCGGGAATCGGGGAGCGAGGAGGAATACAAGCTCGCGCTTGAGGACCTCAAAAACGGCCTCGGCTTCTCGCCGCTCACCGGCGAGGTCGTCGCGATCGGTTTGCTTGATTATCATAAGAACGAGGGCGCGGTGTACTATCAGGCCCCCGGACAGAAGAATGGGGAAGTGAAAGAGGACGGCATCAGTTTCAAGCAGATGACCGAGAAGGAAATGCTCGCAAAGTTTTGGGAGCTCGCGGAACGGTATCAAGTATTCATCACATTTAACGGCCGCGCGTTCGATATGCCGTTCATCATGATCCGTTCTGCCGTGCACGGCATCAGGCCCACGAAGGATCTGATGCGCGGCCGCTATCTCTACCAAAACAATCCGGAGGCGCTTCATATTGATCTCGCCGAACAGCTTTCGTTCTATGGCGCCACGCGGCGGAAGGGGAGCCTGCACCTGTGGTCGCGCGCGTTCGGCATTCCAAGTCCCAAGGCCAGCGGCGTCACCGGTGATGATGTGGGCCCTCTCTTCAAAAAGAAGAAGTTTTTGGACATCGCAAAATATAATGTGCGTGACATTCGCGCCACGAGGGACCTGTACACAAAATGGGAGCAATATCTGCAATTTTAACGCTTAACAGGTTAACGATCTTTTAATCGCGGTGTGGTAGGGTGGTTTGATGAAAAAAATAAAAAAGTATATTGCGCTCCATGTGAGGGAAGTTATATTCGGTGCGATCCTGTTCTTTGCGGCATCGCTCAGCTTCGCGCTTGGCTATACCGCAAACCGGCAATTCGATCATGCGCCGATCATCATTGAAAAGTGCGCGGGCATGTAACGAAAAAACCGCCCTTTCGGACGGTCTTTTCTGATCCAGATGGATCCACTATTTTTGTGATGGAGCTGCCACTGCGTTTGCCACCGGAGTTGCCGGCGAGGAAACGCTCGTGCTTTGCGCCGGTTTGGAAGGAGCGGAGTTGGTCTGATGGGACATTGTTACCGTCGAGGTCGGAGCCGATTTTGGCGTTCCCGATCCCGATGTCCCCGTAGAGACGGTCCTCACTGCTTCTTTTTCCGGCCAGAACAGGATCGCGAGTATCGCGATGACGAGCAGAATGATCACGATCGTCGGCCAGTGCGCTTTCGTGAACGACCACAAGGATGATACCTGTGCGGTCTGGGGCACTGACTGTGACGTCGGCGTGGTCTCTGCGGCCACGGTTGGCGTCGTTGCCGTGGTGGGCGCTGTCGCACCCGTGCCTGGCGCGGTCGTCGGAGCGGTATTTACCGCAACCGGCGATCCGGTTGTCGGCTGTGTGGCTGCTACCGGTGCTCCCGCTGATGCGCTGCCCGCAGAGCCCGTATTCGCTGTGGCAATCGTATTTGCCATTGCGACGAGCGTTCCCTGCATGCCGTTCAATGTGGTCTGCACTGCCGCGTCCTGTGACGGGGTAAGCGTGGAGTTCGATGCGAGCGACGTGTTCAACTGGGAAAGCGTCGCCGCGAGAGTGCTCAACGTCTGGCTGAACTCACTGACCTGGCTTGAGGAAAGTCCTGCGGATGCCGTTGCGGATGTGCCCGGCGCGGTCGTTGCGACCGAGGACGAGCCGCCCGTTCCCGCGATCGACGGAGGGATCACGCTCGGTGTTCCCGCGTCAGCCGGCGGAACAGCACCTGCCTGCATTTCAAGGTTTGCGAGCGTTGCCTTCGCGACATCCAGCTGTTGCTGAAGCGCGGCGGTCTCCGCCGGGGTCATCGTCGCGGTTTGGGCGTGTGCCACGCCCATATGCCCTCCAATGCTCCCTATTGCCACTACCAATACTGCTAAATACAGTAATCGTTTCATAGGTAATTTAGTTAATTTAATCGATTTTAGTGCAATAATGACGGCCTTTTGGATAAATATAAGGCTGTCAAAGAGCAGAGGGATCTTTTAAGTTTCTGGTTGTATTATAAACCATAACCCCGAAATATTTGCAAGTTGCCGAGGGTATGATACGCTGGAGGCAGAACTGCGTTTCACACTCCGGATCCCGGGAGACGAATTATGTTTTTCAGCCCAAACATCGTTCGCCGCACCCTGTCGTGCGTTTTGTTCCTGACCGCCGGGGCAACGTTTGCCCAACAACCTTCACAACCCGAACACCCCTGCAAAGATGCGATCAATGCAGAAGGGAATGTGATGATCTGTCTTTCCGGGGCGAATTGGGGAGCTCGCGAGTTCCTCGCATATCGCCAACAGATCGAGAACGATCCCGCCATCCAGGAATTCCGCGCATTTGGAAGGATACGGAAGGAAGCAGGCGAAGGTATTTCGTCCTTGGAAAGAAAGGATCGGAAAAAATTCCGTAAGCACGTTCGGAATATCTGGAAAGCGATGAAGGGGATATGCCGGAAACGCGATGTCCTGTGCCGATCGGGGATGGAACCATCTGCCGCCTTGTCCCAGTCGACGACGATCCAGTTGTTGGCGATCGTTCAAGCCGATGTTCCCCGTTATCTGCAGGGCATAACTCCGCACACGGTAGATTCAAAACAGGGAGCGATCATCCTTGAGATCTCTCAGGCCACGAAGCTGCTCGCTTCGCGGTAAAGCAAATAATTTCGACCCTGCCATGACGCAGGGTCGGTATTTTTTACCCCTCCAAACGTTTGAGATCCCGCAGCACCTCTTCCGCGTGTTTTTCCGGCCGCACGTCGACGTAGATCCTTTCGATTGTGCCCGTCGGATCGATCAGAAATGATGTCCGATTGACGCCCTCGTGTTCGCGCCCCATGAATTTTTTTTCACCCCACACACCATAGCGCGTTACCACTTTTTTGTGCTCGTCAGAAAGGAGAGCGAACGGCAGTTTATATTTTTTGATGAATGCCCGGTGGCTTTCCGGCGGATCGATGCTCACGCCGAACACTTTTATGTTCAAGCTCTGGAATTTCGGGAACGAGTCGCGGATGGAACACGCTTCTTTTGTGCATCCCGCCGTGTCGTCCTTGGGATAAAAATAGAGAAGCACCCATTGCCCCCGATAATTTGACAGCGTCTGCTCCCGGCCGTCCTGGTCAGGAAGGGTGAAATCCGGCGCCAGCTTGTCTATCGCGAGCGGCTCCATGGGATCTATTACAGTTATAATAGCACAAATTGAACGTTTGGTTGCAACTTCCTTAAATTTCCATTATAATCTTCCCATCAGGCCGAATACCGTGCCATAGGGCACGGCTTCTGTTTGTTTAATACCATTCATGGACCTCCGCAATATCGCCATCATCGCTCACGTTGACCACGGCAAGACGACCCTCGTCGATGCTTTATTGAAGCAGTCCGCGAGTTTCAAGCAAAAGACCGCCGAGAACGGCGACCTCATCATGGATTCCAATGAACTTGAAAGAGAGCGCGGTATCACGATCTTTTCCAAGAACGCATCGGTGCTCTATAAAGATACGAAGATCAACATCGTAGATACTCCTGGCCACGCGGATTTCGGCGGCGAGGTGGAGCGCATCATGCGCATGGTGGATGGCGTGCTGCTGCTTGTGGATGCCAAAGAAGGCCCGATGCCGCAGACAAAGTTCGTCTTGCGCAAAGCGATCCAGGCCGGCCATAAAGTGGTCGTTGTGATCAATAAGATCGACAAGCCGGACGCGCGCGCCGAATGGGCGCTGAACGCAACCTATGACCTGTTCTTCGAACTCGACGCGACGGAGGAACAGATCGATTTCCCGATCATCTATGCCGCCGCGCGCGAAGGCAAGGCCGGAATGGAAAATGACCTTTCCAAGATGACGGACATCATTCCGGTGTTTGAAACCATCATCAAACATCTTCCCCCGCCGCAGAAAGGGGAGATCGAAACGCTTCAGATGTTGACCGTCAACCTCGCCTACGACAATTACAAAGGCAAGATCGCCATCGGGCGCCTGTATTCCGGCACGCTGCGCAAAAACATGAATGTCGCGCACATCAATCGCTCAGGAGAGGTAAAGAAGGCGCAGCTCACGTCGGTGATGCTGTTCGACGGACTTGGCAAAGCCGAAGTGGAAGCGGCCGAGGCAGGGGACATCGTTGCCATTGCAGGAATTCCGGATGTCTCTATCGGCGAAACGATCACGGATCCGGACCATCCGGTCGCGCTCCCCACGATCCATATCGACGAGCCGACCATCAAAATGACGTTCTCCGTGAACACCTCGCCGTTCCGCGGCAAGGAGGGAAAATTCACGACCTCGCGCAATCTCAAGGATCGCCTGGAGAAAGAATTAGAGACCGATGTTGCCCTTGCGGTAACGCCGACAGAGGCAAGCGACCGCTGGGTGGTGGCCGGACGCGGCGAGCTTCACTTGGCCATCCTTATAGAAAAAATGCGTCGCGAAGGGTTTGAACTCGAGGTCTCAAAGCCGCAGGTCATTTTTAAAGAAGAGGGTGGCACGCGCACCGAACCGATCGAGCTTGTTTCGATCGAGGTTCCAGAAATGTATTCCGGCACAGTGATCGAAATGTTCGGCAAACGGCTTGGCGTCATGAAGAACATGCGCGTGGACGATAAAGGCAACGCATTCATGGACTTTGACGTCCCGACCCGGGGCCTGATCGGCATCCGCAATAAGTTTTTGACCTCCACGAAAGGGACGGGGATCATGAACACGATCTTCCTTGGCTATGAGCCGTACAAAGGCGATATTACCGCGATCCCGCATGGTTCGATCGTGGCGACGCAGAATGGAATGTCCAACAACTACGGCCTCGTGACGGCACAGGGCAGGGGAACGCTCTTTATCAGCGCCGGCGTCGCGGTCTATGAAGGCATGGTCGTCGGGGAAAACGCCAAAGAAGGCGATATCCTGGTCCACGTGGCACGCGAAAAAGAGCTTACCAATTTCCGCGCAAAAAACGAAGGCCTGGCCGACCAGCTTGAGGTTCCGGTGATCATGGGGCTTGAGGACGCGCTCGACTATATAAGCGACGACGAGCTCGTTGAGATCACGCCGCAAAACGTGCGCATCCGAAAAAAGTATCTGAACGACAACGATCGCAAGAAGGCGCGGAACGGATAAGAATCCACAGCGGAGCTGTGGCCGATACGGGGATAGTGTATGATTAATGCATACCCATGAGAGATCATCCATTAATCCTTCTTATCGATGACGAGGACGAATTTCTTGAGATCGCGTCGGTAAAGCTTCGGACGGAAGGGTGCGAGACGGTCATCGCGCACACCGTTCCGGAAGCACTTGCAAAGGCAGAGGAGCTGCAGCCGGACCTTATTTTGAGCGATATTTTCATGCCACCCGGACCGAGCGGTTGGGAGCTCGCGCTTGCCGTGAAGCGGAACCCAAAATTACAGAACGTGAAGTTCGCATTTTTTAGCAGCCTGCGTGATCCCATGATGGAGATTGCGCGATCTGACCGGGCACACCTGAAAGAAGAGCTGAAAGGGATCCCGGTATTCAGCAAGATGGATGATGTGGAAAAATTGGATAAAAAAGTGAAGGCGTTATTATAGATCACCGCAATGAGCGTCATCTGGCTTGATGGAAAGTTCGTGCCTTCGCGCAAGGCCACTGCTAATATTTTAAGCCATGCGCTTCATTACGGCACCGGCGTGTTCGAAGGGATCCGCGCATATCAAACCGCGAATGGATCCGCTGTTTTCCGGCTGCCGGAACATGTCGACCGGTTCTTTCGGTCCATTAGCGCATTCGGGGTAGCGCTTCCGTATACGAAAAAAGAGATCAAAGACGCGATCCGGGAGGCGGTTCTGAAAAATAAACTGCGCGAGTGCTACATCCGCCCCATCGCATTTTTTGGAGAAGGATCAATGGGGCTTACCGTAAAAAATGCGGTGTTGCATGTTGCCATCGCGGCATGGCCCTGGGGGGCATATCTTGGAGGAGATTCGCCGCTTTCCATCGGGATCTCAAACTATGCGCGGTTCGATCCGCGATCCATCGTCCCCGGGGCGAAAATATCCGGATTTTATGCCACATCGGTGCTCGCATCGATCGAAGCGCATCGGCGCGGATTCGATGAATGCGTCCTCCTGGACACCAAGGGGTATGTTTCCGAAGGTCCCGGGGAAAATATCTTTTTAATAAAACATAAAATTTTATATACTCCGGATTCCGCCTCTATCCTTCCGGGGATCACCCGGGAAAGCATTATGACCATCGCAAAAGATATGGGTATCCGGACGGTTCAGAAACCCATCACGGTCAAAGAATTGATGGCCGCGGACGAGGCGTTCTTTTCCGGCACTGCGGTAGAGGTGGCATCGATAGGGAAGATTGAACGCCGCCGGATCGGAACCGGCGGGACGGGACCGGTCACGGGCGCTCTCAAGGAAGCCTATGCGTCGGCAACGCACGGAGCGGCGCGTCGCTATCGTTCCTGGCTCACATCCGTACGACGCTAAATGATATACTTCTATTATGGATGACAAAGAGGCCGGACGGATATTGAACATACTTAAAATAAAACGGTCCGCTTTTTGGAAAAAAGAGCAGGAGCGCCGCACGCTGGCGCTGTTTCATCGCGCCGCGCGCGGGATACCCGCATACAAGGATTTCCTTAAAAAAAACCGTATCGTGCCGGGGGCGATAAAGACCTTCGCGAACCTCCAAAAGGTGCCGCTGACCAATAAAAAGAACTACCTGCGCCAGTACCCGCTCGAAAGATTGTTGTGGAACGGGACGTTCAAAAGCGGCGCGACAGTATGGACATCCACATCCGGTTCCACCGGGGAACCGTTTTATTTCCCCCGTACCGAAACGCTCGACGCGCAGTATTCCGTTATCGCGGAAACGTTCTTACAAAATAGCAGTTACGGGGACGGTCCGACTCTTGTGATCGTCGGTTTTGGCATGGGCGTCTGGATCGGCGGACTGATCACTTACAAGGCGTTCGAGATCGCGGGCAAGCGGCTCGGACAGCATATTTCAATACTTACGCCGGGCATCAACAAGCAGGAGATCTTCAACGCGTTTACATCGCTCGCGCCGCACTTCAAACAGACCATTCTCATCGGATATCCTCCGTTCGTGAAGGATGTCCTCGAAGAGGCGGCTGCGCGCGGTATCAATATAAAAAAAATGAATCTCAGGCTATTTTTTGCGGCGGAAGCGTTTACAGAGACATTCCGGAGGCATGTGGCTGAATTGGCGGGAATAAAAGACCTGTGCCGCGACACACTCAACATCTATGGAAGCGCCGACCTTGGGGCAATGGCCTTTGAAAGCCCTTTCAGCATCTTTACGCGCCAGCGCGCCAGCGCGGACACGCGCTTGTTCAGTGATCTTTTTTCGGAGATCGAAATGACACCGACCCTTGCTCAATATAACCCGCTCTTCATCAATTTCGAAGCAGTCAACGGAGAAATAGCCCTGACCGGCGATAACACCATTCCGCTCATACGATATGCGATCGGCGACCACGGCGGCGTTTTTTCGGCCGACCAGGTAAGAAGGACGCTTGCGCTCCATGCGATCGACATAAAAAAAGAGGAGCGTGCCATAAAAGCCGACTTTTCCGACCTTCCGTTCGTCTATATCTTTGAAAGGAGCGATTTTTCGACCAAGTTGTACGGCGCGATCATTTATCCCGAACATATCAAAGAAGGATTGGAGCATCGTTCACTGCAGCGGTCGGTCACGGGGCGGTTCACCATGGCCACGAAATTCGATGATTCCCACGACGAATACCTTGAAGTGAACGTCGAAACGCGGCCGCGGGTCAGGCAGACCGCAACGCTAAAACGGCAGGTATCAAGCAGCATTGTGCGTTCGCTTATGGAGCACAATGCCGAATACCACAACAATTATAATTCCATGCCGCGAAAGGTCACTCCGCGCATCGTCTTTTGGGAATATGAGCATCCGGTCTATTTCAAGCCGGGAATAAAGCAAAAGTGGGTCGTAAAAAAATAAATTGCATGGGATCTCCATTGGAGGAAAAATTGAAAGGGGGCGAGGTACCGTCAGAGCCGGCTATTTTTGACCTTGGACAGCAGGCAGATCGTGAAACGGTCGGGGCGCTTTTTCAAAACGGCCGGATCAGCACGGTAGGGGACGACTACGAAGAGCAGATCCGCGAGCTCTTTGCCGTCAATAACCCGTCGCAGGTATATCAGCCGGGGTTCGCCGATGCGCTGGCAAAACATATCGACGGATCACGTGCAGTGGCGCCGCTGTGGCAGCAGGGCAGATGGGTCTTTTATCCGTGGCTTTCATCGCTCGTGCACATTCTTGAGGATGCGGATTTTCAAAAGGTGCGCACCGCCCGCAACCGGAACCTCATCAATGACGATGAGCAAAAAAAATTCTATGATGCCGTCATCGGGATCGGTGGATTGAGCGTCGGCAACAGTGTCGCCCTAGCGATCGTTCTGCAGGGAGGAGGGAGGCATATCAAACTTGCGGACTTCGACCGGCTGGCGCTTTCCAACATCAATCGGGTTCGCGCGGGCGTGCAGGACCTGGGAGTGCGCAAGGTCGAGGTGACCGCGCGGCAGATATATGAGATCAATCCCTACGCGACCGTCGAGCTTTTTCCCGACGGCTTGACGCCGGAAAACCTTGAGCAGTTCGTGGCGGGATCGAAGAAGTTGGATGTGATCATCGATGAACTTGATACCATCGCCGTCAAATACCTCATCCGCGAAAAAGCCAGGAAATATTCGCTGCCGGTCGTCATGGCCGCGGATAACGGCGATAACGCGGTGGTCGATGTGGAACGATATGACATGGACCCGAATCTCGCGTTCTTCCACGGGCGGCTCGGGGATGTGACATATGAAGGGCTGCGGTCGCTTGATAAGTTTGGCATCGGGAAGACGATCACCAAACATATCGGCCCCGAGAACATTACGGCACGCATGCAGGCGTCCCTTCTTGAGATGGGGAAGACGATCGTCTCCTGGCCACAGCTCGGTGGCGCGGCATGGATCAACGGCGCTGCCGTGGCGTATTGTGTCAGGAAGATCGTCAACGGCCAGCCCCTGGAAAGCGACCGGGCGCTCGTTTCACTCGACGAACAGCTGATTCCGGACTATCACTCGCCGGCGGCCGTCCAGGAACGAAAGAATATCGCCGATTCGTTCAAAAAAATGTTCGGCCTGTAAAATGATGAGAAAGGAAGATCTTGATCTGATGGTCGGTGCGGCTGTTCGGGCTCCTTCCGGAGAGAACTGCCAACCGTGGCGGTTTGTTTTTAAGAATGAAACGCTCTTTATATACAACCTTCCCGACCGGGATCGGTCACCGTACAATTTCAATCAATTCGGATCTTTCGTGTCCCACGGCGCGGCGATCGAAAATGTCATTATCGCCGCTTCTGTGCTCGGCTATCGGGTCGATGTAACGCTATTTCCGCTCCCTGCGGAAACGGACTGCACGGCAGCGCTCAAATTTGCGCAAGATGCGAGCATCAAAAAGGATGGCTTGTATGAAAGCATATCTCTTCGCGCAAGCAACCGGACCGCGTACGCAGCGGGGCACATTCTAGAGGAAGAGGAAAAAAGCGGTATCGCCGGATCGGCGGCCGAAACCGCCATCCCGGCGCGGCTGATCTTTGTCAGTGATGCGGAAAAAAAACGGATGATCGCGGGCGCCCTAAGCTACGGCGATCGGCTCCTGTTTGAAAATCGGGCGGTACATGATTTTCTCTTCAAGCATATCTATTGGACATTGAACGACGCATTGAACACGAAAAGCGGCTTTTATGTCAAAGAGCTGGCATTGAAACCACCTCAAGAATTCACCTTCAAACTCCTCAAGAAGGAATCCATGCGCAGATTTTTTGCCACAATAGGCCTGTCGGCCATGGCCGCAAAAGAGAATGCCGCCCTCTATGAACATTCCTCCGCGCTGGGGGCGGTCGTCACAAAGGGAAATTCCCCGCGTGATTTCATCGAAGGCGGCCGGCTCATGGAACGGACATGGCTGGCAGCCACAGCCCGGGGATACGACATCCAGTTGCTGACCGCGATCTCCTTCTTTCATCAGCGGATCGCGGGCAACGAAGCGGCGGATTTTTCCGTAAATCAGGTTCACGGCATCGAACAGGCGTACGGAACGCTCTCAAAGGAGTTCGGGACGGATGGCGAGACGATCATTGTCATGTTTCGCATAGGAAAAGGCGGCGCGCTCCCGCATCGGTCGCTGCGACTTGATCCGATCTTCGAATATCATTCATAACTCCTCTCCGTGACCACCCTTAACAACATCGATCTCTTATCCGTCGCGGTCACGGTTGCGGCGATCACCATCCTGGGCTTTGTGGCATTTTTCAATGACCGTACGAGTGTCACCAATAAAAGCTTTCTGTTTTTGTCCGTCGCCGCGTCCCTGTGGAGCATCGTGAATTATTTAAGCTATCAGTTCTCTTCGCCCGCCGTCATCCTTTGGCTGTTCCGGTTCGTCCTGTTTTTTGCCGTATGGTATACCTTCGCTCTTTTCCAGTTCTTTTATGTGTTTCCGGGAAAGACAATGGATTGGCCGCGTTGGTATGCCAGGATATTGGTTCCCGCCGTCATCCTCGTAGACCTCTTCACCCTCACGCCATTCACGTTCAAAGGCATTCAGACGATAGGAGCTGCCGGACAGGCACCGGTCGCCCAGCCCGGCTTCGGTATCGCAATATTCGGAATGCTCATCGTATCGCTTGTGATAAGCGCATTCGTTCTTCTTTTAAAGAAATTATTGAGGGCTGAAAAAACCGAACGCGCGGCCTATGCGCTGGTGCTTGCCGGCGCGACGATCACATTCCTTTGCCATATCGTGTTCAACTATATCCTTCCCGCGTTCTTCAATATAACCCGCTTCCTGGAGCTGGGCGCGGTATTCATCTTTCCGCTCGCGGGACTTACCGCATATGCGATCATCCGGCATCATTTGCTTCGGGTAAAGGTCTTTGCCGCAGAGGCCATGACCTTTGTTCTCGCGATCGTCACGTTTGCGGAAGTGACGGTGTCCAAAGGAACCGCGGTGATCATATTCCAGACCGTGGTGTTCGTTCTTGTTCTGGTATTCGGGATCCTCCTCATCCAAAGCGTCCAGCGGGAAGTAGAGCAGCGCGAAGAGCTTGAGCATCTCAATAAGAAGATCGAGGCCAGCAACGCCCAACTTGCGGAACTCGGCCGCTTCAAGAGCGAATTGTTGTCGCTCGCGTCGCACCAGATCCGTTCGCCGCTCGCGGCGATGAAGGGGTTCATTACGCTCGTGATCGGCGGTTCGTATGGCGAGGTGAGCGATAAGGCCAAGGAAGCGCTCGGGAAGGTCCAGCAATCGGCGGATGAGCTGATCGGGCTCATCAACACGCTTCTCGACGTGCGCAAGGTGGAGGAGGGGAAGATGGAATATTCGTTCGAAAAAGCGGACCTGGTGCCGATCGTCGCCGGAACCGTGGATTCGATCATGCCGCTTGCCGAGACGAAAAAGCTTTCCCTCACCGCCGCGCTCCCGCCGTCACCCGTAACGGTAAGCATCGACAAGGAGAAGTTCAAGCAGGTGGTCCAGAACCTGATCGACAACGCGATCAAATACACGCCGGCCGGGTTTGTAAAAGTGGAGTTGAAGGCAGAACAAGGCAAGGCGAGCATCGTGGTCAGCGATTCCGGCTATGGCATTCCGGCCGCGCTCATCCCGTTCCTTTTCGAAGAGTTCATCCGTGACGAGCGGATCAAAAAAGAGGTTCGCGGCACCGGCCTTGGCTTATATATAGCCCGCAAGATCGTGGAGGCGCATGGCGGAACGCTCGTGGCGGAATCACCGGGAGAGGGAAAGGGAAGCACGTTCAGGGCGACGATCCCGCTTGCCCAGTAGGGCAATGTAAAGAGTACTTGACATTCATGGAGCGCGCCGTATACTGAGATCATGAAAGAAGCGGTGAAAAATACGATCTACGAGATCCGGACGGCTGCGGACATCACGCAGGAGAAGCTTTCGGAGAAGATCGGCGTGAGCCGCCAGACGATCATTGCGATCGAGAAAGGGAACTATGTCCCGTCCGTTTTGCTCGCGCTCCGCCTGGCAAAATTTTTTAAGCGGCCGGTCGAAGAATTATTTTATCTCTCATAACTACATTACTATGGCAAAAAAAGAACTGCTGGTAGGGTTGGGACTGCTTGTGTTGCTTTTCGTGATATTCAATCCATGGAACGTATTCATGCCCGGCTACGCGGTGATGGGGCTTTTGATCGGCGCGGTCGCACTTTATATATTCTTTGCCACATTCCTCTGGCGCGAGAGCCGCGGCGACGAACGCGAGCAATTCCACCGCCTGTTTGCCGATCGCATCGCATACTTTGCCGGCTCGGCGCTGCTCCTGGTAGGCATAGTGACCGGCGAGCTCCAGCACGCACTTGATCCATGGCTTATCTACGCGCTTGCGCTTATGGTGATCGCAAAGATCGGCGGCCTTATTTACGGAAAAAGCAGGTTATAATTTTGCCCATGACTGATATTCCTATTCTCGTCGCGTTCCTTGCCGGCATTGTATCGTTCCTTTCGCCATGCATTCTGCCGATCATCCCGGGCTTTTTGGCATATCTGGCAGGAGAATCGTCATCGAATGCCGCGGCGAAGCCTTCGCGGTGGAGCATTTTTCTGAACAGTTTTTTCTTTGTGCTGGGGTTCTCGATCGTGTTCGCCCTGCTGGGCGTGCTGCTGAACGGGGTGCTTTCGCACATTGCCTATGCAGTGCAGTCGTGGCTTGCGTGGATCGGCGGCACGATCGTGATCTTCTTCGGACTTTATCTGATGGGATTTTTCCGGATCCGCTTCTTTGAGAGCGACCATAAATTGAACTTTGGCGCAAAGCTCAGGTCCCGCTACCTCACCTCGCTCCTGTTCGGGCTTGCGTTCGCCGCCGGGTGGACGCCATGCGTGGGGCCGGTGCTCGGCGGCATTCTTGGCATTGCGGCATCCGCGCCAGGCGAGGCGTTCTGGCTCCTGCTCTCATACGCGATCGGCCTCGGCATCCCGTTCCTTATCGTTGGGCTGTTCGTCGCACAAAGTGCCGCGCTTATAAACAAATATGCAGCGAAACTGGAATATGTGAACCCGTTTTTCGGCGCCATCCTGGTCGTGCTTGGCGTCCTGGTCTTCACGCAGGACCTGCCCCTTATCGCGAACTTCGGGTTTGTGAACGATCTGTTATTGAAGTTAAAAGTATAAAAATAACCATTCATCATGAGCACCACAAAAAAAATTGCGTTCATCGCGATCATTCTCGTAGTGGTCGGAAGCATCTGGTATCTGGAGGACATGAAGGTCCATCCGGCGGCATCCGGCGGCGCGGGACAGGCGATCGACGTGAATACACTCCTTGCGAACGCCACGACAAGCATGGAAAGCACCAGCTCGATGGCCGCGGGAAGCAGCACGGGCAATCCCGCACCGGCGCCGGTCACCGACCTTACGAGCGGAGAGAAGGCGTCATTGCAACAGATCGCGGCATCGGATAAGGCCGCCGGCGACCAGGCGGCGGTCGAAATAACCGATCCTACCGGCTTTATCAATGTGTCATCCACGTTCACCTTAAAAAGCCTCGTCGGACAGCGCGTGATCCTGCTCGATTTTTGGACCTATAGCTGCATCAACTGCGTGCGAACGATCCCGTATCTCAACGCCTGGTATCAAAAATATGAGCCATACGGGCTCACGATCGTCGGCATCCATACTCCGGAATTCGACTTTGAAAAGGAATTGAGCAATGTGCAAAGCGCCGTGGCCGAATACGGCATCCATTATCCGGTCGTTCTCGACAGCAACTATGGAACATGGAATGCATATAACAACCTGTACTGGCCGCATGAATATCTCATCGACATCGCCGGCTATATCGTGCACGACCATGTGGGCGAAGGGGATTACGCGACGACCGAATCGGATATTCAGAAATTATTGGTTCAGCGCGCGCAACTTCTGGGACAGAACACAACGGATATCCCGACGTCGACCGTCGACCTTACCTCCGACAACCTGAACGAGATCCAAAGTCCGGAAACATACTTCGGCGCGGCAAGGAACAGTTTGCTTGCCAATGGCACGTTCTTCGTGAACGGCAGCCAGACGCTCACGGCGCCGGTGCCGAGCGCCATCCAGCTGAATCAGCTTTATCTCGGCGGCACGTGGGACTTTGAGGACCAATATGCGCAAAACATCAGCGCGGGCGCGACGATCACTTATGAGTACAATGCCGGCAATGTATATATAGTCGCCGCCGGAGCCCCGAACGGCACCGTGGTGGACGTAATGCAGGATGGGGCGCCGATCAGCGCCGCGGACGCCGGCAGCGATGTCCACAACGGAAAGGTGACCATCTCGGGTAATCGCCTCTACAATTTGGTGAGCGACCCGAATGGCGGCGGAGTGCATACACTGCAGCTTATCGTTGAGACACCGGGGCTTCAGGCGTACACGTTTACCTTTGGATAGCGCGCCGCCATAAGGAATAATATAATTGAAAAATGAAATTGAACGTATTGGTTTTGAATGCATCGCTCAAGCATCAGGATGGCGGCATATCGAATACCGAAGAGGTCGTCCGGCTTGTGCTCAAGGAGATGGATGACCTGAAGCAGGCGACGATCACTTCGGAGATCGTTCGTCTTGCCGACAGGAACATTCCAGTCGGGCTCGGATTCAGCGAGGGTGAAGGCGACGAATGGCCGGAGATCGTAAACAAGATCCGCATCGCGGACATCGTCATATTTGCGACGCCAATATGGTGGGGCGGACGCTCCAGTTTGATGCAGCGGGTGATCGAGCGGCTGGACGCGTTCGATGAAGAGGTCATTGCCGGCGGCCGCGCCGAGCTGCTCAATAAAGTGGCGGGGGTCGTGATCACGGGCAGCGAGGACGGCGCGCAGGCGGTGCTCGCGGGCATCATGGAGGTGCTCACGTTCATGAACTTCACGCTTCCGCCGCAATGCTGCACGTACTGGGTCGGCGAGGTGGGAATGCCGCCGTCCACCGACCGTGAGCGCCGCTTGAAGAACGGGGCAACACCGCATATGGCGAAGACGATGGCGCGGAACCTGGTCTACTACGCGAACCTTCTCAAGAAACATCCATTAACGGCATAATTACACGAATATGGGAACAAAAACTGAAGTGGCGGTATTCGGCGGAGGGTGTTTCTGGTGCACCGAAGCGGTGTTCGAGGAATTGCGCGGGGTGATCTCCGTGATGCCCGGCTATACGGGCGGCACGGTGCCGAATCCATCATATGACGCCGTCTGCACCGGCGAGACCGGCCACGCGGAAGCCACGCGCATCGAGTTCGATCCGTTACAGGTCACGTATCGCGATCTGCTCACGGTATTCTTTGCCACCCATGACCCGACAACGCTCAACCGGCAGGGAAATGATGTGGGCACGCAGTATCGCTCGGCCATCTTCTATTCTACGCCGGCACAAGAGGCAGAGGCGGAGAAATTCATCGCGGAGCTTACCGCATCCGATCCAAAAGGACGTCCGATCGTCACCGAAGTGGTTCCGCTCGGCGAATTCTACGACGCCGAGGATTATCACCGGCACTATTTCAAAAACCATCCGAACGCCGGTTATTGCCAGGTGATCATCGAACCGAAGGTCGAAAAACTGCAAAAGCAGTTTGTAAACCTATTAAAAGAAAAATCCAAATGAAAACTGACGAAGAACTTAAAAAAGAAAATCCGGAGCTGTACCATGTCGCCCGCGAAGGCGGCACCGAAGGCGCGTTCAAAGGGAAATATTGGAACGAGCACGCGAAGGGAATGTACAAATGCGCCGTGTGCGGCACGGAACTCTTTTCATCCGACACCAAATTTGATTCAAAATCCGGCTGGCCAAGTTTCACCGAACCGGTCAACCTGGAGAAGGTTGAACTGAAGACCGATCGCAGCTTTGGCATGAACCGCACAGAAGTTATCTGCAAGACCTGCGGCGCCCACCTTGGCCACGTCTTCGATGATGGTCCTGAAGACAAAGGCGGCAAGCGTTACTGCATCAATTCGGTTTGTCTGGATCTCGAGAAAAAAGATTAAAGTGCCGCCAGATCCAGCGTCTGGTCTATGCGGATCTGCTTCACAAAGTCCGGCACGTGGCTCACAAGGATCATCGCGCCTTCGTAGCGGTCGAGCGCTTTTGCGATGATCGGAATGTGGCGAAAATTGATGTGATTCGTCGGCTCGTCGAGGATGAGAAGACCCGGCGCCTCAAGGGACAGCTTCGCGAAGGCGACGAGACCTTTTTGGCCTTCGGAAAGCGAGCCGATCTTTGCGCGAAGCAGTTCCGCGTCTATCAAAAATCCTGCCGCGTGAGAGCGCAGCTTTTCATGGTCGCCTTCGCGCATGGCACGCGAAAGCGTGTCCCAGACGGTGGCGTCAAAATCGAGCGTGGAAAAATCCTGGCGATAATAGCCGATGCGGACGCCCGGCTCTACGATCTCGCCCTTGGCATGGCCGGTGGCAAGGGCTTCAAGGAGCGTCGTCTTTCCGATGCCATTCGGTCCGGCAAGATGAAGGCGCTCGTTCTTTTTAAGCACGACATTCACTTTTTTGGCAGTCGGTTTGTGATTCTTGATGACATTCACTGAAGTAAGTTGAAGTATCTGGCCGCTCACATCCGCCTGGCAGGGAATGGCGAACTGGCGGATCGTGCGGTCTTCCTGGCGCGACTCAGGAATATCCTCCTCGAGCTCGTCGATCTTGTTCCACATCTTTTTGGCAACGTCGCGCATGTGGCCGCCTTTTTGCGCAAAGAAGTTCGCCTGGTCCTTGCGGTGCTGGATCTCTTTCTCAAGCCGGACCTTCTTCATGCGCTCTCGCTCCAGTCGCGCGGTGATCTCCTTCACTACATCAAAGTAGTTGCCCACATACTGTTCCACTTTTTTAGTAAAGCTATCAAGGTAAAGAACACCTTCAGTGAACGCGTTCAAAAAGTCCGCGTCGTGGGAGATCACAATGCACGTCTTCTTTGATTCTTTTATAAAGTTCGTGAGATGTTCAATGCCGGCCTTATCGAGATTGTTCGTCGGCTCATCGAGCAGGAGCATATCGGGATCCTGGATGAGCGCGTGTGCAAGGAGCAGGCGCGCCTGCTGGCCGCCGGAAAAGCTGCCGACCGTGCGGTCGAGCGGGGCGGTGAGATTTACGATATCCAGCGCTTTTTTGACGCGCGGCTCGATATCATACACTTTCTTGCCCGGGAACGCAGTGTTAAAGAAGTCTAAAACAGTGGAATCCAACTGATCGCGGGGGATGACCTGTCGCGCCATTGCCATTGTCATACCATTCTCGACGATCACATCGCCCTCTTCCGGATGCAATTCGCCCGCAATCAGTCGGAATATCGTGCTTTTGCCCGCGCCATTCTGCCCCATGAGCGTGATCTTCGCCCCGCGGCGCACCGAAAAAGCGGCCTCATTGAGAATGGGCTTCTTGCCGTACACGAATGTGACGTCGCTGAACCTGAGAATTACTTCGTTTGCCATAAAGGTGATGGTTACAATAGAAGAACGCGCTGTTGCGCGTCATGTCCGTAGTATATGATATTTTTTATGATTTGTATATAATTCCAACGGTCCCCCGATAGAAGGATGGTCCGATCTATGGAAAGGGCCGTAACCAGAGAAGTAGGGTCTTCGAAAGGGGACAAGGGGCGCCTGTGGTCACGGCGCCCTTCTTTATTTTTTTGCCTTGATAGTATTCAGAAGCTTTTGTACCTTCTTAATGCTCTCTTCGTCGATGATCGAGATCGCAATGGCCTTCGGGTTAATTTTTTTCAGTTTGGTAAGGGTGGATTTTAATTCTTTTCCATCAACCGTGTCAGACTTGGTGAGGAAAAGATGTTCCGGCTTTTTGAGCAACGCCTTGTTATATTTGCCAAGCTCGGCACGGATCGTTTTATAATCGGCGACGGGAGTGGGGGATTCGGCGGAAATAAAATGGAATAGTGTCCGGGTCCGCTCAATATGGCGCAGAAAACGCGTACCGAGCCCTTTGCCTGACGAGGAGCCCTCGATGAGTCCGGGGATGTCCGCCAGGATCAGCTCATAGTACGTGCCGAGATTCGGCTCAAGGGTGGTAAAAGCATAGTTTGCCACCTTACTTTTGGCATTGGTCAAGTCATTCAATAAACTGGATTTGCCGACATTTGGCAAACCGACGAATCCGACATCGGCAATGAACTTGAGCTCCAGGCGGAAATCGAACGATTCACCGGGGAGTCCGGGTTGGGATTGTTTGGGTGTCGTGTTGCGCGATGAGCGAAAGAGAAAATTTCCCTTACCGCCGTTACCGCCTTTCGCCAGCAACACGCGCTGACCGCTATGATCGATATCAAAATTTTCGCCGGTAGTCAGGTTGTGCGCGATCGTACCGACGGGAACTTTAATGATGAGATCTTTGCCGTCATGTCCATCACGGAACTGGCCGCGTCCGTCGGCTCCATTCTCGGCCGCAAATTCTTTTTTGAAGCGGAACTGGCCAAGCGCGGAGAGGTCGGATACGCCTTCCGCATAGACACTGCCACCCAGGCCGCCGCTCCCGCCGGCGGGCCCCAAGCTCATCATATTCTTATTAAAAGCCACGGCGCCTTTGCCGCCGTGTCCCGCAGAAATGCGGACGTTCACATCGTCGATAAGCATGATGTCATTGTACCTGTATTTGCTACAATTAGCATATGCCTCCCTATCGGAGAAATTCCCCCCCGCTCCGCGTTCACCCTCATCGAGCTTCTGGTCGTGATCGCCATCATCGCCATCCTTGCGGTGGTGGTGGTTCTGACCCTGAATCCCGCAGAGCTTCTCCGCCAGAGCCGTGACGCGAACCGGGTAAGCGACATGGCAACGCTCCAAAGCGCCTTGAACCTCTATGTGACCGACCAGGCAGGGGCATCCTCTTTCTCCCTTGGCAATACGGCAAATACCGGCATCTCTGTCCCTGATCCTGCGGCCACAAGCACGAATGCATGCGGAAGCTTGGGCCTCCCTTCCTTCACCTCCGGCTCCTGGCAATGCAGCGCCACAAGCACCTACCGCAGCATCAACAGTGCAGGCTGGATCCCCGTGAATCTGACCTCCATTTCCTCAGGCAATCCCGTGAGCAACCTGCCGGTGGACCCCGTGAATGCCACGAGTTCAGGCCTCTTCTATGCCTACAATACGAACGGCACCCAGTTCCAGGTGAC
This sequence comes from Minisyncoccota bacterium, assembly GCA_035509435.1. Classification (GTDB taxonomy): domain Bacteria; phylum Patescibacteriota; class Minisyncoccia; order UBA6257; family 2-01-FULL-56-20; genus JAKAGE01. The sequence goes on along the minus strand of DATJLR010000002.1, from coordinate 349,112 downwards.
CGCCAATCTGGAATCGCAGAAATACAAGCAACAATACGGGGCTTCCCTCCAGACCACCTATTTCCCTGAGGTCATATCAGGAGGGACCCAGGGCATCTCTGCCCTCTATAACCCCACAGGCCTTGTGGGCTACTGGCCGATGAGCGAGGGGAGTGGATCAAGCACGATCGATGCTTCCGGCAACGGGAACACGGGGACGTGGAACGGGAGTTCTATCAATGGAAGCCACTATACGGGCGGCAAGGTGGGAACCTATGCGGGGACGTTCGATGGGAGCACGAACAGCGTATCGCTCGGTTCTATTTCCGGAACAAATTCTCTTATGTTGGCCGGATCTAATTTTACAATAACGGCATGGATCGATCCGCCGAGCATCCCTCTTATTACCGCAAGAATCATAGATAAAAGCACAACTGGTTATGCCGTAAATGGTTATGGCGTTGATCTGGGGATGGATTTATATATGAACGGCGCTACATTTGGCTTTGGAGGAAGTCCGCCGACCGGGCAATGGACATTCATAACCATCACATTTTTCTCAGCGAGTAGCACGTCTTTATATGAGAACGGATCTCTCGTGAAGACCGACGCGGTCACCTCCACGATTCCATCTGCCACGGCGAATATGTCCATCGGAGCATGGAACACCGACAATGCCCGAGATTTTCTCGGCAGCATCGACGACGTCCGCATCTACAACCGGGCGCTCTCTCCGGCGGAGATCATGGCACTGTATAATTCGGAAAAATAGTTCCTCGCGCCTACATTGACGCTTCCGGTTCCTCCGATCCGATCTGCTCCACGATCTTTTCCGCGACCTGCTCTGCAGTGTCAACTGCGAGGTTCGTGCTCGCCGGACGCGATCGGCGGAGGGTTTCATAATCAGGATGCTGAGCCCCTGCCGCATTCTTGCTGAAATTTGTTGACGTCATCTTTGGATGGAACACGCTTACCACGATATGGTCTTTCTCGAGTTCCGCGCGCGCGGTGAGCGAAAGCGCGTTCAACGCATACTTTGTTGAGGCGTACGCCGACAGATTCGGGAAATAATTCTTGGAAACGCGGGAGCTGATATTGAGGATCATGCCTCCGCCCTGTTCGCGCATTTTAGGGATCACAAGCTGCATCGCATAGAGCGGTCCGTAGACGTTGAGGTTCATGATGTGCTTGTACTTGTCGATATCGGTGTGTTCAAGCGGGCTGTACATTCCCTGGCCGGCGTTGTTCACGAGGATGTCGATGCGGCCGTCGATCTCCATCGTGCGGTCGATCAGGTTCTGGATGTCCGCCTGCTGGGTCATATCGGTATGCACCGCAACCGAGCCGGGAAGCTCATGGGCGAGCGTTGCCAGTTTTTCGTCGTTGCGCGCGGCGAGCACCACCTTCGCACCTGCGCGGGCAAGCTTCTTTGCGAGCGCCTCACCGATACCTTCCGAGGCCCCCGTTACGATAATTACCTTTCCCTTTATTTCCATTTTTTATATTAATTTAATTAACATCATTCGCTCTTTAGTACATCTGTCACGCCTCCGTCTTTCAACTCTTTCGCCTCGGCGCCTTCAAACAATGCGAACAGCTTGTTCTGGACGATCATTGCCTCTGCCGTCCGGTGCAGCTCCGATTCTGTGCGTTCCGGATAACGGAGCTTCAGCTGGGCGATCAGGATATGGACATCCCGGTCATCGGCATTGATATCCTCCTTTTTGCGGATGGCCTGCACGACCATGCTCATGCGCAGATCATCCTCAATGAGCTTTCGCTCATCCCTTTCCAATTGCTCGGCGGTCTTGCCGATCTGTTTCAGATATTCCTCGAGCGAAAGCTTTGCGCCCTTGAGCTGTTCATCGCGATCCGCCAAGAATTCGGAAAGCTCCTGTTCCACCAGAAGCTGCGGTACTTTCAATTTGGAGCGGCTGACGATCTCTTTGATGATCTCCTCGCGGCGGCCATCCTTCATGTGCAAGACCTTTTCCTGCTCCAATTGGCGTTTGAGTTCGGCGCGAAAATCGGCGATGGTCGCAAAATTGCCAAATTGCTTGACGGTCTCGTCGATAAGCGGGGGAGCGGGGATATCCTTTGCCGCGTCCGGCGCGAGCCCGACGTTCGCCGTCGATGCGATCATCTTTTGGATGCGCCCGAGCGCCTCGTCAACTTCCTTCTCGGTCACGTCCGTCGGATCCTTGCGCTCGAAGATCTCCTTGCCGATCTTCTTATAATCGGGAAGCGACACGTCCGGAAAGAGCGCGTAACGCACGCGGAACTCCAACGGGTTCTTTGGCGCAAGCTTCGTGACCGTCACTTGCGGACGCCCGATGACGTCCAGCTTCTCGTCCTCGGCGATCTCCATCATGGCATCGCGAAGCGCCTCATTTGCCGCATCCTCCAAAAGCTCCATCTCGCTTACATGTTCCCGAACCTTCTCCTGTGGCACCTTCCCCTTACGGAAGCCAGGCAGGCTGAAATTTTCCGCAAGCTCAGCGAGCGCCGCCATGGTGTATTCCTCCAGCAGTTCAACCGGCACCTCCGCCCGGAACTCAATATCACCGTTCTTTTCTTCCAGTTTTTTAAGTTTTATATATGATCGTTCCATAGCCGCTTGATTGTACCGCACGCGTGCGATATTTCCAAATTGTATTGACAGAGAAATAGCGGAGGGGTACGGTAATAGGTGGTTCACACTACGCTTAGGAGATCGAATTATGGCGGCGCCGCTTGTGGTGATATATCGCCCGAAGAGAACGTTTCCGACAAAGGACTGTACGATCATCTACGTCAACCGGAAAGATAAACCCACCCTCGACGAGATCGTTCGCTTTGCGGAAAACGGGCTCGATCCGGACATTCTCCGGCACCTCCTTGAATGTCGGCCGTGCCGCAAGCATGTTCAGCGGCGCGATCATGGCATTCAGAGCGAGGAAGAAATGGACGCACGGCTGTATGCGGCCATTGAGCACATTGTGCAAAAGATCCAGCATAGGGAGGTGGTCACGCGCGCGCGTATCGAACGGAAACTCATCCGCGCCCGCCAGCGAAAGTAAAAGGAGTGGAGTTACGTCGGCACGATCAATGTTCACATTGGATCGTGCCGGTTTTTTTATTTCTTTACCCTTACGCGACGTCAATTATCGAATATTCCTGTGTTCCTTTCGGGCTTTTGACAACGATCGGGTCTCCGACGCGATGTCCCACCAGCGCCGCGCCGAGCGGGGAGATGTGAGAAATGCGCCCGTGTCCGGGGTCGGTTTCGGATGGCCCGACGATACGGTACGTTGTAACCGCGCCGTTCGTTGCGCGCAATCTGACCGTTGTGCCGAGACGGACCGCGCCGGTCATATCCGCGCCGGAGGGGATCTCCACGACGCGCTTCAACTGATCTTCGAGGTTTAGGATCTGCCCTTTTGTCCGCCGAAGGATGCTTTTTGCCTCCTTATATTCTGCATTATCAGATCGATCGCCGAAGGCACCTGTGCGCGCGGCCTCGTCGATGGCTGCGGGCAGTGATGCTTTCAATCGTTCAAGGCGCGCGCGCAATCGCTCCACGCCTTCGGGCGTCAGATAGACTGGGTCGTTGTTCGGCGGCGGCCGCTGGCTCCATCTGCGTCGCGGGATGTTCATTTTATTTTTATTTAACTTTAATCGATCTCGCGCGTGGAAAGCGTCGGCGTTGAACTCACAATGATGACGTTGAACCCGATCCGGCCGATCACCTGACCCTGCGTCGTTTCGATGTCCACGCGCCAGGCGCCGGCGCCAAGCCCCTCTTCCTCCGAAAAGGTGCGATAGCCGCTATCCGCTCCGCCCGTGACCGGCAATGTGATCTTGCCGCGCGTGATCCACTGGCTGCTGCTCGCGTTATAATATTGCCATTCGTGGACGATATTCACATTGAACGAAGTAGGGGAGAAAACGGCGCTATACGCAAAGAGGGCCGCGCCGGGCGTAAGTCGGATCGTATCGGACGGATCCAAAAATCCCAGCCAGCCCTGGTCTTCGTATTGGGCGGTGTAATTGCCCGGAGCATTGACCGTGAACGTTTCGTAAAGTCCGGCATCTTTAACGGAAAGCGGGATCGGCGGCAATATATTCGTGAAATAAAAGATGTTCATCATCGCAAAGATCCCGACGACAAAAAGGATGACCCGCCGTCCGCCCTTGTTCACGAACCGCTCTTTTGACGTTGCGCGGAGAAGGAGCAGAAAGAGGCCGATGACGACCAAGCTCGCAACACCGCTCAAAATAAATACCCATGCTCCGATCGCGTGAACGATCACGGGAATGATATAGATGCAAAAAAGGTAGACCGATAGATAAAGGATGCTGATCTGGAACGCGAGCCGCGCGTAATGATGCTTCAGCCGCTCGTTCGCGATGAACGCGATCGCAAGGATGGCAAAGAATGGCCAGCTGACGCCGATCGTACCGCTGCGGAAATAAAAAACGAGGTACGTACTGAGAAGGCCGCCAAAGAAGAATTGCATCACGTTCACAAGCCAGAAATGCAGCTTGCCGGGATCCTCCACATCCACCTCACCGCCCTCCGTGGCGTTTGCCAGGACGATGCTCACCGCAACGATGAGCAGGTGCGCGCCTACCCAGAAATTGTCCCAAAAAATGTCCACGCGCGTGAGCGTGAGCGCGTCGAACACGAATCCGCCAATGAGAGAAAGGGACGAGATCGGCCGTTCGAATTTTTGATACCAGCCCCGCACCCGGGCGAAGCGCGATCGCTTTTCTTCCATAGGTGACTATTACCGCTATTGATATTGGATATAACTGGGCCGGGGGGTAAGCTGAAGCACTTGCTGCGGCGTCATCATGCCGGTGCTCGGCGGCAACAGGTCATTCTTATAAAAGAGCTTGAACCCCGTGAATTGCACCGGCTCCGCTTCTTCCACTGTCTCGTACGTATTGATCTTCTTTGCCTGCGAACCCCATCCGTCCATGTCGATCACCACCTGCACTTGGGGAAGCGGCGTGATGTCCTGATAGTTGGTGACCATATCAAGCGTGAAGCGGTGCACCACCAAAATCTTCGGCGGCAAATTATTTTCCTTCACGATAGTAGCAAGATAGTTTGCCGCCCAATCGATGTCGGTGGCCGACATCGTTCCGATCTCCGTGTCCGGCTTGGCGCCCGGCTCCATATCGAATTCCGGGTCAAGCGACAGTTCCACGTTGGGAAGCTTGAGATACTGCGCGTAGAGCGGCACTTCCGTCTCTACGTTGCTCCATCCCACCTGAAAGTCGAGGAATACAAGCCCGTTCATCTGCTGCGCGAGCGAGATCGCTTTTTCCACCTGGCTGTCCGGCATCCGCAACCGATATTTTCCATCGACGCCCGGCGAACCCTGCGCGGTCACCACAATGTAGTCGAGCGCCGGGATCACGGGAGTCGACGGATCGGCCGCCGCCCATTCGGCCGTCGTCGATGCGAGCATCGCCATCATCTGGTCAGGCGGATATTCGCCGAGGACGCCCATCGCGGTGGAATAGAAGTTGCCGTAATACGCGACTATGCGGTTGAAGGGGAGCAACGCGCCGGCATCCGGCAGGGGAGCGCCCTTGACCGGCCATGGGCTCGTGGAGGAAACGGTCTTTGTGACGGTCGTGCGCGCGATGGTCGTCGTACCCGGGATCGTTGACGTCACGACGACCGTGATCGTGCGCGGCGGCACGTTCGCGATGGCGAGCAATTTTGCGTCGTACGCGGCGGCATTCACCGGCGTGAGCGCGGCAAGCGACGTGGTCGTCGCATCGACCACTTTTGTGGAGGTCGCGGTCTGCGCCACGATCTTATAATCGCCCAGCAGCGTGTCCACCCGTCCGGCGCCGTACAAAAAAATGCCCGCGATCGCGATCGCAACGATGATCAAAAATACTGCCCATAGGCCGAACACTGTGCGCATTGATAGCATCAGAATAACACAGTTTCCCGCAAAACGTATCACATTGATGTATAATTCTCCTCATGGATCAACAATCATCTCCTGTCATCGATATCCGGTCGTTCGCAATGCGCTTCGACGAGAAGGAGGTCATCAAAGATCTCTCGTTCGAGGTGCGCCAGGGCGAAGTGTTCGGCCTTCTTGGCGCAAATGGCGCGGGGAAGACGACCACCATCCGCACGCTGCTTTCGCTGATGGACCCGACGAGCGGCACGCTTTTTATAAACGGCAAACGGTACAGCTCCGACATGGCCGCAACGCTCGGTTATCTGCCCGAGCAGCGCGGTCTGTATCGTAACGAACCGGTGCTCGATATCATGGTCTATTTTGCCGTAATGCACGGACTGGGCAGGAGCGAAGCGAAGCAGCGCGCACTCGCATATCTTGAGCGCGTCGGGATCGGTGACAAGGCACAGGAACAGCTTGCGAACCTCTCGAACGGCCAACAGCAGAAGGTCCAGCTCGGCGTCACCATATTGCACGACCCGTCGCTCATGATCCTCGACGAGCCGACCGAAGCGCTCGACCCCGTCAACCGGTCGCTTCTTATGAGCATCATCAACGAGCGGCGCGAAAAAGGCGCGACGGTCGTTCTCGTCACGCACCGCATGGAGGAGGTGGAGCAGCTCTGCGACCGCATTGTATTGCTCAAGGACGGGACACGCGCATTATACGGGACTATTGATGAGGTGAAGGACCAATTCGGTACAACGGTCATCGCCGTCGCATTCAATGGAACCCTGCCGGCCAACGAAAAACTATATACGATCACAAAACAGCTGCCGCACTACGCGGAGCTTTCGTGGAAGGATGGCGTCTCGGTGGATGACGTGTTCCGGTTCTTTGCGGCGAACAAAGACCTGCACGTGACGACATTTGATGTCCGGCGCCCGACCCTCAATGAGATATTTTTAAAACTCTACCAGCAATAACATGTGGAACATCGTCCATTTTGAAGTATTTCGCGCGCTCAAGAAGAGAAGCTTCTGGTTCGCCGCGATCGCGCCGCCGCTCCTCATCCTTGCCGTCATCGGCGTTGAAAACCTTTCAAGCAAGAGCGCCGCGAACACCGCCGCGCAACAGGCGCGGTCGTTCTCGCAAACCGCGAAGATCGCCGTCCTCGATGATTCCGGATTGATCAGCAAGCAATTGTTGAGCGCACAGCATATTGCGACAGAACCGAACGAGAACGCCGGCATCGATTCCGTAAAGGGCGGCTCGCTGGATGCCTTCTTTTACTATCCCGCGGACGTCGCCTCAAGCGGCATCGAGATCTACGCCCAGGATCAGGGCAATGCCCTCATACAGCCGTATAACGACGTTGCTACGGCGATCCTGACCCAGAGTGCGATCGCTGACGTAAGTTCCTCAACGGGAAACCCCGAGGTCGTGGACGTTTTACAAAAGACGCCAGCCGTCACGGCGATCACTTATAAGAACGGCGTCGAGACGCAGGACATAGAAAGCATGATCGCGCCGGGAATATTTGCAGGCCTCTTTCTTGTGCTCGTCATCCTCCTCGCATATATCATGATCTCGAGCACCGCCGAAGAAAAGGCGAATCGCACGGCCGAGATATTGCTTACCTCAATCAAAACGAGGCTGCTCATCACCGGCAAGATCGTTTCAATATTCATTTTAGGCATCGTACAGATCATCGTCATCGGGGCGGTCCTTCTTGTTGCGCACGCATTGCTCCCCGGGCAGCTCCAGTTTTTGAACAATATATCATTGAGCAATATTCCGATCGATCCGGTGGCGGTCACCTTTGCCATACTGTTCTTCGTTGCGGGATTCCTCATGTTCACCGGAATACTGGTCGGGCTCGGCGCGCTCTTCCCGAGCACGAACGAAGCCGGACGGTTCATCGGGCTTTCCATCATCTGGAACTATATTCCGATCTACGCCATCAGCACCATCATCAGCTCACCGCACGCGCTTGCAGTCACGGTCTTCACGTACTTCCCGCTGACCGCTCCCACGACCGCGCTCCTGCGCAACACCCTTGGCAGCCTTTCGCTCGGCGAATCGTTCGGGGCGCTTGCCGTCATCGTCGCAAGCGCCGTGCTTGCGGTCTGGTTCGCCGTGCGCGCGTTCCGCTACGGATCGATGGAGTACGGACGCCGCGTGGGCATCAAGGAATTGCTCCGGCAATAGCCGTCGCCCGATCACGGCGATCAAAACGCGTGGAGCGGGTTGTTTGCGATGATCGATTCCACCTCCTGCCAGCCGCTTGGATATGCATAATCGTAGCGGGGCGGCAATGCAAAGACATAGTTTGCGTTCTCGCCGAGTTCGGATGGCGGGATCGGTGCCGCGCTCACGATGAGCGTCGGCGAAGTCGTCGCGACCGCATCCCACTCGCTGTGCGTAAAGACCATAATGGGAATATCTTGGTAGGGGTTCGCCGCCGTCCACTGCGGGTTACGAATAAGGATCTCGGGGCCGGTCACTTTCGGACACCCGCTTGCCGGACATGCCTCGTCGCCGGTTCCGCTCCACGTTGATGTTACGATCGCATATCCCTGCCAGTCGGCGGGAAGTGAAAAAGTAAAGCCATAGGTGCTGTTGGTGTAGGTTACCGGCGAACTTGATGCCGATGTAGAAGTTGACGTAGTCGAGGAAGGGGAGGGAGACGAAGGATTTATGCTCTGCCAATATAAAAATCCGCCGAGCACGATGACCACTGCGAGGACAATGACCCACATAGTTGATTTTTTCATATCTCTTATAATAACGCACTCCCGCGCCAAATAGTAACAGGCCCGGACGGGACCTGCATCACCCTGTCGTTAAACAATGAAGGCGATCGCGACTATCACAGCCGTAATGACCGCAAAGACACCGAGCGTCTTCATGAAAAACTGCGCCGCTTCGCGCTTTTTCCCTTCTATGTACATTTGAACGGGCTGAAAGAAAAAGTCATAGGCCATGAAGCCGGCGGAAAGCACAAGGAGGCTCAGCATCGCTATCGGCGCGAGAATAGTGTCGGGCTTTTGCCGCACAAGGATCGGGCCGTAGTTGATGAGGAGAACAATGAGGACGATATAGAGCACGGCTATGAGCGCATTAAGATAGGGACTCTTGGTCATAATATGCTCACTATACCAAGATTAACGGATGCGGTAAAATGATCGTATATAAGAGCATGCAGGCCAAAAATACCATCTGTCTCTGGTTTGATAAGGACGCGGAGAGCGCGGCAACGTTTTATGCCGCCACGTTTCCGGACAGCAAGGTGGGCGCGATCGTCCGCGCGCCGGGCGATTATCCCGATGGCAAAGCAGGCGATGTGCTGACGGTGCAGTTCACGGTCTGCGGGATCCCATGCCTCGGACTGGATGGCGGCCCCACCTTCAAGCAGAGCGAGGCGTTTTCATTCGCGATCGCGACGGAAGACCAAGAAGAAACGGACCGCTACTGGAACGCGATCGTCGGGAACGGCGGCACAGAGAGCCAGTGCGGATGGTGCAAGGACCGCTGGGGAGTTTCCTGGCAGATCACGCCGCGCACGCTCACCGAAGCGCTGTCCGCAGGCGGCGATGAAACAAAGCGCGCCTTCGCCGCGATGATGAAGATGAAAAAGATCGACGTGGCCGCGATCGATGCGGCGAGGAGGGGATAGGGGATATAAGGCTGGCAGTGTCGGACGATGTTTTAACTGCATTAAAAGAAAAAGCGGCAACTACCAGAAGGTAATTACCGCTGCTGTCGCCGTCGTAGGTGCTATTTTTTATCTTCCCACTGCTTCGGCTTCAGAAAGACCATGAAATCAAAGATGATGCGAAGGCCTCTGCTGCCGATGACATTCTCGCCACTGCGGTCCCATTTGGCCCAATCGTCGGTTTTGATTTCGCATCGCCTGCTGTCGATCCTAAACCGATTATGGAGAAGTTGTTTACGAATGCCTTCGACGATCGTTGCGGGATTGATGAACGGCGTGATGCCGAGAGGGATCGCCCGCCGGTCAGCAGGCAGATATCCCGTTCCTCTGATAACGATGGATGTTATTCCCTTTCCTTCGAATCCCGTAACATTCACGTTCAGATCGTCGATGAAACCTTCTGCCATGATTCGGTCAAACATTTCGACGAAGCCCACTGCTTCATCAAGGAAGTTTTTCATTTCTTGCCCGCGCTTTGTCATAAACCCCCACATTCAAAGTCAAGGTGCTACAGCACATAATATAGCATATATTAAATTCATCGTCAAGCTTATTTAAGGTCGGCCGCTAAATTTTCTCGATCCACCTCGGGTTCGGGTTTTTTCGGAAAATCGAATGCTATTAGATCGCCTGTAGTGGCAAAAATCTTTTCACGAAAGTCCTTTTTAAGTGCTTCATTTTTTGAATCCTTAAGGACGGCGACCACCACTTCATATAGACTATTGCAATTTGGAGACAATGCTGCCGGACTTGGATTCGAACCAAGATGAATGGATTCAGAGTCCACTATCCTACCATTAGATGATCCGGCAATGGTATTGCGAACGTTTCTTATTATACGCACCGCGCGATTTTTGTCTACGAGAGCTGTTCCACGAGCGCCACTTCGAGCGGGACGATGGCAAAAGGGGAGTAGCGCATCTCCGCGTACGCGCGGATGAGCGCCTTCTCGAACTTCACAAGCGCGGCGGCATCGGCGTCCGCGCCGAGCGCGATCGCGGCGGCGACCTCGTCACGCGTGAGGTCGCGTTCCATCACCGCCTTGAGCGACGGATTGATCTTGAGCGACAGCACTTTGCGCAGATAATGGATGAGGTCTTTGGCGAACTGCACCAGGTTGTGGCCATCCTCGTTCAGCTCGTTCAGGTAGCCAAGCGCCCCTTTTACATCGCGCGCGACGATGAACTGCGCCATCTCGTGGACCTTCTTGAGGCCGGTGCGGCCGGTGACGCGCTCGGCGTCGGCAAGGGAGATGCCCTTCGCGCTCGCGAGCGATGAGATCTGGTCGAGCAACGACTCCGCGTCGCGGAAGCTTCCTTCCGCGGCGGCGGCGATGAGCTCGATCGCCGCGTCATCGATCTTTATCTTTTCCTTCTTTGCGATGTCGGTGAGCTTTTCGATGATCGTCGCCTTGGACAGTTTCTTGAACACGAACCGCTGGGCGCGCGAAGTAATCGTCGGCGGCAACTTTTCAAATTCCGTCGTCGCGAGAATGATCACCGCGTGCTTGGGCGGTTCTTCGAGCGTTTTGAGCAGGGCGTTGAACGCCGCGCCGGTCAGCATGTGTGCTTCGTCTATAATGTAGACCTTGTGCTCGGCGCTCGCGGGCGACGTGCGGATGTTTTCCTTAAGGTTGCGGATCTCGTCGATGCCGCGATTGGACGCAGCGTCGATTTCCACGACATCGAACGAGTTCTGCGCGTCGATCGCCAGGCACTCGCGGCATTCGTTGCACGGCTCGCCGAGCGCGGCGAACTTCGGATCGGTGCGACGTTTTTCGCAGTTGAGCAATTTTGCGATCAACCGTGCCGTCGTCGTCTTACCTGTCCCGCGCGCGCCATAAAAGATGTAAGCCTGCCCCAGCCGCCCCGCCTTCGCGGCATTCTTAAGGATCTCGACGTTCGTCTCCTGGCCGAGGACATCGTCCAATTTTTGCGGCCGGTATTTTCGATAGAGCGCTTGTGCCATGTATTGCTATTATACGCTGGAAATTAGGCATTGACAGGGGCTTGACAGGATTTATGGATATGCTATACTGTCCTGAGTTAGGGTGCTTGATCCGGATTGACCCTGACACCTTACTGTGGAAACGCAGTAGCTGAGCTAATCCGGACTCCCAAAAGGCGTTCCTCGGTCTGCGGGGGAAGAACAGGGGTGCGTCAGTCGAGACTGCCATCGGCTGGCAATATGCGTGTTATAATGGTCGGGTTCGTGCAGGCGGTTGCATGACCCGACAACAGTTCTTTTTTTACCGGACCATTGGTCCTTCGCTCCCATAGGAGCACGTAATCCTTCGCGGTTGCTGGAAACCGCGATTGTAAGTTCCCGAGCGCCGATAATTCGGTCGAGGGAGCTTTCTTCCCAGGGTATCAGTGCATTTGAAATGCACCTTCTGAGTCCAGTTCTCAGTTGCCCTTCGGCCCGTCTCACCCGTGAGCGGGCCTTTCTAATTTTAGGGTAATAAATTTATTAAAATATCATTAAATTTCATTTGACTTTGCGCACAAGAAATTTATTCTAATAGCAGGACTGAAAAAGTCCTATTGCTCTCCCGTCCCATAGATGTCTGGCGCGCAGACCGGGCGGGAGTAACGTTTTTATAGAATACTTAAAATAAAAGGAAACAAAGCTTGAGTGATTCGAATTCATCTTCTGGTATAATCGCCGAACAATATTTAATACGTCGGGCGTCCAATGTGCGCCCCTGCGAGAGCATGGCAAACCCAACGCCGTGATTGTTGATTATCGTAAAATATTCTTTTCCAAATCTTGGCGTACGCGTGAGAGGGATACCAAAAAACATTTCGTTAGAAATTTTCTTTAAAACGATCACTGGCCGGAGAAAAGTTTTTACACCTCCATCCTGCTCGTGCCCGATATTCAATCCTAGGTAACAGAACCAGATCTCGCGTTCTTTAAACAACTGAGTGGTAATCTCGTTGTTCAGTTTTGATTTTTGAGCATTCCAGCGGTCGAAATCTTTTTGCATCCATAGCAGCATACATACTCGTCATTAAAAACATCTTAAATTGATTCTTCTATCCGTTTCTTCTATCATCAGAATATTGATCCCATGGAATATGAAACGCGCGTAGGGGAGTTCAGCGGGCCGCTCGAGAAGTTGCTGGAGCTCATAGAGGCGGAGAAGATGGACGTGAGCGAGGTCAGTTTGGCCAAGGTCACGGACGATTTTTTGAAATACCTGGAGACGTTCAAAAGCGGGCTGAGCGGCGATGCCGCTGCGGAGGCGGAGGTCAAATTCCGGGGCGACCTGCGCGTTCTCGCGGACTTTGTTTCCGTCGCGAGCAAATTGATATTTCTGAAGTCGAAGTATTTATTGCCGGGCCTCGCGCTGACCGAAGAGGAGGAAGCAGACATCAAAGACCTCGAGGCGCGCCTGCATATCTATCAACAGCTCAAACCCGCGATCAAGCTGATCAACCGGCTCTGGCAAACGAGCCACCACTCGTTCAGCCGGCCATACTTCCTCGGCCGCGGCACGGGCAACATCCCGGGCCAGACGATGTTCTATCCCGGCGCCAACCTGGACACCGAGGCGCTCGCCGCGGCATTGGGCAGTATATTTGACTCCATCAAAACGTATGATCTGGAGACGGAGACCATCCGGGAGAAGATTGTCACGCTCGAGGAAAAGATCAGCGAAGTGCTCGGCCGCATCCAAAAAGAAGGGGATATGCGCTTCGGCAACCTGTCCGGCGAAAAATCGCGGGGCGAGATGATCGTGGTCTTCCTCGCGATACTCCACCTCGCGCGCGAGCAGCTCGTCCTCCTGGAGCAGATGGATAATTTTTCTGATATAATGGTGAAGAAAAAGTGATTAAAAGATCATGAAAAACGGACGCGCAGCACTTGAAGCATTGCTTTTTATCCACGGCGAACCCCTTACGTATAAAAAAATACAGTCCGTTCTTGGAATAGAAAAAGACGAGCTCGAAACGCTCATCGCCGGATTAACGACCGATCTCGAATCCGCCGACCGCGGCCTTCAGCTTGTTTCCGATCGCGAAAAGGTCCAGCTTGCCACTAAGCCGGACTTCAACAATATTCTGGAAAGCTTTATGAAGGAGGAGATCTCCGAGGATCTGACGCCCGCGTCGCTCGAGGCGCTCTCTATCATCGCGTATCTTGGGCCGATCTCCCGTGCGCGGCTTGAGTATCTGCGCGGCGTGAATTCCATCGTCATCCTGCGCAGCTTGATGATCCGCGGCCTCGTGGACCGCTCTCCCGATCCGGAGCACCCCGCGAGCTTCCTCTACCGCGGTACATTTGACCTCATGAAGCATCTCGGGATAAAAGAAAAGGAGGGTCTGCCGGATTATGAAAAATTCCAGGAGCTGCTAAAAGTGTTCGACCAGCCGCAGCCCCAAACCGAGCCCCTGCCGGGCACCGAAACCGCAGAAGCGCAATAGCGGCCCTATTTATATATGAAGCGATCAGAGAAAATCATTTTTTTATTGGTGATCATCGGCGCGATAGCGTTCGTGCGATACGTGTATCCGAACATCTCCGGCGTACCCTCGCGTGCCGATGCCGACCAGGGACAGACCGCCTCCGCCGCGCAATCGTCCACGAACCAGCCAACAAAGCTTGTGCTGCCGCAGACGACGATCAGTGCTACCGCGCCGGATGACAATGACGGCAATGCAGCGACCGATGGCGTCCCGCCTGCCGCCACCGACACTGTTTTTACGCGAACCGGCGACACACCGCTTCCGATCTTCAGCAATAAAGCATATATGGTGGCCGATCTTACGACTGGCGCCGTCCTCGCCGGTTCGAACGTCAATGCGCGGTGGCCGACCGCATCGCTCACCAAGCTCATGACCGCAACACTCATCCTCGACCAGCTGCCCACAAACACGCGCATCACGATCACGCCGCAGATGTTCTCCGTCGATCCGGACGAGTATACGCTCGCGATCGGCGGTACGTACACCGTGGAAGACCTGCTCCACCTCATGCTTATGCCGTCCAGCAACGTCGCTGCGGAAGCGATGGCAGACACGATCGGCCACGCGCAATTCATGAGCGAGATGAACGCGCGTGCGGCGCAATGGGGGATGACCGACACCTACTTTGCGGACACATCGGGCATTTCCGCGGCGAACGAATCAAGCGCAAGCGACTTTTTGATCCTTGCCCAGCATATCTATCAAAACTATCCCGAGATCCTTACGCTCACCGACACGCCGACATGGACAATGACCGAACTCAATTCCGGAAGGACGATCGAGGTAAAAAGCATCAACGCTTTTGCTGGAGAATCGGTATTCGTGGGCGGAAAGACGGGCAACACGCCGCAGGCAGGCGGCAACCTGCTCTCCATATTCAACTATGACGGCCATCCGGTGCTGATCGTCGTGCTCGGCGCGCCGGCGCTGCCGTTCCAGAACACCTCGAACCTCTTTGCCTGGTTCCGGCAAAATTATAAATAGCGATCAATGACGCAATCCATGCTCCTCAGCGAAGCGGTACGGGTCACGATATTGACCACGATCTCGTTCGTGATCGCGCTCGTGATCACGCCGCTCTGGTTCGCGTTCTTAAAAAAATATAAATTCGGCAAACAGCTGCGTACGGATACGCCTATTTTCAGCGAGCTCCATAAGAACAAAGCGGGCACGCCGACGAGCGCGGGCATCATCATCTGGAGCACCGTGCTCGGCATGGCGCTCATTTTCGATCTTTTTAATCATTTGTTCGGGGGCGTATGGACGTACTTCAATTTTGTGGATCGTGCGGAAACATATCTGCCGATCGCCGCGCTCGCGATCGCCGCGCTTCTTGGCCTGCTCGACGACTGGCTGGGAGCCCTCGGCCTCGGCGGCGCTTCCGGCGGGGGATTGAAGGTCAGGCAAAAAGCGATCATGTACTTTATCATGGCGTGCATCGGCGCGTGGTGGTTCTACTTCCGGCTCCAGTGGGACGTCCTCGCGGTCCCGTTCGTGGGCAACGTGACGATCGGCGCGTGGTACATCCCGATATTCCTCTTCATCATCTTCGCGAGCGCGTTCAGCGCGAACGAGACGGATGGGCTCGACGGGCTTTTCGGCGGCGTGGCGCTCTTCGCGTTCGTCTCGCTCGCCACGGTGGCGTTCGTCCTGCATCGCTATGACCTCGCCGCGTTCAGCGGCGTCGTGATCGGCGCGCTCCTCGCGTTCCTGTGGTTCAACATCTATCCGGCAAAGTTCATGATGGGGGACACGGGCTCGATGTCGCTCGGCGTCACGATCGGCGTCATCGCGATGCTCACGAACACCACGCTTATCCTCCCGTTCTTCACGATCATCCTCGTGCTCGAATCGCTTTCAGTGATCATCCAGGTGACGTCAAAGAAACTGCGCCACGGCAAAAAAGTGTTCCGCTCCGCGCCGATCCACCACCACTTCGAAGCGCTCGGCTGGCCCGAGTCGCAGGTGACGATGCGCTTCTGGATCGTCTCGGCCATCTTCTGCGCGCTCGGCTTGGTGATCTTCTTCCTCAGCCACTAAGCAGAAAAGGTTTAACAGGATTTTAATCGCCTGCGTGCTACATTTCGCTGGTCAGTGGGGGCCACTGGTGAAACGGTATCACGGCCCTCTCGACAGACGGCAGTTCGGGGTTCGATTTCCCGGTGGTCCGCCATTGATCCGAATTGACATTCATAAAGGCGCGCGTATTATGAATAATACCTGTCGAGGGGGCCGCGGTGCCTTTCACCGCAAGTTATAAAAAAGATCCGGCAATGGGTCTTTTTTATGTATGATTTGACTATCTCCGCGCCTTTGCTATAATTCTCCCTATGCCAGAAAACACAGCAGTGACCACGCAAAACAACCAGACGTCGGGATATCCGGCGGAAGGGTCCCGCGAAATGATGGATGCGGGCGTTTTTTATGGCCGCAAAAAGAGCAAGACCAACCCCAAGATGCGCCCCTTTGTGCTCGCCAATCGGGGCGGGATCGAGATCAT
The DNA here is from genome assembly GCA_035509435.1 of Minisyncoccota bacterium. Classification (GTDB taxonomy): domain Bacteria; phylum Patescibacteriota; class Minisyncoccia; order UBA6257; family 2-01-FULL-56-20; genus JAKAGE01. The sequence continues at coordinate 332,531 of DATJLR010000002.1, read as the reverse complement.
CAACCTCCAGAAGACGGAAGAAATGATGGATGCCGCGGCGGCGTTCATCAAAGAGCGCGCGCGCAACAACGGTCTCGTGCTCCTCGTGGGCACTGAACCGGCGGCGGAAGCAAGCGTGAGCGCCCTCGCCACAAAATTCAGCTTGCCGTACGTCACGACCCGCTGGGTGGGCGGCGCGATCACGAACTTCAAGATCATCGCCAAGCGCGTTGAGCACCTCAAAAAGCTCCGCACTGACCTCGCCTCCGGCGCGCTCGTCAGCAAGTACACCAAGAAGGAGCGGCTGGAAATGGAGCGCGAAATGAAGCGGCTCGAAGAATTGATGGGCGGCTTGGAGAATATGACGAAAGAGCCCGATGTCGTCGTGATCGTAGACCCGATGCTGCACCACACGGCAGTCAGCGAGGCAAACACCAAGAAGATCCCGGTCGTCGCGCTCGCGAACGTGGACGCAGATCCCGACAAGATCAACTATGTCGTGCCAGGAAACGACAAGGCCAAGAAAAGCATCGAATGGTTCCTGGAGCGCGTGGGCAACGCATACGAAGATGGAGTGAAGGCACGCGCGGCGGTGGCGCCGGAAGCGAAAGCGCCGACAGCGGAAAAATAAATTTAGCGAAGGGTGTATAATTGAAAACTATGGAAACGAAAACTGGAGTTACGGCAGAGGCGGTCCAAAAGTTGCGCGACATCACGAGCGCGGGAGTGATGGACTGCAGGAAAGCGCTCATCGAGGCGAACGGCGACATGGACGAGGCGGCAAAGATCATCCGCGAGAAGGGCCTCGCAAAGATGGAGAAGCGCGCGGACCGCGAAACGGGCGCGGGCCTTGTCGAGACATACGTGCACAACGACCGCATCGGCGTGCTGCTCCATTTGAGCGCGGAAACGGACTTTGTCGTCCGTTCGGAGCCGTTCAAGGAACTTGCGCACGATCTTGCGATGCACATCGCGGCGGCAGCGCCAAAAGATGTGGATGAGCTGCTTGCCCAACCGTATATCAAAGATGAATCAAAAACGATAAAGATCGTGGTAAGCGAAGTGGTCGCAAAAGTGGGGGAGAACGTCACGATAAAGGAATTCTCCCGCATCGAGGCATAATGGAATTCATCTTCACGATCATCCTGATGGTCTGCCTGGGCACCGTGCTGTATCTTACGGTCCAGGCATTGCCGCGCATCGAGGAGGTTCCGACCGACGAGAAAGGGTTTCTCGAACGCTGGGCGACCTCCGAGATGCCGGAGCGCATCGATGCGGCGTTCAACAGCTTCCTCAACAAGTTCCTGCGCAAGCTGAAGGTGATGGTGCTCAAGTTCGACAACTCGCTCTCCAAGCACCTCCAAAAAGTGAAGCCCGAAGCCGACAAGCGCCCGGCCATTGATTTTAAAGAGATCAGCGGGCAGAATAAGGAGGGCGGCGAATCAGACAATTAAATAAATGCGTCGGTGGCGGAGTGGTCAATCGCAACAGACTGTAAATCTGTCGCCCTATGGGCTACGCAGGTTCGAATCCTGCCCGGCGCACAAATTTTATTGAGGTGTTATAATAATCTTATGGAAGAACAAAAGCAAACTTCTTCGGTAAAAGAATATAAGTTTTCTTGGTGGGATGTTTTGGTTTTAATAATTCTTGTCATATCGCCATATATCGTTGGCGGGGTTTATAACAACGTTAATATGCAGAATGGGCTTGTTAATAATACTCCTTATGGAGGCTTAATTTGGGTAATCGCTCTATCTCTAAATACGGCGGCATTTATATTTTCGCTTATTCTTATCAGCAAGAAATCCAAAACATCTCGAATTGTTGGCGTTATTTTTTTAATTCTTTCCCTTATATATTTTCTTATCGCTTTAATAGGATTTATGTTAATGGGCCTTCAGGGGTAGTTCAGAAATTGTCCAAATAGGTTCGAACCTGGTCCGATACCCCGCACCGCAAACAAAAATGGCATCAAAGATGCCATTTTTGTTTGTCTATGTTGGGCAGGATAAGAACCCTTTAGGGTTCGGGAATTGGCAGCGAGGAGAAAATAAAGCAAAGATTTATTTTCGACGAGCGAACCAATTCGGCTGATTCTTATCAGCCCATCCTGCCCGGCGCACAAAAAAGAGGCACCCACTAAGGTGCCTCTTGCGTAAATAATTGTGTACTCAACAAAGCTACGCAGTCAGTAGTTCGACGTGATCTTTGATGGCTTTTGCAACTGCGATAGCATACGGCGTTGCGTTCGCCTGGTTGAACTCATCGGCCCTCGTGCGATAGGTGAGAATGTACTCTTTCAGGTCACTGAGAGCATCTTCGTTGTTGTGTCCCAATCCTCCCATTATTAAACCGAGGGCAGGAGGATGCGCCTCAATGAGGCCGCTTTCCGTCCGGTAGAAATTCACCGCAATAGGCTTCAGGACATTTGTCCCGTCAATCTTGTCGATAATCGTGTTGCCAATGGGCGCTCTCATGCGCACCTCCTTCTGATTTCTATTATAAATCAAGAAGGTTCTTACACAAGTGAGTTTGCAAATAGTCCAATCTGGCGCACAAAATCCGTTTAACGGAAAAATTATTTAATTGGACATTTTACCATGTTATAATCCGATTATGGAAATTGAAGTAAAAGCGAAGCTGAAAGACAAAGCCGAGGTTATAAAAAAACTATCGGGTCTCGGATGTCAGTTTTCTGAGATCAAAACCCAAGACGATATGGTGTGGGTTGAAAAAGTGGGATCACTCGAAGATTTTCTCTCGAACAAAGTATTTTTGCGCATTCGTATTCAAAATGGAGAAAAGGTGATTATGACGGCCAAAAGCCCTAAAGCGAAGGAAGGCAACGAAAGTCTGGTAAAACGTGAACATGAGGTCGTTGTCAATTCCGCCGATGAAGCGAGGAGTATCCTATCAATGTTAGGCCTACAAGAAGCGGTGCGCGTAGTGAAGAAGCGTCAAACCGCCAAATATGCAGGTTATGAAATTTGTATTGATGAGATAGAAGACCTCGGCTCTTTCGTTGAGCTTGAAAAGATCGCCGAGGAAGGGGACGCAACCCAGATCCAGAAGCAGATGATTGAATTTTTAAAAACGCTTGGAATTTTGCCTGAGGATCAAGTGAAAAAAGGCTACGATATTTTGATGTTGGAGAGAAAATAGATCCGAACTGAGTCCAGTCGCGTGCACAAATCTCGTGGTATAATTACCTCATGAATCGACTTTGGCGGGCGGTGATCGAAATGGCGTTCATTATATTTCTTTTTTATTCCAATCTTTTGATGGGGGAGTTCACGCGCGCGAACGGCCACGGTAAATCACTTGCCTTCGCCCTTAAGGATATTTTCACGGCCACCAATTTTGCCATCGCCATCATCGCGGCGCTCATTGGATATGTGGTCTTTGAATTTCTCCGAAAACAACTTTGATCATCTTAACCACAATTCCATGCAGGAATACGTAACGGACGCCATTGTGCTGCGCAAAGATCCGCTGGGCGACCAGGACGGGCGATACGCGCTCTTCACGAAACGGTTCGGTAGGATCGTGGCGAAAGCAAAGAGCTCGCGCAAGATCACATCCAAGCTCGCGCCCCACCTTGAACCGGGAATGGTCGCCAAGGTGCGCTTTATCGAGACGAAGGGCATACAGCTGATCGACGCGCTAAAGGCGGGGAATGTGGCGCTGCCGGTCGCGCAGCTGCACGCGCTGAACCAGTTGATTCCGGACGCGGATCCGGAACCGGCGCTGTGGGAACTGCTCACGTCCGACGCGTTCTCGTGGCCGCGTGCGCTCGCGATCCTTGGCTGGGACCCGCAGGGCGCGGAATGCGCGATATGCGGCGAAGCGCATCCGAAGTATTTTTCGATCGCGCGGCAGGAGTTTTATTGCCGCGCCCACGCTTCAAAAGCCAGCAAAGATGGGTTATTATTCATAGATGCCGTACAATCCGAACTCCATCTGGGGAAGCAGGGATAAGAACAAGCCTGCATATACCCCTCCGGGTGATCCGACCTCCTATACCCAGATCCCGGGAGCTCAGCCGGGAAAACGGCAAACGCCGCCCCCGGGCGGACCGCCGCACGGAAGTTCACCGCTTGGCAGCAGGTCATCCGGGCCGCCATCATTCTTCCACCGCCATGGCCTGGCGTTCTTTACCGTCGGAATATTCCTCGCGATAGGCCTTGCCGCACTGATCTATTATCTATTGCTCCCGCCCGCGACACCGAACGTCGTGATAACATTTTCAAACCCGGGACCCGCGACGGTCGGAGTGCCGTTCCCCATCGTGGTCAGCGTTTCCAATGAGTCAAAGCGGATGATCCAAAACGCGCAACTGAACGTATCGCTTCCGAACGGACTTTCGTTCGCGAGCGGAACGACGGCAACGGAGACGGTCGGTTCGGTAAGCTCCGGGACCGTCAACCCGCCGGTCACGCTCTGGCTTGTCGCAACGGGAAACGCCGGAACGCCGGGAACCACGCAGACGGTGAACACGACGCTCACATACCAGACCGCGGAGACCGGCACTGCCAATTTTGAGAGCGACGCGGACACGTCGGTCGCCATCGGCACGCAACCGGCGCTTTCCTTTTCCTATAACGCCCCCACAAGCATCTTCAGCGGACAGAATTTCGACGTCACGGTGAATTACCAAAACAATACGCCGGAATCGTTGCAGGGGATCACCCTGCAGATGGAATATCCGCCGGCGTTCCATTTTGTCTCGAGCAGCACGACGGCGCCGACGGACGCGGGCGATGACACGTGGAACCTCGGCGCGCTTGGGGCCAACGCGACGGGCACCCTCACGATCACCGGCAACATCGTGGGGCCGGCACAGGCGCAATATCAGATGACCGGCACGATCGGCGCCACGTTTTCCGGACAGGACTATCCGGCATACACCGCTCCGATAAGCTTCGCCGTCACGCCGTCGCCGCTTTCGCTCACGCTCACGCTTAACAACACATCCACCTATATCGCAAAGCCAAGCGATTCGTTGAACTATGTGCTTACCTACACGAATAATTCCAATATCACGTTCCAGACGGTGAACATCACCGCGGTACTTACCGGACAGATGTTCAACTTCGCGACACTACAGACGAACGGTTCGTTCAATTCAAAGTCCGACACCGTCACATGGCAGGCGGCCAACACGCCGGGACTTGCCGCGCTTGCGCCGGGGCAATCGGGGTCGGTGCGGTTCACCGTGAACACGCTCGCGGCATTCCCCGCGGCGCTCGTAAGCGAAGGATATAAAGACTACACGCTCGGCGTCACGGCTCAGGCACAATCGCCGACCGTTCCGCCGAACACCGCCGGCGCGAATACGACATCCGTCACGACGCTCACGAGCAAAGTGGGCGGCCAGATGACGCTCGCCGCGAACGGCTATGCAAAGGAGATCACGTCCGCCATCACGAACACCGGCCCGTATCCGCCGACCGTGGACCAGCCGACGGAATATACCATTCACTGGAATCTCGCCAACTATTCAACCGACATGGAAAATGTTACCGTATCCGCGTACCTCCAGTCGGGCACCACCTTCACGGGCGTGGCGACGAGCACGGTCGCATCGTCAACGTTTACCTATAATGCAGGGACTGGACAGGTCACGTGGACGATCCCGTACGTCCCGGCAACGGCAGGCGTGGTGGGCGGCCCGGTGCAGGAGATATTCCAGGTCAGCAACACGCCGGCGGTGAACCAGGTGGGGCAATCGCCGACGCTCGTGGGACAGACCACGCTTACCGCCACCGACGAATGGACCGGCTCAACCGTGCAGGCGACCGGGGGGGCGATCACCACGCGGCTTCCCAACGACCCGTCGGTGAGCGGCCAGCTCGGCGTGGTGGTGCAATAAGCAAATCATAGAAACAATAATGGGAAAAGAAAAAGATAACAGCGGTCCGACGATGGAAAAGATCGTAAGCCTCACGCGTCAACGTGGTTTCGTTTTTCAATCCAGCGAGATCTATGGCGGCTTTGCTGCAACCTATGATTTCGGCCCGCTTGGCTTTCTCCTGAAAAAAAACATCGAACGCGCGTGGCGCCGTTGGAACGTCGAATCGCGCGAGGACATGGTAGAAATAGAGGGGGCAATATTTTTACATCCGAAAGTATGGGAAGCATCTGGCCATATCGGCGGCTTCTCCGATCTTCTCGTTGAAGACCTTGTGACGCACAAACGCTATCGCGCCGATCATTTGATCGAAGACGCGAAGGTCATGGAAAATGCAGGGGCATTGTCACCCGGTGAGGTAAATAAAGTCATAAAGGAACACGACTTAAAAAGCCCGGACGGCAACCCGCTCTCGACCGCAAAAAAATTCAACTTGCTCGTAAAAACGCACCTTGGCCCCATCGAAGATGAAAGCACGGTGGCATATTTGAAAGGGGAAAGCTGCCAAAACATTTACGTTGACTGGAAAGCGGTCCTTGAGACCACGCGGCGCAAGTTACCGTTTGGCATCGCCCAGATCGGAAAAGCATTCCGAAATGAGATCACAGTGAAGAACTTCATGTTCCGCACGCGCGAGTTTGAACAGATGGATGTCCAATATTTCTGCCGCCCGGAAGAGGCGGACCAATGGTATGAATACTGGAAAAAAAATCGTCACGATTTTTACGTAAAGGAAATGGGATTTGCCGACAGCCATGTTCACTGGCGACAGCACGCTCCGGACGAACGAGCGTTCTACGCAAAAGACGCATGGGACGTTGAGCTTTTATTCGGGGACATGGGATTCAAAGAAGTGGAGGGTATCCATCATCGAGGAGATTACGATCTTACTCAGCATCAAAAATTTTCCGGCACGGATCTCTCGTACTTTGATGAAAAAACCGGCGAACATTTCCTTCCTTATATCATTGAATGTTCGGGCGGCTTCAATCGTTTGTTCCTCGCAACGCTCTTCGAATTCTATCGGGAAAGCGACGGCAGGAAATTTCTTGCATTACCGCCGCGCCTTGCTCCCTATAAAGCCGCAGTGTTTCCACTATTGGCCAACAAGCCTAAGCTTGTTGAAAAGGCAAGAGAGATATATGAAATGCTCCGGCGCGAAATGGGCAGCCAGGAAGGATTTATGATCGCCTGGGACGACCGTGGCAACATCGGCAAGCGCTACTACGCGCAGGACGAGATCGGGACGCCATTTTGCATCACGGTGGACTTCGACACGCTGGGCGATGGTGAAGGCGCCGACGCGGCAAAGAACAAGGACACCGTGACGGTGCGCGATCGCGACACGGGAACCCAGGAGCGTGTTGCGGTGGACAAGCTCCACGAATTCCTCCATGGCAAAATTTATCATTAAAGGAGGCAAGCCGCTGTTCGGCGAGATCGCGATCGCAGGCGCGAAAAACCTGTCATCGAAGATGATGATCGCATCGCTCCTCACGGCGGAGCCGTGCGTTTTGGAAAATGTCCCCGCGATCGGCGAGATCGACATCGTCGTGGAATTTTTAAAGAACATTGGGAGCGAGGTGGACATCGCGGGAAGCACCGTAAGGATCGCGACCCCTGTGATACGGAACAATCGCGTGCACACGCTCACGCGCCGAAACCGCATCCCGATCCTCGCGCTAGGCCCGCTCTTGGCGCGCACCGGCGAGGCCGAAGTGCCGATCCTCGGCGGCGACAAGCTCGGCCCGCGCCCGGTGGACATCCATCTTGAAGGGCTCGCCAAGCTCGGCGCGCAGATCCAGATCACGAAGGACAGCTATCATGCGTGGGCGCGCGAAGGATTGCATGGCGCGGAGATCGAACTGCGCTTTCCGAGCGTCGGCGCCACCGAGAACATCATGCTCGCCGCCGTTCTCGCCAAGGGCAAGACCGTCATCAAGAACGCCGCGCTCGAGCCGGAGATCATCGAGCTCGTGAAATTTCTCCAAAAGATGGGCGCCATCGTGGAACTTTGCCCGCCGCGCACGATCACGATCGAAGGGGTGGAGAAGCTGCACGGCGCTACACAACGCGTCGTCGCCGACCGGAACGAGTGCGTGTCCATGGCATGCCTTGCAATCGCCACGAACGGGCGCATCATGCTCAAGGGAGCGATCCAAGAGCACCTCATCACATTCCTGAACGCCGTGCGGCGCATGGGAGGGGAATATGAAGTGACCGACGATGGCATCGCATTCTGGCGCGCGGGCGACTTGAAACCGCTCGAGATCCGCACCGACGTCCATCCGGGATTCATGACCGACTGGCAACAGCCGCTCGCGGTGCTCCTCACGCAGGCGCACGGCACGAGCACCATCCATGAAACGATCTATGAAGATCGTTTCGCCTATGCGCTTGACCTCAACGAAATGGGCGCAAAGATAAAAGTGACGACCGACTGCCCGACAAACGACCCTTGCCGCCTGCAGGGCAAGAATCACTATCACTTTGCCGTGATCACCGGTCCCACGCCACTCACGAGCAAGAACCTCGCCGTGCGCGACCTCCGCTCCGGCATGGTGGACATCCTTGCCGCGCTCGTCGCGAGCGGCGTCTCCGAAGTGGATGGCGTGGAGGAGATCGACAGGGGATACGAACGCATCGACGAACGCCTGCGCCAGCTCGGCGCCGACATCACGCGGGTTTGATGAAATAGCTTTTTTCGCCTATAATAGCAATCATGTTCGGCAAGAAAATTGGCATCGATTTGGGCACGGCCAACACCGTTGTTTTTGTGCCCGGAAAGGGATTTATCATCAACGAGCCCACGATCGTCGCCCTCACTCAGCCCGATAATACGGTGCTCGCGGTGGGCGCGGAAGCGAAGGAGATGATCGGCCGCACGCCCGACGAGATCGTCGCATACCGCCCGCTCAAGGACGGCGTGATCGCCGATTACTACATCACGAAAGCCATGCTCACGTACTTCATCTCGAAGGCGTCGGGCTGGTTCAATATTTTGAAGCCGGACGTCGTCATTTCCGTTCCCGCGGGCATCACACAGACGGAGCGTCGCGCCGTGATGAACGCCGCGCGCGAAGCGGGCGCCGGCAACGCGTTCATCGTGCGCGAACCGATCCTCGCCGCGCTCGGCGCCGGCATCCCGATCAACGCGCGCAGCGGCAACATGATCATCAATATCGGCGGCGGCACGAGCGAACAGGCAGTGATCGCGCTCGGCAACATCGTTTCGTGGAATTCGCTCCGCATTGCGGGCAACAAGTTCGACCAGGCGATCGCCGACTATATCAAGAAGAAATATGCGCTCGCGATCGGGGAGCAGACCGCGGAACAGGTCAAGATCGAGATCGGCTCTGCGATGCCTACAAAGGAAAAAATGGAATATCAGGTGCGCGGACGCGACCTCGTGACCGGATTGCCCAAGGATGTGGTCATAAACTCCAACGAGATCGCGGAGGCGCTGAACCCGCTCCTCATCGACATTGCGAGCAGCGTGCAGAACGTCTTCAATGTGACGCCGCCCGAGCTCGTGGCGGATATCATGGAAAAGGGGATCATCCTCTCCGGCGGTTCGGTGCAGCTCCACCATCTTCCGGAATTCTTCGAGCGATTCCTCGGCGTGCAGGCGTACGTCGCCGAAGATCCGCTCTTCTGTGTGGCGAAAGGCACCGGCCTCATTTTGAATCATCTCGACACATACAAGCGGACATTGCTCAACAAGCGATAAATGATCGGGCACGACGCCATCATTGCGGACCTGAAAGACCTCATCGGGCGCGGCACCCTGGGTCACGGATACATCTTTGTCGGACCGTCCATGGTGGGCAAGCGCACGGTTGCGGCAGCGCTCGCGCACTACCTGGAAACGGGAACATTCGAGCCGCCCCGTGACGCGGCATCCGAACATGAAGAGGTATTGCACGATTTCAAGATCATCGACGTCGCGTTCATGAAGATGCTCGATCCGGACGCGAGCGGTGACTCGATCGGTATCGATGCGGCGCGCGAAGTGAAGAATTTTTTATGGCAGAAACCCAACGCGAGCGCGCGCCGCACGCTCATCGTGGACAACGCCGAACTGCTTACCACAGAAGCGCAGAATGCGCTGCTTAAGATCACAGAAGAGCCGCCGGCGTCATCGCTCCTTATTTTGATAACATCGGACGCCGAGAGCATCCTGCCAACGATCGTCTCGCGCCTGCCCAAGATCTATTTCGGTGCCATACCACAGACAGAAATCGAGGCATGGCTTATAAACGAGGAGGGATTGACCAAGACAAAGGCGACGCCGCTTGCCAAACGGTCGCTCGGCAAGCCGGGCATTGCATGGCGACTCCTCCATGACGCCGCCTTCCAAAGAAACATTGAGCTCGCAGAGGTGTTTCTTAAAACCTCCGCCGCTGGCCGTCGCGACTTCATCAAAAAACTCATCGAGCCGGATGACTTCAGTTTACGCATGTTCCTCGATGCTGTTATAATGACCCTGGCGTGGGAAACCCCGTCAAAACAGAAGTCCACCTTCTGGCACAAAACGTTAAAACTGTATGAAGGGGTGAACAGCTTCAGCTTGAACCCGCGCCTGCAGCTTGAAGCATTAATGAAATGACCATATCCGAACAGATCACCAAAGACCTTGAGGCCGCCCTTTCGGGGATCACGACAAAATTAAGACAGGATCTTTCCCAGATCCGGGGGAATCGCCCGTCGCCGGATATGATCCAGGACATCCGTTTAAGCCTCTATGACCAGCAGCTTTCCATCCGCGAGCTCGGATCGCTCAGCGTACTTCCGCCGCGCACCATCCAGATCACCGTCTGGGATCCGGGCGCGGTCGGCGCCGTGATGAAAGCGATCGACGACGCGCATCTCGGCCTTTCCACCTCGAGCGACAGCACGACCGTCCGCGCGACGCTCTCACCGCTCGGCGACGAACGCCGCGACGAGATGATGAAGCTCATAAAAAAGATCGCAGAAGCATCGCGCATCCAGATCCGCGCCCGGCGCGACGACGCGATGAAGCGCCTGAAGGATTCCGAGAACAAAAAGGAGATCACCGAAGACGACGTCTTTAAAGGGAAGGAAAAGGCGCAAAAAGCCACCGATAAAGCGAATGGGGAAGTGGAAGCGATGGTGAACGGAAAATTGGCGGCGCTCGGCGAGTAGCGGGCCACGTCCCTTGCCGAATTTTAAGAAATATGCTTTAATCTAGCGGGCAATCAAATACATAAGGAGGGCGGTATGAGGATCAAAGAGGTGTCTGTCGGCTATCTGGTTGGCAGCATCAATGGCACCCCCAGCACCGTTCTTCTGGCGGTGCGGCAGCACGGATTAGGGCAGGGATTATACATGCCCTATGGCGGAGAGCGCGAGCCGGGCGAGGATCCAAGGGAATGCTTAAAAAGGGAGCTGGAAGAAGAAGGTGGCGTGACCTGTCTTCTGCGGGATATTGAACCCGTGGGAAATATGGACGCGATCTACAAGCATGGCGGATGTACGAAAGCAAGGATCAATATCCACCTCAACCTGGTTCACGACTGGATGGGCATTCCTCAAAATACGGCGAGGAACGAGATGCGGGATCCTGTGTTCTTTCCCGTGCATCGCCTCCCGGTCCGAAATATGCTGGGCGGCGATTTCAAAACGCTTCAGCGTATATTATTCCTTGACTGGATCGTATCGGCGCGGGCGGAATATGACCTTGGGACACTGACACTGAACAGCTTGTCGATCTCAAGGATATTTACTCGCCTTTCGCCAAAACGGTAGAAAATAAAGACGCTCGCGGCCTCCCGGCTGCCGGCGTCTTTTTTTATCTTGAAAATCTGGTATATTAAAGGAGCTTTTACTGCATTATGCTTATTATCATACTTGTCATCATCGGACTCTCCGTCCTTATCCTCGGCCATGAAGCGGGGCATTTTTTCGCCGCAAAAGCATTCGGCCTCAAAGTGGATGAATTCGGCATCGGGTTCCCGCCGCGCATGGCGGCATGGCGCCCAAAGAACAGCGAGACAGAATACAGTGTGAACTGGCTGCCGTTCGGCGGCTTTGTGCGCATCAGCGGCGAACGCGGAGAGTTCGAGGGCATCAGCCCGGAAGGGGAGGCGCCGGCCACCGCAGTGACGGAAGAGGACAAAAAGCGTCTCTTCTTCAGCCAGCCGGCGTGGAAAAAAAGCATCATCGTGCTTGCGGGCGTATTCATGAATTTTATCCTCGGATGGCTGCTCATCGCCATCGTGTTCATGGTAGGAGTCCCGCAAACGGTCGTGATCTCGCAAGTGGAGGCCGGATCGCCTGCCGCTGCGGCCGGGCTTCAGGCAAACGACGTCATAAAAGGCTACACCGACACGCAAAGTTTCATCAATTATATCGATGCGAACAAAGGCCAGCCGGTCACGTTCACGGTCATCCGCAATGATAAGGATATCGCGATCACGGCGACTCCGCGCACCAACGCTCCTGCTGACCAGGGCGCGCTCGGCGTGGCGCTCGAACAGGGCGGCGCGGCGCGGGAGAACTTCTTCAGCGCGCTCTGGGACGGCTTACAGGATGCGGCGATCATCTCATGGCTCACCATCCAGGCATTTTATGAACTCATCAAACAAATATTCGTCCACGCATCAATTCCCTCGGATGTCGTCGGCCCGGTCGGCATATTCAGCATCGCGGAAGAGACCGGCCAGATCGGCCTTGCGTATCTTTTACAGTTCCTCGGCATCATCTCGCTCAATCTCATGATCGTGAACTGTATCCCGTTCCCGGCGCTCGACGGCGGCCGGTTCCTCATGACGCTCATCGAAAAGGTCAAAGGCTCGGCGATCCCGTATAAGGTGGAGGCATGGGTGAATGGCGTCGGTTTCGCCCTGCTCCTCGCGCTCATGGTGGCGCTCACCGTGCGCGACATCGGCGGATTGTTATAATAAAAATATGGCAATGGAAATCTGGGAGGCGCCGGAAGGGGACATTCAACCCATAGAGCGATCGAAGGGAATGGACAAAAGACGCGCGCAAGCGCTCAAAGATTTTATAGAAGACAGGTTCCGGCCGGGACAATTTACGCTGAAAGAGCTGGAGGGACCATTCATTGAATATCAGTTCCTTGCGGACCCCGAGATGCCCATCAACGAAGACGCGTTCTTTAATGCGGTTACGCAGTTGATCGAAAATAAGGTCATTAGCAGCGACGAAGACGGCAATTATCACCTGAACGCATCGGCCTAGAACATAAACACTTTCGTTCATTAAATTTCAATTAAAAAGTTTTTGACAACCTGTTTTGAAGGAATATGATGGACGTTATGATCAAAAAAATTCCAAGCGGCATGATGAGTCCGGAAGGCGAACGTTATATAGGCATGCTTTTAGAAAGCATCGACGACAAGTTTCAATTTATCAAAGAAGGTTTCCCAACGCTTGAAATGTCGGTTGAGCGCTTAGATCAAAGGATCGCCCGCATCGAGGAACGGTTTGAAGTTATAAAAACTGACGCGGCGATCATAAAGGAAGATCTAGCCTTTTTAAAAAACGAGGCCAAAGGCATTCGTAAGGAATTAAAAGAAGCGATAAGTCGCAAGGAATTGCTTATCCTCCATGACCGGATAGTAACACTTGAACGAAAAACAGGGCTTGCTTAATTAGGGCTGTAAAAGCGGTATAATAAGGCTATGATCCAGCGCGGAATAGCCTCATTCGGATTGGATACCGGCCATTGCCCGCCGTGGCTCTTTGAGCGCATGGTCAAGCTCGGCCGCGAGATGATGTACGTGCTCGTGGCTGAATACGGCCCGGACGAGTTCATCAAGCGGATCGCGGATCCGGCGTGGTTCCAGTCGCTTGGCACCGTGCTCGCGTTCGACTGGAACGCATCCGGCCTCACTACGATCCTCACAGCGGCGCTCAAGGAAGCGATCCGGGGCCACGAGGCGGATTTTGGCATCGTGATCGCCGGCGGAAAGGGAAAAACGTCGCGCAAGACGCCGGATGAGATCCGCGCATGGGGCGAGCGCCTTGCGCTGCCAACGGCACAGACCGAAAATCTTGTCTACAATTCCAAAATGAGCGCCAAAGTGGATTCTGCACTCGTGCAGGATGGATTCCAGCTGTACCACCACGCGTTCTTCTTTTCGCGCAGCGGCGCATGGGCGGTCGTCCAGCAGGGGATGAACGCCGAAAAGGGATCTGCCCGGCGCTATCACTGGCACTCGGAAAACGTGAACGACCTTGTGTCCGACCCGCACTCGGGCATCTCGTCGCCGGTAACGCTCAAGACCGTGCTCGACCTCTCGGCCGTAAAGAGCGATAAGACCCGCGAGGTCTCCACCGAGCTCACTCACGCCGGCTACGCGACGCTCATGAAGGACATCACCCTCCTGCGCAAATATTCCTCGCGACTCTCCCAGATGGCAAAGATCCAGATCGGCGGCGACGGACGCCCTGGCCAGCAGCTTACCCTGCTCAATCTCGAGTCGGTTGAGTTCACGACCCACCCCGTGGTCTTCGAGGATTTTTCGAAGAGCAAATATCTGGAAAAGATCCTGGCAAAAGTGACCGACGAGAAGCCGGAGAATTACGAAAAGCTCCTGGCTACGGAAGGCGTCGGCGCAAAGACCGTACGCGCGCTCGCGCTCGTGGGCGAGGTCATTTACGGCGCCTCACCGTCCTACGAAGACCCGGCGCGTTACAGCTTTGCCCACGGCGGCAAAGACGCCACGCCATATCCCGTTGACCGGCGTACCTACGATGAAACGATCACGATGCTCGGCCGCGCGGTGCGAAAGACGCGGCTGCCGCTCGTCGACAAGCAGAAAGCGCTCGACCGGCTCAACGGCTCTTCAGCATTCCCACCGGGAGGTATGGTATAATTTTTCATATGGACACATTGATCCACGCGGACATATTCTTTTTTGTGACAACGATCGTCGTCGTGATCGTGGGCATCGCGCTCACGATCGCGCTCATCTATCTGGCAAAAGTGCTGAGCGATATCAAGGATATTACCCGGCAGGTAAAAGAGGAAACGGTCCTTTTCCGCAATGATATAAAAGATCTCCGCGGTGATATTAAGAAAGAGGGGTTCCGCATGGAACGCTTTATGATCTTCATAAAGAACCTGTTCAAGAAAACAAGCGCAAGGTCGAAGAAAAAATAAATTTTTAATCATTACCATGACAGCGAAGAAGAGAATGACAAAAAAGAAGTCAGGCAATACGGCGAAGGCCTGGGAGATCGGGGGTGCCATCACGGCAGCCACGCTCGCTGCGGCGGCAAGCGCATACCTTCTCTCCGACAAAAAAACGAAGGCGAAGGCGAAAAAGTGGATTGTGGACGCGCGCAAGGAAGTGGCAAAGAACGTAAAGGCGGCGAAAAAGGTCAGCGCAAAGGATTACGCGCGGATCGTTGACCGGACCATGCAGCGCTACGGATCCGTCAAGAATATGACGGCGGCGGACATGATGGCCGCCGGTAAGGAAATGAAGGGGGAGTGGCGCAAAATCCAGGCCCACGCGCAAAGAATGGCCAAAAAGCCGGCGGCAAAGAAACGTCCGGCAGTAAAAAAGCGCTCTGCGGCGAAAAAGAAAGGACCCGCTAAAAAATCCCGCGCATAGTGCGAATACTATAAAAAGACCGCTGCGATGTCAGCGGTCTTTTTATTCGTATCTGAGCGCCTCGATCGGGCTCTTGCGGGCCGCCTGGCTTGCGGGATAGATGCCGAACGCGATCCCCGTGACGCTCGAGACAATGACCGCCAGCAATATCGCCGAGAGAGGGAATTCGAATGTCCACGCAACGCCAAAACCCTTGGTGATGACGAGCCATGCCGCGCCTACCACAACGCCGCCGAGGGCGATGCCGATCACTCCTCCCACGACCGTCAGCATCGCCGACTCCACAAGGAACTGCTGGAGGATATCGCGGTTCGTGGCGCCGACGGATTTTCGCAGGCCGATCTCCTTCGTGCGCTCGATCACCGATACGAGCATGATGTTCATGATGCCGATGCCGCCCACGACGAGCGAAATGGAAGCTATCGCCGCGAGGAAGAGCGTCAGGATGTTCGTGATGTTACCGAGAAGCGACAGGACGCTCTGTTGGGTCTCGATCGTAAAGTCGTCCTTGTCCGGGTCTGTGATACCATGGTCCTGCTCGAGGATCGTCTGCACCCGCTGCTGCGCAAAACTGATGTTATAGCTGCTGTTCGCCTCCACCATGATGTCATTGAAATAGTTGATGCCGAGCATCTGCGTCTGAGCCACGGTGATCGGTACCATCACGAGATCGTCCTGATCGACGCCGAACGCCCCGGTGCCCGACGAGGCAAGGACGCCCACGATGCGGAACTGGATGTTCTTGACCTGGATATATTCGCCGACGGGATCCGACCCCGCGCCGAAAAGCGTCGCCGCGAGCGACGGCCCGATGACGGCGACGTGATTGTATGCCTGCACGTCGCTGTCGGTGAACGGATATCCTTCCGCAACGGTAAAGTTGCGGACGGTAAAGAAGTTCGCCGGAACGCCGTCAAATGTGGTCACCTCGCTGTTGTCCTGGAAACTTGCCGTGGCCTGGCCGCGATTCTCTTCGGTGACGGCCGCGACCGACGGGTCGCGGGAAAGCGCGTCCACATCCTGCTGGACGAGGCTCGTGACAACGATGCCCTGGGCCGAAGCGGGGGATGAGAATTTCCCGTTATTGGTGCCTCCCGGGATCACGATGATCAGGTTGGAGCCGAGTCCCTGTACCTGGTTCAGGATATAATCCTGCGCCGACGCGCCGATCGACATAAGGATGATGACCGACGAAATGCCGATCACGATGCCGAGCATCGTCAAAAGCGAACGCATCTTGCCGTGCTTGAGGGTTGCCCGCGATGAACGTACGAGATCGCTTACGCGCATGGTGTCAAATAGGATTTAATGGTCATTTCACAAATTCGCTCATGGAATGCCTTGGGTTTTTGACCGGCTTATCGCTCTCAATCACGCCGTCCCGCAGATAGATGATGCGGTCGGCGAACTCCGCAGTGGCTGTCTCGTGTGTCACAAGGATGATGGTGCGGCCGTTATGGTTCAGCCCGTCGAGGATGCTCATCACCTGCGCCCCCGACACGGAATCCAGGTTGCCCGTCGGCTCGTCCGCAAAGATGATATCCGGATCGTTCACGAGCGCCCGCGCGATCGCAATGCGCTGTTTCTGCCCTCCCGAAAGCTTCGCGGTCTCCACGTACAATTTTTCCTCAAGCCCGACGCTCCGCACCGCGTCTTCGATCATTTTTTTGCGGGCCGCCACCGGCACGGCAGAGTAAATAAGCGGGATCTCCACGTTCTCATAACACGTCAGCCGGGTAAGCAGGTTGAACGACTGGAAGACAAAACCGATGCTCTTGTTGCGGATATGGGCGAGTTCCACATCCGACAACCCGTCGGTCGCCTTATCCAGAAACGTGTACGTCCCGCCGGTCGGCCGGTCAAGAAAGCTCAATATCTGCACGAGCGTTGACTTGCCGGAACCCGACGGCCCCATGATGGACACAAAGTCGCCTTTGTTGATGGTGAACGAAACGCCGCGCAATGCGGACGTGACCTCGCCTTCGTCGGCATAGTCCTTCTTAAGATCTTTAACCTCGATCATTCATTCGGTGCCGCCTATTGCGCTTTGAGTCCGATATTCACGACCTGTTCACCTTCGGTGACGCCGGATACGACCTCTACGTTGCCATTCTGGTCGTGGATGCCGAGCGTCACCGGGACCTGTGTCTCGGTGCCGTTCTGCACGATATCCACATACGTGCCGCTCGCGTTCTGAATGATCGCGTATTGGGGGAGAATGAGCGCATTCTGGTCCGTCTGGGTCTCGATGTCGAGATTTGCGGTAAGACCGCTCTTTACGCGGGCATCGGGGGTGTCGAACGATACCTTTACCAGATAATCGACCACGCCGCTCTGGATCGTCTCCGCAGGATCAATATAGAACACCTTGCCCGTAAAGGTCTCGCCGGGGAATGCATCGAACGTCATGCTGACCGCGTCGCCAACAGAGACCTTGCCGATGTCCGTTTCCGGCACGTAGGCGTCCACTTCAAAATCATTTCCGGAGATGATCGATGTGATCGTCTGGCCCGCCACCGCCGTCTGGCCAACCTTCGCGTTCTGCACCGTGACAACGCCGTTGATAGGGGAGGAGAGCGTCGCGTTCGCGATGCTCACGTTGATGCTTTGGACGTTTGCCTGCGCCTGTTCCACTTGCGCCTCCTGCGCGGCGATCGCCTGCGCGGTGGAGCCTGCGAGCGTCTGGTTGAGCTGTGCCTGTGCCTGTGCCACTGCCGCCTGCTCCGAGGAAATGTTCTGCTGGATCGTGTTGATCGCGCTCGCCGCAGAGCTCACTTCAGTGATGCCGCTCGCGACATCGTTCTTGTAGGTGGCCACCGTGCTCGCCGAAAGCCCGATCTCGTCCACCGTCGCCACCGCATCCGCGTTCAGCATACCGGTCACGATCGAAAGATAATTTGCCGAATCCTGGAGCGCCTGGGAGAGAGTGGAACTGGGCGTAGTCGCCGAAATGCCGCCGATCTCCGCCTGCCATGCCGTGAGCGTTTGTCCCACCTTTGCGCGTCCGGTATCGGCATCGTTCGCCGCTTGCGGATCGTTCACCGCGAAGGAAAGCTGGGGATTGCCCGAGTCGGGGTTATTGTAAAAATCGGAGACCTGGTTCCGGACGGCGTCGTTCGCCTTTGCATACGCGTCCGTCACCGCGTTCGGAATGCTTGTATAGGTGTTCGCGAGCGTCTGCTCGGCGGTCGCAAGCGCCGTCTGGGAAACCTGCACCGCTTGCGGCGTAGGCCCGGCCTGCAGCCCTTCCAACGTCGCCTGCGCGGCATCGACCGAGGCCTGCGCCTGTGCGAGCTGCGCCTGAAGGGCGCTGGTATCGAGCCGCACCAGGACGCTTCCCGCGCTTACCGTATCACCGGCATTTTTATAGACCGCGGCGACCGTGCCGCCCGACGGGAACGAAAGGTCAAGGCTCTGGATCGGCGTCGTATTCCCCGTGACGCTCACCACCTCGGTGATCGTCCCGCGCGCCACGCTGACAAACTGGTATTTCCCGCCGCTCTTTGACGCGACAAAAAAATAGGCGACAAGACCCACTACCGCCACGGCGACGACCGTGATGATGACGCCGCGCTTCCCGAATCCAAGCCGTGTTATAATTTTCTTCATATATCCGTATTATACCATACGACGGCTTCGGACGTTACTTATCCACAGGGAGTAGTTAAGTGATTTAATAGTTATGATTTATAATTAATTGCATGACCCAGCCCATGGAGAACATCATTGAGGTAAAGAATCTGGTCAAAAAATTTGGCGATTTTACCGCCGTTAAAGACATATCATTCAGCGTCAAAAAAGGCGAGATTTTCGCGTTCCTGGGTCCGAACGGGGCGGGGAAATCCACCACGATAAAGATGCTGACGACGATCCTCAACCCCACGAGCGGGGACATCACGCTGAACGGGCACGATGCCTCAGGCGATGCGGACGCCGTGCGGCACTCGTTCGGCATCGTTTTCCAGGATCCGAGCCTGGACGACGATCTTACCGCCATAGAGAACATGGAACTTCACGGCGTATTGTACGGCGTTCCGGGCAAAGTGCGAAAGGAGCGGATCGAACAGCTGCTCAACTTTGTCGAATTGTGGGATCGGCGCGACAGCCAGGTAAAGGAATTTTCCGGCGGCATGAAAAGGCGTCTCGAGATCGCGCGCGGACTTCTCCACCATCCGACGGTGCTGTTCCTCGACGAGCCAACGCTCGGCCTCGACCCGCAGACACGCAATCATATGTGGAGCTATCTTCAGAATCTCAATAAGACCGAAGGCATCACGGTGTTCTTTACCACGCATTATATGGAAGAGGCCGAACGCATCGCCCAGCGGATCGCGATCATCGATCATGGAAGCATCATCGCGTCCGGCACCGCGGAGGAACTGAAGTCGCAGACGGGTACCCGATCTCTTGAGGACGCATTCCTGAAGCTGACCGGCACGGTGATCCGCGACGAGGATGCGAGTTCGGTGGATCGGATGCGCGCCGGCGCAAAGATGTGGCGCGGTGGCGGCCGGCGCTGACGTTGATTGCGAACACAACCATTAAAATCCCATGAAAACCATTTACATTCTGTGGCTCCGAGAGATCAAGCGCTACCTGCGCTCAAAGTCGCGCATCATCGGCTCGCTCGGCCAGCCGCTGCTCTTTTTGCTCGCCCTCGGCTACGGCCTCGGCTCGGTCTTCGCAAAGGCAGGGGAGGGGAATTATTTCGACTTTCTCGCGCCGGGCATCATCGGCATGAGCATCATCTTCACCGCGATATTTTCGGGCATCCAGATCATTTGGGACCGGCAGTTCGGATTTCTCAAAGAAACGCTCGTCGCGCCGGTGAACCGCCTGAACATCATGATCGGACGCACCCTCGGTGGCGCCACCGTCGCCACCATGCAGGGCCTGTTCGTGCTGGTGCTCGTGATAATCTTCGGGTTCCGCCCGTACAACTGGGGGCTGGTACTCGTTGCGATACTTTTCATGCTGCTTGTCGCGCTCCTTTTTGCCGCGCTTGGCGCCATGATCGGATCGCTGCTTGATGACATGCAGGGCTTCCAGCTCATCATGAACTTCCTCGTAATGCCGCTCTTCTTCCTTTCGGGCGCTCTCTTTCCGATCGACGGCCTTCCCGCCATCCTCGACGGCATCGTAAAATTCGATCCGCTGTCATACGGCATTGATTCCTTCCGCATCCTGCTCGTTAACAGCGGCAGTTTCGGGCTGGGCCTCGACTTCACCGTGCTTGTGATCGTCGCAGCGGCATTTCTGGGCCTTGGCAGCTACTTCTTCTCGAAGATACAGGTCTAGGAGTATACTGATGGCATGAATATCGAATGGAACCGGGTCACGTGGTACTCCAAGTTCATCGCGCTCATCCTCTTTGTGGCTTTGCCGTTCATCGGCTTTTATTATGGAATGCACTATGGCGAGCTGATAGGGCAAGCCGGCCAGGCGCCGGCGATCACGCCCGTGAGCACAACGACCGCATCGTCTTATTATAGCGACCCGGCGGAATGGCAGACCGACGCCAATAACACACAGGGCGGCTTCAGCATCGCGTATCCGCTGGATTTCGCCGCGCAGGATAATTATTCGGTGACCCCATCCACTGACTGGCGACTGGGTTCGAACGGCGAACCGGGAATAAAATATTTTACGCTGACCGTCCCGGATGCGTTCGAACCCCAGACGAACTTCATTGATGCCACGCTCACCGTCGGCGCAAGCGCGAACAACACTGCCATCGCGCAATGCATGGCGCCGGATGCCGGCGACGGATCGGCAATGACCACCTCGAGCGCGACCATGAACGGCATCAATTTCACCGTAGTCAGGTCATCCGGCGCGGGGGCGGGAAATCTTTATGATACGACGAGCTACCGCACCCTTCACGCAGGGGAATGCTATGCGGTGGAATATACTGTCCACTCGGGCCAGATTGCGAATTATCCCTCATCATACAACCTGCAGCAGTTCGACGGACAAAAAGTGGATGCCCTTATGGACGCGATCGTCGGCACGTTCAAATTCCTGTAAAAGATTGTAATATAGAAATATGAACAAAACGAATAAAGTGATCGTTGTAGTGGTGCTTGTGCTGGTCGTGCTCTTCGGGGTCGGGCAATTCTTTGCCTTCGGGACGCCCGCGGCGGCGCCGCAGAACGAGACATCTTCCACGTCCACGGCGACGGCTCCCGCAGTGCCGGCGACGCAGGTCATTGCCTATACAGCACCGGAACCAGCGAGTTCCACGCCCGTCCACAGCGGTTCATGCTGGACGGACTCCATCGCCGCGCCATTCCGCGCGGATGCGTGGCGCTGCACAGTAGGGAACAATATCAGCGATCCGTGCTTTCAGATCGGAGGCAGCACGACCACGCTCTTGTGCAACGTGAATCCCACGCAGACCGATTCGACGTCCACATTTGTGCTTGACCTCACGAAGCCGCTCCCGACACCGGAGGTCCCGCCGACGGGATCCGCTCCCGCGAATTGGGCGTGGCTCGTTCAGCTCGGTGATGGCACACTGTGCACTCCCTTCACGGGAACGCTTCCGATCACCACCGACGGCGCCGCGAACTATGGCTGTGCGCCAGGGCCGCTCGGCACCGATGTCATGCTCTTCGGCGAACTCAATTCCTCGAGCAGTGTATGGACGGCGGAAGCGGGAACCATAGGGCAGCCGGGGTCCACGTCAAGCCTTCCTTCTATAGCAACCTCATCAACAGTCCCGGTAGCGGCAGTCTGGCAGTAAGGAAGAAAAATAAAATAGCGGCGTCTTGCATCCTTGGGAGGCAAGACGCCGCTATTTTATTTGCACTGCAACGCCGGGAAGATACTACTGGACAGAAGTGGAAGCGGTTGCGCTCGTGGAAACTTTATATGTCCCGAGGTCTTCGATGATCGTTTGCGCATCCGCGCGGGCCGCCATAAAGTCCTGTTGCGCTGCCTGGATCTTCGCGTGCGCGTCCTTCAGCGCGGCAGTATTGGATGCCATCACGGTCGCGTTGCCGTTGTCGGGCGTGAGGGACGCGATCTCCGAGATCGCGGCCTGCGCCTGGGTATTTGCATCAGCCGTTTTGGCATTCATGTCGGCAAGGGTCGTCGACGCGGCCGACACATTGTTTCCGGCCGCTGCGGCCGCGGAAATGCGCGCCGAGAATTTCGCGCTCAGGTCCGTCAACGTCCCTGAAACGGTCAACGCACGATCCGCAGCCGCTTCGATCGCGCCCTGGGGAAGGATGAGCGCGAAGATGCGGTAGGAGCTCGTGATGGACTGGACGTCCGTTTTAAGAGTGCTCGTATTGTCCGCCGCCGCGTCGGCACTGATGGCCGCCTGAAGGGCATTCATCGCCGAAATCTGGCTTTGGATCGCCGCGGAAAGGTCGCTCTTATCGGTCGCCGAAACGCGCGCCATCGCGCTCACTTTCGCGGAAAGGGCATTCAAGGCATTTATGCGCCGCGTGATCTCTTCGTTCGCGCGGGTCGTTATATTGGTGATGGCCTTCGCCGTCACCGTCGCGCTGACATTGGCGTTCGTTCCGGTACGCACGCCCGCGCCTGGAATGGACGCGGCGGCCGATGCGCTGGCATTGATGCCCACGCCGGCAACGGTCTGCGCGAAGGCGGGGAGCGCCGCAACGGCCACGACGGCCGCCACGGAAACGATCGAGCCGATCGCCATCAGGTAGTTCTTTTTCATGGTCTTTTAATGGTTTTGGTTAGTGGTGTCATTCAGCTTGCTGGACGGGCTGATCGTTCATGCTCTGTGTGACGCTCGCGTTGTCCGAGCTCAGTCCGTTCATCTGCGCGTTCAGGCTCGTCATATCCTGATCGATCGCCTGGTCGGAATCGCCCTGCGGATAGGAAGTGCTCGCGGCGGCAGGGGAGTTCGCGACGGATGATGTTCCGTTCGCGCCGGGCGCGAGCGCCGTCGGCACAGTGCCGTTCTGCGCGTCGATCCACCACCATACGCCGCCGATCACTATTATTGCAATGACAACCCCCGACAATATTTTTCCTGTTTTAGACATGGTAATAAGGTATTGTTTTTATATTTATTTGATGAAAGGCGTCACCCTATAAGTTCGACCTTTTGAAGGCAAAGCCCATTTTCTGATTATACCTTATTCAGTTGGTGATACGGAGCAGCGCGCGCGCCCGTTTCAACCGGCCCGGCTGCTTATAAATACGCCGCTTTTTTGAGCCAATCCTCATTTTCCCATTCCCACAACCGCTTGGCGCCCAAAAACGCCGTAAAGTCATCCTGCCAGTAAGGAAACTCCTTGAGCTCGATATCACCATACCGCTCGGACCATTCATGGATACAGCCGCGCATGGTGGCGTTCCGCCAGTCGGTTTTGATCTTTTCCCGGCCGCCCTTTACGCGGCGGATCGCGCCGCAGCGCAAACATTTCTGGATCTGGTCGATCTTCAATATCCATCGCGTGGACAGGTCCTCAAATTCATTCTTGAGCGCATCCATGTACGCCGACGTCTGCAGGCAATAGTCACGATAGATGGACTGCGAGGTCTTGATGTCCAACACGCCGAGCTTGCCGCCGATCCGTGCGATCGCGTCCACCGTCCCCGCGTAGCGATGGTCGCGGTTCACGATACGGCGTTCCACAAGCTCGGGTGTCACGTGGATATGGTTCTTTTCAAAAAATTCCTGGAACGAGCGCACCGCCGGCGCGACCTCCTGCGGGATCTCTTTCTCGTGTCCAAGCAGGAGCGCTTCCACCGCTTCGTGCAGCATCGTGCCCTCCGCCGCCGAGCGTTCCGTCGATTCCTTCGCCGCGCGATAGCTCTTTGCCTCGCCATAATAATAGTAGAGCGCGGGCTTTGCTTTGATGGTCACTATCTTCGTGACGCGCGGATACCAGTCGCCGTCGATCGTGTAACCGCACTGTTCTTTAAAATCATTCAGGTCCTTGAATTCGTCGAATAGTGACATTGGTGCAGGATGTTCCAATAAATTATTTCAACAGTTTTCCGGTAAGATCGGAAATGTCCCCGGCGCCCATCATGACGACGACAGGGGGGCGGGGAAAGTTCTTCTTGAGCGGAACGTCGCGGATCACCGTCGTGACTGCGCGCCGGATATCGTTCGGCCGCTGCAGATAGAAGACCGGCTTCGCGGGCGCGCGCAGCGCGAGCGCCTTTACGAGCGCGGCGGAATCGTGCGAAAACTTTTCATCGCGGCCCAGTACTTTATAGAGGGGCAAAATAAAAACAATGTCGGCGGCATCGAACGCTGCCGTAAAATCCTTAAAAAGCAGCTCCAATCGTTTTGCCTGATGCGGTTGGAACACGCAGACGATCGGCGATCGTGGAAACTTTTCACGGAATGCCGCGAGCGTCGCGCGGATCTCCGTAGGATGATGCGCGTAATCGTCGTAAACCGGGATTTTAGTATTTTTTAATCTTCCTTTGAGCTCCATCCGGCGCCACGCGCCTTTATACGAACCGATCGCGTCCAGAATTTTCTTTTCAGGAATTTTTAATGTCTTGCCAAGCTGCAAGACCGCCATTGCATTCGAAACATTGTGCTCACCCGCGATAGGAATTATCTTTTTGACCTTCTGCGTGAGCGATACATTTGCCGCGTCGCCGCGCACGGAAAACCATACCACTTTCAGCCTGCGCTTTTTCGCCATGCGCGCCACCGCCGCGCGCAGCGAATAGAGCGGCGCATCATCGCGATTCAAGATCAGCGTGCCGCCGCGCCGCGTCCGCGCCAGAAATTTCAAAAATGCACGCTTGGCGTTCCCGAACGTCTTATAGAAATCCATGTGCTCGCGATCGATGTTCGTGACGATCGCAACGGCAGGGGAGTAGTCCAGAAATGCGGCGTGGAAGTCGTCGGCCTCCAGGACCAGATATGACCCATGCCCCACGCGAATGTTTTTTCCGCCGAGGTCGACCAGCTTGGTGCCGACAAGGATCGTCGGGTCAAGTCCCGCGCGCATGAGCGCAAGGCCCGCGAGCGCGGTGGTCGTACTCTTGCCGTGCGAGCCGGTGATCGCGATCGTCTGGTAATCTTCCGTGATCCGCCCGAGCGCCTTGGAGTAGGGAAGTACTACCTTCTGTTTCCGCTGAGCCATTACCTCCGCTGCAGCCAGTTCCGGGTTGGCAGGCAAAATGGCCCTATTATAGATAACCAGGTGTGTCCCGCCAGGTATATTGCCCTTTTTATGGCCAATTTTGACCTTTACGCCCTCTTTTATAAGCTCATCCGTCAATGGGCTGCGGACCGCGTCCGAGCCCGAAACTGCCCATTTATGGGCAAGAAAATAGCGGGCCAAACCGCTCATCCCGATGCCGCCGATCCCGATGAAGTGGACGCGGAGCGAGGAGGGTTTGTTCTTTGAAAGCTTTGAGGAAGCGCTCATGCTATATGTAGATGGATATCATTATAACGCAGTATTTAATAATGATATAATCAATCGAGAGGTCATCGTCATGAAAACACGTGATCGGCGGACGCACATTCCTAAAACCGAAGCGCCCCTCATCCTTCGTCGTCAGTTAAAACAACGACTGGCAAAACTTTCCATAAAACTGCAGAAGGAGACGGAAGCAGAAGCCAAGCGGTCAGCAGATCCATTTCCGGTGAACAAAGGGATACACACCGTCGTCAAGGCGTAGAGCAAAGCCCACATTCGTGCTAGATCGCGAAATGTGGGCTTCCTTTATTGCTGCCTCCTAGTGATACGTCGTTCCAAGATAGTCGAGGGGATTCACGTCCTGTCCCTGCGGGTAGGGACCACA
Source organism: Minisyncoccota bacterium (assembly GCA_035509435.1). GTDB lineage: Bacteria > Patescibacteriota > Minisyncoccia > UBA6257 > 2-01-FULL-56-20 > JAKAGE01. Next base: position 306,266 of record DATJLR010000002.1, on the reverse strand, counting down.
CCCGTGAGCGGGCGATGTGTTGAATCCTTGTTCTTTGAAAATTGAAACGAGCAGATGCGGACCGGTTTCCAAACCGGTGGGTCCGACCGTGCCGATGAGCGTGCCCTTCGGGATCGTTTCACCCGGCGAGACCGCGAACGTGCCGAGATGCGAGAGCACGAACACGAGATGATGCGCCGGATCGTCGAACGCCACGTATTTTCCGAACGCGATGCGCGGACAGTACGCATCCTGATCTACGGCGGCAAGCACCGTGCCATCGGCGGCCGCATAGACCGGCGTCCCAAAGCTCGCGGCAAGGTCGATGCCGTTGTGCCAACCATTGATGTAAAGGTAGGCATACGCGGTGTGTCCATATCCCTGCGTGATGTAATCCTTTCCCGCGCCGGTCGAGCTGAAAAAATTGAAGTTGATGGTGGGAAGCGCGCTCAGGTCTTCCCCGCCACCGGCCCAATTTGGCCCCGACGGGGGAGTAAGCGACGGAACAAGCGTCGTGAGCGACCCCGAGCTCAACGCTTTTGCGGCGGACGCCAGAATGTCATAGCCGATCGCAACCACAAAGATCACGAGAAATATGAACGCGATGCGCTTAAGCATAATGGCGGCATTATGCCATACTTCGGGACGCTAGGGAATAGGGCCTTTTCGAAACTTCATCTGTCGCCCAATCATTCTTTTGTAACAGATGAAAAGGGCGAGTCGACTTCTTTTAGCCATTTCCATTCCTTCACGTTACTTTTGAACTCACCCATTTCTGTATGTATTTCTTTTAATCTTGCCAGATCGACATCACTCATCGTTATCTTTTTAAATGCTTTAACCTGTTTATTTTTTATTAATATAGATAATGCTTCTTTCCATAACAGATAATCCTTTCGCTTTTTCGCTCGTAAAGGATACTTTTCAAAAAATGGCACGACCTTGCTCGATAAATCATCCCACTTAGCCACGGACAAGCGCGCGCACCCGGCTTTATTGGCGGGGCGCACGGTTCCGCAATCGAGGGTATACCTAATTCCTTCCAAAATTTCCACATCATCCGCCCTAAGAACAATCGCAAATTCGATTGCCCAATAAAAATAAACCGGCTTGTTAGGTCTTTCATATCTAACTGATCGGACAAATTTTAAAGCAAAACACCCTTCGCCGTCTACAAACCCTGCGATATAATCTCCTGGCAATTTTTCCATTAATTTATTCATAACATAAACTACATTAAAAATATGTTAAAAAAATAGACCACATCGGCCTATAAAAAACTTTGATCAACCGTGAAGGCAAATTTAATGAAACAACCCCAACAGCCACCTCACCACCTCTTGTGCCAGTCCGAGTGTCCATGAGATCGCATTGAGCAGTACCACGAATATCCCCGACAGATGGACGCCCGTCTTCGCGTACACCCAATTGTCGAACTCGCCGAGCCACTGGCTTAAGAAGTTCTGGGCGCCATGGGTCAGGTCGGGCGCCAAATTGACCGTAGGATAGGACGCCGACCCTCCGCCCACATTGATGGTCGTATGACTGCTGCCCGCCAGGTTCTGGACAAAGTTCGTGAACGGCGCAAAAAGGTTTTCCAAGGAGTTCGTGGGGCTGTAATTGTTTGTCGTGCTGGACGGCAATGGACCGACGGCATAGGCGCGCACCTGCGGCGCGGGCACGGCAACGAACGCGGCAACAAAGACAACGAGCGGAAAAATAAAAAGCGCAGCCATTCGTGTGATCGTCGCGACCTTGTTCATGATCTAATTATAGCACTTTCGCGCTCGACGCTACGCACCAGCTTTCTTGAGCGCCGCATCGATGCGCTTCAACGATTCCTCTTTGCCGATCACTTCCATGATCTCGATCGGGTCCGGCGATGCGGCCTGACCGGAGAGCGCGACGCGGAGCGGCCAGAGGACGATTCCCCTGCTCCGCTCGCCTATCATCGTGGGCAAAAGCGCCGTCAGGAGCTCACGCGTAAAATCCTCGGGCGCGACAGCATCAAGCACCGCGCGCACGTGCGTGAGCACTTCCGCCACTTCCTTGAGCGTGGATTTGTCCTTCCACACCAAAAGCTGCGGCTCATATTCCGGCAGAGCAAAGAAGAACGCGCACGCCTCGGCGAGGTCATCGAGCGTCTTCGCGCGCCCGATCTGCACGATGACGGCGCGCTCAAGAAGCGCCTCGTCCGGCGCCGCGATGCCGCGCTTTTCAAAGAACGGCGCGGCAAGCGCGGCGACCTCCGCCACCGGCATCGCCTTCATATGCTCGCGGTTCAGCCAGTCAAGCTTCTCTTCGTTGAAGATCGCGCCGGCCTGCTGGACGCGCTCCAACTCGAACTCGGCCACCATCTCGTCGCGCGACATCACCTCTTTATCGCCCTTCGGATGCCAACCCATCAACCCCAAAAAGTTGACGATGGCTTCCGGCACGTAGCCGCGCTCGCGATAGCTCATGAGCGAGGTGTCGGCGAAACGCTTGGACATCTTGCTCCGGTCGGGATTGAGGATGAGCGGGATGTGCGCGTAGAGCGGCTCGTCGAAGCCGAGCGCGCGCGACATCAAAATCTGCTTCGGCGTGTTGGAAAGATGCTCCTCGCCGCGGATCACGTGCGAAATCTCCATCAGCGCATCGTCCACGACGACGGCAAAGTTATAGAGCGGGCTGTCCAAGTCCTTTGCGATGATAAAGTCGCCGAAGAGCGCGGCGTCGAATGTGACCTTGCCGCGCACGAGGTCCTTGAACTCAACTTTGACCTCCGGCGTCTTGAAGCGGATCACTTCCGGGCTTTTTCCTTCGGGCGCCTCGGCGAGATTGCGGCAATGGCCGCTGTACTTCGGCGGCAATCCCTGCGCGAGCATCGCCTGGCGCTGCGCCTCGATATCTTCCTTGCTGCAGTAGCAATAGTACGCCTCGCCAGCGTCCATCAGCTGCTTCAGATACTTCTTATAGATGTCGGTGCGCTCGCTCTGGCGATACGGACCATACTCCCCTTTCTCGCCGTCGAGCGGAAGCTGGCCGCCCTCGCCGATCGGCTGCGGGCCTTCATCCCAATCGATGCCGAGCCACGAAAGTCCCTGCAGGATCTCGGCCTCATATTTTTTTTCGGAGCGCTCTTTGTCGGTGTCCTCGATCCGCAGAACGAACTTGCCCTCGTGCTTGCGCGCGTAGAGCCAGCTGAAAAGCGCCGTCCGCACGCCGCCGATGTGGATCGGCCCCGTCGGGCTCGGCGCAAAGCGCACTCGTATGGACTTGGGCGCGGCCTTCGGCACAGATGCTTCCATGTCCCCTATTTTACTATAAAAATAGGATTTGTTCTATTTGACAATAGCAGTAATAATATGTTAATATATCACCAGCGTTAAATTTAGTTTTATATCACGAAAGGAGGCGACCAGTGAGCAAGTTCACGCTCGCAGGAAGCGTCATTGGCATTGTGTGCTATGTGCCACTCTGCCTCGCAATCCTCCGCGGCAAGGTGAAACAGAACCTCGCCACATGGGTGTTGTGGGCTCTGCTCGATGGCATCGCCGCCGCGAGCATTTTCTACCAACACGGAAACTACCTGCTGATAGCAGCGTACACGCTCGGCTCCACCGTCACGTCGCTCTCGATCCTGAGATCGAAAAACTTTAAGTGGACCTTGTTCCATACGATGGTATCGCTGCTCGTCGCTGCGTGCATCGTCGTTTGGGCGATCTCCGGCGCGTACGTCGCAACCATCGCGAGCACAACGGCCGTCATCATCGCGGGAATACCGCTGGTCGTGGATTGCTATCGAAAACCGGAAGAGAATCCGTTTCTCACATACCTCGGATTTCTCACAGCAAACGCGCTGGCAACGATGGGCGGCAAGGAATGGTCGGTTCCTGAACGACTGTATCCTGCTGCATGCGTTGTGTATGGCGTGATCACCGTTCTCCTTGTTGCACGAAAGTTCTGGGTAGCCCCAAACACCCAGAATGAAATTGTGTAACAAAAGTTCAAGTCGAGGCGCTGAATCAACTTCCAAGTTGAGGAGGCGCCTTTTTTGTTGTCCCCTACCCTCCCATCCTCATCAGTTCGTCGGCGATCTTTTCGGCCGCGCCGGGGATGAAGAATGCGCTCGAGGCAGCGCTCATTTTGGCGCGCAGGTCGGCGTCATCGAGGATCTTTTTGAGCTGCGAGAAGAAGATGCCGGGCACGAGGTTGGCTTCTTCGATTACGACGCCCGCGCCGTTCTTGGCGAACTCGTAAGCGTCCACGCGCTGGTGGTCGTTGGCGGACTCGGTGATCGGGATGAGGATCGCGGGAAGGCCGAACGCGGCGAACTCGCACACCGCGCTGCCCGAGCGCGAGACGACGAGATCCGCGGCCGTGAGCGCCGTCGCCATGTCGTTGCCCGAGCCGGGCGCACCGCCGAAGTAGCCGACGGCCATATAACGGAACGTGACGGGCTGGTTCGCGAGCGCGGCGGACGATAATTTTTTGTCCTCGTCGATGTTCGCAGGGCCCGTCTGGTGCAGCACGGACGTCTGCGAAATGAACTGCGCAAGGTTCACGACCACGAACTCGTTGATGCGCATCGAGCCCTGCGACCCGCCGAGGATGAGCACGAGCGGCTGGGTCTTATCAAATCCCATGATCTCCTTGGCCGCTTCTTTCGGGATGCGCTCGCCGAGGAGCTCGGTGCGGAGCGGCGATCCGGTGATCATCACTTTTTTGGCGCTGAAGAACGCGGCGGCGCGCTCGAAGCTCACGAACACGCGCGAGGCGAAGCGGCCGGAGTGGACGTTCGTGAGGCCCGGCTGGGCGTCGGAGTCGTGGATGGCGATCGGGATCCGGTAGAACCATGCGGCCATGACGACCGGCAGCGCGCCGGTGCCACCCTTCGAGAAGACGACGTCCGGCATAATCATGTAGAGCGCCGCGAGCGCCTGCACGAGGCCGATCAAAAACTTGGGCGCGTCCAGAAAGTTTTGCACGGACATATAGCGCCGCAACTTCCCCGACGCGATCGCGTGCATCTTTACGCCGCGGCTCGTGAGGAGCGTGCTGTAGGCGTCGTTGGGGCCAAGATAGTGGAACTCCACGTCCGCATGGAGCGCATCGCACTTGTCCTGCAACGCTTCGGCGACCGCGAGCAAGGGATAGACGTGTCCCCCGCTCCCGCCGCCCGTCAGCACCACCCGGAATTTTTCGGCCATTTCAATAATAATTATACCAGTATCTAGTTATAACGCGTTACATTTAATGAGACGCCGCCCATCGTGATGAAGATCGCGAGCGCCGTGCCGCCATAGCTCACGAACGGCAGCGGCACGCCGGTGAGCGGGATGATGCCCGAGATCGACGCCATGTTGACGAAGGCCTGCAGCGCGATGACCGTGCCGAAGCCGATCAGGATCAGCTGGCCGAACTGGTCGCCGGCGCGCTTGGCAAGCCAGAACATGCGGAAGGTGACGATCGCGAAGATCGCAACGAGCGCGCCGGCTCCCACAAAGCCGAGCTCTTCCGCCACGACGGCAAAGATCGAATCGTCGATCGGATCGGGAAGATAGCTATACTTTGTTGCCGACTGGCCATACCCCTGGCCGAACAACCCGCCGGCGCCGATCGCGATGAGCGACTGGTTGACCTGATAGTTCTGTCCCTGGAGGTTTTCCGTGGGGTGGAGGAACGCCATGACGCGCGCGCGCCGGTACGGCGTGATGAGGACGACGAGCGCGAGAACGAGCGCCGCCACGCCGAGAATGCCAAGGATATATTTCCACGGCGCGCCGCTCACAAAATATACCGTGAGGCCGGCGCCGAGCAGGATCGCGACCGTGCTCGTGGCCGGTTGGAGGATGAGGAGTATGGCCATGACGCCCGATACGATCGCGAAGGGCAGCAATCCGGACATGAAATCGGTGGTGCGCTTTGCCTTCGCGCTCGAAAGCCATGCCGCAAGATATAAAAGATAGGTGAACTTCATGAGCTCCGACGGCTGGAAGCTGAGCGGACCGAGCCGCAACCAGCGCGACGAGCCGCTGGCCGCCGTGCCGAGCGGCGTGAAGACGAGCACAAGCGCCACGAGGCTGACCAGCAATAAAATGAACGCGATATTTTTGAACTTGTAGTATGGCACGAAGTAGCCGATCAAAAATCCCGCGAGGCCGACCGTGAGCCCGAACTCCAGCTGGTGCTCAAGATAATAATAGCTGTTGTTAAAAAGCTGCTTGCCGAGATCGGATGACGCGGACGAGAGCATCGCGATGCCAAAAACGAGCAAAATACAGAACGCTGCCATTAAAAAATAGTCGGGCTTTCCTGCGGTGCTCCTGCGGGTCCGTGCCATGGCGTTATCCCGTATGTCGCAGGGTCTTTCCCGGCAATGTCGACTGGAATGCGCCTTCTTTTTCCACCACGCGGCCGTTCACCACGGTAAATTTGACGTCTCCGCCGCGGAGGCATACCAGGTCCGCATAATTGCCTTCTTTGATGGTCCCGCGGCCCTTGAGGCCAAATTTCTTTGCGGGCGCGAGCGTGATCTTTCGGATCGCCTCCTCGAACGGCAACATCTTGTGCTCTTCGGCCATCGAAAGGAACGCCGAGAACGTGCTTGTCGTCCGGTCGGATTTGAAATGCTTCTGGCCGGAATTTCCGTCGCCCACGCTCGGCGCGTTGGAGCCGATCAGGCTCCGTTTGCTCGCGAGCGCGCGGCCGATGAGCTTTGGGTCCAGATTGCGGTACAGTACGCTCCCCTTCAGCAAAAGCGCCTGCATGAGGCGCACGAGCGCGTCGCGGCTGTCATCCACTTCGTAAATGTCGCGGATCTCCGCGAGCGTGCGGCCGACAAGGATCTCGTTGCCGGGGGCCTGCGCGATGATAAGATTGTCTTCGTCGAGCGGCGCGATATCTTTTTTGATGCGCGGCGCGAGCCATTCATCCTGGATGTTCGCGCGCATCACATCGATGCCGCCGTTCTGCGCCCATTCCGGCAGAAAGGTGTAGATCGGCATGAGCGAGCTCGTGGACGGCGAAATATCAAAGTGCAGATCCACATCTTTAGGGAGGTCATTTATGAGCGCGAGCGCGTCTTCGTACTCCCCTTCCGCGCCCACGATAGGAACGAAGTGATTGATGAGCGTGGAAACACCGGTTTCGCGCGCGAGCTTGACCGCTTCCTCCACTGATTCGCGGATGCCGGTGCCCTCGTTGCGGAGATGGGTCGCGTACACGCCGTTATGCTTTTTTACGATCTCGGCAAGCGCCCGCAGCTCCGCGTACGGCGTCTTGTGCGCATGCACATACGCGAGCCCGCTCGACATGCCGAACGCGCCTTCCTGGAGCGCGGTCTCGAGCGTGCGCGCAAAGACGCCAAGCTCGTTCTTGGTGAGGTCGCGAAGCGATTCGCCGATGATCGCGCGCCGCACGGTGGCATGCCCCACGAGCGTGCCGAAGTTCACGGCAACGGGACGCTTGTCCATCACGTTGAAAAATTCGCCCATCGTATGCCAGTTGACGTTGATCCGGTTCGGATCGCCCCATTTTTGGAGCGACTCGAGCGAACCGTACAAAAGCGGCGCGAGCGACGCGCCGCACATGCCGCCCATGATGGTCGCCACGCCCTGATGGATGAAATCCTCCTGCCCGGGGTCGTCAAAGAGCGTCAGGTAATGGTCGGAGTCGGTATTGCTGTCTATAAAGCCGGGGCACAGGTATGCGCCCTGCCCGTCGAGGACGACATCGGCGTCCTTATTGGCAAAGGTGCCGATCGCGGAGATCTTATCATCGCTCACAAACACGTCCGACGTGCCGGTGTGGGCGGCCTTTGCGCCGGTCCCTGCGGTATCCGGGCCACCAACGATCTGGACGTTCTTGATAAGCAATGTCATGTTCTTTAATTATACAACAAAAATCGGCCGTCGGACGTTGACGCGACGACTGCCGCCGTGGACGACGCAAGATGGGCAAGCATTGCCTTGGTTGGAGCGCTGGGAGCGCCTTTTACGCCCGGCGTGATGACGATGATGCGCGCCGCGACCGCGCGGAGGAAGGCATCGCCCGCGGCATTGCCCACGCCCGGAAATGGCGCCTTAAGGATGTCGGCGCGGAGGAGCGCCGCCGCCGGGCCGCGCGCGAGCAGGGCGCTCTCCACATTCGTACCGATGTCCGTGGCAAGCAGCGCGGTGAATGTCCGCGTGACTGCGCGCTCTACGATGCCGGTGTCCGCGGGCTCGGCGCTTCGCGCAAAAGTGGCGTCCGGGGAAATGATGTCTATTTCATCGGCGGCCGCGCCGCTTTTCACCGCGCCGCCATATCGGATGCTGTCCCCTGCCCCGATCGTGATAAGCGGAATTTTCTTTGCGGCGATCGCGGTAACAAGCTGCTTCCATTCCGTGCCGTGAACCGCATCAGCCCGCCCGTCATAAAGGAATGCGCCGACCTGATAGTGTTCCAAAAGATATTGAAAACCTCCGTAGTCCGCCGCCTGCGGATACGAAATGACCGCGAGGTCGATGTAGGGCGGCGCTCCGGACGGCAGGGCGTTCGCGAGATCGTCTACGATCGTGGCGTCGGAGCCGGCATCGGTCATCACCGTCGCGCCGCCGGGGAGCACGAGCAGTGCGGACTCGCCCTGCGCGACCGGCAGAAAATAGAGCCGTGCCGGCGAGCCGGCGGACGCGCGATCCGCGGCAATATTCTTATAGAGGACAACGTCGAGCAGGGCGAGCGCGAGAAGAACGATCGCGCTTGCGACGTCAATCGGTTTTTTGCGGCGATGGCGTGCCATAGTAGTGGGCAAAAATGATCAGCGCGCCGTAATAGAGCGCGATCACGAACGGCGATCCGAACACCGCCGGCATCGGGATCACGATCGCGGCAAAGACGCGGATCACGAGAAGCTCGTATCGCAGGAGTACGCCGACGGCCTGCGCGACGGCGAACGCAAGCGGCGGAGCGACAAAGCCCGTCACGGCAAGGATCGCGCCGAAGGACAGGATCGCGAGCCACGGGAGCATGATGAGCACGTTGGAGGCGAATGACGCGAGCGAGAACGATCCGAAGGTGCCGATGACGACCGGCAGGATCGCAAGGTTCGTGGTGAGCGAGAGCATGGCGTGTTCCTTCCACTGGAACGCGCCCTTGTCCTTCCATCCGAAAAGGTCATTGACCGGATCGCGGAGAATGGAGATACCGGCAAAGCTCAGGAATGAAAGCTGGAACGCCGCGTCGGTGAGAAGCGTCGCGTTCAGGAGCACCATGCCAAGCGCGGCGAACGTGAGCGCGTTCCGCGCGCTGAATATGCGCCCGGTGCCGCGCGCGACGAGAGCGGCCGACCCCATCACCGCCGCGCGGATCGCCGAGATGCCGGCGCCTGACGCGAAGACGAACGCCGCAACGACGCCGAGCGTGACCGTAAGAAGCGACCGGCGCGACACGCGGTCTTTGAGCGCCGCCGCCATCGCGGACGATATGATCGCGATCTTGTAGCCATACATGCCGGTGATATACGACGTGCCGGACGCTTCCATCTGCGCCTTGAGCGTAGCGCTCATTGTGCCCGCAGTGCCAAGCATGATCGCCGCAAGAAGCGATCCCTGGTCCGCAGGCAACGCACCGGCGACCTTCTGCGCAATGGCATCCTTGATGTCGAGCACGGCCTCTTTGAGCCAAAAGCCCTGGTGCTCCGCCACCACGCGCGCCACGGGGAAGAACATCGCCGGGGGATCTTCCGCACCGTCCGTGGCGCCCACATTCCCGTTCACCCAGAGCTCGTCGCCGTAGCGGATATTCGCGCCCGCGCTTGGCGCCATAAAAAGATCCACCACGCCGGAATAGGGGCGCATCGACCCGACGACCACCATCGTAAAATTGCCCGCCTGTTTTGGCTCTTCGGTCACCACGCCAAAGAACGCTGCGTCTTTTCCCGAAGGAAGGTCGCCGCGCGCGCGGACCCAAAAGACATACGCGTGATAATATACGGCGCCAATGAGAACGGCGACAAGGAGCGCCGCGGCATATTTCCCAACGATCGGCACAAAGAGCAATGCGATCATGGCAAGAAATGCGATGATAAAAAAGACGGGCCGCAGGTCCCATCCCATGTTTGCCGCGAACACGCCGAGCAAAAATGCGGCGGCGACGCCGAAAACTATGTCCCCTACCCTGACCGCGACGGAAACGAGCATATCGGCATCATACCCGATGCCGATTAAATGAATGTTAAAAAAACGGCGCGCTATCGGGCCGTTCTATCACGCTCGGTGCGCCATTCAGCGATCCTTTTATGGTCGCCGGAAAGAAGTACATCGGGCACTTTCCATTTTTTCCCTTTTTGCGGAACAAAAACCTCGGGCCGCGTGTATGTCGGGAACGAACCGTTCGTTTCCTCCAATGATCCTTCCTTGCCGAGGAATCCGGGGATCTGACGGCTGACCGCTTCCATAAGCGCGAGCGCGGGGATCTCGCCGCCGGAAAGCACAAAGTCGCCGATCGAGATCTCCTCGTCCGCAATATGCTCTGCCACGCGCTCATCCACTCCCTCATACCGTCCGCAGATCAAGATAAGGTCGCGGTAGTGCGCCAGGCGCCGCGCCGTTTTTGCATCCAGTTTTTTCCCGCGCGTAGAAAAAAGTATCACGCGGGGCTTTCTTTTTTTTGCGCCCGCACCTGCGTTCTTTATCTTTTTTACCGCATCCCAAACGGGCTGGACCATGAGCACCATGCCGGGACCGCCGCCGAACGGACGATCGTCCACTTTGCGGTGCCGGTTCTTTGTGAACGCGCGAAGGTCGTGCGTGCGCACCGAAACAAGCTTCTTTTTTTGCGCGCGTTTAAAAAGCGATTCGCTGATGTACGAATCGAACATGCCGGGGAAAACGGTGAGGATATGGAACCGCGTCATTGCGAATGCGTTCCCGGCGGCTCGGTGTTGACCTGGGTCGGGTCAGGGACGGGGGTGGGCGCGGCGACGCTTCCGCCTTCCGACTGTTTTTTCAATGACTCGGTGATGGAACGCCGCAGCGCTTCAATGTCCACTTTTTGGCGGACAAATTGTTTTGGCGCAGGCGCGGCGGGTTGGGTTTCGGATGACGGTTCAGATGAGGGAGCCGATGCAGGCGCGCCCGTACCTGCCGAAGGCGACGATGCCGACGGCGCTTTTTTAGAGACCCAAACATCCGCGGCTTCACCCTCCGGCAATTCCGCTACATCCATGTTCTTTACTGCGCTCGAGAGCGAAGGGGTCCCGACCGCCTTCTCCGGCGAGGGCCGGACGACAGGAGCAGGCCGCGCTGGCGGCGCATAGCGTGAAGCCGGCGGGGACGTGGCCGGAGACGCCGATCCTCCGGTCGCCGGTGATCGCGGGGCAGCCGGAGCTGACGCGCGCGGCGAGGAGGATTGGCTCCGCGGCGGACGCGGGCCGTCCGGCCGCAGCACCTGCGAGAGCGGACGCTCATCACGACGGCCTATCTTTTCGTTGATCACCGTATCGCTGTTCGCCTGCCATTCGCTTGCGATCTTTTCCTCCACCACCTTGCGCGGCGTGCCATAATGTTCGCGCGTGTTCTTGATGATGATGTCCTTATATGACTGGAGCGGTTCCTCCTGCGGAGGCAGCGTTGTCGCCGAAAACGGCTTGGACGAAACGCCGTCGATCATGAGCTTTATATATACATTCGCCTTGGCAAGATTTACCAGGTCGTTCTGCAAAAATTCCGGCATGAACTCCTTTTCGAGGAATTCGCCGTCGGCGGCGCCGATGCGGAACGTGATGATCGTTCCCACGTTGCCGAATACCGCGTCGCGCACTTTTGTGTTGCCGTCGTTCGTGACGAGCTGGCCGATGTACTGGTGCGCGAGCGTGAGCGACAGGTGATATTTGCGCGCCTCGGACAGGATGCTCGCGAAGGAATCCGTGGCAAAGTTCTGGAACTCGTCCACGTACATGAAGAAGTCGCGCCGCTTCTCTTCCGGAATGTCCACGCGCGACATCGCGGCAAGCTGGAGCCGCGAAATGATCATCGCGCCGAGCAGGGCGGAGTTATCCTCCCCCATCTTGCCCTTGGAAAGGTTTGCGATGAAGATCTTGCCGGTGTCCATGATCTCGCGCATGTTGATCGTGGAACGCGACTGGCCCAAAATATTCCTGATCAGCGGATTGGACACGAACTGCCCCACTTTGTTCTGGATCGCGGCGAGCGCCTCCGTTTCCAGTTTCTGCGAATAGCGCGCGAACTCGTTCTGCCAGAACGCCTTGATGACGGGGTCCTGCAGGTTGTCCACGATCTTCTTGCGGTATGGCGGCTCGGCGAACATGCGCAGCACGCCAAGCAGCGTGGAATTCGGCAGCTCGAGCAATGCGAGCAGCGTATTGTTCAAAATATATTCCATGCGCGCGGACCACGCGTCCACCCAGATCTTCTTGAAAACGCCCATGATGCCCGATGCAACAAGATGCCGGAACTCGTTGCCCACCTGCTCCATCGGATTGAACGCGATCGGGTACTCCATGTCCGACGGATCGAAATAGATCACATCATCCAGCCGCTCCTCCGGCACAAAGTCCAAAAGCCGCTCGGCAAACTCGCCGTGCGGATCGATGATCGCCAGGCCCTTGCCGGACCGGATGTCCGCGATCGCCATATTCTCCAACAGCGTGGACTTTCCGACACCGGTCTTTCCGACCACATAAATGTGGCGGCGGCGGTCGTCGAGCTTGATTCCGAACTTCTGGTCGTTATTGCCGCGGAAATTATGGTATCCGATCGGCGTGATGTCGTGTGGGCCGTATGCCATGGAAAGATCGTATTATTCTTCTTCGGAAACGATGGGGAGGGACGCCGGCGGGCCGCCCTTGCGCGATTCCACCTTTTCAAGCTCGGTGGTCGAAACGACGGCGAGCGGGAAGTGGAACACGCTTGCGAGCTCCTCTATATTGAGGATCGATTCATGGTGCATCGGGGTAAGGTGATGATAATGCTCATAGATATAGCGTTTGCGCGCGCGGAGGCGCGTTTTTTTGAAAAGGCCCTTGACCGTATAGGATGCTGTGGATGTCGGGCTGTACGGCTTCAATGAGTTGAGGTTCTGCGTGTTGAACTGGCGGATGAATCCATGGATGGAGTTCGTGTGGCCGGGATCCTCCACGCCTTTCCTCTGGATATAGATAAAGCGGAGCGTCGCCTCGAACGCGATCTTTGATATCTTCAAGTGGATGGCGTCCGCACGCTCTTTGTCCACCGGCGTCATGAGAAAGCGCGGAAATTTTTCCTGTTTCTCGTCATGCGCAGATTTTGCCTCGCCCGGATGCTGGAACGGACCGCGAAGCACTTCGCCCGCAGTAAGGCCGAGGTCGAACTTGGGCCACATGCTGGGCTTCTTCTCCTTTTCAATATGGAGCAATTTATTGATCTCCTCTTCCCCTTCCTTGCGAAACTCCTCGCCGGTCGGCTTGAGGATCACCTGGAACCACAGCTGCTCGTCGTCCTTCAGCTTGGACATCGCCTCCATGAGCGGCGCGATCGTGTCAATGCGGCGCTCTTCCGTCGGATCTTCAAAGGCAAGATACGTGCGGACGGGAAGATAGTTCTCGTGCCGCAAGACCTCCTCGAGGCCGGAAACATCGAACTGGTCGTTCGGAAGAATGTGGGGAAGCTCCTCCAGATAATCCTCCGCTTCCGTGATCTCCGCTTCAGGATATGCGGCATAGATCGCGGACTCCATCATGTTGCGGAACTGTGACGGCACGCGAAGATAGAAATGCGTCTCACCGGCGCGGCCGATGAGCTCGAATATCATCCAATATTCCTCCTGGCCTTCCAGGTATTTTTTGTACCACGGGATGCCGTACGTATAGGGCGCATGGGCGGCGGCAAAGATCTGCTCCATGGCCTTCGGGGTTTTCAGAACATTCTTGGGAACCTTGATCTCCAACAGCTTCCAATTGATGCTCGTGACCCACTTTACGTGCAAATGCAAAAGCCACGCCTCCCAGAGGACGATGATGGCAATGATGGGCAGCACGAACCACCACACCGCCCCCCAGACGGTAATGATGCTTTGTACGAGACCCCAGAATATGGTTGCCGGCATATATGTAATTATCAACTGAGAGGGCGCAAAGTGCAAAGAACGGGAACGCGGAACGGAGTCCTAGGACTCGCGGACGCGGTACCTCCCGTCATTCATGCGCTCAAAGAAATTCCGGTTCTGAAGATTGATGAGGATGGTGTTCTGCTTGAAGAAGCGCTGGGCATTCACGTGCGATACGACATCGGTCGCTTTGAGCGGACCCTTTGACTTGAGCACTTTTGCGATCACTTCGCGCGCCGTGCCCGGTTCATAGCCGTGCTCCTTGAGGCCATACATGCCGCGGCCGACAAGAACGAACCGGTTGTCCTTGATAAGCTCGTTGTGCACAGTGGGCGCAAGTGCCTTCTGGTCGTCAAACCCCACCTTGTTGATATTGGTTGCGATATCCTCGAAGTGCAGTGGCTCCGCTTTCTTTTTAAGGACAAGATAGATCTTATCGCGGACCGTCGCTGGGCTGATCTCCGGCCATTCACGGAGGCCCATATCGCCGTACGGATTTGTGTCGATCTGTTTGGAGATGCTCAAATAATTGTCCGCGACGTCCTGCGGTACCGACTTTGTTTTTGTGAAGCTTGCCAGCTGGACCTGGTAGGAACCTTCGAACACCTTGTCCTTGTGGGACTTAAGGAACCCGACCCAGCCGTTCACGAACGCGCTCGCGGTTTTGAGGTCTTTGTCGCTCACATAATAGAACGGGTGGAACGCGTCATCCTCGCGATGCAGGTTGAACACGCCCGACGCCTCCGCCAGAAAATCAAGATGGTTCTCGCGAATGCCGCTTGCGAGCGTCGATGCGTATTGCACGACATCTCCCTTGCGGGACACGCCGCCGCGGCCGGCAATGAACTTCTTCACTTTTTCCAAAATGGCGCCGGCTTCCTGGTTTTTGCTGATATTCGCCTTTACGAGCACGATCGCGCCATTCTCGATCTGGCGCACCCGCTCACGGGTAACATCCATGCGGTCACCGATCGCAGCAAGGGTTTCCCCTTCCCCTTTGCCATCCAAGCCAAAACGGGCCGTAATAACCTCCTTTTGGCGGGGATTAAGGCCGGTCAAAGACGCGCTGATGAGTTTTGCGATTGATGCCATGATTTTGTGATTTCGTTGATATTTTATACTATAGTAAAATAAATGTCAATAGGCTGCAAGGGGTCTGGACTGTCCACCTTTTTTATCCTCCTTTATAGTAATTCATATTAAACTAAATTACAAACGGCGTCAACTGGCTCCCCCTCTCCCCTAGACGTTCTCGGTGGGGCTCACGAGCACAAGCGCCGGGCTCGCGATGAAGATCGACGAGTAAATACCCGTCGTTACCCCCACGAGCAGCGTGAGCACGAAATAGCGCAGGTCCGCCGGACCCACAAAGTAGAGCGAAAGGAGCACCAGGATGAGGGTGAGTGACGTGTTGATGGACCGCGCCATGGTCTGGTTGACGCTGTCGTTCACGATCGTCGCGAACGACTGCTTGCCGCGATGGTTCAGGAGGTTCTCCCGGATGCGGTCGAACACCACGATCGTATCGTGCACGGAGAATCCCATGACGACGAGCAGGGCGACGATGAAGTCGGAGTCGATCTGCACGTTCGCAAAGTGGCCGAGGATGGCGAGCATTCCCGCCGGGATCGCAACGTCGTGGAACAGAGTGAGCAGGGTTATCCAACCGTATTTCCACGAACTGATCGGGCGCTGGGTCTTCCGGAACGCGAAGGCGATATAAAGTGAGATGCCGATGAGCACGAGGATGATCGCGATGATAGCCTTGTTGCGAAGGTCGGCGCCGACCGACGGGCTGATGGACTGGAAGCTCAGCTCCTGGAATGAGGGCCATTGGGCGGTAAGTTCCTGGATGTACTGCTGGTGGGTAGCTTCATCGACGGACCCGAACCGCGCGAGGAACGACTGGTTGCCGCTGTCGTAATTCACGACCGCGTCCGGAATATGGAGGTCGTTCTGAAGGACGCTCTGCACATCCGCGACGGAAGGGTTTTGCTGCGCAATGGTGAATTCCCACAAAGTTCCGCCCTTGAGTTCCGCGCTCTGCTGGAACCCGTATACCGCGATGGCGATCACGGCAATGCCCACCAGGGTGATGGAGATGGTAAACCAGATCTTTTTGCGTCCTACGATGTTAAGCATGGTGATTATTTTACTTTATCGTCCCTCATAAAGAAGCGAAGGAAAAGCCGCGTGGTGGTGATCGCGCTGAACAGGCTCACCAGCGTACCGATGCCGAGCGTAAGGGCGAAGCCCTGCACGAAACTGGAGGTGAAGAAATACAGGATGACCGCGGTGATGATCGTGGAGCTGTTCGAATCGCGGATGGACGGCCACGCGCGGCGGAACCCTTCCTCGAGCGCCGACGACTTGGGCAATCCCCGCTTGAGCTCCTCTTTGATGCGCTCGAAAATGAGCACGTTCGCGTCCACGGCGGTGCCGATCGTAAGGACGAAGCCCGCGAGGCCGGCCAGGCTGAGCGTCACGTTGATCAGCTTGAACACGCCGAGCGTAAGCGCGATGTAGATCACGAGCGCCATCGCGGCAAAGAGGCCGAGGAGGCGGTAGTAGAATATCATGAACAACATCACAAGGATCGTGCCAATGATGCCCGCGATGATAAGCTCCTTCAATGAATCGGTGCCGAGTGTGGGACTGATCGTCTGCTGGCTCACGAGCGTGATGGGCGCGGGCAAGGCTCCGGCATTGAACCGCTGCACGAGCTGCTGCGCGGACGATACGGTGAATCCCCCGCTGATAACGGCATTGCCGCCCGTGATCTCCTGCTGGACCGTCGGGGCCTCGATGAGTTGGCCATCAAGGAAGATCGCAAGCGGTTTGCCCACATTTGCCCCGGTGATCTCCTGGAATATCTGCGCGCCCTGGCTATTGAAGGAGATCGAGACCTGCGGCGCATTCGTCGTGGGATCGAATGTGAGTTGGGCGCCCGTCACATACTGCCCCGTCAGGTTCGTGGGAGTGTAGGTAGGCGATGAAGTTGCAGTGGAGGTCGCCACGGTCTCAAACTGCAACAGCGGCGTCTGCCCGATCTCATTGATCGCATCGCTCACATTGCTGATCCCCGCAAGGTCAACGAAGAGCTGGGCCTGGTTGCCGGTCTGCGAGGTGTAAATGTTCGGTTCGCTCACGCCAAACAGGTTGACACGCTTTTCGATGACGTCGCGCAGGCCAGAAACGACGGAGCTCTGGTCGGTGGAAGAAACATTTGAAAGGTCTATCTGGTAGACAAGGTGGCTGCCGCCAACAAGGTCAAGCCCGAGCTTCCATGGCTCCACTTTATTGCCGAGCCCCTTCGGGTACACGAATATCCCCGCGATGATGGCGAGGATGATGATGAGAGACAAGAATAGGCCTGGATGGCGCCGCATTGAGAATCATTATAACAGGCCGCCGGAAAAGGACAAGTGCTGCATTGTGCGGGGTATCGGACCAGGTTCGAACCTATTTTAGGCAAAAATCCATATATTTTGAGGTAAAAACGACTGCTTGACAATATAGTCTATATTATGCTATAATAGATCCCAGAAAGGTTGGTGCGC
The DNA here is from genome assembly GCA_035509435.1 of Minisyncoccota bacterium. Classification (GTDB taxonomy): domain Bacteria; phylum Patescibacteriota; class Minisyncoccia; order UBA6257; family 2-01-FULL-56-20; genus JAKAGE01. Next base: position 288,660 of record DATJLR010000002.1, on the reverse strand, counting down.
GGTGCTTAAAAAACTGTTTTCGCTTGATAACCGGACGTGGTCGGCAAGCTTCTTCAATGTGGTGGCTATGGCCTCCGCGTTGTGGGCGCTTCTGAACGCGAAGAATGCGAATGGCACTTCCCTGTTGATGCTGTTCATCTTCCTCTACGTTCAGATCACGTACGCGCAGCTTGGCTATCGCAGCAGGTCGCAAGCGCTCCTCTGGGGCATGGTCCTCAGTGCCGTCTGCACCGTCGGTTGCATCCTGCGTGTTCTCATCCTCCGAGGCATACTCTAATCCAGTATGCCTCTTCACGTTTTAGGATGTTTGGATAATTGGGTTCAGCTTAACGCGTGCCTCGCGGCGGCTGCTTGTTCACCTTTTAATTTAACAATAGCTCTGTAAATTAAATAGTCCAGGAGTGGATTAATGAACATGAAAATGACAATAATCATGGAAAAGAAAATCGATAAAATTGAAGGGTTCGACGGTAAAGCGCTCCACCCGGCGCTCGACATAAAAGATTCTGTATTGGTGATCGGATTTCGCTACCGCGCTATTTCGGGAAAGATTGAGGATCTTATTCTTGTTGTTCGCAACGGCAGCATTGAGCATTTCACTGATAGTGGTTTTTCTTTTTTGGAAGACGAAAAAACGTATTTTGTAGAAAAAGCTCACCGCCTTCTTGTCGAAATTAGCGAACGTTGGAGCTTGGACGATCTGAACCGGTTTCGTGAAGAATATCAAAACCCTACCCTAAACGGCGTTCCTGAGGGAAACGCCCTCTATGGCGAAATCCGCAACGTACTCAAGCGATATGTCGAGCTTGAACAGGAAATCGACTATTCACTCATCACTGCATGGATCATCGGTACATATTTTTTCCCCGCATTTTCGGCCTACCCCTTCCTCAATGCCAAGGCCCCGAAACGGTCAGGGAAAAGTCAATTTTTAGATTTATTGACCCAGCTTTGTTTCAACGCAACGAAGGCTCGCCCTACTCTTGCAGCTTTGGGCGATACTGTAGAAAGCTCCCGTGGCACTTTCTTGATCGATCAAGCGGATTCGCTTGGCGGACAGAACAACGAAGAACTATTAGAGCATCTCACTGGGTCATATAAGAAAAATGGGAGTAAGCGTAAATTAATCAGTCTCGATAAGGGAAAGCGAAATCAGTTGGAATTTGAGACCTATTGCCCCAAGGTGTTTGCTTCCATCAAAGAATTGCCTGAAGATCTGCGTGATAGGTGCCTCATCGTACCGCTCATTCGCAGCGGCAAAAATTTTTCTGATCCAAACGACGACAATCCTTTATGGCTTGCGCTGAGGAGTAAGCTTTACCGATTCTTATTCGGCAATTATGCGGACGTTGCCAATGAATACTTTTTACGCCGGGCAATGTACAAGCAAAGCAACGAAATTACCGGGAGGCATCTTGAGCTGTGGCTCCCTTTTGAGACGTTATTGCGTCAGTGTCATGTCGGCGAGGAAGAGATTAGTGCCGGAAAAAACAGGTTTATTTCGCAATACAAATTTACCGAATCCGAGCTCGGAGAATTGGACGAGGCTATCATTGGTGTGGTGCTAAAGAAATTGGATAACGAGGAGAAAATTACTCTTTCGCCAAAAGAGATTTTGGAGGATCTGGATAATGAACAATTTAGTGATTCCAAAACTGATCGGCAAAAAGCGGGCCTTGTTGGAGCAGCGATAAGAAGGATGAATCTGTCGTCGGAAAGAAAGCGTACGAAAAAAGGTATCACCTATCTCTTTGAGAAGAAAAAGGTCGAGCGTGTTTATGCAGCCTATTTCCCTACATCCCCTACACCGGATGTTGTAACGCTTGAAAATACTGACGAAAAAGGTGGTGTAAGCATTAGTGTTGAATTGTAATGGTGTATGGTAACCATACACCGCTCATTTCTACACCGAGGCCATACATCGCCTGCGCCCAATAATTTATCTAGGTAAATAAGCATGATGTATGAGATGTATTCGTTTAAAGGAAAATCACTGGTTGCCAAAAAAGAACGATCATGACTATAATGGGCGCAACAGCTATGACAATGAAAAGCGGAGAGGGGCGATATTTCATTTATGCTCGTAAATCGAGCGAGGATTCAGGACGCCAGATCCTCTCTATCGATTCGCAGCTTGCGGTAATGCGAGAGATCGCCGAACGCGAGGGTCTTCGTATCGTGCATACCTTTACGGAATCAAGATCCGCAAAAGCACCGGGACGGGATGAGTTCAATGAAATGATTCGTCGGATCGAGCGTGGCGATGCTTCCGGCATCCTCTGTTGGAAACTTGATCGTCTTGCCCGCAATCCCGTCGACGAAGGGAGAATAAAATGGCTCCTCCAGAAAAGTACTATATCAATCATCAAAACGCCGGATCGTGAATATCATCCGAGTGATAACGTTCTTATCACCTCCGTGGAGTTTGGGATGGCGAACCAGTATATCCGCGATCTGAGCTCGAATGTGAAGCGCGGCCTCCATACGAAGCTCGAAAACGGCTGGTATCCAAGCTATGCGCCATTGGGCTATCTGAACACCAAAACGAATGACCGGGGCTCAAATCAGATCATAAAAGACCCGGAGCGCTTTGATCTCGTCCGTAAGATCTGGGATTTGATGCTTACGAGCCAGTATTCGCCCCTTGAGGTGCTCGCCATAGCGAATGACGATCTAGGGCTCAAAACCCGCAGGCAGGGCAAAATAGCGGGCTTTAAGATGTCCAAGAGCAACATCTATACCCTCCTCGCGAACCCCTTTTACTATGGCTGGTTCGATTACCCTCGAAATAGCGGCTTATGGTTCAAGGGCAAGCATGAGCCGATGATAACGAAGGACGAGTTTGACCGGGTGCAGGTGCTCCTCGGTCGTCGGGGTCGGGTGGTGGAAAAGCACGATTTTGACTTCACCAACATGATCCGTTGTGGCGGCTGCGGTGCTTTCATTACCGCCGAGCGGCGTACTAAGCGACAGAAGAACGGCAACGTCCACGAATACGTTTATTATCACTGCACAAAAAGAAAGAACCCGGCCTGTAAGGAAAAAGCTATTACCCTTAAAGAGCTCACCCGGCAGATTGACGATATTCTCGCCTCCATTCAGATCTCTGTGAAATTTAAAGACTGGGCGCTCAAATACCTCTCCCAATATCGCGATGAAGAGATCGAGACGCAAGAGATGGTGATGGCGTCATACCATAAGAGCGTTGAAACGATCGATAAGCAGATCAATAACCTATTCCGCTCCTACATCGCGCCGGAGAATATTGATCGCACGTATATTTCCGAGGCAGAATTTCGATCAACGAAGATGAGCTTGCTCCAAGAGAAAGAACAGATTGAAGCCGCGCTCAAGAAGCAGAGCCAAGAAAAAGTGAAATGGCTTGAATTGAGCGAAAAGAGTTTCAATGTCGCCTGTTATGCTCGGAAATGGTTCGAAGTTGGCAAGCCTATGACCAAGCGCGAAATCTTCTCGTCGCTCGGTTCGAACCTCATCCTAAAAGGCCAAAAGGTCAGCGTAGAGCTCGATTTTCCTTTTGAAATCATCAGGAAAAAGCGAAAAGCCGTGGAACGTGAAATTACGCAGGTTCGAACCTCTAAAAAACCAATGACCGTGGTGCGTATCTCGGATCTTATAAAAGATTTTCCAGTGTTGTGCCCGGGAGAGGATTCGAACCTCCATGCCTTTCGGCGCTACCACCTCAAGGTAGTTCGTCTAGCCAGTTTCGACACCCGGGCATTGGTCTTAAATGCCTCCCCGGATCACCGCTAACGCTTTCTCGATCTTCTCGCGTTTCCGGGATAGGCAAACCACCTCGGGATTATAATACATCTTCGGTAATAATTTCAATGACTCCGCCTTTGCATATTTTAGAGAATACATAGGGGTATCTCCGCTAGCGGTCAAGTATCCCCGGATGCCTATCTGTCGAAAGATCTCGTTGCGCATCCACTGCATATGTTGCTCACTGGCAGAGACGAAAACGGTATAGAACATATAGCTGGACCTCCACCGCGGATCCCAATAAGCATAGAACGTTCCATCACCGTCAAAATCGCCGCGAAGGAAATCGAAGAAGTATTCATCGGGGATCGCGATGGCCCCTAAAATTTTTGATTTCCGCGGCATCAGGCCAATGCCAAAAAGAAAATTATAAAAATTTACATCGCTGAACTGGACCCTCATTGCCATTTTTCGGGAATAGCCGCTTACTTTAAAGCCTATTTTATTCTTAATGCCAAGGCAGCGCACGTAATTCTGCATTTGCTCTTCATCTTTTGACGTGAGTTCAATATGCCTCCCGTCCCCTGATAGGCACCCGTCCGTCACCAAAAGGCCGATCGCGTATGCAAATTCAGGTGACCACGCCAATTTCACTTTCCCTTTTGGATGCATATCACGACCATAGCGCACATCGCATTAAAAATTCGTTAAAAACTTTTTGACAATAATGTAACGCCCCGCGAAAAATATTCACGGGGCATCTTCTTTTGATCTGACGAACTGCGCCTCGGCAAGCCACGGACGATACACCGTGAGCAGATTGTTCATCATGGATGATACTGTTCCCTGCAGGCCGCGCAGGAGAGCATTATCGCCGCGCTCGTCCGCGTCCCAGCGGGAAAGCGGTTTGTTCTCCACTTTTTTTGAAAACCGCATTGAGAGCTGGCTCAGCATTGCAACCACCTTCTTGTGATACTGTTCGGCCAGCTCAAAGTTTTCTTTGATCGAAGAAAAGTTTGCGCTGATGTAACATCCCCGGACTGTTGCGGTAAAATACCGCTGAAAAGCCTCGAACTCCGAAAACGCTTCCGTGTACGCCAGCAGAAATTCCTCATGGGTACACGAGGCACTTTGTTTTGGTACGAACATTGTCACCTCCAGACTGAGATCACCCTAGCACTAAAAGCAAAACCCGCCAAGGGGCGGGTTTTGCGTCATATATTTTGGATACGCCAGGCTAGATAGAAACGTCGAGCTTCTGCCTGATCTTCGCGCCGGAAACGTTGCGGACGAAATACAGTTTGGAGCGATGCACTTTCTTGGGCGCCGAAACCACCTCGAGCTTTACGATCGCGGGCGAATGGACCGGGTACACCTTTTCCACGCCGACGCCGGCGAGGACGGTGCGCACCGTGAACGTGGCGCCCGGCTCCGAACCGTGCTTGCGCGCGATCACCAAGCCGGTGAACGGCGTCTTGCCCTCATACACTTTTACCTTCGCGCCCGGCTTTATTTTTTTGAGAATTTCCTCTGATATCATGTTTTTGTTCAAGCTTACGCCGCCAATGCCTTTATTCTCGTGATGAGATCGTCTATCGACACTTTTACTTTGATGAAATAATCCTTTGCCCCAAGCTGCTGCGCCTTCGCGATGTCCGAATCCTGCGCGAGGTTGCTCAGGATGACTACGGGCACCTTGTCGAGCTGCGGGGTGATCGAGATCATCTGCAGGACCTCGAATCCGGTGACCTTCGGCATGATGAGGTCAAGGATTATGACCGCGGGCATCGTCTGTTTTAGGAGACCGATCGCCTCCTCGCCATCAAATGCCTGTGCCACCGCGAACCCCTCTTTCTCGAGGCGCGCCTTCATGAGGGACGACAGAAACCGGTCGTCCTCAATGATCATGATCGTTTTAGGCTCGTTTGCCATTCTTTTATTCTATCACACAAAGAGCTTTTTAGTTGTCCCAATTACCTATCTCGCTTCCGCGGGCGATCGATCGCCTTCGAAAGCGAAACAAGTTCGACAGCAGTTCAAAATCCTTTGAACTAGTTTAATTGATCCACGCACAGCTTCCGCTACGCGTGCCTTGTTACGACTTAGCCCATGTTACCGATCTTAAGTTAATACCGCGAACGATATTTCACCTATTACCGGCTCCCTTGGCTTGACGGGCAGTGAGTACAGGACTCGAGAACGTATTCACCGCAGCGTGGCTGATCTGCGATTACTAGCGATTCCGGCTTCATGGAGGCAGGTTGCAGCCTCCAATCCGAACTGGGGCCGGGTTTGATGGGATTAGCTCCCCCTTGCGGGTTGGCAACCCATTGTCCCGACCATTGTAACACGAGTGTAGCCCAGGGTATCAAAGGGCCATGCGGATTTGACGTCATCCCCTCCTTCCTCCCAACCCTAAAACTGGTAGACCTTGATACTAGTAACAAGTTACTAGTGATCAGGTCTTCTAGGCTTAGGGTTGGGCAGTTTCACGCGACACATGTAACGCGTAATAGGGGTTGCGCTCGTTACCCCACTTAAGGGAACACTTCAAAGCACGAGCTGACGACAACCATGCAGCACCTGTCCAAGATGTCCTTGTGAGAAGGCCAATGTTTCCATCGGCTGTCATCTTAGATTTCTAACCCTGGTAAGGTTCCTCGCTTACTGACGAATTAAACCTCATGTTCCACCGCTTGTGCGAGTCCCCGTCTATTCCTTTGAGTTTTAAGCTTGCGCTCGTACTTCCCAGGCGGCCTGTTTAACGCGTTAGCTACGCCACTCCGAGGGTCGATACTCGAAACAGCAAACAGGCATCGTTTAGGGCGTGGACTACAAGGGTATCTAATCCTTTTTGCTCCCCACGCTTTCGCAACTCAGAGTCAGGAAGGTCCCAGTGCACTGCCTTCGCCTTTGGTGTTCCCCACGATATCAACGGATTTCACCCCTACACCGTGAGTTCCATGCACCTCTAACCTCCTCTAGTTCTGCCGTATCTCCTGCACTTCCAGGGTTAGGCCCTGGGCTTTAACAAAAGACGCGCAAAACCTCCTACGTGCGCTTTACGCCCAATAAATCCGGATAACGCTTGAGGTCTACGTATTACCGCTGGTGCTGGCACGTAGTTACCCACCTCTTTCCGTACGACGCTCATGGTAACTGGTTTCTAGTTTCTAGAAAACCTAGTAACTTACTAGAAACTAGTTACCAGAAACCAGTTACCATTGCTGCCGTACTACCGCAGTTTACGACCCGAAGGCCTTCATCCTGCACGCGGTGTCGCTCGATCAGGCTTTCGCCCATTGTCGAATATTCTCGACTGCTGCCTCCCGTAGGAGTACGAGCCGTGTCTCAGTCTCGTCGTTGGGGGTCAGGCTCTCACCTCCCCTACCGGTCATAGCCTTGGTAAGCCGTTACCTTACCAACTAGCTGATCGGACCTAGGCCGATCTCAAAGCGGCTTGCGCCTTTTCCCTTGCGGGAGTATCGGGTATTACCTCGCCTTTCGGCGAGCTATCCCCGTCTTCGAGGTACGTACCAGGGTGTTACTAACTCGTTCGCCGCTAAATATATAAATCCGTCGTCTTGATGTAATCGCAACTTCTTCAAAATATATCCCGCTCGACTTGCATGCCTTATCCACACCGCCAGCGTTCATCCTGGACCAGGATCAAATCCTCTGATAAAAGATATCGCCAAAGTCTCAAAAACTTTGACGGATGATCCTAATTTATTGTTGCACCATTTGCTTACTTCTTAACGGTGCCAAAAAGAATAAATTGGGACAACTAAAAAGCTCTCTATTCTTTTAGTTGATTTTTTCTTACCACAAATTGTAAAGGGGCGACCGACACAACGAAGTCAATTGTAGCAAACGCGGGAAATATGTCAATACAGCAGGAAAATACGGGCATGCGCACCTCCTGGTAGATGATAGTTCGGTGCGCATGCCCGTATTTTTCTGTCACAGTGGTAAAATGCCTCGCTTTTGAAGAGATATTGACAAAATTAGAGTTTATATGGTAATATAATACCCGGCAACACCCCAAAGGAGGGGTCATGAAATTGAAAAGTTATCCAGGCAACACACCCAGCCGCGCCGGTTGGACACCCCGGGAGATCCATCCGGATCATGAACGCCGCATGCAGGATATCAACGAAAGAAGTGCCCGGCGCGTCTTCGTCATCATGCCGCTAGCGCTCATTGTTGCGCTCGCGCTTATGGTGATGATGGTGAATGTGCTCGCCCCGGATTATCCGGCGGCACGGGCGGCCCATGACTGGGTCGCGCATCTCCTCGCGCGTCTTTTCTCAAATTGAAAAAGGCGCGCCAACAGGGTCTCCTCACGGAGACCCTTCACTTTTATCAATAGATCATCGTCAAACCCCGCACACACCTCTTCGCCTCCAGACAGATGACCGTTCGGCGAAGAGGTGTGTGCGGGGTTTGACGAACGTATTTTTATCGCATATAATAGAGAGCGTTATGAAAACAGGCCTCCATCCAAAATATTTCCCGAAGGCGACGGTCATCTGCGCATGCGGCAACACGTTCACGACGGGCGCGACCCAGGAAGAGATCCGCGTCGAAATTTGCGCGCAGTGCCATCCGTTCTACACCGGCGAAGAGAAGCTCATGGATATCGCGGGACGCGTGGAGAAATTCAAATCCCGGCGCGCGGCCAAAGTTGAACCGAAGCCGAAGAAGGTCCGGACCAAGAAACAATAAAAATACCCCGAGCCGACGAAATGGCCCGGGGTATTTTTTATTTATCCAACGGGAGGGATATCGAGAAGGTGGCGCCCTTGTCGGGACCTTCTGACTCCACCCAGATCTTGCCGCCCTGCGCCTCCATAAATATGCGGGCGACGTACAGCCCGATCCCGGTACCGCGGATCTCTTTCGCAATGTCCTTATCGCGGACAAATTCCTGGAAAAGCAACGGGATGATCTTCTTTGCGATGCCCATGCCTGAGTCAGCGACGGAAAGCACCACATCGGCATCTTTCTCTTCGACGGTCACTTTGATCGAGCCCTTTGCCGTATATTTCACGGCATTGTCGATGAGGTTCTGGATGACCTCGTAAAGCTTTTGTTCGTCGCCGCGCACGATGACCGGATGATCGGGGCCGGAAAAGCTCAGGTCCAAGCGGTGGCTGAGCGCCATATGGCCCATTTCCTCCGCCGCCCGGCGCCCGACCTGCACAAAATCCAGCCGTTCTATCTCGTATTCGATCTTATCCTCTTCGATCTTGCGCAGGTCGGTGATCTTGTCCACAAGCGCCACCACCGCCTCGGTGTTGAACTCGATCTTGGAAAGCACCTCTTTTACATCATCGTTCAAGGGGCCGTAGAACCCTTCGCGAAGGAGCGTCGTATAGCCGCGGATAATTCCCATCGGGGTCTTCAGCTGGTGCGAAGTGAGCGCAAGCAGATGCGTGCTCAAATGAGCGAGCTCCTTGACCTTCTCGTTCTCGTCCACCGACATGCTATTTCCGCGCAAGTATTTCCCGGACCTTTGCGACCGTGGCGCCCAGGTCGCCGGTCTTGTCGATATAATCCTCCATGCCAAGCGATTTTGCGAGCGCGTCGCGATCCGGCGTCGTCTGCGGCCACGGATCTTTGAGATTACTGAGGAACGCGATCTTTATATCCTTCGTTTCCGGATTCTGCTTGATCTCGAGCGCGGCGTCGGTCCCGGATTCGCCAGGCATATGAATGTCCATCAGGATAAGGTCGGGGTGCGTCTTTATTGCAGCATCAACGGCCTCTTTTGCGTCGTAGGCGACGATCGCGTCGAATCCCGCAGCCTTGAGCTTTATAGACATGATCTCGCGAAGATCGCTTTCGTCATCCACCACGAGGATCAGCGGCCGCTCCCTCATTTTATCAATGCATTAATTTGGTCGCTTAGGCGATCGAGGTCGTCGGTCTTTTTGAGAAATCCCTGCACGCCGAAATCCTTTGACATCTTCTCGTGCATTTCCTGCATCTCCGCGCGCGGATCGCCAAGGCTTGTAAGGAAAAGCACTTTGAGGTCCTTCGTCTCCGGATCTTCCCGGAGCTTCAGAACTGCCGTTGCGCCGTCCATCACCGGCATTTTGACATCCATGAGAATAAGATCGGGGTGAAGCGCCTTGGCTTTTGCAAGGGCGACTTCCCCGTTCTCTGCCGTCTCGACATGGAATCCCTCAGCGCCCAGCTTGGTGCTGAAAATCTCCCGGAACGAGGGTTCATCATCCACCACTAAAATGAGCTTTTGGTCGGCCATGTTTTTGTTTAATCTTTCTTTAATAGTATGATACCATAGTGATTGAAAAAATTAAGCGCAATAGCCAGCCAACCCCATGACCACCAATAAGATCATCGTAGAGATACGCGCGGGCGCGGGCGGTGACGAAGCGTCCATTTTTGCCGGCGACCTTGCGCGCATGTACCAGCGCTATGCCGCCCGGCGCGGCTGGAGCTTTTCCATACTTGATGCCAGCGAGAACTCGCAAGGGTATAAGAGCCTCGTTGCGGAAGTGAAGGGCGAAGGGTGTTACGAGGCGCTCAAGCACGAATCCGGCGTCCACCGCGTCCAGCGGATCCCCAAAACGGAAAAGGCGGGGCGCGTGCACACGTCCACGGCAAGCGTTGCGATCCTGCCGATCGTCGAGGCGCGCGAAGTGAACATCTCGCCGAACGACCTCGAAGTGACATTCTCGCGCGCGGGCGGCCCGGGCGGACAGAACGTCAACAAGGTGGAGACGGCGGTGCGAATATTGCACAAGCCGACCGGTATCGTCGTCGCCTCGCGCGAAGAGCGCTCGCAGTACGCGAACCGCGAAAAGGCGATGGACATCCTTCGCGCCAAGCTTTATGAGATCGAACAGACCCGCGCCACGGGCAATATCGCCGAATCGCGCCGCGACCAGATCGGTTCCGCCGATCGCTCGGAAAAGATCCGCACCTACAACTTCCCCGACGACCGCATCACCGACCATCGTATCGGCAAGAAGTGGCACAATATAGAAAAGATCCTGGAAGGTGACTTCGATCCGATCGTGAAGGCGTTCGAGAAAGAAAAATAAACTCCGTACCTTTTCATTCCGACGTAGGAACGTCCACTCGCTCAAATGTGCTAGGAATGAACTTCGGATACGGCGAAGTTGAGCATCGATCCGCCTTTGTCTTCGAATAAGAACCTGCCTTTTATTTTTTTGCCGGCGAGCACAAGCGGGATCCAATGCGGGTCGTCGATCCACATATCATCGAACGGCAACGCGTTCTTGGGATACCACTTCGGGCTCATTTCTTCCGATTCGGCCGGCTCGCCTTCCCACGCGCGGGCGACGAACACGCTGCACGTCTGCGCCCATTCATGATTGTCGCTGAAATCAAAATCCAGCGTGGCCATAAGCGTGAGCGCATCCGGCGCGACCGTCACGCCGATCTCCTCTTTTATCTCCCGCACCGTTGCGGCAACCGCATCCTCCCCTTCTTTGACTTTTCCGCCGACGCCGTTCCATTTTCCCATGCCGAACCCCCGCTTCTTCATGGCAAGGAGAACCTGATCGTCGTTCAACAAGAAACAAAGCGTTGTTTGTTTCATGCTGATAAAACTAAAGGATGTTATTCAGCTCCGGGTCGTACAACATCGCCTCGTTGATCAGGCGGTAATCAAACAGTTCTCCTTTGGCGAACCAGAGCGGGACCTCCTGCGCCGCCTCTTCGGCATTGCCCGAGCAGTGGACCAGGTTGCGCACCGCGCGCTTGTCGACGTCCGAGACCTCGTACGAGTCGATCGTGAAATCGCCGCGGATCGTGCCCATCGCGGACGTGAGCGGTTCCGTGCCGCCGGTGATCTTCTTGACGATCGCAGCCGCGTGGATCCCCTGCCACACCATGGCGACGACCGGCCCCTTCGTGATGTACTTCTTAAGATTCTTTAAAATGACGTCTGTGATCTCGAGTGGGTTTTCCGACGGCGGCGTCTGGCCTTTCTTGCGGTATGATTCGATCGTCTTCATGCCGGTCTTCATCGGCCACTCCGGGTCGAGAAGATAATGCTTGTGCACGAGCTCTTCCGTCGGAATGAGCATCTTCAAGCCGACGAGCTTGAGCCCGCTCTGTTCGTACCGCTTGATGATCTCGCCGACGAGCGTCCGCTGGATTCCGTCCGGCTTTACAACCACGAGTGTCCGTTCTTCTTTGGGATGCGCCATATTTTTATAAAAAGTTAATGTTTGGTTTGTTTCCGACTATTTTTTCTCCGCCGACTTCTTGATTTCCAATCCTAGCTCATCCAGCTGCTTCTTGTCCACTTCCGCCGGCGAGCCCATCATGAGGTCCTTGCCTTCGCCGGTCTTCGGGAACGGGATGACCTCGCGGATGTTCGGCTCGTTCATGAGGAGCATCACCGTGCGGTCGATGCCCGGCGCGAACCCGCCATGTGGCGGAGCGCCGTACTTGAAGGCCTGGAGCATGTGGCCGAACTTCCGCTGCTGCTGCTCTTCACTGATGTTCAAATATTCGAATACTTTTTGCTGCATGTCCGCTTTATGGATACGGATACTGCCGGAGCTCAATTCGTAGCCATTTAGCACAAGGTCATATGAATTGGCGCGGATGCTGAACAGGTCCTCGCCTTTCATGAATTTATCCACATCTTCCTCTTTTATAGAGCAGAACGGATGGTGCGCAGCCTGGATCGTGCCGTCGTCCGCCTTTTCGAACATGGGAAAGTCCACGACCCACGCGAATGCGAGCTCGTTCGGATCGTTTTTGTCTTTGCGAAGATCGGGTTTGTCGTTGCCGTACTTTTCCATCGAATCCTTGTAGGTGAGGCGCGGGAATGGCTCGTGCGAGATACGCTTTTCCGGATAGAGCGTATGCACCATCTCGATGAACATCGCCTCCGTGAACTTCAGCACATCTTCCTGTGTGACGAACGACATTTCGAAATCAAGCTGGGTGAATTCCGGTTGGCGATCACCGCGCGTGTCCTCGTCGCGCATGCACCGCGCGATCTGGAAGTAGCGCTCGAAGCCCGCCACCATGGAAAGCTGCTTGAACTGCTGGGGCGACTGCGGAAGCGCGTAGAACTTTCCCTTCTCGAGGCGCGACGGGACGATATATTCGCGCGAACCCTCCGGCGTTCCGCGCATGAGCATCGGCGTCTCTATTTCCACAAAGCGGTGCTTGTGCATGTGATCGCGGAAGAAGGAGATGATCTTGTCGCGCTCGCGAATGTTGCGCTGGAGGCGCGGGCGGCGCAGATCGAGGTAACGGTACTTCAGGCGGATATCCTCGCTGATATCGCGGCCGTCGCCCGTCACATCGAACGGCGGCGTCTCCGCCTCGTTCAGAACCTCGATGGAAAGTATTTCAAGCTCGATATCGCCGTTCTGTTTTTCCGGCTGGATATTCTTCTCCGGACGCTTATTCACCTTCCCTTTTACTTCCACCACCCACTCCGGGCGGAGCTTTGCACCCACCTCGTGCGCGTCCGCGGCGGCAGGCAGGACAACTCCCTGTACATATCCCGTCATATCCCGGAAATCAAAAAAAATGAGCTTGCCCTGGTCGCGGCGGACGTCAACCCAACCCTTGATCATCACTTCCTTCCCGATGTGGGCTGCCAGATCGCCTATGTAGGTTCGCTCATGCATATTGTTATGCTAATATTAATACAATGTTGACGTTTGAACAAATGCTCCTGCGGTTCGCGCTTGCGCTCGTGCTCGGCGCGCTGCTCGGGCTGGAACGCGAGCTCGTGGGCAAAGAATCGGCCGGGATCCGCACGACGATGCTCGTGACGAGCGGCGCGGCCATATTCACGATGGTCGGCCTCGCGCTCCCGTACATCGTCTCGGCCGACACCGGCAACCTTGCGGACGTCGTCGCGCGCAACAGCGGTTATCTCACGATGATCGCGAACGTGGTCGTCGGAGTCGGATTCCTCGGCGCCGGGCTCATCATCAAAAACGAAGACCGGCCGCATGGCGTGACGACCGCCGCGCTCATCTGGACGGCCGCCGCGATCGGCGTCCTCGTGGGCGTCGGGCTCAACGAGTTCGCTACGGTCGCAGCCATCGTGATCGCGGTCCTCCTTTATCTGCTCCGCAAACTGAACGTATCGGAAAAATTGGAGCGGAACGTGCCGCCGGCCGGAAAGTAGCCGCCCCGAATCGCGCCGATTGCCTCTTGCAATCTTCTGCGACGGCTCCTAGGATAAGGATAGTTCTCCGCGGTCGCCCCGCAGAAGGAGTCCCCTTTGAAAACTTTCGCATTGTGCATCCTTTTCGTGGTGGCAGCAGGATCTGTCACGTTCGCCATTTCGCAGGAAACACCGCATCCTCGCCATCACCCTCTTCGCGGGCAAAAGACGTGTGAGCGGAATTTCATCGCGCTGAACGAGGCCGAAGAAATAACGACCGGACCCGTCTATGAAGAAGTGTTTGCCGTGGCTCGGCTATATGGCCGAGAGAACGTCGTCCCCCATCTCTATGTGATGTCTTCCAATGGCGGAAACAATCCTGGTGAGTATATGCCGGGCAGCGTTTTCGACAAGGACGGCCGCGGAGAAATATTCATTTCACGCGCGACCCTCGCCGACTTTACCGCTGCGGATGCCCCTTCGGGAGCGTTCGAAGGATTGCTCGCACGGCAGATGTCGCTTCTCATGGTAGATCTCAACAGCGATGGAAAACTATCGTGCGACAACTCCAACATGGAAGGTCCTCTATTGGAGCAGCAGGAAGACGCGGATACCGACGCGGCAATCCGCACTCACGGCAAACCCGTGATCGCATTTCTCACGCGATTGAAGAGCCTCATCGAGTCCCGCGGCGGCGGACCTCCGGGAACCGATCTGGAAATGAACGACAGGATCCAGGCGGTCAAAAACCTGGCTCCTCCTCCACCGCCAACCGCACCGCAATGAACAGCGCCGGGATCCCCACAAGAGGATTCCGGCGCTTTATTTTTATCTATCGCAACGCACTTTGACAATAAGATCATTTTAGTGTTAAAATCTCCCCAGCAAATCAGTTTCATAATTTGAGGAAAGGCGGCCCAGGATGGACCTACTGGAAAGCGTTTTGGAACGGAAAGAGGCGAGCAAAAATCCTTTTGCTGTCATCGATCTCGACAACAGCATCATCCGACATGACAGTGCGGAAGCCGTGCTGGCCTTTATGGCCAAACACGACATCGGCCATGCGCGGAGCGACTTCCCGAAGTACTATTCGCTTTTGGACCGCGGGGATATGGAAGGGGCCTATCGGTTCGGGGCAAAGACCCTGCGCAATTTGACCACTCAAAGGGTCAATGCGGCCGTACGGCAAGCATTGATCGAAGAAGGAACCGTCATTTCCACCACCACCCTCTTCGGCCGCACGATCGCGAAAGGGATCAACCTCCGCGAAAGCGTCGTCGCCCTTATGAGACAGCTTCGCGCCCACAGCATCGCCGTATGGATCGTCAGCGCCTCGCCGGAAATCGTAGTTCGTGGAGTGGTCGAATACTTCAACCTGGAAGTCGACGGGGTGATCGGTGTCCGGAATATCGTATATGGAGGCATCGTGACCTCGGATCTTCTGGAGCCGCTGTCGATCTTCGACGGAAAGGTCTCATGCATAAAGGAGATCATCTCCCCCAGCGTGAGACCGATACTCGCTCTCGGAGACAGCATGAACGATCTCCCGATGCTGGAATACGCCGAGCTCCGTGTCGTCGTCGACCGCGGCAACGCTCTCGCTGAAAAAGCGAAAGCTGAAGGATGGTTTATACTCAAAAGCTGAACGTGGTAGCACTGCTTTGATGCCGCTTGGGAAACCGAGCGGCATCTTTTCATGATCACGGAAGAAATAAAACAGGATTGCTTCGTCGAACGGTCATCTGCCTGGAGGCGAAGCAATCCTGTTTTATTTCTCTATCAGATACTCGTATTTTTTGTAAAAATACTTCTTTGCGAACTCCACGAGTGCGAGGTATGCAACGACGATCACAAGGATGAGCGCAACCGGATACCAGCCGAACTTTGCGAAGCCGAAGGCGGGCGCGAGGAAGGAGTACGTGATGCCCCATCCGACGATGACCGCGCTCACGGTGGCGCCGACGAGCGCCCGGCTCGGTCCCCCGTTCGCCCAAAAATTGAACTTGCTCCGGATGATGTTCACGACGAGCGTCTGCGTGGCGATGGATTCCAGGAACCAGCCGGTCTGGAACGCGGTGCCGTTCACGTGCAATACAAAGAGCAAAACGCCGAACGTGGCGAAGTCAAAGAGCGACGAAAGCGGCCCGAATATATACATGAACTTTTTCATGAGAACGATGTTAAATTTCTTGGGTCGCGCGAGGAAATCGTCGTCAACCTTGTCGAACGGGATCGCAAGCTGCGACGAATCGTAGAGGAAATTGTTGAGCAGGATCTGCGGCGCGGTCATGGGGAGGAACGGCAGGAAGATGGACGCGATCGGCATGCTGAACATGTTGCCGAAGTTGGACGAGAGCGCCATCATCAGATATTTGAACGTGTTGGCGAACGTCTTGCGGCCCTCCACGATGCCGTCAATGATCTCGCCGAGGCCTTTGCGCAATAGAATGATGTCCGCCGTTTCCTTTGCGATGTCCACCGCGTTGTTCACCGAGATGCCGACATCCGCCTCTTTGATGGAGAGCACGTCGTTCACGCCGTCGCCCATGTACGCCACGACGTGGCCGTTCTCGCGCAACAATCGGATGATCATCTCTTTCTGCTCGGGCGTGACGCGCGTGAAGACGTTCGCGGTCTCCACTTTTTTCTTGAACTCGTGCTCGTGCATGGCGGCGATCGCGTCGCCGTTATACCACCCGACGATCGGTACCCCGATCTCGTCCATGATCTTTTTTGTGACGAGATAATTGTCCCCCGTGATGATCTTGACCGCCACATTGTGCGCCGCCATCTTGGCGAGCGTGTCCTTTGCGGTGCGCTTCGGCGGATCGAGGAACGCGAGAAATCCCACGAACGAGATGCCCGCCTCGTCGCGCTTGTCGTACGATGCCGTCTTGCGGAGCGGCACACCCTTTACGCCGAGCGCGAGCACACGGAAGCCGTCCGCCGAGAGCGCCTCGTACTCTTTCGTGATCTTCGTACGGAGCGCGGCGGTATGTTTAGAAAGTTTTACTATCTCTTCCGGCGCGCCTTTTGCGATCAGAACCGTCTGTTTTCCCTTGTGCACGATCACCGATTCCAGTTTGCGCTCCGCGTCGAACGGGACTTCGTCCACTTTTTCCCAGCCTGCGATGTCGATCTTTTTGAAGCGCTCTATCGCCTCGTCGAGCACGCCGCGCACGCCGGTCAAGTTCTTGCTGCTCAGATAGCCCCACAGGTTCGTCTCTTCACTATCCTTCCCGGTGGCATCCACGCACTTGATGAGCGTGATGCGGTCTTCCGTAAGCGTGCCGGTCTTGTCGGTGCAAAGCACGTCGACACTCCCAAAATTGTGGATCGCGGCGAGCTTCTTTACGATCACGCCGTTCTTGGACATTTCGATCGCGCCCTTAGCCAGATTGCTCGTGACAATAAGCGGCAACAGTTCCGGCGTGAGGCCGACCGCGATCGCGACGGCGAATATTATCACCTGGAACCAGTCGCGGTGGATGATGAAAATATTGAGCAGGAGCACGACGAGCACGAGCGCGAGCGTGGTCCGATAGATGAAGGAGCTGAAGTCGCTCAGGTTCTTTTCGAACTCCGTCGGCGCGTCGGGCTTCTTTAGCTTATCGGCGATGTTCCCCACGCTCGTGCGCGCGCCGGTCGCCACCGCGACCGCCATGCCCTTTCCTGAAACGACGCTGGTGCCGAGGAGCACGGTGTTCGTGGTGCCTTTCGCCGCCGCGCTTGTGCCATCCGCCGCTTTCTCCACCGGCAACGATTCCCCCGTCAGGACGCCTTCATTCACGAACAGATCTTTCGCTTCGAAAAGGATCGCATCCGCCGGCACGAGGTCGCCCGCCTCAAGCGCGAACACATCGCCGGGCACCACCTCGCGCATATTGCGCTCTTTGAGCTCGCCACCGCGCATGACCCCCGCGGTGATCGTCACCTTTTCCTGGAGCTCCTCCGCTGCCTGCGCTGACTTGTATGTATTGAAAAAATCGATGAACGCGCTGCCGATCACGATTGCGAGAATGATCGTCGCCTCGATGCGCGAGCCGAGGATCCCGGAGATGATCGCGGCGACGATGAGCAGGAGCAGGAGCGGGCTCCGGAACTTGGAGAAGAATATCAAAACCGGCTGGAGCTTTTTCTTTCCCGCAAACTCGTTCGGGCCGTACTCTTTAAGCCGCGCGGTCGCCTCCGTGGGCGAGAGCCCTTTTGCGGATGTCTTGAGCGACGCAAACACATCATTGATATTCTTGCCCGCGAGCGCGGCGAGCGACGGTTGGTCTGCCATTCATATAAGTTTACCAGATTACGAAAAAGCCCGGCGGGTTGTGCCGGGCTTTGGGCTTGGGTTGTGAAACAAAAACCGGGATCACGCGGCGATAGGAAGTCCGGTAGAAACCTCGCCATCACATGCAGACCGCGCTTCTTCTTCCGTGGAAAAATATCCGGTGAAGATCTTTTTGCCGTCAACAAGCTGGTATGTGGTTTTGCGCCATACTCCGTCGCTGTGAAGATAATCGGGCTTCTGGATGTCTGCGGTTTTTCTCTTTATATACCAGCCGCAACCCTCCAGGCCAAGGTGCTGAATGCTCACATCCTCCATTAACCCTCCTCGTAAAGATCGATAGCTGTGGGACGTACCATAATAAAATACGTTTTCCGGATGAAAGTGTTCCACGTTATTCAAATCGCTCCACCTTAACGCCCAACAGCCGGATCGCCTTGTGCGCGGGATTCTCGCGCCGGTCGAGAAACGGCATAAAAAGCCGCAGCGCCTGGAATTTGATGACCGCCGGCGCTGTAACGTCGGCGGCCGCCACCGGCGCCTTGAGCGTGACAACGCGCGTCTTCGTGGTGAAGTCGGCGAAGCGCACGGTGATGCCCACGCTCTTGAACGAGGTGAACGGCGCGCCTGCGGCGATCTCGGCAAGCAGATTTGCGTGGACGTCCTCCGCGAGCGCGCCGAGCGCCGCCTCGAGCCGCTTCCGATGCTTCAGCTGGCCGTCCACCGGAATATCATCGTCGAACGTCGTCTGCTCGCTTATGGATTTCTGCACCCATTCGGAGACAAGCTCCGCATCGCCGCGCCCGCGCAGCTTTTCGTACAGCTCCGCGCCCCACTTGCCCATCATGTCGGTGAGCTCGGCGCGGGTAAGACGCTTCGCGTCGCGCACCGTGCGTATGCCACGCTTGGCGAACTGCTGCTCGCTCTTCGGCCCAACGCCCGGGATGGTCCGCAACGTGAGCGGCTCAAGGAATTGTTCCGCATCCTCTTCGCGCACCACCGTAAGGCCGTCCGGCTTCTGCCGGTCGCTCGCGATCTTCGCGATGAGCTTGTTCGGCCCGATGCCCATCGACGCCGTCAAGTGTTCTTTTATCTTTATTTCATCTTTTATTTCGCGCGCGACCTTCTCCGCGCGCGCGTACGAACCGGCGAACGAAAGATCGATGTACGCTTCATCCACGCTCGCCTGCTCGATCTCGCCTTGTATGTGGGCACGCACGATCGCCATCACGCGCCGCGACTCCGCCGCGTATTTTTCCACATTCACATCCATGAATACGGCAGCCGGCAGCCCTTTCGCCCGCGCCGCTTCGGAGTAGCGCCACGCCGTGCTGATCGGCAGCGCCGAACGGATCCCGTACGCGCGCGCGGCGTAGTTGGCGGTGGAGACGACGCCGCGCCCGCGGCCGCCTTCCGGATCGGCGCCGACGACGATTGGGCGCCCCGCAAGGCGCGGATTGTCCCGCTCCTCCACGGAGGCAAAGAAAGCGTCCATATCAAGATGTCCGATGATGCGCATCGCATATATAGTACCACCGCCAACACCATCCGGCGCGCGCCGATAAAAAGCAAAGACCCCGCGCGAAGGCGGGGTCTTTGCTGCCCGAAGAAAACGGTCTACATTTTTTTCTTCTCGAGCGCCGACCACAACGCGAGGATCGCCACGACCAAGCCCGCAATGGCGGACCACATTGTGCCGCCCGAGGAATAGGCAAGCACGATGACGAGCAACCCCAGCAATACGTTCACCCATTGTTTCCACATGGTGGTAATGATGGATTGAGGTTTTTCGGCCTTTCTTTCATTATACCACTTTCTTACATTTTACCGGCCGCCCTCCTTACTTGCCGCCGTTATAGAGCGCCGCTATTTCCGCGGCGGACAGGGCCCGGTTATACACCCGCGCGTCATCAATAAGGCCGTTGAAATTGGCATTCGTGCCGTCGGCGGTCTTCCCAAGGTCAAGGACGTACGCCGTGCTGTCCATCGTGCCGCTTACGGAGATCTGGCGGTCAAGCACGCCGTTCACGTACGTAGTAAGCGTACTGCCGTTATATGTGCCCGCGAGCTGGTACCATACGCCGTTCACGAGCGTCGTGCCGCCGCTTGCGCTGCGCGTGTCTTTTGAAGTGCCTCCGATGAATATCTCCGTCTCCGGAATGTTATTGCTGAAGACGGTAAGCACGTACGACGGCCTCTTGGAGATCACCTTCATGTCCGTGCCCGACGCGTTCACCTTCACCCACGCAACGAGCGTCATGGCGTTCGTGAGCACAAGCGCCGGATTGTTCCCGGTGTTCGCAAGATAGGTGCTCGACCCGTCGAAGGCGCCGGCATATGATCCGATTTTCCCCGCGCTGTAATAGCCGCTTGCCGTTCCCACCTGTCCGCCGTTCCATGTGCCGGTCGCATTGCTGCCGGAGTCGTCGTACGCGACCGTGCCGGATCCTTCATCCATCGGCCAGAACCCGACAAGCGAGGCGTCGCCGTAATCGAGCGGCTCAAGGCCGAGCGCGGTCCCCTTTTCGTATACCGAGGCGAGCCGTCCGCCGTCAGGCGTGATCACATCGCCGCTTCCTCCCGCTTTGTATTTCTGCGACTCCATCACTGCCGTCACTTCATACTGCGTGCCGTTCGTTTCGTACGTGTAATAAAGGCGCGAGGACGAAGCGTTCACCGGATCCAACGGCAGCGAGCTGAGCGGCGCCCCAGACGAGATCGCCGCGAAATTCACCGGAACCCATCCGGCGTTCGTGACGCTCCGGACGGTGGACGACGCGGCGCAATGATAGGCGTATCCCGCAGGAAGCGTCGGCAGGCCGAGCCCTTGGCACTGGTCTCCCGCCGTGGAGGTCGCCTGCGGATCAGGAATGGAAACATAAACCCAGCCCGGCGTACCCATGGAAAACCCCGACCCTCCGGACTGGTCCGTGGAATACAGGCTGAGCGCGGAACTGAGCGTTGCCATGTCGGAGATGCGGTTGGAATCCCGCGACTGCTTCAAAAGCTCCGACGGGTTCAATGTCAAAACAACGACGACCGCCAGAATGGCGATGATCGCGATGACCACGAGGAGTTCAATAAGGGTAAAACCCTTCCTCTGCCGGAAAGGGCCTGGTGCGCGCATAGAAAAATTATATCACGCGTCCCGCAGGCGCTTCCCGCTACCGCGCGACCGCAACGAACACGCGCTCAAGGTCCGCAAGGCCGATCGGCTTCGTAAGATGATGGTCGAATCCCGCGCGCTCCGCTTCGCGCCGGTCCTCTTCCTGTCCGTATCCGGTAAGCGCAACGATGCGGATCCTGGCGGCGCGCTTCCGCATCTCCCGCGCAAGGTCATAGCCGTTCATTCCCGGCAAGCCGATGTCCAAAAGGACCATGTCAGGGACCGCATCGCCGATCGCCATCAGTGCGTCATCCGCGCCGAGGGCAATGCGTACCGAGTGGCCGCGCAGCACAAGCAATTTTTGCAACGCCTGCGCCCCGGCGATATTGTCATCGACGATAAGGATGTCGAGCGAGCGGCCCGGCGCGCCGAAAGCGGTCGCGGCACGGACGCCGAGCGTTGCCGGCGCGCGCTGCAACGCAGGAAAACGGAGCACGAATTCCGCTCCCTTGTTGATCCCCGCGCTTGCCGCTGCGATCGTTCCGCCATGCATCTCCACCAGCTGCCGCGTGATAAAAAGCCCCAGGCCAAGGCCGCTTCCCATTGCCGCTTCGCGCGATGCCTGCTGGAACGGCTCAAAGATGAGCGGCATGGCGTCCGGAGAAATGCCGGCGCCGTTGTCCTTCACGACGATCGACACCGCATCATCCTCGCGCCGGCAGACAAGCTCGATCATGCCGCCCGGCGGCGTATATTTTCCGGCGTTGAAAAGGAGGTTCATGAGCGCCTGCGTCATCCGCGCCGGATCCGCGTTCACATACACTTCGTCATCCGGAAGCGAGAACCAGAAGGAGTGCCCACGGGAACCATAGAATGGCCGTACCGCGGCAACGGCTGATTGGATGATCGGACTGAGCGCAACCGTCTCTTTTTGCAAATTGAGCTTCCGCTGGTTGATGCGCGAAACATCGAGCAGGTCATCCAGGAGCCGCCGCACGATGCGCACCTGCTGGTCCGCCACTTCCACCACCTTCATGTTCTCCGGATCTTTTTCATTGAGCCGCAGATATTCAAGTGTGCTCACGACGGGCGCGAGCGGATTGCGCAGTTCATGCGCGAACACGCTGATGAACTCGTTTTTGGAACGGTCCTGCTCGGAAAGCCGGTCCATGGCCGCCGCGAGCCCGCGCTTCTCCTGCTCGAGCTGGAAGATGATAAGCTGGCGCTCGGCCACGAGGACCCCCATGATAAGGAATATCGGCGCAATGAGGATATAGAAAAGTTCGTCGGAGAAGAACTGGGTTCCGAGCGTTGCGGCTCCCGCGTGCAAAACGAACGTTCCCGTGATCCCGAATGCCGCAGAGAGAGAAAGCGCCACAAGAAGGACGCGCGGGCGGAAACGGAACCCCACCAGAAACAGGATCCCGAACAGGACATAGATCATGACAAATCCATAGTCGCCCAGCACGGTCGTCCAAAAAAGAAAATAGGTAGTGACGCCGACGGCGACCATGGCGACGGCCGCCTCGCCCCATCGCTTCCAGTCAAGGCCGACAAAATCCTCGCGTGCGCTGTAGTACCACGACGTGATGAGCGGCGTGATGATGAGCGTTCCCATAAGGCCGCCCACCCATATCCGGCTCCAGCTCGTCCAGAACGAGAACGGATGCGCGTACAACAATACCGAAGCCCAGATAAGGACGGTGGGGGCGATCGCCGTCGTCACGGCGCCCGCGCATAACAGCACGATCACATCCCGAAGATGCACGATCGCGCCGTCGAACTTCAATTTTTTAAGGACATATCCGCCAAAGAGGGCCTGGCCCGTATACGCGACGATGTTCACCGCAATGAACAAAGCGTCGGGCCGCGCCGGATTTGCGATGAGCACGAACAATTGCGCAAGCGCGATCGGGATCCATTGCCAATATCCCCATATCACGATGAGCGCGAGCGCGATCCCGGCCGGCAGCCAGAGCACCGTCGGTCCCGTGTGCAATGAATAAAAAAGATATTCCGCGCCGACGCCGGTCGCGAAATATAAAAGGAATGTGACGAGAAATTTTTGATATGCCGGCCGACCGGATGGGATGACTGCTTCCATGGTACCCTTCACAATAATGAAAAGTTCATGAAATGCAAATGAAGACGAATATGATTATAAAAAAATAAATCGGGGGCTGCGCGAATTCAGCAGCCCCCGGCGGTGTGTGAGAGTGGAAGATCTATCTCCCGATGGTACCCCATTTCGCCGCATGCGCAGCATCCAAGAGGCAGGCATCGATCGTTGACAGGTTCCACTCTCGTAGTGGACATCGTTGGAAAAGGACTTTCAGCAGGATTTTCATCCCAAACGACGACCTTTCAGCCGCCATCATTTCCGGGTCCACAAACCCCCGGAAAACAGAAGTGAAAAGACAGGTCATTCCCGCCAGTCATGCTACGCCCGAAGGACGCATCATCTTTGCGAAAAACCTCCGCGGAGCCCCTAACGTTGCCGTCAGGAAACTCTTTGCCCGGGAACCGGGCTCGCCTCTTCCTGCGCTCTTAGCTTTCGCCGTAAACGCATTCCTTTTCTTTCTTGGGAACCAGAAGTCCCGGTTTCGATCACAGATCAGTTTGTTTTGCTCATCCGTAAACGGCGAGCATCCCATTCTGTCCTGCGGATCTATTCCCGCTTGATCTTGTTCTCTTCGGAGAGAACCCGACCGGACCTTCTGGTGATCCAACGATGTTTAACTTGTTGCTTTCGCTATTATCAAGAATAGCCCATGTAAAAACATCGTCAAGCGAAAAAACAGCGTAAAATCCCCTGCAAAGTTTATAACGTGTGGAAAAGGTGGCGAAAACTGGGGATAAAAACGGGCAGTTTTTACTGCCTGGCGCGGACCAAAGCAAGCTTTTTGCTAGATATTACAAGGGCTGTGGAGACATAGCCCAAATACAGCAGTCCGGTTATGCACACCGTGCCGATAGGGACTCTTGACGCAAATATCAGCCATATTCCGGTCCCGATCGTAAGCCCCACCCCCGAATATGCCATGCGGATCCCCTTGCGGGATGGGAAAAAGAAAAGATACGTGGCATAGGCCATGCTCCCGAAGGCGGAGAGAAGGTGGGCCAGCAATAGGACGATCTCCATAGGTATAGGATAACACAAAAAACCGCCTTGCGGGCGATTTTTATTGCTGGGCGCTATTCCTTTTCCTGCTGTTCCAGCTTGGCGGCCGCCTCCGGCGTTGACACGGTCTTGCTCATGAGGAGCAAGCGCACTATCCCCCACACGATGAGCGCGTACACGAGCATTGCAAGGAGCGTCGTCCATTCCACGACACTGCCCGCAACGACGGTCGTCCGGAACACGGCAAAGAACGGCGCGACGAACGGCCAGCTGATCGCGTAGATAAAACTGGTGAATCCGGCGTCCGGATTTGCGCCCGCAAAGCGGAGGAAGAAACGGAACGCAAGGATGACCTCCAATAGATCGCACAGATACCAGATCACCTGCGTGGCCCGGAAGAGCGGCTTTGTGGTCGGCGAATTATATGCATCCATGCAGAGATATACGTCTGTCGCCGGATAATATTACCCATCGTTTTATGCAAAAAGAAAAGCAGTTCTCGCGTAACGAGAACTGCTGGCCGTGATGACACCATCACGGCATTAGTTTGAACCTTCGGCGCTCGGGCGGACGAACACTGCGGCAGCTTCTTTCACGATGGCCGTGCCCACGAGCGCGGGCGGGATCGGACTCCATTTTCCGCTTGTGGAATCATACACGTCGGTTGCACGCAAAACATCACCTGCCTCTAACGCTATGCCGTCCACGATGGCGTTAGATTTGTAATGAACAAACTTCATAACGCCTCCGTGGTCAAAAATGTGTATGCGTTACCGTGGATTGTCGATCTGCCGTTTCTGCTCATCCTCTATCTTTCGTGGCTCAACAATGAGTCCCTGATGCAGGGCGGCCATCAAACACGTTGCGCTGCAAACGGTCAGCCCCGGAATCGCCTCTTTATTGCAAGTGCTGTTCAAACATTTTACCATCCCGTTCACCTCCACGTGACTGCCCCTACCATATCAAATTGCATCTGCTTTTGCAAAAGTCGACGATCGCGCAAGCGATCAATCAAAGAAGATTTATGGCGATATAGAGAAAGAGCGCACCGTTGTTGCTGGTGCGCCCTAATACCGCATAGACATTAAATGGGGTTGCGAAAGGACGCTGGCCACCATTTGAGTATTTTTTCACATTTGTCACACATCTCACAACCTGACCCCCTGTGACTCCGGTAACGCTTGGGATGGCTGCATGCTTCTTGCAGGCTAAGCTTCAAAGTTTCCTTTTCTTGGTCAAGTTTGCGTATTTTACGTTCAATCGATTCTATTTTCCTTTTAATCGTTGTGAACGTTTCCATCCTCCACCTCCAAAGTGCTGTAATCGGAAGACAAAACACCTCTTCCGAAGAAGAGGTTGTGGTAGTTTCGAAACGCCCGCTAACTAGCCCCTTCTTCGATAGAGGTTGCTGGGGCTAAAGAAGCTGATATGGCTCAATGTCATAATTTAATCTTATGAATAGATATAAAAATTTCAATCGCTGAGAAAAGAAAACAGGCAGCCTCGCGTGGTGCGAAAGCTGCCTGCTGTGACACGGTCGACGTCAAACCTCAGCGCCGCCTCCCGTCCCGGCCCAGACGTCATCAACATGCCTCCACTTCCTCACGCCAGACACGAAGAACAACAGGAAACATAACCACAAAAATAAGCTGAACCCTGAACGGACATCGCCAACATTCCAGATCGAACGGATCAGGAAGGCAATAAGAAATGACGCAAAGCCTGCGCCACAGATTATCGCCTGTGCCCTAGCCCGCAGTTTGGAATCTGCATCGGTGAAAAGCAGAACCAGGCTCGTATATCGTCAAACAAAAACAGCCTCATTGCTGAAGCTGTCCCTGTGCTGGCGATCCATAAACCGGATTCTGTCGGCCGCGCGGTGAAGCGCGGCGGACGGTCATTCATCTGGGCCCTTGATCGCTCGCGGGCTCGTGCGGCACTCTCTCCGGGATCCTTGCGGATCGACAGAGAGCACGGCCTTGCGCTCGGTAAGGATTTTGCCGTTTCACTTCCGCTTTTTTGTCCCTATGGCGGAATTGGACCATCTAGCTCGGGATCGGGTCCCCTCAGCCGTTTCCGGCTTTGAACGGGCTTTCGCCCGGAGGCGTCACTGCTCGCACCTCTATTCTTGCGAACGGCGGCTGTTAGCCGCTACCTTCTTGTCTTCGCCACGCCGCGCGTGAACGCGTTGCAGCAAAGAGAGTGTCCGGATTTTCCTCTGCGCGGCGTCCGTTCAAGGAACATCGCACAGCGACCGTCTGGATGACCAGCAAAAATATTATAGCATGCGCCGATTTTCTTGACAACTTTGTGGAAGCTACTATAATTCAGTGCGGCATATTCACTCCATCACCACGCAGAGAGGATTTTATGGGATCCATTATTTCGAGGACAATGCGGCCGACCGAATTCGAAGCATTATTGGAGAGCCTCCGCACGGACCTCTCGATAAAACTACGGGACCTCATGCGAAAACTCGATATCACCGAGTCGGAGCTCGTAAGCCGCTCGGGAGTCAGCGACGTCAACATCCGACACCTCCTGAAGGGCAGGCAAACGACCCAGGGAATGAACCTTAAAAAGCTTGATGCCGTCGCGGCCATGCTCGGATGCGCGGTGCAGCTCCCCAACCGCATGGCGGAATGGGACCAGCGGAAAACTGCGTTGGAAGAGGTCTTCCGCGCGAATGCGGAGATCAGGTTTGTGGAAAGACAAACCTGATTTTAACGATCTGTCTTTCCTGACCGGCGCCCCACAGCGCCGGCTTTCTTTTGTGAGAGATGGCAAAGCGACCGATTGACAACCCCCTAGGATTCTGTAATATGAAGTCTGCTTTTTTATTTCCCATCACACGGAGGACAAAAGTGTACGCAGATACCGCATCGGAAGATGTTCGCCATGGCGAACACCACACCCATACGTCAGGGGTAATGAGAAAACCCCGCAAAGACCTCCTGGGATGCAATCTCAGGATGATCAAGTCCCAGCTCGGCCTAAGCGATGAGAAATTCGCCGCCAAGCTGAGGATCACGAAAGAGACGCTGAACGAGTATCTGGACGGCTGGGGAGATCCCCACCTTCACACCCTGATCAGGTTCGCCGGGATCCTCAAGTGCAAGGTCACCGACCTCCTCAAGGAATGCCGCTGACCGGAAGCTTGAGCTTCACTTTTGTCTCCACTCCATACCGGTGCCTCGCGCACCGGTATTTCCTTATTCGAATCCTCTCTATTATTTATGAAATCCCAGGTCCGCGGGATTGTGGTCGCCCCCGATGCGCTCCACGGTGCCGCCCGCGGCTTCGAAGGTTTCACGCAATTTCGAGACCTCGTGCGCGAGTGCGACCGTCTCTTCCGGCAGATCTTTCCGCTTGATGCGCCACTGCGACCAGAATTCGATCACGAGCTTGCTGTCGCCGAACACTTTTTCGATCTTCTCCTTGCGCGCGACCTGGAGCGCGTACTTGAGCGCGAGCAGTTCGCCATAATTGTTGGTGGCTGCCGCGTCGCCAAGCAGATGCTTGCCGAACTTGTTCAGCTCGCCGCGCGGGATCGCCTTGTGAAGCAGGTTCTTTCCCTTCTCGTCAGTGACACTTATTTCCACGCCTTCGCCGCGGCCGGTGCCGGCGTCGAAGTACACGCCGCGCTCGAGCGCGGGCCGCGGCCGCGTGGCGCGCGACTCGTACATCGCCCCGCCCGAAAGCCATGCCTCGGCGTCAGCTTTGTTCTCAAAAGCTTTGAACCGCGCGCCGGTCTTCCCCGACACGAACTTCTCGCAGACGGCCCAGCTGTCGGTGACGCCCTGCACGGGCTTTGCCGCTTTCGCGCCGGACGCTATGGCCGCGCCGAACGCCGGGACGAAGTACGCGTAATATTTTTTCTTTTTTGCGGGCATGGATGGCAATGGCAAATGGATGGAGCGGCCGATCAGGAAATGCGTTCCTTGCTGTACGCCTCCGGCAATAATTTCCATGGCGTCTTTTTTCCGACCGGGAACGAGAATCCCGACGACTCCTTGTGCCCCCCGCCGCCGTACTTTTTCGCGATCTTTGAAACGTCTATCTTTCCCGCAGAGCGGAGCGAGCAGCGGATGCGGCCGCCCGATTCGTTCCACAGGAGCGAGAATGACTTTGTCCTGAGCGCGAGCTCGTGGCCAAGATCGTCCGCAAAATAATACGGGCAGTTAAGGACATATATTTTGTATCCGGCGAACGTTGCCAGCTCCGCATTGGGGATCAATTTGCGATAGAGCGAAGTATACTGGAGATCGAGCAATGCGCCTTTTTTGAGATGCATCGCGCGGGTGCGCGGGTCATCGAGATCCTTCGCAAGCCGGCTCCATGCCTTGAAATCAAATTCCGTAAGGTCGATGAGCGTGAGCATCTCGCGCGAATGCGGCAGCTTCCATTTCCAGATGTCGCGGTCCTCCACGTAGAGCAGGAGCATGGGCACTTTTTTTCCGGGATGGAAATACTGCCACGCAAGCGTCGCGCCGGAGCGCTTCACGTCGTACAGATATTTTTCAGTGAGCATCGTCGCGCTCTTCTGGCTCACGTGATGATCGATCGCCGTCACGCGGACGTTGTCCCTGATGAGCTTCTTTACGATCGGCTCGTCATACGTGTAATCGATCAGGTAGACGATCTTGTCCTTGAGCGGGACCGGCGGCTTATTGCGGTCGCGGGCGGGAAGGTATGCGGCGCGGGTGCCGAACTTTTTCCACGCCGCCCACGCGGCGCCGAACCCGTCCGGGCACCGGCCATGATAGATGACGACGATCTTCTGCGTGGGAGTCTTTAATCGAACCTTTTTCATTTTATTTTAACGCTTCGATCCCCGGTAATTTCTTTCCCGCCAGGAAGTCCACCATCGCGCCGCCGCCAGTGGAGATGAAGCTGAATTTCTTGTCCAGTTTGTATTGCTTGAGGAACATCACCGTCTCTCCCCCGCCGGAAACGGAGAATGCGCGGCGGTTGCGCCCGATCGCCCGCGCGACGGCGATGCTCGCCTTCGCATATTTTTTCTTTTCGATGAGGCCGAGCGGGCCGCTCCAGATGATCGTGCGCGCCGACGCGATCTTCCTGCCAAATGCCGCCACGGTCTTCGGGCCGGCATCCAGGATCTTGCCGCCACCCCAGACGGGGTCCGTCGGCACGATCACATTTTTTTGTGTCGCAAGCGCTTTGAGCGCGCGGCGGTCCTTCGGGTCGCTGTCTTTTATGGAATTTTTGACATCCACCCCTTTCAGCCACAGCACCGTGTTCGCGGCGCCGCCGCCGAGCAGGAACCAGTCCGCCTTATTTTTAAAATATGCGATGACGCCCAGCTTGTCCGCGGCTTTCGCGCCGCCAAGCACGAGCACCACCGGATGCTTCGGCGCGGTGATCGCGCGGCCGAGCGATCTGATCTCGCCCTCAAGCTCCAGGCCGGCATAGCTCGGCAGAAATTTCGTCACAGCAACGACCGATGCGTTCGCGCGATGCGAGACCGCAAACGCATCGTTCACGTAAAAATCCGCGAGCGATGCAAGCTGTTTGCCGAGCTTCGGGTCGTTTTTTTCCTCGCCGGGCAGGAATCGCAGGTTGTCCAAAAGAAAAACCGATCCGCGCGGCGCGGCTGCCACGCGCTTTTTTATTTCCGCAAAGCGAAAGTTGTCCACGAACGTCACTTTCCTGCCGCCCAACAGCTTGGAGAGCTTCGTCGCGTCCGCGCGCAAGCTCAGCTTTTTATCGAATCCGGCAGGACGGCCGCGATGGCTCACGACCACAATACGCCCGGATGTTTTTAACAATAATTTAATGGTCGGCACAACGGCCACCATGCGCCAATCGTCTTCCGTATTGAAATCAAGGCGCAGAAGTGCGGTTCCCGCGAGCGATTTCCGGCTTGCGGCGGAGAGATACTGTATCATCTCCTTTATTTTATCAGAAAAAAAGACGGCGAGCCACTCGTGTTACTGAGTGACCCGCCATCGGGTTGTGTCTATGCGGTCCGCAGGTGAAGCCCTGCGACGACTCGGGTCGGCGGCTTGTGCCGACGCGGGTCGAAACTGATGCGCAAATGGTTGTCGTTGTGCCACTGGAGCACTTTGATGGCCTTTGGAATTTCCCGAAAGCCATCGACAACTTTCTGCGGTTCGCTGACAGGATCCGCGGAAAGAGCGTTCATTGCGGAAGCGAAGTGATCGTTCACCACTCCGAATGCCCATGCGCTATCAGGAGAGATCGCCAGGCCGTTATACAACCGACCCGCCACGTTCCGCAACTCCTCGAGGCGCTGCCGGCTTGGCTCTTTCATTTCGTTCCAGAACAGGTCGTAAGCGATCCGGTAGAGCCCCACGGCTTCCT
Organism: Minisyncoccota bacterium; assembly: GCA_035509435.1. Lineage (GTDB taxonomy): Bacteria > Patescibacteriota > Minisyncoccia > UBA6257 > 2-01-FULL-56-20 > JAKAGE01. Next base: position 257,942 of record DATJLR010000002.1, on the reverse strand, counting down.
CAATGAGGCCGTCGCACTTCTGCTTGCGCTGGCGCCGCTTCAGACAGCTGTCGCCCTTCGAATGTTTCTTCACGGATTGTGTTGGAATTTCCCTGCCGAGCAGTCCAGCGAGCTCAACCAGGGCATACCACTGTGCGGCCATCGAATTTGCTACGTCAAGGCACATAACGCTTTCCTCCGCGCTTTTCGCGCAATTCAAGATTCTGCCTTGTATTATACATTTATTATATAAATAAGTCAAATCCGGCTATAATGAAGGAATGGAGAAGAAGAATGTCGTGATACTCGGCGCCGGATTCGGCGGCCTTCGCGCGGCGATGGACATCGCGCGCGAGCTCGGGCGCCTGAAGCTGCTCGACCGCTATGCCGTGACGCTCATTGACCGCAACGACTGCCATATCTTCATTCCCCTCCTCTATAAAGTTGCCGCGCGGCCGGAGCCGGAGAATGTGAACAGTTGTTCGTACGACATCGCGACGCTACTCAAGGGAATGCCCATCACGTTCGTGCAGGGCGAGATCGTTTCGCCGGACGTCGCGGGCGGCGTGATCGCGCTCAAGGACGGGCGCACGATCCATGCCGACTATCTTGTGATCGCGCTCGGCTCCGAGACAAACTACTTCGGCATCCCGGGACTCAAGGAACATTCTCTTCAGTTAAAAACGCTTGAGAGCGCGGTGGAGATCCGCGCCGCCGTCTCGGCCGCGTTCGCAAAAGGCGGCGACGTGCGCATCGTGGCTGGCGGTGGCGGCCCGAACGGCATCGAGCTCGCCGCAGAGCTCCGCTTGTGGGCAAACAAAGAAGAAAAGAAAAATCCGGCCCTGCACGTGACCGTCTCCATCGTGGAAGCGATGCCCACGATCTTGCCCGGCTTCGCGCCGCGCGTGATCGCGATCGCCATGGAGCGCCTTGCGCGGCTGAAGATCCCGGTGATGACCAACATGAAGATCGAGTCGGTGTCGGAGAACACGATCACGATCGGCGCTCCGGCAGCGGCGGCAGGCGCACCGCCGCTCCCCCCGCCCGCGCCCATCCCGTTCGACATCCTGATCTGGACCGGCGGCACGAAGACGCCGGATCTCCTGACCGCCGTGCCCCTCTCCAAAGACAAACGCGGCAAGCCGATGGCGGAAAGCGATATGGTCTGCCTGCCGGGCACGCCCGACCTCAAGTTCGCGCCGATGGTCTACGCGATCGGCGACAATGTATGCTTTATGGACCCGAAGACCCAGCGCCCCGTGCCCGCGGTGGCGCACGTCGCGATACTAGAAGGCGCGATCGCCGCGCACAATCTGGTGGAAGAGATAAAAAAAGCGGAGGCGGATATCGCGGGAAACGGCCATGCCTACTCGCCGCGCAACAAGACATATGTCCCCGCAGAATATCCCTACGTGATCCCGATCGGTGAACGCTGGGCGGCTGCAAAATTTGGGCCGTTCATCTTTTCCGGCTGGCCCGGCTGGGAGTTCAGCCGCCTTGTGGAGTTCAATTATTTGCTGATGATCATGTCGCCGTGGAAAGCGTTCAAGGCTTGGCAGCGGATGTAGATCGCGGGATGTAAATAAAAAATATGCGCCGCAGACCCTAAGGAGGATCTGCGGCGCGAGCCGCTGTTGCGATCAGGTACCGCCGCCCTTGTTGGTGCCGCCACCGTTCAGGTCCCAGGTGTCGACGCGAGTGTCGTAACCGCCATATCTCACCATTGTGCGACCTCGTATGCGATAGTCTCCGCACCCTTGAGCAGGTTTGGGGAAGGTTACGGAGCAGTCTTTACTATACCACAAACTCCTCTATGCCCTCAACCTTCTATAGATATCGTCTTCGATCACCTGGCGGTCCTGGCCGTACTTGGTGCGGGAATATTCTTTGAGCTTCTCCGCAAGCGCCTTGTCGCCGCCGCCCCATGACGTGGTGGCGATCTTGAGGTTGAACGGTTTTGACGTCTGCCCGTTGATCAAAATTTTTGCATAGGCGTTGAGGTTGTCGATGTTCACGAGATCGTTCTGGTTGAACACGGGCTCGAACTGCTTTACGAGGAATTCGGCGTCCTGGACACCCACGCGGAACACGAGCTCGGAGCCGACGTTGCCGAAGACAGCGTTCTTGATCTTGTCCTCCAGCTGGGCGATGAACTGGTGCGCCATCGTGAGGTTGAGCCGGTATTTGCGCGCCTCGGAGAGGATCGTCGCGATGGAATCGGTCGTAAAGTTCTGGAACTCATCTATATATAGGTTGAAGTCGGTGCGCTTGTCGGCGTCCGCGATGTCCACGCGCGAGAGCGCGGCCATGAGGATCTTGCCGGTGAAGACCATGCCGAGAAGCCCGGCGTTGATGTCCCCTATCTTGCCCTTGGAAAGATTGATGAGCAGGATCTTTTTGCTGTCCATCACCTCGCGGAAGTTGAACGCGGACTTTGGCTGGCCGATGATCGGCCGCATATAGTCGTTCGAAATGAAGTTATTGAACTTTGAGGTGATGTACGGCGTCATGTTCGCGAGCGACGCTTCGCCGCCGGCTTTGACGGCCTCCTTTTCCCAGAAGTCGATGACGACGGGATTATGGATGCGCGCGAGCTTGCGCGTGCGGTACTGCGAGTCAGTGAATATGCGCGGCACCTCCACGAGCGTGGCCGGTTCGTTCGCGGAATCCTCCATCAAAAGGAGCAGCGCGTTGCGCATATACTGCTCGAACATCGGGCCCATCGTTTCCTGCGAGAACAGCTTGTTGAAGATGCTCTGCATTTCGTTCACGATGAATGTCTTCTCCTCCGGCCGCGCCGGATTGAAATCGATCATATTGAGGCCGAGCGGGCGCTCGAGGTCGCCGGGATTGAAATAGATCACGTCATCCAGCCGCTCCTTCGGCACGAAGCCGAGCGCGTTCTCAACAAGGTCGCCGTGCGGATCGATGATCGCGACCCCCTTGCCCGACTGGATATCCTCTATGATCATGTTGCCGAGCAGCGTGGATTTACCGGTGCCGGTCTGTCCGATCACGTAGATGTGGCGGCGCCGGTCGTCGTCCGTGATATACACCGGCTTCGCGGTGCCGCGGAACGTCGCGTCCCCGATCAGGATCCCGCTCGTGGGCAGATTCTCCGGCGGCGCGGCTTCCTTTGCCTTCAGCCACTTTACGCGCGGCGTCTCCGTGGACGAGATCGGCAGGTGGTAGATGCTCGCGATCTCCTCGGCCGAGAGCACCATCTTCTCGCCGCCGTCAAAAATGCGGTAAATAAAATCATTCACGATATTCTTTGGATTCCGCGGCTTTACGATCCGGAATTCGTTGCGCATCGGGCTGCCAAATTGGCTGAAACCGGCCGTGAGGCCATCCAGAATATCGTTCGCCTGAAAAGGCGATCCCGCCGACGCCACGAGCCGCAGGTTCACCTCAAAGAGCGGCTTTGCGATCTTCAGTTGGAGCGCCTTCACCGCCTCGTCATCCACCACGCGATTGCTTTTCTCCTCCGCCTGCTGCTCTTTTGTTTTCGGATTGAAGACGTCGGCGACGTTCGACACGCTCACGCCGGACGCGATCCCGCGCCCGAGCACTTTTTTGATCGGCTCGCCTTTTTTGAGCGATTCGATGTGATGGCTGATCTCTTTTTTGTAGCCGCTCGGCGCGGGACGCAGGAGAATCTGGAGCGACGCGCCTTCCCCGATCTCGCTGATCTTTGCGAACGCGCCGACGATGGATTCAAAAGTATCAACGCCGAGTTCCGCGTACGTTCTCACCGGCAACGCGACGTTTTCCTTCTGGGCGACGTACGCCGCCGCGGTCGCGCCGTTCGGGTTGAAGATGTTGAAATCGTCCTGGACGAGCTCCACGCTCGCGCCGTTCCACAATCCCTGGATCTGTTTTATCGCGGTCTCGGCGGAAAGTTTCGGCACACCGATATAGAAGTGGATCTCCTCTCCCACGTGCGGCACGGCGATCTCGAAGATCACCGGCCGTTTGATCGACGTAAGGCTTCCGAGCAACTGCTCAAAGTGCGCGATCTCCGTCTTGAAATCTCCCCCCTCGCCTCCTCCCGATTTTGCCTGGTCCGCCGGCGCAGCTTTGGGGACCTTTATCAAAAAAAGCGAGGTCCTCAGGGAATCGAAAATGCGACGGCGCCCCGCGGCGCGGACGACAAAAAATATCACGACAATGGCGACTGCTCCGACCACGATGCCGAGAAAGATGTAAAAAGCCGCCATGTGATCTTATTGTACCACCCCGCGCCGCTGCAATTCGGGATATAACTTTCCCGCGAGCGCGTCGTGGAACGCGTCCTGCACGAAATACGGCGACTTCTGCGACTCGGTGAGGGCGGTGGCGATTCCTTTATGCAGCGCGACATCGATCAGGTACTCGATCTCCAGCTTGACCTCGGGCGGCGCGCTCTGCGCGTACGCGGGCAAAGGGTTGGTATCCGTCGGCGCGCCTGCGCCGCCGGGCGTGGGCGGCGTCGGAACGCCGTTGCTCGATGAACGCTCCAGTTGCGGGAACGCCCGGATCGCCTCCTTTACGACCTCCACCCCCGCCGCGTTTTTAACATCTTTTAATTCCTGCGCGCGCTTGATCTCCGCCGCAAGCGTTTTCATATCCGCTTCAAGCGCGTTCTCAAAGTTTGGCGAGGTGTCCATTTGATATAATAGAAGGAATGTCCAAGTCCGAACGTTATACCCTGCTCACGGGTATATTGATTATAGCAACCTTCCTCCGGTTCTACCATTTCACGAGCGTGCCGCCAGGACTCTATCCGGATGAAGGGATGAACGGGAACAACGCCACGGAAGTGGCGGAGACGGGCCACTTCAAGGTCTTCTATCCGGAAGACAACGGCCGCGAAGGGCTCTATATAAACATCCTGGCGGTCGTCCTCAAGGTATGGCCTACTACCGAGCCGTGGATCGTGCGCCTGCCCGCGGCCGTCGCGGGCGTGCTCACGGTCTGGGGATTATATCTGCTCGTGGCGGAGCTCTTTGGTAATGGCCCGGGGTTGCTCGCTTCTTTTTTGCTCGCCACCAGTTTTTGGGGTGTTATTTTTTCGCGCATCGGATTCCGCGCGATCCTGGCGCCGCTCATGCTCGTGTGGGCGCTGTGGCTCATCACAAAAGCATTCCGCTCCGGCAATAAGAGGGCGGCACTGTGGTATGCCGCGGCCGCCGGCGTCATTTATGGCCTGGGATTCTATACCTATATCGCCTACCGCATCACGCCGCTCCTGTTCTTGCTCTTTATCCCCTTCTTCCGGAAAATGCCGGGCTTTTGGAAGCGCGCGGCACTTTTTATCGTTGTCACGTTCATCGTGGCCGCGCCGATCGGATGGTATTTCGCGACGACACCAGGAAGCTTCTTTGGCCGCACGGCGCAGATCGCCGTCACCGCGGCGTCGAATCCGGTCCACGACTTTGCGGTGAACATCGGCAAAGAGCTTTTGATGTTCAACTATCACGGCGACTATAACTGGCGGCAGAACATCAGCGGCGCCCCGGAACTGTTTTTGCCGGTGGGGATCCTATTCCTGCTCGGCATCGTGCTCGTGATCTATTTCTGGGTCCGGCGGCGGCGTAAAAAATATGTGAATGCGGCGGATGAAAAATTGTTCCCGCTCTTCGGCACATTGCTCGTCATCGCGTGGCTCGCGTGCGGGATCCTGCCTGCGGCGGCATCGGACGAAGGCATCCCGCACGCGTTGCGCTCCATCCTCGCGCTCGACCCCGCGCTCATCCTCGCCGCGCTCGCGGGCATGTGGCTCTATCGGCTGATCGAAAAACACTGGAACACGAACGCGGCGAAATCGCTCATGATCGTCCTGCTCGTCGTCGTCGGCGTGTTCGGCTACTACGACTACTTTGTGGTGTGGGCAAAAAATCCGAATGTGCCGGGCGCGTTCAGCGCGAACTACGTGACGATCGGCGATGAGATGAACGCGCTCCCCACGAGCACGCCCAAATATGTGGTCGTGAACGCGGGCGGCGTCCTTGCGCGCGGGATCCCCGTGCCCGCGGAAACGACGATGTTCGTCACGCACTCCTTTACCGCCGCGGACGCCGCGGCGCGGAACATCCACTACCTTCTGCCGAACCAAACAAGCAGCATCCCGGCAGAAACGCCGAACACGGATGTCTTTGATATAAATTAAAAAGTGTCAAAACAAAAAACGACCGGACGATTTCGCCCCGCCGTTTTTATGGTCTTTTTATTTCTTGAACAGTTCCCCGAACTTCAGCTTGCACACGGCGAAGAGATAAATGATCTCCAGGATGCCGACGGTGTTGATCACAAGCATGATCACGAACCACCACGGCTCACCGCGGCGGCCGGAATGCCAGAGCGCAAGACCTTTCCAGAATAAGCTCCACACGATAAGCACCAGCAACCACGGCCCGAACGACGCAAGCCCCGCACCACCCGTGTTTAATATATCCATGCATTCATTATACCACACCCGCTATCGATCAACAGTGGACATATCCGCGTACCGCGCGCCCGCAGTGCTGCCCTTCGGTGCCACGGCGTCCAGCCGATCGCGCTCTTTCTTGGTGAGCTTGACGGCCATCGCCTCCACATTCTCGCGAAGGTAGCCCTCGTGCTTGGTACCCGGGATCGGAACGATGTCGTTGCCCTGCGCAAGCACCCACGCGAGCGCGAGCTGGCCCGGCGTCACATCTTTTTCCACGGCGATCTCCTTCACTTTTTTTACAAGCTCCAGGTTCTTGTAAAAATTCTCACCCTGGAAGCGCGGATGGTTCCGGCGGAAATCGCCCTCCGGAATGTCCTCCGGCTTTTCAAAACGGCCTGTCAGGAATCCGCGGCCGAGCGGGCTGTATGCCACGAAACCGATGCCGAGCTCGCGGACAGTGTCGAGGAGCTCGCCTTCCGGATCACGGGACCAGAGCGAATATTCCGTCTGGAGCGCGGTGATCGGATGCACTTTGTGCGCGCGGCGGATCGTCGCGGGCGCGGCCTCGGACATGCCGAGGTGGCGCACTTTTCCCGCAGTGACGAGCTCCGCCATTGCGCCGATGGTCTCTTCGATCGGCACCTTTGGGTCGACGCGGTGCTGATAATAGAGGTCGATATGATCCACGCCAAGGCGCTTTAAGCTCGCGTCACACGCGGCGCGGACGTATTCCGGCCGTCCGTTCACGCCGAGACGTTCACCGTTCGGCCCGCGCTCATTACCGAACTTGGTCGCAAGCACCACTTTGCCGCGCCGGTCGCCGATCGCGCGGCCCACGAGCATCTCGTTCGTGAACGGGCCGTACATGTCCGCAGTGTCCAAAAAATTCACTCCAAGGTCGAGCGCCGCGTGAATGACGCGCACCGATTCGCCTTCGTCACCCCTCCCGTAAAATTCGCTCATGCCCATGCAGCCAAGTCCGATCTCCGAGACCTTCAGTTTTCCTCCCAGTGTCCTTTGTTTCATGCTTTATATATTACAACGGGAACGGAATCATCTAACGCACAACAAAAAATACCCTTGGGCATTGAGCGAGTGGGCGTTCCAACGCTGGAGCGAGATACCTAATAGGCCTTTTTATATTTTTACGATCTCGATCTCGGTGTATTCCTGAATGTGCCCTTTCTTCTTGCGGCTGCGGGTTTTTGGATGGTATTTGAAAATGATCGCCTTCCTGCCACGGGCGGCGCCTATCACTTTTGCCTCTGCCTTTGCGCCCGCAACATACGGCGCGCCCACTTTGACCGCGTCTCCCAGCGACGTTAAAAGCACCGTGTCAAAGACCACTTTGTCGCCCGGCTTTACGTCGAGCTTTTCGATCTTAAGCTTGGTTCCGGCGGATACCCGGTATTGCTTGCCGCCCGTCTCGATCACCGCAAAATCATTTGCCATGGTTTTAATGCTTATATAATGCCTTTTAATTGACTTTGATTATAGCCGCGAAGGCGAGAAAAAGCAAGATGGCCATGACGAGCGTCAGCACGGCGACGATCTTGCCGAGTATCCGGTCGCGTTCCTCCAGGCCGAGCGCGATCACGAAGTTCATAATAACGATAGCGATGCCGAGGATCCCCATCAGGAGAAAGGTCGCAAAGGTGCCGGTGGCGGTGATGCCACCCATATCATTGAAGTGCAGGATGAGCGGGCCGGAGGATGGGGCGAGCGCCACCCACGCCCAGAAGAACCCCGACGCTGCGAACGCGAACGAAGCAAGGAAAAGCAGGCTGACGGTGCGGTACTTTACGATCTTTTTTATCATGATCTTTTTCCGCGAAGGATCGCGGCGGCATTGTCCGGATCCACTACATTGATGTCGATCCGCGTGGAGAATTCGAATCCCGCCTCATAGCTCGTCTTCGGGATCGCTTCGATGTGCCAGTGATGGTGGCGGTAGTCTTTATGGTCGAGCGGCGTGTCATGCACAAAGAAGTTCAGGTCCGGATCGCCGATATGCCGCTTCATCCCGCGCAGCGCCGAACGGAGCGCAAGCGCGATGCCACGCACGGCCGCCGGCGGCGTCTCGCGGAACGACGGCCAGTGCTTCTTGGGAAGTACGCTTACCTCGAAGGGGCGGCGCGACGCGTATGGCGCGATCGCGATCGCATGCTCGTTCTCCGCGACGACGCGCACGCGCTTGCGGCGTTCCACTTTGATGATGTCGCACCGCACGCACCGTCCGAATTTTTTGAAATATTCGTTCGCGCCGCGAAGGGAGCGCACGTTATGCGGCGGGATTATCGGAAGCGACATGATCTGGTAATGCGGATGCCACACTGACGCGCCGGCGTCGGCCCCGTAATTATAGAACGACGAGACATACGCGGCGCATTCATCGGCGGCGGCCATGCGATGCATCGCCTGGAGCACCTCGAACACTTTCGCCGCCTCGGCGTCAGAAAGGTCCACGAAGTGCCGGTTATGGTCCCGCGTGACGAGCAGGCTGTGCGTGCCCACCGCGGTGCGCGCGTGATAGATGCCATGCCGGAACGGCACGGAGCACGCCGCGCCGCGCTCGATCGCCGGATACTTGTTGGGGATCACCGCTACCTTCCAATGGCGCTCGTCGGGATAGACGAGCTCCGGCGGCCAGTTGCCGCTCGCGCGAAGATCCTCGAACGGGCAGGTGGAGCTCGGCGACGGCTTCCGCGGCTGCTTTTTTTTGTCCAAAAACTTCGGCCGCGCGGCGCGCCCCGGCGCGATCAGCACCCAATCCCCCGACGCAAGATCCTGCCTTAATTCGCTCATTGATTTTTATTGAATGGCATTGGAACCGATCATGGAGAATGTCACTTCCCCGTGGCCATCCTGTTATTATAATACCAATCAAGGACATTGTTTGCGATAGGAACCGCGTTCAGGCTTCCCTGCTTGGAATTTTCAATGAGGATGAGCAGCGCGATCTGCGGATCATTGCACGGAAAATATCCGACGAAGAGGGCGTTCTCCTCCTGGTTGTTCTGTACCTGCGCGCTGCCGGTCTTTGCGCACGCCTGTGCCGGAAGGCCGTGCATCGTGTATGCCGTACCCTGCGGCGACGTCACGGCCTCGAGCATGCCCTGCTGGACATCCTGGATCTGCGGAAGGAGGTCCGTCAGGTCGGCCGTAACGTGCGGCGTCGTGCTCGCATTAAGGAACGGCTGATAGACCGTGCCGCCGTTCGCGATCGCGTCGATATAGCTGAGGAGCTGGAGCGGCGTGACCGCGAGCGATCCCTGGCCGATCGAGACGTTATAGGTGTCGCCGAGCGACCATGGCCGCGTGGAGACTGTGCTCCACCAGGCGGGCGTCGGCAAGAATCCCGCCGCTTCGCCCGGCAGATCGATGCCGGTCTTTGTGCCAAGTCCGAACGTCTGCCACCATTGATAAAGCTGCGCGGGCCCGAGCCCCGTGATGCCGTAATCAACCGAATTGTTGAGCGGCGGCGTGGTGTATGCCGGCGATCCGCCGCCGACGATATAGAAGTAGACGTCCGACGATTGCGCGAGCGCGGCCGCGAGGTTGATATAGCCGTGCGGCTCCCAGTCGGCATATTTCGTGGGCGACGAGGGATCATACGGGTTGGGCACCATAAGATATCCCGGCGAATAGAGCGTCGTGTCCGGTGTGATGATCCCCTCCTTCAGCGCCGCGACGCCGTCGAGCGGCTTGATCGTGGAACCCGGCTGGTATTGCCCGGAGATGATGCGGTTGAAGAGCGGCTTGTCGGGAGACGTGAGATAATTTTCGATCTCCGCCGTGTTGCTCGCCGGATCGGAAAAAGCGTTGTTATCGAAGCCGGGCAGATTCACGAGCGCGAGCACGGCGCCCGTCTGCGGGTTGATGGCAAGGCCGACGCCCACTTGGCGGTTGAGGACCGCCAGCTCGTTCTGAATTGCGTCATACAGCTCGGTCTGCAATCCGCCGTCGATCGTAAGATGCACGGACCCTCCGACGGTCGGCGCGGATTCCTGGGTCTCGCCGAGCACCGTGCCTTGCGCATTGGCGAACTTGATGCTCACTCCCGGCGTGCCCTGAAGCGTCGTATCATATTCCTCTTCGATGCCGGCCTTCCCGACAAGGTCGGTGGCCGTGAGCTTCGGATCGGCCGCAAGGTCTGTCTGGCTCACCTGTCCCACATAGCCGACGACCGACGAGAACACCGGCCCGTCGGGGTAGGAGCGCTCAAAACTGCTTTGCACTTCTATGGTGGAACTGCCGAGCGCCTGCAGGTTTACGAGCTGGCCCTGGTCGAGATTTTGCGCGAGCACCACCGGCGTGGAAAAATCCTGCGCCTCGCTTTGGTTGAGCAATGACCACACCGTGGACGACGGGACGCCGAGGATGCTTTGCGCTTCCGCGAGCGTTGAGCTCTGCGTGGCGGGGTCCGAAATGAAAAGGCGCGCGTTCAGCACCGCATCGAACACCGCCTTGTTCTCGACGAGCGGATCTCCCTCGGCATCGTAGATGATGCCGCGCGGCGCGGGAGTTGCCTGCGCGGCCGTGGCATTGTCCTCCGCGCGCGCGGCATAGTATCCGCCATACTTCACGTTGAGGTAGACGACGCGCCCGAGGACGACAAGCGCGATCGCGATGATCACGCCGCCGAGGACGACAAGCGGGCGCGAACCGAGCGGCACTTCCACCATATTGAGGTCATGGCTCCAGTCGTCGTTCAGCGATTCCTCGAACGGAATATCGGTCTTTTTCTTTCTCATCACGATGATGATATTACGGAAGCGCCAGGCGGTCCATCGTGAAGAACACGAGCGCGCCGAACACCAGGCCGCCGAAGAGATCCGTCAGGAACGATTCCCAGCCCGGGAGGAAGGCGGCAGGGGCGATGGCAAGATACAGGAGGAGGAATCCGGCGACGATGGCGACAGGGGCGCCGGCCCAGCGCGACCAGCGAAACGCTTTATGGAACGCGAACGCCGCGAGCGGGATGAGGCCGAACACAACGATGTCCACGCTCGGCGCCGGCGCCCAGTTGACCACGAACACCGCAAAAAGCACGAACACAAGCATCTCCCAAAAGTCGAAGAAGAACGCGAACACGATGAGCGCGGCGAGGATGAAGTTCACGAACACGTTCGCGGACGCGAACCAGAACTGGAGCGAGCATGCGAGCAGTAAAATGAGGATGGCAAGAATGAATCGCAGGCGCATGTTATTTCATGATAAGCACGGTTTCAACATCGTTCACGTCATACGGGAAAGAAAGCGATGCCTGTTCGAAGAGATTGTCGGGAGAGGTGCTCGTGGCCGTTATGGTGGCGATGGGCAGGCCGTAGGGAAGCCCCGGCGCCGCGGAATAGACGATGTCGCCCGGCGCGACGGCGGAACCTTCCGCGATGGACCCGATCGTGGGATCCGAACCGCCCTGCAAAAGGCCGTTCGCGCCGGTGGACCCGATGCGCACCGGCATCTTCAGATCGTTGTCAAAGACAGTCTGCACAAGCGATGACCCGGCATACACCCCGGTTACCTGTCCCACAAGCATGCCCTGGAACATCACCGCGCTGCCTGACGCGACGCCCTGGTCCGCGCCGGCGTTCGCCAAAAGCTCGTTCCGGAAATTCATCGGATACCGCGAGTAGACCATCGCGCGGATCTCGTCCGGCGATGATGTCGGCAGCTCTGCCGCCACGACCTGCAGTTGCGCGAGCTGGGCCTCTAGCGCGTCATTTTGCGCGGCAAGCGTCTGGCTGTCGGCCTGCGACGGGGCGGCGCCAGAGGCGGCGGTTCCGCCCATTATGGGGCTCAACCATGAACGCAACGTCCAACCGTACGAGGGTGCAAAAAAAATAAGGGCGGCGAGGATGACGATGAGCGCGCCCGAGATCCAGCGATTGTTTGATGTGCGTTGCCGACCCATTACCGTTTGCTGATCACAGATTTATAGAGAGCGGCTTCAGCGGATTGTCGAGCAGCTCGCGATGCGCGTCAAAGTCGTCCACCATCTGCCCGAGGCCGCGCACCACGCACGTCAGCGGATCGTCCGCCACCGTCACGGTCACGCCCGTCTCTTTTTCAAGCAGCTCGTCGAAGCCGCGCAGGAGCGCGCCGCCGCCGCACATCACGATGCCCTGGCGCAGGACGTCGCCCGCGAGCTCCGGCGGAGTTTCCTCTATCACTTCGTGCACCGAATCGATGATCTGGCGCAGCGACTTTGCGAGCGCCATGCGCACATGATTGTTCTTCATGCCGATCTCGCGCGGAAGCCCGCTCGAATAATCGCGGCCGCGGATCGGCACCTCCATGCGTTCGTCGAGCGGGATCGCGGAACCGACCGCGATCTTGGCGAATTCCGCCGTCGGCTCGCCGATCGCCAGATGGAACTCGTCGCGCACGTAGCGGATGATGTCCTCGTTGAACCTGTCCCCCGCCACCTTGAGCGTGCGGGAAACAACGGTGCCGCCGAGCGAGATCACGGCGATGTCCGTGGTGCCGCCGCCGATGTCGATGATCATGCTCGCCGACGGCGACATGATCGGCAGACCGGCGCCGAGCGCGGCCGCCGTCGGCGATTCCACGAGATACACTTTTGAGCAGCCGGCGTTCAGCGCGGCGTCCTCCACGGACTTGCGCTCAACTTCGGTAAGGTTGTTCGGGATCGCGAGGATCGCGCGGCGATACGACATGATCGGGCTCGCCTTCGGGCGGCTGAGCAGATGGCGCAACATCTCTTCCGTCATTTCAAAGTCGGAGATCACGCCGTTCACGAGCGGACGCACGACGTTGATGTGCGGCGGCACGCGGCCGAGCATCTTCTTCGCCTCATCGCCAACCGCCAACACGTGATTGGTCTTTGTATTGATCGCGGCGACGGACGGTTCGTTCACCACGATGCCCTTGTTCTTTAAATAGATGAGCGAGTTCGCCGTGCCAAGATCGATGCCGATATCCTTAAAAACGTTGTCGAAGAGAGCCATATGCCTGGTAATTGGGTTCTAGTAGACCTAGATACTTGTGTTAATTATTTTTTAATGAGTTCGATCGCTTCTTTCGGGTCCACCACGCGGGGCTCTTTTTCGCTCCGGCGCTTGATCTCCACCTTGTCGCCCAGCTTGGGGCTGAGCACGATGCGCCACGGAATGCCGATAAGATCGGCCTCCGCGAACTTTTCACCCACGGAAACTTCCCTATCGTCATAGAGTACTTGGACGCCCGCTTTTTGTAAAGATTCATAGAGCGCCTCGCCATCCGCGCCGCCGAGCGCAATCACGTGGGCCCGGAACGGCGCCGCGCTGTCCGGCCAGATGATACCCGCGTCATCATGGAATTTTTCCACGATCACGCCCATCGCGCGGGAGATGCCGATGCCAAAACAACCCATGATCGGGTACTGCCGCTTGCCCTCTTTGTCGGCGTACGTCACATCGAAATCCTTTGCGAACTTTTGCCCAAGATCAAAAACGTTTCCCACCTCCGACGCGCGCGCTTTTGCCAGCTTCCCTTTTCCGCACCGCGGACATTTCTCCCCCTCTTTTTCTTTTGCGATCTCCACGTTCACGCAAAAATCACATGCATCGCAATATAAAATATCATCCTCGCCAGCGTCGGTCAGTACCATGAATTCGTACGACGCTTTTTCCGTGAACGCACCGCCCGAAGCCTCCGTGACCTTCGCCACAAGCCCCATCCGGCCATACACGCGCAGATACGCCTTCTTCATCTCCGCGTAAAAACGGTCAAAGTCCTCCTGCGTGGCATGAAAGCTGTACATGTCCTTCATCAGGAACTCCACGCCGCGGAGCAGGCCGGATTTGGAGCGCAGCTCGTCGCGGAACTTCCAGTTGATCTGGTACACTGCCTTCGGAAGGTCTTTGTACGTGTTCACGTACTTCATGACGAGCGGCGTTACCACCTCTTCCTCGCTCTGGCCGAGCGCATAATCTTTTTCGGTGCGGCTCTTTACTTTAAAAAGCACGTCGATCTTATCCCAGCCGCCCGTCGTCGCCCAGATGCTTTTCGGATGGATGATCGGCATGGAAATTTCCTGGCCGCCGACGGCGTTCATCTCTTCGCGCACGATTTCCTCAATATTCCTCAGAACCCGCAGACCGAGCGGCAGATAGCTGTATACTCCCGCCATTAGCTTGGAGACGAACCCCGCCCGCGCCAAAAGCTGGGCATTTACCGTCGTCTCGTCCTTCGGGGCGTTCCGCTCGGTCTTCGTGAATAGCTCGGATTGGCGCATATAGGGTGATTTTAGCACCGAAAGCCGGGGCAATCAATTGCCAAAATCACCGCTCAAGCAGCTCCACGATCTTCGTGAGTGCTTCGGCAACCCCTTCGAACAGGCGGTCAGAGCGCTCTTCGACAATATCGAACTGCGTATCAAGATACGTCATGATTATATTGAGCGCAGGCGACACTTCCTCACGGACGATAAGCCGCACCTCTTCAAGCAATTTCTCTTTTTCTGATGGTTCCATGGAACCATCATACTCACCGCGGATTAAAAATGTATTAACTTTTTCCCTTCGTTTGCTAGCTGATTCCTCTCTAAAAATGCCACAAGCGGGGCGCCGCACTCATCGCAAAACCGGTAATGCGAAAGCATCCCCGGCCACTCTATCTTTATGTAATGATTCCAGGCAACCTCCTTTCCGCACAGATCGCATTTTCTCATGGGCATAACTTCATTAAATTTATTTAAAAACGACCTTTGTTGATACATTATGGACATGCCACAACACCAAGTCAAAGAGTTTTTAATGAAAATTTAATGTGCTGAATTACATGATCACGCCGCCGCCGAGCATCTCGCCATCCGCTCCGTAGAACACCGCCGATTGGCCCTGTGCCACGAATTTTTGAGGCACGGCGAACTCCAACCGGCAATTTCCATCCCCGAGGCGCGAAAGCGCCGCTTCCGAAAGCGGTTGGCGATAGCGCACGCGGGAGCGGACGCTCAGCCGCTCGCCGGCTCTCGGTGCTGTGGCGGAAATAAAATTCATTTGCGCGAGCGCGACATCTTCGCGGTACAGCGCCGGATCGTCGCTTCCCTCGGCAAGCACCACCGTGTTCGTCGTTGAGTCCTTTGACGCCACATACAACGGCTTGCGCGCCGCGCCGGCGCCGCCCGTCGGCCCCGTTTTCGGGAACGCAAAGTCCGCATCGATATGCCGCTGGCCGATCGTATAGAATTCCGCGCCGGAATGCTCGCCGATCTTCTCGCCCGCGGTCGTCATGAGCGCGCCGCGCCGCTCGGGAATATATTGCTTAAGGAAATCATCCAGTGAGAATTTGCCGAGGAAGCAGATCCCCTGCGAATCCTTCTTTTCCGCGGTCGGCAGGCCGGCGCGACGCGCGATCTCACGCACCTCCGGCTTCTTATAGCCGCCGATCGGGAAGAGGCAATGCGCAAGCTGATGCTGGCCGAGCGTCCATAAAAAGTATGACTGATCTTTGTTCGGGTCGCTGGCCTCGTATAATTTATAGATCACATTCTGTGATTTCTGCGAAGCCTGCGACTTGGCTTCCGGAACTTCCGCCTTGACTGCCTTCAGCCGCACATAGTGCCCCGTCGCCACAAAATCCGCGCCGCTCGCGAGCGCCTTTTCCAAAAACAATCCGAACTTGATCTCGCGGTTGCACATCACGTCCGGATTCGGCGTGATCCCGGCGCGATAGCCCTCTATCATATACTGCACCACGCGATCCTTATACTCTTGCTCGAAATTCCAAACGTAGAACGGGATACCGATGTGCTCCGCCACGCGCCGCGCGTCCTCGGCGTCCGCTTCGGCACAGCCGTCGATGTTGTAGCACTTCATGAACACGCCCACGACGTTGTAACCCTGTTCTTTAAGTAAATGCGCCGCGACGGAGCTGTCCACCCCGCCCGACATCCCGACAAAAACTTTATGACCAATTCTTGACATATATATTTATTATTATACTCTATACGCAGGAGGCATCAGATGGAAAGCGTGTGGGAGATTTTTAGTTTCGCCGGAGGAATTATGCTGATATCTGGTATCGATTCCCACTCTCACGTCACGGTAGCGATCGGCTTTTTGCTCTTCACCCTTTCAATGGGAATGTTGGAAGAGTCAGACAAACAGACGTTCGAAACACACTGAAAGCATTATTACATCTGGACAAGTTCCACTGAACACGACCCTTAGAAATTGGGGTCGCGTATTTCTATTACGCATCACACTCGCTCCACGTAATCCCCCGTCTGCGTGTTCACGCGGATCATGTCGCCTTCGTTGATGAAGAGCGGGGCGTTGATCTTCGCGCCGCCTTCGATCGTCACCGTCTTGGTGCCGCCCTGCGCGGTGTTGCCCTTGATGGACGGCGGCGCCTCGGTCACTTTGAACTCCATCTTGACCGGGATCTCCACCTGGATCACCTTGCCCTCAAAGACCATCGTCGTCACCTTCGTGTTCGGCTTGAGGAAACGGCCCTGGCCGCCGACGACATCGGCATCGAGCGCGAACCGGTTCTTGGGATTGCCCTCCTCGTGGAACCAGTACTGGCCCTTGCTTTCGTAGATGAACATCGCGTACTTGCGCTCCACTTCCGCCTCTTCAAAGTTGTCGCTCGCCTGGAAGTTGCGGTCCAAAAGTTTGCCGGTGATGAGGTTGCGGATCTTGGTCTGCACGACGGCCTTGCGCTGCTGCATGCGCAAAAAATGGGTCTCCACGACCTCGTACGGCGCGCCGTCCATGATGAAGAGAACGCCTTTGGTCAAATCGGTATATGCGAGTGCCATATCGGATATATTGTAGCAAAAACATTGAAGTTTGCAACTCCCCTCATAGAAGATTAAAAAATCATTAAAAGAAATTTGACTGAAATTATCCCGGAAGTATAATAATGAAGTATTTTTGGGAAGTCCCGATGATCCCCGCCCCATGGCGGGGACATATTTTTAATCCGACGCTGCACCACCAAATTTCGCCCTCCTTAAAAGATGCCTGGGAGTTTTTATTCCATAAAAATAGCTGCGCCTTGCACCAATCAAATAATGCAAGAACCCGGTCAATGATCATGAGAACAGCATACCGAATACTGCATTAAGTCTATGTTAAACAAAAATGCCCGGAGTGCGGGCATTTTTGCAAAAACAGAAGAATGATTACTCGCTCGCTCCTTCCGTCTGGGGCTGTTCCGCGCGAGGGGCGCGGGTGCCGCCTTCCGGCTCTTCGATCTTGAGGTTCACGCGGGCGTTGTTCTTGACGCCGACGATCCGCAAAAGCGAGCGGATGGCCTTCGCGGTCGCACCCTGGCGGCCGACGACCTGGCCCATGTCCTGCGCGTTCACGTGGAGCGTGAGCAGGACGCCCATCTCGTCGACCTTGCGATCGACGCGCACATCATCCGGATGGTCGACGAGCGACTTCACCAGATACTCGAGAAACTCCTGGTCCGCTGAAGATGAATTCGACATTGTGTTCTGTTCGTTCGCGACCTTTCGTTACGTTTCAATTCCGAATTATGGGGAAAGTATACCGTATATTAAATTATCTGTCAAGCTGACGGAAAAATGCTACGCGCCCGCTTCCGCATCTGTCGATGCCTCCGCTGCCGGAGCTTCCTCCGCAGGCGACGCCGCTTCCGCGGACGCCTCAGCTTTTGCTTCCTCTACCGCCGGCTGTTCCGCCTTGGAAACCGCCTTCGGCATCTTGACCGCTAGCTTTGCGCCGGTGATCGCGCCTTCCTTTACCAAAAGATTGTGCGCGGTGACGGTCGGCTGGGCGCCCATCTTGATCCAATGCAAAACACGCTCGTTCTTGACGGTCGTCGCCTTGGTGCGCGGGTCGTACGAGCCCAGGTCCTCCACCGGCGGGGCGAGCATCTTTGAGCGCTTCTCGGCAACGACCACCCGATAGCTCGGCTGGTGCTTCTTTCCGATGCGTTGTAGCTTGATTGCCAACATGGGTTCCATTATATCAAACAAGGAAAAAAGGTCAAGAAATAAAAGACCCCTCCTTTTGCGATCTATGTGCGGACATTCCAATCGCAAAAGGAGGGGTCTTTTATTTCTAGTACCGGTTCTCCGTCCGGTCCTTCAGCCGGTTCAAGAGATGATTCGCGTAGTCCTTGCCGCCGAGGCCGAAGGCCAGGCCGCCGGCGAGGGCGAGCATCGCGATGAATCCGGTGATGATCGTCTGGATGATCTGCGCCGCGATATTGAGCTGCGTGAGCGCCGTCAGGAACCCGAAGACCGCGATCGCCCAGTACGTCACCGTTCCGAGGAACGGCCCCGAATGGAGCTTCGCGCCCATCACCGACGCCGTCACGAGCTTGCGCAGGAAGTGCGCGAGGATGAGCGCCGCGAGCATGATGAGCACCGCCGCGATCACGTTCGGCAGATAGTTCAGCACCGACGAGAGGAACGCCGAGAGCGCGTAGAGCTGCAGGCTGTCCGTGATCGCCACGAGGAACGCGACGATGATGAACCAGTAGACCAGCTTGCCGAAGAAGTATGCCGCGCGGATCCGCATGCCAGCGCGCTCGAATATCGGCTTCAGCCCGATCCGTTCAAGGAACTTGTCGAGTCGGATCCCTTCAAGGATCTTCTCAACGAGGGCCGCGAGTCCTGCCGCGACGATGAGCCCGATCACCAGCACGACGAGCGCGCCGATCAGGTTCGGCAGATAATTGACAACTCCCCACCAGAGGTTCTGGAGGGACCCTACCACCACATCCGTCCAACTTTGTACAACCATAGTAATGATGAAATAAAATAGCGTGTTTCTATCCCCTATTTCGACCTTTTCCCTTTACTATAATTATACCAAACCGAGGCGCGCGAGTTCCGTGAGGAGCTGTGCATTGTTGTTGAACTGGATGGACTGGATGCCAAGCGCGCGGGCGGCGTTCAGGTTGATCTCCTTGTCGTCTATAAAGAGCGCTTCGTTCGTCTTGAGGCGCATTTTTTTGAGCGCGTGCCGGAACGTGCGCTTGGACGGCTTCTGCATGTGCAATTTGTACGAAAGGAACACCTGATCGAAGTGGCTGTAGAGATCGAACTCGCGGTCCACGAGCGAGCGCGGCTCGCTCACGTTCGAAAGCAGCGCGAGCCGGTAGTGCGCGCGCATCTTGTCCGTCACCGCGAGCAGCTTCTTGTTCAGTTTGATATGCTTGAGCGCGATCGCGAGCCAGACCTTTTCCATATCGCGACGCTTTAAGTGAAACTCCTTCTTGATGGCGCTGAAAAATTGCTTTGCGGACATTTTGCCGGAAAGCATCCGGTCCAGATAACGCTTGTGGAGCGCCACCATCTTCTCCGGATCCACGCCGAGCGCGCGGGCGAATTCCTCGAATATGCCGTCAAACGACTTCTCCGAGTCGAGAAGCACGCCGCCGATGTCGAAGATGACGCCCTTGATGGTGATCATAGTGATATATAGTATAACGTATCGGGCTTGAAATTATTACCATTTTCTTTATAGTTATGTGCGATGGGACGGGCCCGTAGTTAAGTGGTATAACGCGGCATTCGCATTGCTGAGGCGGGAGTTCGATTCTCCCCGGGTCCACAAAATCAACTCTAATGAAAAAGTTTGGCGCAGGAGAACGAATTGGAGGAGGGTCTGATAATGACGTCCATGAGGATTCTAATAATCCAAATCGAGTCATTGCTATACGCAAAGAAGGAAAAGAAGATACCGAAGATCGCGAAAGGAAGATAAAAGCGAGGTTCTATCTGAAGAAGATACTCCACATTCTTTTCCCTCAAAATATACCAGACGTAGATCTTGCGACATCAAATCCTCAGGCCACCCGCCGCGAAAGAGTAATTCTTGATCCCCTACACCAATCAATCCAACACGCCGGAGAACTCGAAGCAAAGTTAGGCGAGATTCCGAAAGAAGCCTATCTAAAGGCAAGTGACGCATCGGATAAGATCTATGAAGATCCGAAATATAAACAGCTGATCGGATCATTGGAAGAGCTGGGCGTTGAGATAGACACGACGACGTGCAACTTCACATACAGCGAAAATGGCGACGCACTCATCTACCTTGATGATGTCCACCTCGAAGACGCTGACTGGCAGACGAAAAATCCTCGTGGATTTGACGAAGAAAAACTTGAAGCTGCAATCTCAAAGATCGCGGATGAACGGCAACAAGAAAGAGCTACGATTTATCTCGATAGACTGAAAGCTTTGACTTTAGCAAAATAACAATGGCATTCGCATTGCTGAGGCGGGAGTTAGACATCCAAAAAATACCTTACATTTCGCCTAAATCAATCCACTTCTTCTTGGTCCATTTCCGTTACTACAACCTTAAGCCCCCTCCGGCTCCAGCTTGAGCGACACCACCTTTGAGCTGCCGTCTTCGGCCAACGTGACGCCATAAAGGATGTTGGCGGCCTCCATCGTGGCGCGGTTGTGCGTGACGACGATGAACTGCGTTCGCTTGGAGAAGTCCTTGAGCATCGTGCCGAAGCGGCGCGCGTTGCGCTCATCGAGCGGCGCGTCGATCTCGTCGAGCACGAGGAACGGCGGCGGGCTCACCGACACCATCGCAAAGAGCGCGGCGATGCCCACGAGCGACCGCTCGCCGCCGGAAAGCATGTCGAGCGACGTCGTCTTCTTGCGCGGCAGCTTAATCTCGATCTCCACGCCGCCGTTCTTTTCCTGATAGATCTCGTCCTCCGTCTGCTCGCCCGTGTCTTTGACGTCAGCGCTTTCGCGCGCGCCGGCGCCATCATCCTCATCGTCTTCGGCCGTGCGCTCGGCTTTGGGCTTCAGCACTTTCAGCTTTGCCGATCCCCCGTCGAACATGAGCGCGAAGAACTTTGCGAACTCGTCGTTGATCTTTGAAAGCGACTTGTCGAATTCGCTCTTGATCTTCTCGTTCAGCTCGTGCATGAGCGCGGTCAGGTCCGCGACGGCCTTATTGAGGTCCTCCGATTCTTTGAGGAGGAACTCGTGGCGCTTGGCGGTGTCCTCGGCCTCCTTCATGAGCGCGTGGTCCACTTCACCGATGCTCGCAAGGTCGCCGCGCAGGCGGAAGATGCGGTGCTCCATGTCGGACAAGCTGCCGGAAAAACCCGCGGCGGCGGTTGCCTTGACCGCATCCTCGAGCGACATGCCTTCATTGCCATCCGTGCGGAATTCCTCCGCTTTGCGGCCGGCCTGGTCGATCTGGTGCAAAACGTCCTCGCGGCGCAGGTCGATGCGCTCTTTTTCGAGCTGGAGCTCGCGATTGATCTTTTCCCACGCGTCGAGCTTTCCCTGCGCCTGCTGAACGTCGGCGACAGCTCCCTTGAATGTAGCGTAAAAATCTTCCTGGCTGGATTCCAGCTCTTTCTCGCGCGCGCGGAGCGCGGCGATGCTCTTTTCCATCTCGGCGAGCTCCTTCGCCGCCTGCTCGAACTCGCGACGCAACGGCTCCGGCACTGCGCCCTCGCTTTCCTTGGCCGCGGTTTTATTGCCGGCAGTGCGCGGCTCGTCTTTTTCTTCGAGCGCAAACGTGATCTCTTCCAACACCGTCTCGATAGTAGAGAGCACCGCGAGCGGCTCTTCGTTCAACACCGATTCCAATTCGGCTTTGATCTTTTCCAGAACATCGATGAAGCGCTCTGACGAGCGGTCATCGCCGCCGCCCCGCGCGGATGCCGCGGCGCCGGATCGCTTTGCCATCTCGATCTCCGCCTCGATGCGCCCCACGCTTTTTTGCAGCTTGCTCCGGGCGTCCATGAGCGCGGTCACTTCCTCTTTTATCTTCGCCAGGCGCTTGCGCTCCTCCGGCTGGCTCTCCTCGATGGCCGTCTGGCGCGTTTCCGCGGCGCTCTTCTCTTTTTCCAAAACCTCATATTGCTTTGCGTGCGCCGCAACGCGCTCCTCCACCTGCGAGCCCTTCACCCGCAGGTCGTGCAGCTGCGAGCCAAAGAACGCATTCTCGAGCGAGCGCAATTCTTCTTCCAACGCCCCGCGGCGCTCCCAGCGTCCGGTCTGGCGCTTGAGCGAGCGCAAATGCGGCTCGATCTCTTCGATGAGCGCCGTTACTTTGTCAAGATTTATTTTAGAATTTTTTAACCTTCGCTCCGCATCGGCTTTCTTGATCTGATATTCACGCAAGCCGAGGATCTCTTCTATCATTTCGCGGCGCTCGAGCGGCGTGGAACGGATGAAAAGGTCGCTGTCGCCCTGTCCGATGATGATGAGCCCGCGCGAGCCGAGCCGCGCCTTTGCGAAAAAGTCGATCAGGTCCCGCAGCAATATCTCCGACTTGTTAAGATAATATTTACTATTGCCGGAACGGTCGATCTGGCGCGACACGACCACCTCCTCGAAATCCACCGGAAAGAACTTGTTCTTGTTCTCAAAAAATAAGCTGGCCTGCGCCATGCCGACGCGGGCGCGCTTCTGCGTCCCCGCGAAGATCAGGTCTTCCACGCGCGCGCCGCGCAGATTCTTCGCGTCACGCTCACCCAAAAGCCACCGCAGTGCGTCCACGATATTCGACTTCCCGGAGCCGTTCGGCCCCACGACCGCCACGATCCCCGCCGGAAACTCCAGCACGGTCTTCCCCGCGAATGATTTGAATCCGTTCAGTTCGAGCCGCTTGAGAAAGTGTGATTCTGACATGATAAAATTCGCACGGCTATTTATGGTTTTTCTTGAGCGCGTTCTTTGCGGCCTCGAGCTCCGCTTCCTGCTTGGACGGGCCGCTCCCTTCCGCGATCAGCTTGTCGCCAAAATAGACGCCCATCGTAAAAATGCGCTTGTGCGCGGGGCCGGTCTCGTCCTGCGTGCGATACGTGGGAGTGAGCTTCATCTTTTCCTGGATCATCTCCTGGAGCTCGCTCTTGGCGTCTTTGTATGTCTTGTTCTTGAGCACTTCGTCCAGGTTGCTCATCACGAATTTTTCCACAAAGGGGCGCATCGCCTCGAATCCCTGGTCAAGATAGATCGCGCCGGCGAGCGCCTCCATCGCGTTCGCGAGGATGACCTCGCGCGCGCGGCCGGTGTCTTTCTTTTCGCCGCGCGACATCAGAATGAATTTCTGGAGGTCGATCCGCTCGGCCACCTTCGCCAATATCTGATAGTTGACGAGCGCCGCGCGGAACACCGTAAGCTGGCCTTCCTGCTCGCGCGGAAAACGGCGGAACAGTTCCTCGGAAACAAAAAGCTCCAGGACGGCGTCGCCCAGATATTCCAGCCGTTCGTTATGCGGGAGCGGCCATCGCGGGTATTCGTTGAGATACGAGCGGTGCGTGAGCGCTTCCGTCAAAAGGTCCTTGTTGTTGAACGTGATCCCGATATTCTTTTCAAGTTCGTCGGATGATAAAGACATGATAAATACTCCCGCTATTGTGGTCCGCCGCTTGCCGCAGGAACCTTCTCCCGGTACACCGTCCCCAACACGCCGTTCACGAACCGCGCGGCGTTCGGGCCGCCGTAATTCTTGGCGAGCTCGATCGCCTCGTTGATCGCCACCTTGGGCGGCACTTCGTTCGGGTCCGCGTAGAGCAGCTCGTAGAGGCCGATGCGCAAAATGTTGCGATCGATCACCGCGATCTTTTCGAGCGGCCACTCCGGCGCGGCGCGGCGGATCACCGCATCGATATCTTTAAGATGCATGGCGACGCCCTGCAATATCTTCCAGCCGAACTCCGGCTCGTCCACGCCCGGCGCGAACTCGTTCATGTTGCGCTCCAGGATCTCGGTGATGTCCTTCTTTTGCCCATAAAAATCCCACTCGTAAAGCGATTGGAGGACGACGGTTCGTATGAGGTGTCGTGTGGCCATGGGATTTAGGAAGGTGCGATTTCTGCAAAGAGCGACTGACTCATTCTATAAGGATACTACATTTTTCCGCACTGCGGGCAGGTCCGGTGCGGCTTGCGCGGAGCGCCGCAATTCTTGCAGACGAGGAGCTTCTGCTTCTTCATCGCAAGATGCGAGCGGCGGTTGCCGGTCTTGCTGCGAGTATGATGCTTGGTTGGTACGCCACCCATAAATAGAGTTAAAAGTTAATTAATTATCTGTTCATGGTAGGCCTTTTTGCAAGAAAAGTCAACCGGTGCGCGTCGCACGGGCCGTTCTTTTTGATCGCGCGGCGATGGGCGGCGGTGCCATAGCCCTTGTGCACCTCAAAGCCGTACGCGGGATGTTTTTTCGCCAGGCGGCGCATGAAGGCGTCGCGCGAGACCTTTGCGATGATGGACGCCGCGGCGACCGCCGGCACCGTTTCGTCGCCCTTCACGACGGTCGCGGCCACGATCTCACGCGCCGCTACGGCGCCTTCCTGCCATGCCCGGCTGCCGAGAAAGAGGCCGCCGTCAAGGAATATGCCCGTGTCCGGCGGGATTTTATGGTCTTTTGACAATCGCGTGAAGGCGCGGAGCGCGGCGCGGTTCGCGGCCGCGGAGATGTTCAGGCGCTCTATCCCGCGCGGATACACGCGCGCGACCGCGAAGCGGACGCCCTCATTCGCGCGCAGCTCACGCGCCCACGCCTCGCGCTGCGCCGCGCTCAGCTTTTTAGAATCTTTTAATGTCCGGAAGGGCGCGTGCGCGACGCGGCCGCGCGCGCCGAGCGCGATCATCGCCGCGGCCACCGTCACCGGCCCCGCCAATGCGCCGCGGCCCACTTCGTCAATGCCGATCACCCACCTCGTGCGGCCCACGGTCAAAACCCTCCTAAATTACTGTTGACGGCGTTCACCGATGATTGGACCGTTCCTTCGATCCATTGGTACGTCAGCCAGAACGCCACGACGCTCGACGCGACGAGCAAGATGAGCGCGATGAGTCCGATCTGCTTCGCGCGCGCATCCGCCGAGCGGAGATATTTGATCCCCTGCCATTTCGTGATCGCGAGATACGCGATCCACGGCAGGATGATACTGAACGCATAGAGCAAGAGCTGGTCCAAGAGGCCGACGCCGATCGGCGGTTCGGTCAGCTTCACGCCGCAATTGGGACAAAAATAATATTCCGGCTTTACCGGAAAATGGCAGCGCGGACAGATGAACGACACGGCGACGCCCATGCCCGGCGCGCCTGCCTGTGGCTGCATGGGAGCAGTGGCATTCGGCTGCGGCACCGGCACCGCAGGTTGCGGTCCGGACGATGATTCTGGCGGCCAGGTCGGTTGGTCCATTGCTCTTTTAGTTTACCACGGAGGCAAATGGCGGCGAGTGGCGCTACTTCCCCGCTCCGGGAATCTTGAACCACTTGTTGCTTGTAAGGTGCCAGCTGGATGGATCGGCCGCCTGTAGCTCGTCCCAAAGGTCCTTCGCCGCCTGTGTGTAAAGCTTCTCGTCGCGGACGATGCGCCGCGTTGCGGCCCACTTGCGCGGCAGCTGCGAGCCGTGCTCCTCCAGCTCTTTGAGCTCAAGGTCCACGTCGAGGTTATCGGCGTCTTTTACGATCTTTGATTCGATCGTCTGGCGCGCCTCATACTCGTTCAAAATTTCGCTCCGTAGGTCATCGAGCGCGGTGCCTGCAAAAAGGTCCTGCGCGGCGCGCTCCTCGTCGGACGTCACGTACACCTTTTGCATATAGCTGTGATCCGACACGCGCGTCTCCGCAAGGTCATGCACGAGCGCCATCTTGATGATCTTCTCCTCGTTTTTGACGCCTTCCTTGCGCGCAAGCAGGAGCGCGATGAACGCAACGCGAAAACTGTGCTCCGGATCGGTCGCACACTTTACGGCAAGGTGCTGCTTCCACCCGCGCTCAACGTTGCGCAGGGTCCCTATCTCAAAAAGAAATTCTAAGTCGCGGTTCGGCATGGGGTAAGTATAGCAAAGATAATAAAAATGCCTATAACGTTGACTCATATAAATCCATATATTATAATCTCCGCGCGAGGTATGCATGCGCACATTGATAGCACTTTTCTTTGCCGCCACTTTGGCAGTGAGCGGTATCGCGCTCTGGAACAGTGTCCAGGCAAATAAAAAAGCGACCGAGGCGCTTCGTCTCGGGCTTGTACAGCACGCCATTACGGTGGCCAACACCCGCGCCATGTCGAACGTCGCGGAATTCCACCGGGATTTCGACGCCAGGGCGACGATCAAGATCACGTTCCGGACCACGCCCGATGGAGGAGCGTGCCTCAACTGGCTCGTCGTCTCGGGCGCCTATCAAGGAGATGCCATCGACTATGATATTTATCCCGATGGCACCCTGGTCCGCCACAAGAACTTCGGATCGCCTCACGAGCAGGAGGCGTGGCAGATCCTGCCAGCGGCCCAGTAGCGGTTGATCCACGTACGCGCAGAAGGAGAGGGCGGCCAATGATCCTTCTCCCCTGCGCGTATTTTTATTCTCCTACATCTTCTCATATTATCCTTTTATCCTTGACCAAAGCCGAATCCAAGGTATCCTTAAATCAGTCGTAGGAAAAGGAGATGGCGATGGATCGAATTGTCGGCGTAAGACACATCAACGATCTCGGAAACGACAGCCCGTATAAAATTTCAGCTCCGATCAGGGTTGTCCTTTCGGAAGGCGACGGCAAGATCTGGGCAAGCGCGCCCGAGCTTTGCATGGCGGTCGACGGCGTCGGAGCCGACGAAGAAGAAGCCGTGAACAACCTAAAGCAACTCATCGTGATCCAGCAGGAATCTCATGATTCCATGGACCGTTCCGAGCTCGCGGGCACGATGAAGTTCACCATCGACGCCTTCAACGAGCACCTGCAAAAAGCCGGGTAGCATTTCTGGCAAGATCGGCAAAAGAGGGCGGTGGAATCCATCCCCTCTTTTTTGTGCCCCCACCAGGATTGCAAATAAGAATTTGCTGAATCGGTTCGCTCGGCAGTAATGAGAATTTATTCTCATTACTGCCTCGCTGCCGATTCCCGAACCTGGGACACTCTCATTGCCGCCGGCAGCGAGGTGAAAATATGAATGGATACCTTTCCGCGCGGCGTGCCCCCACCAGGATTCGAACCTGGGACCCTCTCCTTAAAAGGGAGCTGCTCTACCGACTGAGCTATGGGGGCGGCTGACGCCGATGCGTCATCGTTACTATAATGAAAAATCGCGATAAATTCAACTTTTTTTACGAAACACGGTGAGCCCTTTCCGTTTTTCGTAGCCGCACTTCTTCGCGAAGGCGAAGTGCTTGTGCTCGGTCTCGAAGTAGATGGACGTGCCGCGCGCGGCGGCGGCGATGCGCTTCATCATCGCCTGGCCGAGGCCCTGGCGCTGGTATTCGGGCGCGATCACAAGGTCGAGGATCTTCGTGTCGATCGCAAAGTCGCTCAACGCGCGGCCGAGGCCGACGAGCTCGCCCGCGGCGTTGCGCGCGGAGACGACGATGTCACAATGCGCGAGCGAGCGGCGCATGCGCGCCACGGAATACTCGCGCGGCGTCCCCCACCCAAGCTCCACGTAGAGCGCCGCCGCCTCGGCAGGTTTCACCCGCGCGCGATTGGTGGAAATGAAGATCCCCTGTTCCATTCGTCCATTATACCCTACTGCTTGCGCAGCTCCTCAAAAACGACCTCGAATTGGGCATCATATTGTTCAAACCGCGACTCGATCGAATCAAGCCGTGCCTCGATGGCATCAAGCCGTTGTTCGATAGCGCCAAAGCGCTGATCGACCGCCGCGAATCGCTCGTTCATTTCCGCGCGAAGCCCGTCGACCTTATCATCGATCTTTTTATCCAGCGCGGCATAGCCGTCAATGAGCAAGTTGAACTTGGCGTCAAAATGCTCTATCAGCGCTCCGGCCCAGGAGGGCATCGCTTCCACATTTTTCGTTTTCATGCACCCGATCATAGCAGATGCACATTAAAAATTGATTAAACGGAAAATGCAGGGTTTACTGCTCTTTTTCAAGCTTTTCGAGCAATTCCTTCACCTTCGAATTCGGCTTCTTCGGCGCCTTGATCACGAAGTTCACGAGGAGGTCGCCGCGCGAGCGCGAACCGATATGCGGCATCCCCTGTCCGGCGATCTTTAAATTTTCCTTAAGGTTGAATCCTGCGGGGATCTCAACCGTCATCGTGCCCCCCGAGATAACGGGCACCGCGATCGTCTTGCCAAGGAGGACGTCGATCAGCTTGAGCTCCTGCGTGACGACAAGGTCGGCGCCGTGCCGGGCGAAGATCGCGTGCGGCTTCACGCGCACGCGCACGTAGAGGTCGCCGCTCGCGGTGCCGCGCTCGCCGGCCTCGCCCATCCCCTGCACCTTGATCAGCTGGTTGTCCTCGATGCCTGCCACGATGTTGATCTGCACCTCGCGCGTGGACTCCACGCGGCCCGCGCCCTTGCACACGCTGCACGGCTTTTGGGGAACCTCGCCAGTGCCGTGGCATTTGGCGCACGTTTTGACCTGCGAGAAGCTGCCAAAGAACGTCCGGCGCTGTTCGCGGATCTGACCCTGGCCGTCACAGGTGGAACACTTTTCAAAACCGCTGCCCGGCTCCGCGCCTTTGCCGTCGCACTTCGCGCATTTGACGAGCGTCTTCAGCCGCACGGTCTTCATGATTCCCTTGAACGCCTCTTCGAGCGTCACCTGCTCCTGCATCTCAAGGTCCGAGCCCTTCTCGTACGTCTTGCGGCGCGGGCGGACGCCCATGCCCTCAAAGAACGTCTCGAAGATGTCCCCGAAGTCGCCCATGTCGCCGAACTGCGACGGGTCGAAACCTTCTGGGAATCCGCCCCATTGCGCGCCGCCGAAGCCGCCCATCGGATCCGCGGTGCCGAAACGGTCGTACTGCGCACGCTTGTTCTTGTCGGACAGCACCTGATAGGCCTCGTTGATCTCTTTGAACTTCGCCTCGTTGCCTCCGGCCTTGTCCGGATGGTATTGGTGCGCAAGCTTGCGGTACGCCTTTTTGATCTCGTCCTCGGACGCGGTCTTTTGTATCCCTAAAATCAAATAATAGTCTTTCATGGATAGTTAATACATTTTTGCGGGCGATCAGTATCCTATCAGCTCGCGGGAATGCGGTTCCTGCGTGATCTTCATGAATCCGAGCGCGAGCAGGAGCTCGTACACGATGAGCGAAACGAACTGCGCGAGCCACACGAACAGGATGCCGATCGTGCGAAGGCCGATGAAGAGCACGGTCACCCAGCCGACATCGAACCATCCCGACGATTGGCTCTTCCATGCGGAGAGCACGCCGTCGAGCACGTTATAGAACGCGTCGCTCGTCGGCGTGGACGACGCGACCGGCTGCGCCGAGCCCTGAAGGAAGCTCTGCGAGAACTGCGCCGATTCCTGCTGGAGGGCGGCGTTCTGCTGCGCCGCGCTCAGGCTTTGGAAGCTCGGATTGTCCGCAAGCTCCATCTTGGAAACGCTTTGCGCGAAATCCCCGAACGAGCCGTTCAGCGCGAGCTCCGGATAGAAACTGTTCACGAGCCCCGAGGTCCAGTCGAAGAACGTCCGGAAGCTTTGCGAAGAAACGACGAGCGCGTTGCCGCCGAGCTGCGGCACATAGGTGAGGATCATGAAGAACAGCACCGCCGTGGTGAACTTGCCGAGCACGTTCCCGCTCGCGCCGAAGAACGGGATCTCCAAACTGTTCATCACGTGCGATCGGGCGGAAAAATGCCCCCACATGAGCATTATGAGCATGATGAGTCCCGTGATGCCCAGGATCTGCAGGTTGTCGCGCCAGAAGGCCGCGAGCGATGCGGCGGTCTCGAGAAATATCACGGCGAAACTCCGCCAGTTGCTCTTTGCCAGGAACACTTCCATTGCGGATGCCGCGCCGAAAAGAAGGAGCGCGGCGAACACGAACCATACCGATATCCCCCCGCTCAGATAGCGGTAATACAGATATCCGAAGAGCCCCGCCAGGATCACCACGGCGGCGTCAAGGCCAAACGCGCGCCATCGTCCTGGCGGATGACCGAGCGCGTCGATCTTAGACGGATTGATCAGGTTCTGCGCTTGCGGGTCCCTCGGTGCTCCCGCTATCACTTCCCTTAGGTCCATTCTGATCATTATACGCCGCTTGGCCGATCTTTTGTATCTCTGTGGAAAGCGCCTCTATAGCCGCCTTGATGGCGGCCTCGTCCTCGCCCTCCTTTGCGGTCTTAAGCGCCGCAAGCTTCTCTTCCACGCCAACTTTCACATCCGCGGGCAATTTGTCGCCCGCGTCCTTGACCGCCTTCTCCGTCGTGTAGACAAGCGACTCCGCCTGGTTGCGCACCTCGATGAGCGCCTTCTTCTTTTCATCTTCCGCCGCGTGCTCCGCGGCATCTTTCTTCATACGCTCGATGTCGTCTTTTGAAAGCGACGTGGACGCCTCGATCTTGACCGATTGCGTCTTGCCCGACGCTTTGTCCTTCGCTGACACGTTCAGGATACCGTTCGCGTCGATGTCGAAGGTGACCTCCACCTGTGGCACGCCGCGCGGCGCGGGCGGGATGCCGTCCAAGATGAACCGCGCAAGCGTCTTGTTGTCCGCCGCCATCGGGCGCTCGCCCTGCGTCACGTGCACCTCCACCGACGTCTGGTTGTCGGCGGCGGTCGAGAACACCTGCGTCTTCGCCGTCGGCACCGTCGTGTTCTTCGGGATCATCGGCGTCGCGACGGAGCCGAACGTCTCGATCGAGAGCGTGAGCGGCGTCACGTCCAAAAGCAAAATGTCCTTCACGTCGCCCTGGAGAATTCCGGCCTGCACCGCCGCGCCGATCGCGACGACCTCGTCCGGATTGATGCCCTGATGCGGATCCTTGCCGAACAGCTTCTTTACCGCGTCCACCATCGCCGGCATGCGCGTCTGTCCGCCGACCATGATCACCTCGTTGATCTCGGAGAGCTGGAAGCCGGCGCCCTTCGGCGCGGCGGCCGTCACCGTTTCCTTGGTGAGCGCGATCGAACGATCGATGTATTCCGCGACAAGCGACTCCAACTTTGCGCGCGAGAGCTTCATCACAAAGTGCTTCGGCCCTTCCGGCCCGGACGTGATGTACGGAAGGTTGATCTCCGTCTCCGCGGCGCTCGAAAGCTCGTGCTTTGCCTTCTCCGCCGCTTCCTTCAGCCGCTGGAGTGCGAGCGGGTCCTTTGAGATATCCACGCCTTCCTGTTTGCGATACTCGTCCACCAAAAATTCCTGGATCTTCTTGTCGAAGTCATCGCCTCCAAGATGCGTGTCACCGCCGGTGGCCTTGACCTCCACCGTGTCATCGCCCACCTCGAGCACCGAAATGTCGAACGTACCGCCGCCGAAGTCGTAGACGACGATCTTCTCGTTCTTCTGCTTGTTCATGCCGTACGCGAGCGCGGCCGCCGTCGGCTCGTTCAAAATGCGCCGTACCTTGAGGCCCGCGATCTCGCCGGCGTTCTTCGTCGCCTGGCGCTCCGCGTCATCAAAATACGCCGGCACCGTGATCACCGCCTCTTCCACCTTTTCGCCGAGCCGCGCTTCCGCATCGGCCTTCAGTTTTGACAATATAAAAGAGGAAATTTCCTCCGGCGAATACCACTTCTCGCCCATCTTCACGTCAACGCCGCCGTTCGCGGAGGCCTTGATCTCATACGGAAGCCATGTCTTATCCTTCTGCACCACCTCATCCGTAAACTTGCGCCCAATCAGGCGCTTTACGGAGAAGATCGTGTTCTTCGGATTCGTCACCGACTGCCGCTTCGCGAGCAGGCCCACGAGCCGCTCCCCGCCCTTGGAGATCGCAACGATGGACGGCGTCGTGCGGTTGCCCTCCGCATTCTCCAGGATCTTCGGCTCGCCGCCTTCCATCACCGCCACCGCCGAATTCGTAGTTCCCAAGTCGATTCCGATTATCTTTGCCATAGTTTTAATATTTTTTAATGATTAGTTTCTTTTTATTATTCCTTTCCCTTGCTTAGTATTACCCTCGCCGGCCGCAATACTTTCTCGTGAAGGCAATAGCCCGGCTCCACTTCCTCCACGATCGTGCCCGGCGGGCGCTCGGACGGCACTTCCGTCATCGCCTCCGCGATCATCGGGTCGAACTCGTCGCCCGGCCTGATCTCCACTTTCACCAGCCCGCGCTTCTTTAAAATATCGTCGATCTGCGAGCGGATCAGGTAGATGCCGCGCTCCACCGGCCCGTTCTTCTCCATCGTGCGCAGGCCGAGGTCGAAGTTGTCCATCACGCCGATCAGGTCTTTGATCAGGTCCTCGCTGCCGTACCGCGCCACGTCCTCCAAATGCTTCATCTCCTCTTTTTTGTAATTGATGAAATCCGCCTTCGTGCGCTGCCATCCGGCAAGGTATTCGTCGCGCGCCTTCTCGGCCTCCGCGAGCTTCGCCTCGAGCTCGTTCGGCTCCGGCTGCTGAATTTCTTTTTCGTCGTTCATAGATTTTTGAATATTCGTATGACCTTTTTGTAGTCCATCCGCTTGGGACCGATCGCAAAGATGGAAAATGTCGTGTCGCCGATCTGATAGTTGCCGCCAACCACGGAGAGCTCGTCACTTGAGGTCACCGGGCTTTTTTTGCCGATGAAGATCTGCGGGCCGGCGCCCATCTTTTCCGCCGCGCGGGGAAGGCGGCCGTCCACCTCCTCGAAATCGCGGATGACGGAGCGGATGCCGTTCTGGTCCTGCCAGTCAAGGCTGTCGATCAGGTGCTGGAGACCGGCTTTGTACACCGCCTCGCGCGTGAGGTCGGCGCAGATGCTCAAGAGGCCGAGCTGGTCGGAGAGCTCGCTCAAAAGATCGGGCCATGCGCGCTCTTCTATCAGCGCGCGGAACTCGTTCTGTCGCGCCGTATTCGCGGCCGCGGCGGCGCCGAGCATCCGTTTGGCGAAAAACTCGTAGCCGGCGTTCGTCGGCACGCGCCCCGCCGAATGGTAGGGCTGTTCAAGATATCCGGCGGACTCAAGGTCGTCGAGCTCGAGCCGGATCATCGCCGGCTTGATGCCAAACTCGTAGCGATCGTACAGCAATCCCGAGCTCACCGGTCCGCCGGTGTTGATGAACTCCTGTATCGCCGCCTCCAAGATTTGCGCAGTCCTTTCCGTCATGCCTGCTCATTATACCGCCGTTAGCAATCTCGTCAAGAGAGTGCCAGTATGGCATTTGCCGCATTAAAACAATATAAAAAAAGAAAGCGGTCGAGTTGGGGTCTCGACCGCTTATGGGTCACAGTGTCCATCAGTTAGCCAAGGCCTCGCTGAGGGTGATAAGCCCGAACAGCTCCTCCATCCCCGGAGACCTCTCGGACTCACGAACCCGTGCGGCAATGTCGCCGATGGAATCCAGCGGTTCCATGAAAGCCGGGTGATAGGTCCGTTGACGCGACCGCTTGTGTGCATCCTTGGTAATACTGGCCGCACTGGGCGCTACTGCTTTGCCACTGTTTGCATCCACTGTTTTTCTCCACTGTGGGGTAACTGCAACTTCTTTTTTCACTATACCACGCCCTCAATAAAAAAGCAAGGGCTGGGGAAAACTTCACGGCGGCAGCGGCCGGAAACGCATGGTGGTATGCTAAAATATCCTTATGGAGATCAAGAAGGGCAAAGGCGTCCAGTGGGTGGATGTCGAACGGCCGGCCGAAAAAGACATCGCATGGCTCGCCAAGGAATATCGCCTGCATCCCGTCATCGCGGAAGAGCTGCGCGGACCATCCGCGCGCGGGCGCGTGGAGGCGTACAAGGATTACCTGTACTTCATCTATTACTTTCCCATCTACGACACCGAGGACGAGGCATCGGCGCGCACCGAGATCGACTTCATCATCACGAAGGACAGCGTGGCGACCGTGCATTATGACGAGCTGAACGATGTTCTGGACGGATTCAGGATGTCGCCGCACTGGGACACGTCGCTCGCCGTGATGTACCACCTGATCGAACACCTGCTCAACTTCCAGGAGCGGCAGCTGCGCCACATCCGCGAAAAAGTGGAGGCGGTAGGCAAAGAAATTTTCAAAGACCGCGAGAAGGAGGTTCTGGAACGGATCACCTACGTCAAGCGCGACGTGTCGGAGTATCGCATCGTCGTGCGGCTCCAGGAACCGATCCTCAAGTCACTGCTCGTCAAAGGGAAAAAGTTCTGGGGCGACAGCGCTGAAATTTACCTGAGCGACCTGATGGGCGACCAGCTCAAGGTGGTAAACCAGCTGGAAGATTATCGCGAGGCGATCTCGGACTTTGAGGACACGAACAACCAGCTGATGAACCTCAAGATCAACAGCGTGATGAAGACGTTCACGTCGCTCTCGTTCCTCACATTCCCCTTCATGCTCATCGCCGCGCTCTTCAGCATGAACACCCGCGACACGCCGCTGCTTGATATCCCCGGCGCGTGGTGGATCATTCTCGGCATCATGCTCGTCGGGATGGTGTGCCTTACGGTCTACTTCAAGCGGAAGGGATGGTTTTAAAACAAAGACAGCCTTGCGCCTCCCTGGAGATGATAGTTCGGCGCAAGGCTGTCTTTGTTTCGGTCGGAGTTTTATAATGATTTAATATGCTCCATCTCTATAACTCCCTCTCGCGTACCGAGGAGCCGCTGCCGGACCAGAAGAAAATCCGGCTCTTTGTGTGCGGGCCGACGGTGTACGACTACCTCCATATCGGGAACGCGCGCACGTATATTTTCTTTGATTTTTTCGCAAAACTGCTCCGTGCGCGCGGCTACGACGTGGCGTACGTCCAGAACATCACCGACGTCGACGACAAGATCATCGCCCGCGCGATGACGGACAACACCAAGACGGACGCGGTCGCCCGCTTCTTTACCGAAGCATATTTCGAGGACATGAAAGTGCTCGGCGTCGACGCCGTGACCACCTACGCTCCCGCGACGAAGTTCATCACGCAGATCGTCGCCCAGGTTGAGCGATTGATCGACAAGGGCTTCGCGTACAAGATCGACGGCGACGGATGGTACTTTGATATTTCAAAAGATGCCGATTACGGCAAGCTCTCCGGCCGCACCGTGGAACAGGCCGAGGACGGCGTCACGCGCATCGACGAATCGGTGAACAAGCGCAACAAGGGGGATTTTTGCCTCTGGAAATTTACGCAGACGTCGCTCAAAGACCTTGAGCCGCGCTGGCCGTCATCGCTCGGCGACGGGCGCCCCGGATGGCACATCGAGGACACCGCGATCTCCGAATTCTATTTCGGCCCGCAATACGAGATCCATGGCGGCGGGATCGATCTCAAGTTTCCCCATCACGAAGCGGAGATCGCACAACAGGAATCCGCGTCCGGCCTCAAGCCGTTCGTCCAATTCTGGGTGCACGTCGGCGCACTCACCGTGGAGGGCAGGAAGATGTCCAAGAGCGTCGGCAACTTCATCACCATCCGCGAATTCCTTTCCGCGAATCCTGCCGTCGTCCTGCGATGGATCGTCCTCTCGCACCATTATCGCTCCCCTCTCGATTTTTCCGAACGCGTCGTTGCGCAGGCAAAGAGCGAACTGGAAAATCTCTATACGCTTGCGCTCCGCGCAAAGAAAGCGGCGCACGATGCGGGCGAAAACACCGACACGCCCGAAGAAACGGCCGCCGGCGCCAAGTGGAAAAAAGCGTTCCACGCCGCTCTCGACGAGGACCTGAACACCCCGAAGGCATTTTCGATCGTTTTCGAGATGTTAAAAGATGATAAACTTTCGCCCGGGGAAAAAGTGGCGTTTTTGAAGGCATTCGACCGGACAGCCATGCTCGATATAAAAGAGGCGGTCGCGGGCGCAGGCGAAATTCCCGCGGAAATCACGGAAAAATTCGACAAATATCGGGCATTCCGCGGAAATAAACAGTTTATCCAGTCCGACGCTTTGAGGAAGGAGCTGGAAAGCGTAGGATATGAGGTAAGGGACGGGGCGGAGGGCTCCTCTCTTGTCAAAAAGTTTTTCAAATAGTTTTAATACATGCCCCCAGGCAAGAAATCACAACTGAAGCTTCCGCCCCAGAATCTGGAAGCGGAGCAGGCGGTGCTCGGCTCGGTCCTCATCGACAAGAACGCGATCTTCCGCGTGGCGGACATTTTGACGCCGCCGGATTTTTACACGCCGGCGCACGAGCGCATCTACGCCGCCATCCTTTCACTCTACGAGAAGCACCAGCCGATCGATGTGCTGAGCCTTACCAATTATCTGAAGGAGCATGAGACCCTCAAAGAGGTCGGCGGCGCCACATACCTTTCCGAGCTCACGAACCATGTGTCGAGCGCGTCGCACGTGCAGCACTACGCCACGATCGTAAAGGAGAAGAAGATACTGCGCGACCTCATCAAGGCATCAGCGGAGATCGCGGAGGACGTGTTCTCGGGCGATGACGTGGAAGACCTGCTCGATGGCGTCGAGCAGAAGATCCTTTCCATCTCGCAGAAGTCGATGCCGCAGAATTTCGTCTCTTTGAAGGAAGACCTTACGACGGCATACGAGCGCATCGCGAACCTTCACGCCGGCGGCGGAAAATTGCGCGGCGTACCCACCGGTTTCCCCGCGCTCGACGAAACGCTCTCCGGACTGCACAAGTCCGAACTCATCATCCTCGGCGCGCGGCCGTCGGTCGGCAAGACGTCGCTCGCATTGGACATCGCGCGCAATGCCGCGAAGGCAGGCGCGAGCGTCGGCATTTTCTCGCTCGAGATGTCCCGCGAATCCCTGCAGGACCGCATCATCTCCGCGGAATCGCAGGTGCCGCTCTGGAACATCCTCACCGGCCGGATCCGCAACGACGAAGAGTTCACGATGATCCAGGGCGCGCTCGACCGCCTCTCGGACATCAAGCTCTATATCGACGATTCGCCGTCGCTGAACGTCCTCCAGATGCGATCCATGGCGCGTCGCCTGCAGGTGGAGCATGGCCTTGACCTGCTCGTCGTGGATTACCTCCAGCTGATCAACGCACGGCGCCAGAGCGACAGCATGGTGAACATGATCACCGAGATCTCGCGCGGCCTCAAGGCGCTCGCCCGCGAGCTCAAAGTGCCGGTGCTCGCGCTCTCGCAGCTCTCGCGCGGACTCGAGCAGCGCGACCACAAGATCCCCCGCCTCTCCGATCTCCGCGACTCGGGCTCCATCGAGCAGGACGCGGACGTCGTCATGTTCCTCTATCGCGACGAGCGCAACCCGAACGACACGGCTTCCTCGCTCGACAACACCGTCCACCTGCGCATCGCCAAACACCGCAACGGCGCGCTGAAGGACATCGACTTCTTCTTCGACGGCGAGCACACGACGTTCAAGACCGTGGAGAAGCGCTACGACGAGCTGCCGGCGCTCTGAGGCTTTGCACGGCTTTCTGGTCTTCAAGTATCTCGAAATTTGAACATAGGCTATAATGGCTATATGAAAATTGTCGTAACACACGCAAGCGCACTTCCATGGAAAGATGATCTCTATAAATCTATCCAAAGTTCTGAGCTCTATAAGATGAATGAAGTTTTTCTCCCGCAGGAGAAAGATAAACCAGAACAGATCACAAAAGAGCGAATCGAACATTGCGACCTCGTAATCGCCGAAGTTTCCTATCCGTCCACCGGCCAAGGCATAGAATTGGGATGGGCAGATATTTATAGTCGTCCAATAATTTGTGTTTACCAAGAAAAAAGCGTGATTTCCCATTCATTGGTTTTTATTACCAACAAGTTCATTACTTATAAAACAGCAGAGGACTTAATTTCACAGCTGGAAAAGATGATTCAAGAAAAATCCTAGTCCTAATTTATAATTACCTCATGATGAAACTTCCCGAGCCGGTGCAAAAGGTGGTGGACGCGCTCGCCGAGCTGCCGTCCATCGGGCCGCGCCAGGCGGTGCGGCTGGCGTTCTATCTGATCGGACAGCCGAAAGACCAGCTCCACACGCTGGCAGGAAGCATCGACGCGCTCCGCGCTATCAAGATCTGCGAGCGGTGCTTCTTCATCCATCAGAACGAGGGTGCGCTCTGCGACGTCTGCGCGAATCCGGCGCGGAACCAGCGCGTCATCATGGTGGTGGAAAAAGAGACGGACTATCTCTCGCTCGAGAACACCAAAAAGTTCACCGGACGATACTTCATCGTCGGCCCAGTGCCAAAAACTGGTTACTTGGAAGCCTGGCAAACTAGCAGACTGGCAAGCCTAAAAAAATATATAGAGGGTGAGCTCGGCGGCGCGGCGGATGAGATCATCCTCGGCTTCAACCCGACGGCGCTCGGCGATTTTCAGGCGTCGCTCTTATTGAAAGAGCTCGCGCCGCTCACCAAGAAGGTCAGCCGCCTCGGACGCGGCCTTCCTACCGGCGGCGAGATCGAATTCGCGGACGACGAGACCTTGGGCTCGGCGCTCGAGAGGAGGAATTAATATCTATTTCTCTGCATTATAGATCTGCTGGATCTCGCCCGATGAAAGGGCGCGCGCGTACACACGTACGTCGCTCATCGATCCGGAAAAGAACAGCGCCGACGATGCATTATACCCCTGTACGCCGATGGCAAAATAATTCTGGGCGGAACTACAATTGGTAGGGCCGTCCGCATTACTGCCTACGGCAGCTCCGTTCACAAACCCTTGCGACCCGCTGGGAGTGAATACGACCGCAATCTGTTGCCATGTTCCGGTGGCGATCGTACCTCCAAGCAGAAAGTCGCCGTTAGTATCGCCCGAATAGAGCGTCGATCCACGAAGGGACGCGGCATAACTATAACACTGTCCAAGCAATCCTTGCCTCAGGATCGTCTGGGTAGCCGGCAACGAAGACGGCTTGATCCATGCCAGGATAGTGCCATTGGCGCTACTTCCAAAACTAACAAGGCCTGCACCGCTCACATAATCGTTGGTTCCATTGAAATATCCGGACCATTGGAACACATTATTGCCAGAGCCATAATACGTCGAACTTCCGGCCTGTGTACCGCCCCACGTCCCGTTGTTCATTCCGCCGCCCCAATCAATCGCAGCACCCCCAGCCCCTTCATTGAGCGGCCAGTCACCTATAAGGCCTCTTCCCACGTCGGGAATGGCCGCAACCCCCGAACCTGATTCTGCAACGGTAGGATCGGTGCCTCCATCCATAATGCCAGCTTTCGCATATTTACTCGATTCCATGAAAGCGGTGATCTTGTATAGGCTTCCGTTCGTCTGATAGGTGTAATAGAGGTCGGAGCTTGTCTGATTGATTGGATCGATAGGAAGACTTGATATGGGAGATCCCGCGGAAAGCGTCGAAAAATTGACCGGGATCCAGCCGGTTGCGTTGATATTACGATATGTGCTGCTCGCTGAGCAATGATAACTGTAGGTCCCGGGAGCACTCGCGACGCCAATTCCCGAACATTGATTTCCTGATGTCGTGGATGTAGCCGTGGGATCGAGGATCGAAAGATAAGTATCGGAGGCGACCCCCAAGGTGTAGGAAGAGTTTCCCCCTTGATCCGTGTTATAGAGGTTCACTGCGTCACTTATGGTGCTGAGGTC
The DNA here is from genome assembly GCA_035509435.1 of Minisyncoccota bacterium. Taxonomy (GTDB): domain Bacteria; phylum Patescibacteriota; class Minisyncoccia; order UBA6257; family 2-01-FULL-56-20; genus JAKAGE01. The sequence goes on along the minus strand of DATJLR010000002.1, from coordinate 218,214 downwards.
AGACAATCGATTGGAGTCTCTGCTCTGGCGCAGGAGCTCGGCCGGGTTGAGTGTCAGCACGACGACCACCGCGAGAATGGCGATGATCGCGATCACGACGAGAAGCTCGATGAGAGTAAAAGCGGCCTCAGTTCGCATGGAACTATGTCTCTCGAGAGGACTCATATTTCAAGTATAACAAATCAATCTTCTCATGAAAATGCTAAACCTTCCACTCCACGATCTTCCCTGCCTTGATCTCCACCGGCTCCGCGCGGCGCAGGCGCCGTTCGGCGCCTTTTTTAAAAATCGGAGTGTGGCGCGCATGGTCGAGCGCGACGACTGCGTCGTCCAGGTCATCCTCGGTCGTCAGCCACTTCACCCCGTAGCGCAGCATGCTGAATGGCACGGCGGAGTAGCTGCGCAGGGTCTTCACGCCGCTGTCCAAAAAATATTCATTGAAGTATGACATCACGAGCTCGCGCACGTTCATAAAGATGGGATCGCGGTAACGCAAAACGGCGTGATTCGTCTTGCTGACGGCGCCCCACCGGTCGCCGTCTTTGAACAGCGCGATGACATGGTCCACGTCCGGATCGGCGGTCTTGAGATCGAGCAAGAGCGGTGGGTGGCCCTGATTCCACAGCGCGGCGGCGCCAAGAAGCGCGCCTTCCATGCAATGCGCTTTGCCGTCGCGCAAAACGAGCAGCGGCGACCGGCACCGCTCATGCGTGGTCTCGAAGTTCATCTTGAGCGCGTTCAAAAGATCCTGTACATCGCCCGGCGTGCGCAGCTTTTTGAACACCGAAAATTCCTTGGGGTATTGCTCAAGGACGGATTTAGGAAATGGCCGCATAGAACCATTATACCAATCCGTACATTAAAAAATTACGAAATGAGACGATTTTGATATACTTAAAGCATGACTCCCGGCACTTTGGATGTCGTGAATACCGTTTCCCAAGTGGGACTGTTCCTTGCCACCCTCGGCCTGCTTTACGTGGCCTATTATCAGGTGAACAAGATCCGCAGCCAAAGTAACGCGGATTTCATCGCGCGGCTCAACCGCGAATTCTTTTACGAAAACCCGACGAACCGCAAGATCATCAAAGCGATCGAGGAGCATCAGCCGGTCTTCCAAAAGAACGGCGGCGAGTTCACGGAATACGACATCCACGCCTACCTGCGCTACTTTGAGATGATCGAACGGTTCATCGCGGGAGGCATCGTGTCGCTCGACCTTGTGGACGAGATGTTCGGCAACTACATCGCCCGGGCGTGGGAGAATGGGGAGATACAAGAATACGTCGTACGGAACCGCGAGCGGCGCAAAGACAAGCGCTATTTGGAGCATTTCGAACAGCTCGCAAAAAAGATCATCGCGACGGAAAAAGAGTATCGCGCATAGTCCTATCCTTCTACCCGTGGCGGACCTCTATAACGTCGCCGTCGTTTACCACGTATTCCTTCCCTTCCACGCGAAGCCATCCTTTTTGCTTGGCCTTACTCCAGCCGCCTGCCTCAAGCAGCTTGTCTGTGGGCACCACTTCCATGCGGATGAACTTCTCCTCAAAATCGGTGTGGATGACGCCCGCCGCCTGCGGCGCCTTCGTCCCCCGCTCGATCGTCCACGCGCGCGTCTCATCCTCGCCGGTCGTAAAGAAACTGATGAGGTCGAGCGTGTGATACGCCTTTTTGACGAGGTCCGGGATGCCTTTTGACTCCACGTCGGGCGACGAAAGATCGACAACGAGGTGTTCCGCACCGAGCGCGGTGATCTTCTCAAGCAATTCTTTTGAAGCATCTTCCGGCTTGCCGTTGATCAGGTACAGCTGCCGCTTTGCGGTGAGCAGGCGCAGGTCGCCAAAGCGCGGATCGTTCTTGATGTCGTGCAACAGTTCCGCATTGCTCACCGGCAGCACGCCGCTCTCGAGCGACTTCTTGAACCGTTCCAAGATCTCCTTGTCGTGCAACGCCTCCTTCTTGCCCGCGCGCGCCTCGGCTTCCACGCGAAGCAGGCGCTTGTCCACGGCCGCGAGGTCCTTCAGCATCAGCTCCAGGTTGATCACGTCGATGTCGCGGACGGGGTCAACGGAATTCTCCACGTGGATGATATCCGGATTCTCGAACGCGCGGACGACCATGACGATCGCCTGCGTGAGATGGATGTCGTCAAGGAAGTCGTTGCCCAGTCCCTCGCCCTTGTTGGCGCCTTTCACAAGGCCCGCGATGTCGAAGAATTCCACGACTGCGGGAATTTTCTTGCGCGAGGCGGAAAGCGCGTTCAATTTTTCCAGGCGCTCGTCGGGGACGGGAACGACGCCGACATTCGGATCGATCGTGGCGAACGGATAGTTCGCGATCGTGATATCCTGCCGCGTAAGCATCTTGAAAAGCGTCGACTTGCCCACGTTCGGAAGCCCGACGATGCCGATGGAGAGTTTCATTGCTCTCACTATATGAAAATTTCATTAAAAAATCAACGAGGGGCGGCGCCCGGAATCATTGTAATTATTTCCATTTTGGTCACGTAATACCTAGTGGCGACGGTTTCGTTCCCCATAATACGGCCGCCGCCTAAAGGTCTTCGATCACGTCAAAAAAATAATATATGCGATGTATAAAAAAATAATGATGATGGCCGCGATCATTGCGGCGTTCGGGATCATGGTTGCGGCGGGCGGCATCGCCAACGCGCAACTTTTTCCCGCAGGAAGCACCACGACACCGAGCTCATCGGTGATCAACGCGACAACAACCACGTCATCCACCGTGGCCGCATCGTCAAGCACGTCCACCGCGATGACCGCGACGGCGACATCCACGGTCGCGGCGCCCTTGCCTGCCGTAAATCCGCTCTCAGCGGAATATATGCAGATGAGCGGCCTGGCCGTGGCATCCATTGGAACGACGGCATCGGGCACTTCGGTGACGCAGGTCATGGCGACCGTGCCGCCATCCGGCGCGGCGTGCGAACAGTTCATCACGGACAGTTCGCCTATCGGAACGTCGGTGGCCTGTCCGGTGGCGACGCCCATGATGACGCCGACCTCCACCACCTCGTCTCCCGCCTACTATAATCCGTATGCGGTCGTAGTGGACGCGGCGACCCAGGTGGAAGCAAACGACCGGACGCCGATGGCGGTCGCGAACATCATGCCGGGAGACGCGATCAACGTGTACGGCTACTATGACGGCACCGGCACGATGGACGCAGAGATCGTGCGCGACCTCTCGCGATCATCCGCGGGCGGCACGGTGACGACAGGGGCGGGTATAACGGCAGGAACAAGCACGACCGCGGAGCTCCAGGCGGAATTGAACCAACTGGAAACGCTCGCGATCCAGCTTGAAGCGGAACTCGGGATGGCCACAACGACCGTCTCTTCCACGGCAACGCTCCCTGCTGCCTGCCCGATGATACCGGCAGGCGCGACAAGCACTGCGGGATGCCCTCCCGCATCGTCCACCAGCACGGCGACGGGAACCATCTACGAGTAAATGATATGAAAGACACCCCCGCGTAAAGGCGCGAGGGTGTTTTTCATTGTCCTACTGGGACGGTTCCGCGAGGATATATGACGGCAATGCGCTCGTCGCAAGATCGATCGCCGACGTGCCATCGGAGTTGATGATGAACGTGAATCCGAAGGGGTCAACGGGTACGGACGGAATGATGCCCTTGGCCACGAGTTCGTCGGTGGACGTCGGATAGACGCCGAATTTTGCCTTGTACGCCTTTGAGGCGGCGTCCAGATAATCAAAGTCCTCCAGGTGGTCGATGTACGCCTGCGCGCGCGCCTTCTCATCCGGGTCGTTCGTGGAATCTTTGATGGTCTCCCACAACTGCTCCGTTTTCGCGCGCTGGTCCGTCTCGATGCCGAAGTTCAACGAGAACCGCGCGGCGTACTGCGGCACACCCAGCGTGTTCGCGGCCATATCATAATATTTCGCGGCGGCGGCGTCGTCCTTCGCGTACAAAAATTCGTTCGTCGCCATATAGTACGGGATGCGCCAGTCCGGATCGCCGTTCGCGATCCCCTCTTCGCCGATCGCCGTCGATTGCGCTATCGCGTCGGGATCGTCCTGTGACGGCACTGCCGTGAGCGTGAGCACCGAGAACGCGTACGGATAGCTCAGCTTGGGGTCGACGGCGTTCACGAACGCGAGATCGGTGAAATATTCCGTCTTGCCGTTCCAGAGATCGAGGATCTCCGGCATCGTCGTTGCCCACAGGAACGACGCGACCGCCGGATGGAAGCCCATGTCGAGCAGCCGCACCATGAACGGCGACACGTCCTGCTCCGACGACGCGGGCAGGGTTACCTTCACCGCATCATACTCAAGCTGAAGTAAGGCCACGAGCCCGAGCAGCAGGATGAACACCGCGACCTTCGTGTATCCGTTGTTCAGCCGTGCCATCATGCGCTATAGCTCCTTCTTATCGAATATCCAGATCGCCGCGCCAAGGAGCACGACGGCATATACAACGGCATAGGCGAGCGCGAGCGCGAATTCGGTCCACGGAATGGCGACGACGTGGATCGCAAAATCCCGCGCGTCGAACTTTTCCAGGTTGGGGAATATATAATAGAGGATCTCCACGAGCCACAGCCGGATGCCGCCGAGGTTGATGGCCTTCGCGTCCGTGACGAGCTGGCTCACGATATGGCCGAGGAAGAACACCGCGGAAGTGTACACGATGGAAATGACCGAGCTCGAAAATGTGGACACAAAGATCGCGAACGCGAGGAAAAGCGCCATCTCCAGGAACTGCATCCCGATCGCCCCCAGCCCGATCCAGTCGAACCCGCCATGCTCGTAGAGCACGACGCCGACGTACGCAACGCCGAGGATCGCGCTCGTAAGGAGCAGCACCAGACAGAGCCCCAGGAACTTGCCGAGCAGGAATTGCGCGCGGGATACGGGTTTTGAAAGGATGAAGTACACCACCCTGCGGTCCACGTCTTTGAAGAACGACGTTGTGCCGAGGAAGAGCGCGATGATGGCGTTAAAGAAGTAGATCCCCGTAAGGCCGAACGCCTTCACCATCGGAATTTCCTTGAGCACCAGGTCCGCCATGAACAAACTGAAGAGCACGTAGAGCAGGCCGAAGATAATGATGCCGTACAGGATCTTGTCCCGGATCTCGAGCTTCAGCGTATTCTTTGCGATTATCCAAATGTTTCTCATGGGGGGGTGATCGTAGGATTATTTTGCCGAGGTTGACGCCCGCGGCGCATCGGCGGTCGGCCCCAGCCGCTCCTGCATCTCATGCTGCTGCACTGCCTCCATGAAGCGCTCCTCGAGCGGCTTGCCGGCGCAGAATGCCTTTACCGATCCGGCGTAAAGCAATTTGCCTTTATGCACGATCCCCACCTCGTCGCAGATCTCCTCCACGTCAGCGAGGATGTGGGTGTTCAAAAATATCCTGCGGCCCTCGTGTTTGAGCGCGAGCATCACCTCTTTCATTTCGCGGCGGCCGATCGGGTCGAGGCCGTCGAGCGGCTCGTCCAAAAATAAATATTCCGGATCGTTCACGAGCGATTGGGCGAAGCCGAGGCGCTGGCGCATGCCCTTGGAATACGTCCGGATCTCCGCGTTGCGCGCGGCATAGATCCCCACTTTCTTTAAAATTTCCTCATACTGCGGCGTTTTGCCGCCCGACGGCTCAAAGAGCTCGTCGCAAAAGCGCAAAAATTCCATGCCCGTCATGCGCTCGTAAAAGTACGGCGTCTCCGGCATATAGCCCAGCTTCTTTTTGAATATCGGGTGCGACGAGAGCGCCCCGTCGATCGTGATCGAACCGCTCGTGGGCTCGAGCAGCCCCACGATCATCTTCATGATCGTCGTCTTTCCCGCGCCGTTCTGCCCCAAAAAGCCGAAGATCGGCACGTCTACGGAAAGTGTGAAGTCGTCCACGACCACTTTCTTTTTATAGGCTTTCGTGAGATGCGAGAAATCCACCATAGGGAGATTATAGCAGAAAATTTGCCCGGCAAAAAGGGCGACTACTCGTATTCCACCGGCACGCTCTCGAACTTGTTCTTGGTGATGATGACGTGATCGAGGAGCGAGATGCCGAGGATCTTTCCCGCTTCCACGATCTGGCGCGTGATCGCGATGTCCGCGTCGCTCGCCTTGGCGACGCCGGAGGGATGGTTGTGCGCGAGGATCACCGCGGACGCGGAGTACTCGAGCGCGGGGCGAAACACCTCCCGCGGATGGATGATGTTCGAGGTGAGCGTGCCGATGGAAACGACCTCGTCGTGGATCAACTGGTAGTGCGAGTCAAGATACAGGCCGCGCAGGTGCTCCTTCGGCAGGTCTTTCATGTCTTTTAAATATTCGTAGACCTGGCTCGCGGTGCGGATCATGAGCGGCTTGCGGCCATCCGGCGCTTTGAAGAACCGGCGGCCGAGCTCGAACGTGGCGACGACCTGGCACGCTTTGCCGAGCGGGATGCCGAGCATTTCGCTGATCTTGGCCGGATCTTTTTGGTTGACGATCGCGCTGTCGCCGTATTCTTTGAGCAAGCGGCGCGACATAGTGAGCACCTCTTCCTTTTTTGTGCCGACATTCAGCACGACGGCGAACAGCTCCGCGAGCGAGAGCACCGACGGGCCGTACTTGACGAGCTTCTCGCGCGGCTTTTCGTCGGCGGGAAGGTCGCGCAGTTTGAGCACATATTGTTTATCCTGCGCGCCATCGCCGTCAACGAGAACAAGGTCGCCGGACGCCGGCTGGGAATACAGTTTTTTGGAGGCCATAGTGGTTTGGGTCATGAGTTAATTATAGCAGAAATGTCGCGCGCGGCGTGGACGCCTGTGGCCGCCGCCGGACCTCGTCCCGGCGGCGCGGATGGCACCGACAGCGGGATGTGGACGATGAACCGGCTCCCCTTTCCGAACTCGCTCTCGGCGCTTATCGTACCGCCATGCGCCTCCACGATCTCACGGCAGATATTGAGGCCGAGGCCGGTGCCCGGCACGGAATCCGCGGGCTGGTGGATCCGGTAGAACCGCTCGAAGATGTGAGGCAGATCTTCCGGGGCTATGCCGCAGCCCGTATCCTCTACCGCGATCCACGCGGCGGTTCCGGCATTCTCCGCCCGCAGCATGATCGTGCCGCCGCGCGGCGTGTGCTTGAGCGCGTTGCTCACAAGGTTGAGCAATACCTCTTTGAGCTTTCCCCGGTCGCCGCGCACAAAGATATTGTCTTCCGCATCGGCCGAGAGCGTTATGCCGCGATCCTCCGCGAGCAAAAGGCAGTCCTCGTACGCTTCCTGCATCAACGGCCCGACGGAAACATATTTCTCGGCGAGCGATACGCGCGAGGACCGCGCTTTTGCGCCCTCGAGCACGCCACCGATCAAGTGCGACATGCCGTCGAGCGTCGACATGATCACGCGCTCGGACGCCGCGCGCTCCGCGTCCGTGATGCCGCGCCGCTGGAGCAGTTCCACGTTGCCGCGCAGGATCGCAAGCGGCGTCTGCAGCTCGTGCGAAACGTTCAGGAAGAACTCCGCGTGCGCGTCGCGCGGGCCGCGCGAGAACACACTGTCCGTCACCCGATCGAAAATACGCTTGCATGGCGCGAACGACAGAGCTCCGATGATCGCCGCAAGGATATCCACCACCTCATCGTTCGGATAGAAATATTTCTCCGTGAAAAACTCCACGCTGAAAAATATCGCAGCGATGGCGGCAAGCGACAGGAAGTATGAGATGGTGCGGGCAGGCGTCCTCACCTCTCCACCTTAGCAAAAGTGGATTAAAGAAATATTAAAGATGGAAACCGCCCGACCGCACTTTTTTACTGCGTCGACGCGATATGCTCCTCGCTATACTTCAGACTGCCGCCCACTTTTTTGCCAGGATTGAAGATGCCCAGCGGGTCAAAGATCTTTTTTACCTCTATAAATAACTCCTCGATCTTGGGGCCGTACATTTCCTCCAGGTATGGCGTGCGGATCAGGCCATCGTTGTGCTCGGCGGTGATGGAACCATGATATTTGAAGACGAGCCGATATACCTCCTCGGAGATCTTGGGGATCAGCGCGCGGACGCGTTCGTCCTTTAGGTTCATGAGCGGGATGATATGGAAATTGCCGTTGCCAGGATGGCCCGCGATCGTGTAGATAAGGTCTTTTTTATACTTCTCAAGGATGGCGTTCACTTTGGGCAGAACCTCCGGCATGTACTCCGGCTTTACGATGAAGTCGTCGATAAAGGGCGCGGTGTCCTTGCCTGTTGTGTTGTTGTGTAGAAGCGCAAAGCTTTCGCGGCGGATCGTCCAGTATTTCTGCTCCTGCTTCTCGTTCTTGAGCGGCAGCACCTGGATGCCCTTGTGCGTTTGCGCGAACTTGCGCACCGCGGCGGCAAGCGTGGCGAGCTCTGCGTTCAGCTCGTTCTCATCATTGCCCGTGAGTTCCACGAGCATGATCATCTTCGGCATGCCGCCGCGGAGCACCATCCACATCTCCGGCAAAAACTGGAAGCCGAGCGATATGACGTTGCCCTTCATGGAGCCGATCACCTGCCGCCATAATTTGACCGCCACCTCCATCGTCTTGTCGTCATACGATTCGATGCTCTCCGGCTTGAACGGCAAGACCGCCTCCACAAGTTCCGCGACCGGCGTGAGATCCTTCAAAAAAATCACGCACAGGCGCGAGTGTTTTTTGAGCGGAACAAGGCGCAGTTTGGCCTCGGTGAGCATGCCGAACGTTCCCTGCGAACCGACGATGATCTTCGTGATATCGAACACGCCCGTGTCGCGATCCCAGACATTCCACAGATAGTAGCCGGCGGAATTTTTGGAGACGTCCGGCTTGGCCGCTTTGATCACGTCGTAATTGTCGTCGATCAGCTTTTTGAGCGTGCGGAACAGGTCGCCCTCAAAACTTTGTTCAGCAAGCTTGCTCGTGAGCGCATCGCCCGAGAGCGGCCACAACGTGTGCTGCTCACCGTCCGCCATCACAATATTCACTGCCTCCACAAAATCCTCCGTCTTGCCGTACGCGAGCGTTTTTTCGCCGCCGCTGTTGTTGTTGACCATGCCGCCGAGCGCGCACAGGTCCTTGGATGCCGGATACGGCGGATAGAGCAGCCCGCGCGCGGTCAGCTCTTTTTCGAAATCGCGGAAGTAGACGCCCGGCTCCACTTTGGCCTCGTTCGCGCCGATCTCTATGATGTGGTTGAAATATTTCGTGAACGAGACGACGATGCCCTGCGTGAGCGGGCCGCCCGTCATGTCCGTGCCGGCCGAACGGCCGGTGAGCGAAACGTCCTCGCCTGCCGCTTTTTTTGCAGCCACGAATTTTACCAAATTTTTAACATCGTCCACGTCTTTTGGAAATACGACGATCTGCGGCCGTACTTTAAAGAGCGAATAATCACGGCTGTACTTTGTGAGCGTCGCATCATCCACCGCGACATCCCCATGAAAGAACTGTTTTATCTCGTCGGATAGCATATAATCATATAGTAGCATTTTCCGGCGGTTTTTCGTATCATAAAAGTATGGAAAAGGCGCTTGTACGCAAAACTCCCCTTACGCCGTGGTCGATGGCGGCGATCGTCGCCATTATCGGAATCGGGCTGATCGCCCTGTTCCCGCCTGGCGGCAACGCAAGTCCCAGCGGCGCGGCAGCGGCAGCCGGCGGTAATAGCTCATCTACGGCGTCCTCGACCGTGACGAGCGGCAACGGCTCCCCGGCTCCCGCGAACGGCCAGGCCGCCGGCAACGGCGCATCCAGCATTCCCGCCGCCCCCGGAGCCGTGATCACGATCCATCTTCTGACGCCGATCTCCGGCAACACATGGAAGGAAGGCGGCGCGAATCCGATCGCGTGGGACAACCCCGCGGGCGTGACGGGCGAGATCGAACTTGTTGACGCGGTCACGAAGGTGCCGATCGGCATCATCCTCGCCGAGACCGGCCCGAACCAGACGTCCTACACGTGGGACGCGCGCGAGGTCTATCGCGGACGCTACAGCGCCGACGAGATGGCTGTCGTGCCCGGCACATATTCCGTCATGATCCACTTTGACGGCAACGGATTGGGCGACCTTATCAGCGGACCGATCACGATCACCGACTAGCAAACCAAAACACCCTCTCATTTTGAGAGGGTGTTTTGGTTTGTTCGCTTTATTGAAGAGTGCGGATGCCGCGCAGGGTTTTGTGATAGCTGATGGCAAAGCGGTGCGCCTCGTCGCGGACTTTGATGAGCGTCGCCTTCTGCACGCCCTTCGGGATGAGGCCGATCACGTCATTGCGATCGCGCCGCGGTCCCTTTGCGATGCCGACGACCGGGATCTTCATTCCGGCGCGGAGCAGCACGCGGCGCGCGGTGTTCACCTGCGCGAGACCGCCATCGATCAGCACGAGGTCCGGCATCCGCCACCGTGCGCTTTCCTTTCCCGCCGCGCGGGAGGCTTCGCTGTCCGCGGGCGCGCTGTGCGCGAATCGCCGCTCAAGCACTTCTTTCAACATGCCGACATCGTTCGGCTGGAAGATGCTGCGGATCTTGAACTTGCGGTACTGCTCCTTGTCGGGCGTTCCATCCGTGAAGACCACCATGGAGCCGACCGCGGACGTGCCCGAAATATTTGAGATGTCGTAGCCCTCGATGCGATAGCGCGCGCGAAGCGCGCCTGCGCCGGCCGCCGGTGCCACGAGCGCGTCGCTGTCCGAGATGAGCGCCGTGTCCTGGATGTGCCGCAACGCGAACATCTGCCGCCGCAGCGCTTCTGCCTTTTCGAACTCCTGTTCCTTCGCTGCGGCCTTCATGTCCTTTTCGAGCGCGCGGATGATGCGCTCTTTTTTTCCTTCGAAGAACATCTGGAGGCGATCGATGGTCTTTAAATAGTCATCGTGAGTGATGGCACCCACGCATGTGCCCGGGCAAAGCCCGATCTCGTAATTGAAGCACGGGCGCTTGAGTCTGCCGATCTCGTCCGGGTCGTGCGTGCTCCACGGGAATATGCGCCGGAGGATGCGCAACGCCTCCCGCGCGTTCGACGCCGACGTGAACGGCCCGTAGCGCCCCCGTTCGGCGACAACGCCGCCATCCTTGCCGCCGGCCGCGATCACGCCCGCCCCGCGCACGAGGAGCACCCGCGGAAACTTCTCGCGCGTGATCTCAAAATAGAGGAAGCTCTTGTCGTCCTTCTCGCGCACGTTGAACGGCGGCGTGAGCGTCTTGATGAGCTCCGCCTCGCGGATCAGTGCCTCGAGCGCGGTGTCCTTCTGCTCGGTGTCGATCGCCGCGATCTTGCCGACGAGCGTTTGGATGCGCACGTCGTGCGGCCGCTCGAAATAGCTCGACACGCGCCGGCGCAGGTTCCCCGCTTTGCCCACATACAGCACGCGCCCGTCGGCGTCCTTCATGATGTAGACGCCCGGCGTTTCGGGAAATTTCTTATAAGGAATTTTGGTGGCGATGGGAGACATTAAAATTTGATGAAAATTGGCACTGCTCAATCATAATATATAAACAAATAATAGAGAACGGCCCGCAAGGTTTTTGCCTTGAACGGGCCGTGAGCGTTTCAAAACGGATTCTTCTGCAGTGTGTCCCGATATTTCTGGGCATCTGCATAGGCGCGACCAGTCGAGATCCCCTTTTTCATGATCAAAAGCTTGTGAAGGTCGAGGTATCGTCTGTTGTGCAGATCCGCCAGGCGGGACGCGCAATCAAATAATGCATCAAGGCAATGCCGCTGAGGAGATCCCATCGCGAACTTTCCCCTTTTTTCTTTTAGGTCATCGCGGATGAAAAATATCCCATTGGCTGTCGTTGCCGCGTGCCACAGTATCGATTCGGCGTCGCTGACCGATAATGCGTCGTCGTTGCCGCCAGCAGGATACCGTTCCACGGGCAGGTCAAGGCGTTGCCATTCGTCCAGATCATTCATCTCGGGATGACGCCGCTCAATGATTCTCCTCGGCAAATACTGGAACAACACAAAGGGAACTGCTCCGATCACCGAGATGCAGAATGCCCACGCCACAAACCACCGTTCAGTTGGGGCTTGTCCCCGATGAAGCGCGAGGAAAATTCCTCCCAACCCCACGGGCAACGCGATAACGAGCGCAAGAATTGGGGCGAATATCCTTACTATCTCCCACCGCTTCCGTATTTTAAGGTACTCTAACGCGGTCATAATTACCCCCTCTCTCATTCCGGCTGGAACCGGCAGAATCCTCAGGAGGTGGAGCCTCCGATCCTCGGCTTGGCGGCCGATTCTCTTTTCGGTCTTCTGTCTTTGACCTGCTGCAAGTGCCAAAGAAACTGAGATCAGGCTAAAACAAAACGACGCCCAAGTCAACGCTTTTCTCGTCAGCTACAGGTCGAGCAACGTCTTGATCGCGCACTTTGTGAGGATCGGGATGTTGCCCTGGATCTCCTCGTTGATATGCTCAAGCGACGATGGCTCGCGGCCGTTCTCGTACATCAGCTCATTCTCGTGGATGTAGGCCACCTTGTGGCCGGCCTCGTTGTACACAAAACCGTTCTCGAAATAGCCAAGCTTGTTGTTGGACATGTCGCGGATATGGCCGCCGTCGATCCAGCCGAGTTTCTGGCCGTCGTGCATGACCTTGTTGTCTATAACGTGGGGCATGGTTCCATTATACCACTTGTTTTACTTTTGCAGCAGCGGGCGGAGGTATTCGCCGGTGACGCTCGCTTTCTTGCGGACGATCTCCTCGGGCGTGCCGGTGGCGACGATCGTGCCGCCGCGGGCGCCGCCTTCGGGGCCGAGATCGATCACCCAGTCGGCGGTCTTGATGACATCCAGGTTGTGCTCGATGACGACGATCGTGTTGCCGCGATCCACCAAGCGCTGGAGCACTTTGATGAGCTGGTCCACGTCGGCGAAGTGCAGGCCGGTGGTCGGCTCGTCAAGAAGGTAAAGCGTGCGGCGCGTGTCGCGCTTGCCGAGCTCGGCGGCGAGCTTGATGCGCTGCGCCTCGCCGCCGGAAAGCGTCGTCGCCGACTGGCCGAGCTCCAGATATCCCAAGCCAACCTCCTCTAATATAGTGAGTTTGTCCATCAGCCACGGGATGTCCTCGAAGAACTTCACCGCTTCCTCGATCGTCATCTGCAGGACGTCGAAAATATTTTTGCCTTTGTATTCCACGGCGAGCGTCTCGCGGTCAAAGCGCTTGCCTTTGCAGACATCGCACGTGACGTACACCGTCGGCAAAAAGTGCATCTCGATCGCGATCGTGCCGTGGCCTTCGCAGTTCTCGCACCGGCCGCCCGGCACGTTGAAGCTGAACCGGCCCGGCTTGTAGCCGCGCACGCGCGCGTCCTCGGTGTTGGCGAACAGGTCGCGGATATGCGTCCACGCGCCCACGTACGTTGCGGGATTGGAGCGCGGCGTGCGGCCGATCGCCGCCTGGTCGATGTTGATGATCCGCGTGATGTATTCCAAGCCGAGGATCTGCTTGTAGCCGCCGGCTTTGAAGCTCGCATGGTTGAGCTTGTCCGCGACGGCTTTGTAGAGCACGTCATACACGAGCGACGACTTGCCGCTGCCGGACACGCCGGTCACGGCGGTGAATCGGCGGAGCGGGATGTCCACATCAACGTCTTTCAAGTTGTTCGCGTGCGCGCCGCGGATCTTCAAAAATTCCTGCGAGGTGCCGCCCGAGCCGCCAAGCTTTGTCCGTCCGGACTTTGCCGTCGTTTTTGCACCGCGCTCTGCCGGAAGCGCCACCGTGCGCCGTTCCTCCGGTACTTCGATAAACTTCTTGCCGCGCAAATATTGCAGCGTGAGCGAGCTCTGTTTGGCGTCCTTGATGAGTTCCGGCATCGGTCCGTGCGCCACCACATTGCCGCCGTGCACGCCCGCGCCGGGGCCGATGTCCACCAGATAGTCCGATTCGCGGATCGTGTCCTCGTCATGCTCGACGACAATGATCGTGTTGCCGAGGTCGCGCAGGCCCTTGAGCGTCTGGATGAGCTTGGCGTTGTCGCGCTGGTGCAGGCCGATCGTCGGCTCATCCAATATATAGAGCGTGCCCACCAGGCGCGAGCCGATCTGCGACGCGAGTCGGATGCGCTGCGCTTCGCCGCCGGAGAGCGTCCCTGCCTTGCGGTCCAGCGTCAAGTATTCCAAACCGACGTCCATCATGAACTTTAATCTGTTTTTAATTTCCCGTAGCGGCGCCTCGGCAACCTCTTCCAGTGATCCGGTATTGAACTTCAGGCCGCTGAAGAACGCGTGCGCGTCCTCGATGGATAGCGCGGTAACGGTATTTATGTTCTTGTCATCTATCAGGACATTCAGGCTCTCCACGCGCAAGCGTTTGCCGTCGCAGACCGGGCAGATCTCCTCCGACCACAGGTCCTTTGTGCCAAGACCATGGCACTCCGGGCACGCGCCATACGGGCTGTTGAATGAGAACAGGCGCGGCTCGATCTCCGGAAACGAGAATCCGTCGTGCGGGCACGTGAACTTTGCCGATAGCGACACCTCTTTGTCGGTGATGAGCGTGACGACCGCGTTGCCATACTTGAGCGCGCTCTCGATCGCCTCGGCCAGGCGCAGGCGGTTGTCTTTATCTTTGAAATTCATTCCCGACGGCAGGCGGTCGACGACGAGGTCAATATCGTGCGTCTTGTAGCGCGAGAGCTCAACGCGGTCGCGGAGCGAATGGTATTTGCCGTCGATGCGCACCTCGGAAAATCCGGCGTTCAAAAAGTCGTAAAGCATCTGGTAGTACTCACCCTTCCGGCCGCGCACCACCGGCGCGAGAATGACGAAATTTTTCTTGTCCTTATTGCTGTCCGAGATCTCGATCGCAACATCCACGATCTCCTCGTTCGTCAGCTTCCTGATCTCACGGCCGCAGGTGGGGCAGTACGGCTTGCCCGCGCGCGCGAAAAGCACGCGGAGGTAGTCATAGATCTCCGTGATGGTGGCCACCGTGGAGCGCGGATTGCCCGAGTGCGACTTTTGGTCGATGGAGATGGCCGGCGAGAGACCCTCGATGTCGTCCACATCCGGCTTGTCGAGCCGGCCAAGGAACTGGCGCGCGTACGCGGAGAGCGATTCTATGTAGCGGCGCTGGCCTTCGGCAAAGATGGTATCGAACGCGAGCGACGACTTGCCGCTGCCGGACAGCCCCGTAAAGACGACCATTTTGTCGCGCGGGATCTCAAGGTTCACATCCTTCAAGTTGTGCTCGCGCGCTCCTTTGATGATTATTTTGTCGTGCTTCATGATAGTATGTCGGATAACGTCACCCCACCTTCCGCATTCCCGCTCTGCTCTTTCCATAACGCAGAGTAAAGGCCGTCACCGTTCTTGAGCAGTTCCGCGTGGCTCCCGTGCTCCACCACGCCCCCTTTTTGCATCACGTAGATATGGTCGGCATGCGCGAGGGTGGACAGCCGGTGCGCGACCATCACCGTGATCAGGTCGGGACGCGAGCGGGCGATCTCATGGATCGTCTCCGTGATCGCCTTTTCAGTGATGGAATCCAGACTTGACGTCGCCTCGTCGAAGATGATCAGTTCCGGATCGCGCAACAGGGCGCGCGCGATGGCAAGACGCTGGCGCTCGCCGCCGGAGATCTTGATGCCGCCCTCACCGATCTTCGTATCGAGGCCAAGTCCGCCGCACTCGGCGATCGCCGTCACCGAAGCGTTCTTGAGCGCCTCCCAGCACTGTTCATCGGTGGCATCCGGATTCACAAAGACAAGGTTGTCGCGGAGCGTGCCGGCGAACAGCTGGGTGTCCTGCGATACGTAACCGATCTTCATGCGGAGCGCGTCGTAGTCGACAGTATCGCCGTCCACGCCGTTCAGCAGGATCTTCCCCGCTGTTGGCTTGTAGAGGCCGACCATCAGCTTGATGAGCGTTGTTTTCCCCGATCCCGAATATCCCGCGAAGGCCACCGTCTCCCCGCTTCTGATCGTCAAGTTCATGTCTTTGAGCGCCGCTACCGCGCCGCTCTGATAGCCGAAATCAACATGGCGGAACTCGATCGTCTTCAGCGAGTCGATCGCGACCGGATGCTCCGGCTTCTTCTCGGAAGGAATGGACAATATCTCCTGCAGCTTCTCCATGCTGCCTTTTGATTCCTGATATTGCGATGCGACCGTGCCGATATCGCCGAGCGGCGAGAAGATATAGAACGAGTAGAACCACAGCGCGAGGAATTCGCCGAGCGAGATCTTGGCGAGGAAGATGAGCCACAGCATCGCGAACAATATGACCGAGCGCATCGCGTTCACGATCGTCCCCTGCGTGAAGCTCAGCTTGCGGATGAGCGTCAGTTTGGAAAGCTCGAGCGCGAGCACTTTGTCGTTCACCTCGTTGAGGCGCTTGGTCTCCTGCTCCTCAAGGCCCAACGACTTCACGAGTTCGACGTTGCGGATCGTCTCCGTCGTGGATCCGGCAAGGTTCGCGGATTCGATCACGATGTTCTTCTGAATCGTTTTGATCTTCTTGCCTAAGAAGAACAGCGCGGCGCCAAGGATCGGAATGACCAGAAAATAGAGCAGGCCGATGATCCAGTTGACGAAAAACGCGTAGATGAGGACGAGCAGGATGCCCACGAACGACACGAACACGATGTCCACAAAGTTGGTGATCAGCTGCTGGGCGTCGATGCGCGCTTTCTGGAGCTTCTGCAGCAGCTCGCCGGAGCGCTGATCCTCAAAGACCGCGTATGGCAGCGAGAACGAGTGCGCCACGCTTACCGAATAAAGCTCGGTGCCGACGCGCTGGGCGACCATGTTCTCATAATATTGCTGGAAGTTCTTTGCGGTACGCGAGACGAGCGCGGCGGTGACGGAGACGAGTAGCAGTAGCCCCACGCCGCGCAAAAAGTCGCCGCCCGAAATGCTGCCGATCTTCGCCACGTAATCGTCAATGACGATCTGAAACACCTGCGGATCGACGAGCGAGAACGCGATGTTCACCGCTCCGAACAAAAGCGTCAAGGCCAAGGCCTTCTTATGCTTGGTTATATATGAATAGAGAAGTCTCATTTTGTGATTTTAGATCCCTTATTTTTCCTGCCCTGGCGCCCCTTCTGCGCGGTCGATCCCGCCGCATGTGCCGCATCCAACACTTCTTTCACTGCGGACGCTTTCTTCTGCAACTCGCGGATCTCGTCGCGCAGGATCCCGGCAAGCTCAAAGTTCAGCTCTTTCGCGGCGAGCTTCATCTCGCGCTCCTTCTCCGCGATCAGCCGCTGGAGCGCGGTCTTCGACCGCGGCACGGGCGCCGTCTCGAGCGCCAGAATGTCGTCGATGTCCGGCAAAATGTCGGATATCTTACGCACCACCGTGCGCGGCGTGATGTGATGCTCTTTATTGTACGCAACCTGGATCGCGCGGCGGCGGTCGGTTTCCTTGATGGCACGCTCGATGGAGCCGGTGATGTTGTCCGCGTACATCAGCACCTCGCCTTCCACATTGCGCGCCGCGCGGCCGATCGTCTGGATGAGCGAAACTTCGCTGCGCAGAAATCCTTCTTTGTCCGCATCCAAAATAGCCACGAGCGATACCTCCGGCAGGTCGAGACCTTCGCGCAAAAGGTTCACGCCCACCAGCACTTCGATCTTCCCTTTGCGCAGGTCCGTCAGGATCTTGATGCGGTCCATCGTTTTCACGTCGCTGTGGAGATAGTTTACTTTCACTTTGCGCTCTTCCAGATACGCCGAAAGATCCTCCGCCATGCGCTTGGTGAGCGTCGTAACAAGCACGCGCTCGTGTTTCTTCACGCGCTCCTCGATGCGCGGGATCAGGTCGTCCACCTGCCCGCGCGCCGGGCGCACGGTGATTTTCGGATCAACAAGCCCGGTCGGACGGATGATCTGCTCTACTATTTGGCCCTGCGGCGGCTGGCTCTCTTTTACCTCATACGGCCCCGGCGTCGCGGACGTGTAAATGACCTGCCCGATGCGCGCGTCGAACTCTTCGAAGCGCAACGGCCGGTTGTCGATCGCGGACGGCAGGCGGAATCCGTACTCCACGAGCGTCTTCTTGCGCGCCGCATCGCCGTTGAACATGCCCTGCAGCTGCGGCACCGTCATGTGAGACTCGTCTATAATAGTGAGAAAATCCGGCGAGCCGTCGTCTTTGTGCGGAAAATAGTCGAGCAGCGTGGCCGGCGGCTCGCCAGCGGCGCGGCCGGAAAGGTGCCGCGAATAGTTCTCGATACCATGGCAGTAGCCCACCTCCGCCATCATGGCAAGGTCGAACTTGGTGCGGCGCTCCAGGCGCTCGGCCTCCAAAAACTTCTTCTCGCGGTCAAACTTGGCCAACTGCTCTTTTAATTCTTTTTTAATATCTTCAATAGCGCGCTCCCGCGAGGCCGGCTCGGTGATAAAGTGCTTTGCCGGCGCAAAAAGAATGTCAGGGATCGCAGGCGTTTTGCCCGGCTGAAATCCCTTCACCGGATCCACTTCGTAGATGGCGCGGATCACGCCGCCCGACACCTCCAGATTGTAAATGACCTCGCGATCCGCGGGCATGATCTCCCAATTTTCGCCGCGCAGGCGGTACGTGGCACGCTTGAGGTCCGCCGTCGTGCGGTTGAACTGCAAAGTCACCAGCTTGCGCGAAAAGTCGCGGCGGTCAACGCGGTCGCCCACCTTAAAATGCACGATATTTTTTGCGTACTCCTCCGGCGCGCCGAGGCCGTAGATGCACGACACCGACGCCACGATGATCACGTCGCGCCGCGTGAGAAGCGCCATCGTCGCCGCGTGGCGCAGCTTGTCGATCTCGTCATTGATCAGCGCCTCCTTGTCTATATAAGTATCGCTCGTCGGGATGTACGCCTCCGGCTGATAGTAGTCGTAGTACGAAACGAAGTAATTGACGGATGATTTCGGAAAGAGCTCGCGAAACTCGTTGCAGAGCTGCGCGGCGAGCGTCTTGTTGTGCGCTATCACGAGCGTCGGCTTTCCGATCTGCTGGATCACGTTCGCCATTGTAAAGGTATTATGGACAAACAATCCTCCGTTTCCCGCTAAAAATGTTTCATTGTCCGCAACGGCAAAATCATATACATATCTTTCTTTTTCTGCCAAACAAACCGCAGCGATGGGTGTCCAAAACATATCCGCCAGCCATTCCATCGGCTCCAAGATGCTGATTGCCTCCACATTATTTAACGCCCGGGCGCGAGGAAGTAAATAATCGATCATCCGACGGAAAACCCATGCCGATGGAATCCTGTTGCCTGATTCGACCATCGAAATATATGAACGCTCCACTCCCGCCCCGCGCGCGACATCCTTTTGCATAAGGCCAAGCAAAAGCCGCGCCCTCCGCAGGGCGGATCCATCAACAGGAATAAGATCGACATTCGTATTGGCATCTTTATTGATGATACGATCCAGCGCGTCAGCCTTTCGCTTTATCGTAAAACCAATGGAGCGGCGATATCGATTCAAGTTCTCTTGTCCAGAAATGACCACCCGCCAGCACGGCGAGCGGCGATTCGAATGAGGAATTTTCACCATACGATATTTTATGCGGGCAATAACGCCGAAACGGAGCAACGCATAGGTAATATCTGAAGCAAGACCTTCGCTTATTGTTGATGCTGAAATTACCGCCTTCTCAACGCCGCCATCGCCGGAGAAATAGGCCCGAAGAATGTGCGCCAATTGCCTGTCAGAGAGGGAAAACCAGAATGGCGGCAATCGCTTTGAGGCCGCCGACCCGCCGCACCATTGTTTCAAAACGTCCGCCCAAAGCGCCGAATTCAATTGGTAATCAACGGTTCCTTTTCTATGACGCACCGCCGTGCCGCGTTCTTTCGCCGCTTCGCTGAAGTCGGAAACAATATCCGCATCCGCGCTTGAGAGAATCACATAATTCTTTTCAGCATGTCCTTCCGCGATATAATAACCGAGAAAACGCAAAAAGCGATCGGTGATCGGCTGCATAAGGCGGGAAGCAGATTTACTCATGCGTCCTGCTACCATCGTCGAATGCACAGCCGGTTCGGCAGGGATATCCCATGTTGCATAGTCGGACAATGAAACCCGCTCATTATTATGATTATGCGATACCCGCCATGCCTTTTTGCGAGAAAGAAGACTTTGTAATGTTGCAGGGGATTTCAACTCGGAAGGAATATCGACGAAGTAGCGCCTCTTGGTTGGCCCAAGAAGAAATGAGGTGAGGTCGACATATCCCATCTCAGGCACGGCAGCATCAATGATCCGCGGTACGGGAAGAAAATCGCCGTCGCCAAGCTCCGTAGTGTTGCATAATCGGAGTGCGCCGCTCTGAAGCGCATAAAAATTATGATCGCCCGTTACCGTGACACTTCTGCCGCATTTGGTTTCTATTTTATATAAATCGCCTTTCACTGCGTGGCGGGTCAGCTGAATGATCTCCTTCCATCCCGATTTCCCATTTGCCGGATCAAAACTCCACGCAAACATTTCCAACCCGTTCATGTCGAGCATCTCAGTGTCCCCAGACAGTGCGATCTGATCCTTTCGGCGCGAAAACTCACCATCAACGACATCGCCTATAAGAGCGGAGCGTTCGCCAAATGCATCCTTAATAAGAACTTGCGTAGAAGCGACGACGCTTTTCCCGGAACCGGTGACGCCAAGCAGTGTCTGGTCGCGCAAATCCTCGCGCAAACCCGAAACAAGCGATGCGATCGCCTTCGGCTGGTCCCCCGCGGGCTGGTTGTCGGAAATGATCTCAAAATGGTTCATGGTTTTTTATACGCCGCGCCACGCGACAAATGTGCAAAGCGCCCCTTGCCCGGGGGCTATAGGGGTGACTCATCCAAACTTTCTCTACCCGACTATTTTAATCGAAATTTAATGGGGAGTCAAAAACGAAAAACCGCGTTCCGGCCTCACACCGGAAAGCGGTCTTTCTTCTAACTAACAATATCTATTCTAGCATAATGAGGGCCAAAGGGAAATGGGGATAGCGGTAAAATACGGCCTTACTCCCCCGCGTTATACAGCGCCTGGATCTCGCTTCCACTGAGGGCTCGCTCATAGATGCGGACGTTGTTCATCTGTCCCGTCATCGAACCATCACCCGGGAAATTGGGATCATAACCGATGTAGAACGGTAACGTGGCATTCGTACTGGGCCCCGTGGCGGCACCCACGAGCGAGCCGTTCAGATAATAAGAATAGTTCTGGCCGCTCTTTACGATGACGACCTGCTCCCATTGGTTCTTTGGCAGGACATTCGCGATGATGCCTCCGGTCACTTCCCAGGCGCTCGGCGTGAGCTTCATCCACGTGGAGCCGTAGCGATTGCCGACGATGACGACGTTGCCGGTGTTGTTCATGTCAAACCACGCTGTCCATGTGAAAATGTTCGTATTCGTGACAACGTTCGGATAGGTGGTGGAAACAAAGTAAAGGCTCCCGCCGGAAAAGCCGGGACACGCGGCAAGCTTGCAGCCGGATGTGGTCCAGAACGCGGTCGGCGTCGTGCTCGCGTAGAGCGTGCCGTTGTGGCCAAAGCCGGAATCGTCGTACGCCGTCGTGCCTGCACCTTCGTTCAACGGCCACCAGGCAGCCATGCCTCCGGCGAACGGCGCGAGCGAGAGGTTCGTGCCCGCGGTGTAGAGAAGCGGGTCCGCGCCGCCGGACGCCGGTTCACTTGCAAGATATTTCTGCGATTCCAAATGCGCGGTGATCTGATATTTGCCGCCCGCCGTCGTATAGGTGTAATAAAGCCACGATGAGGAATTATTGGTGGCATCCACGGGAAGCGCGCTGATCGGCGCGCCGCTTGAGATGTTCTGAAAGTTGATCGGGATCCAGCCGCTCGCATTCGCGCGCGACGACGTGGCCGATCCGCATGAATACGAATCGCCGGCGGGAAGCGCGGGAAGCCCAAGATCGCCGCACGTGGGCGAGCTGTCGGGCATTGAAACATATACGACCGTGCTCGTGCCAAGCGAATACGATGATGCGCCCGACTGGTCCACGCTATAGAGGTTGATGGCGTTTTGGAGCGTTGCCATATCGCTTATCCGGTTCGCATCACGGGATTGGCGCAGAAGCTCCGCGGGGTTCAGCGTCAGCACGACGACGACCGCAAGGATCGCGATGATCGCGATCACAACGAGGAGCTCGATGAGCGTAAAAGCGGAGTGTGAGCCGCGATGGACCATCCCGTTATTATACCAGCTTATTTTTCCAGCACCTTCGTGAGCGGGCAATGCGCATGGTCATGCGGACGCGCCACGCAATAGGCGCGGCCATAGTCGATGATCATATACGTGGCGGTGAACCAGTCCTTCTTCGGAATGATCGCCATCAGGTCCTGTTCGATCTTTTCCGGCGTCTTTTCTTTGGTGAGTCCGAGCACCTGCGAAAGGCGCATCACGTGCGTGTCCACCGCGATCCCCTCCACCACGCCGTACGCGTTGCCGAGAATGACGTTCGCCGATTTGCGGCCGACGCCCGGAACTTTTACCATCTCCGCCATCGTCTTCGGCAATTTGCCATGACACTTCTCTTTTACGTACTTCGCCGCCGCGAGGATGTTACGCGTCTTCGCGCGATAGAAACCGCAGGCGTGGATCGCGTTCTCGAACTCCCGCACCCCGCGCGCGCTCTTACCCGCTTTCACGTAGGCATCAAGAGTCGGGTATTTTTTAAAAAGCGCCGGCGTCACCTGGTTGACCTTCTTGTCCGTGCATTGCGCGGAAAGCTGGACGGCCACGAGCAGTTCCCAGGCGTTGCCGAACGTGAGCGCGATCTTGGGATGCGGAAAGAGCTTGCGCAAGGTCTTCGCGATCTTCGTCCAGCGTTTTTTGTACTGCGGCAGTTCTTTCGGGGATATCATGGGCACATTATACCACCTACTTTCCTCCGCTATACAGTGCAGCTATCTGCGCGGGCGTAAGCGCCCGGTCATAAAACCGTATGTCATTCAAGTAGTCCGGACCGTTACTAGTGGTGCCGCAGCACGAGAGCCCGTTATTTCCTATAAAGAAATTGGCGGTAGAGCTTACCACGGAGCCGGAGGTGTCGCTTCCCACTGCCGCTCCGTCGAAATAGTATGTCCTAAGAGAGCTCCCGAACCCGGCAAACACGACGCAACCCTGATGCCACTGATTATAGCTCGCTGTTCCATACGCCGCATAAGCACCACCGTTTACATAGGCTACGATAGAGATACTGCTTGAACCAAGTCCCAGCTTGATGCCGATCGTCGGATAGCCCATCGACAAAAGTACGTCCCCGTAATCGCTTACCGAGTACGACGAACTCGGTACATAAAACCACGCGCAGTATGTATACGCGCTGGTATTCAGATTCATGGTCATGGACGGACCTTTCACGTAAGGACTCAGGCTTCCAAAATAAATACAACTGGTAAGCTTGCAGGGGGAAGTGTTCCAAGTAGGCGCATTGAGGAGGCTTCCCGTCGCATTATTGCCGGACCCGTCATACACCACCGTTCCGGTTCCTTCGTTCAGCGGCCAGAATAAAAGAAGCGTGTTGTCCCCGGCGTCAAGCGGCTCAAGGCCCACGGTCCCTTTTTCATACACAGAGGCGAGAGGTCCCCCGTCGCCAGAAATGACATCCCCGCTTCCTCCCAGCTGGTATTTCTGGGATTCCATGGAAGCCGTCACCTCGAACTGGGTTCCGTTCGTCGCGTACGTATAGTAGAGGCGGGAAGAAGAATTATTAGTGGGATCGACGGGCAGAGAGGAAAGCGGAGTTCCTGCAGTAATTCCCTGGAAATTCACCGGTATCCAGCCGTTTGCGTTCACCTGGCGGTAGGTCGAGCTTGCGGCGCAATGGTAAGAATAATTGCCCGGAAGGGAAACGAGGCCCAATCCCTGGCACTGGTCCCCCGCGGTGCTTGTGGCGGAAGGGTCAGCTATTGATACGTATACCGTGTTTGGGGATCCCAGATTAAAGCCCGAACCTCCCGACTGGTCGGTATTATAAAGATTGACCGCAGACACAAGGGTCGCCATGTCGGAAACGCGGTTTGCGTCACGGGACTGCCGAAGCAGTTCGGCGGGATTTAAAGTAAGAACGACAACGACAGCGAGGATCGCGATGATCGCGATCACGACGAGAAGTTCAATAAGAGTAAAGGCTTTTCGCCCCGGGCTCCCAGATGACATACTATAATTGTATCAAATGACAGGAAAACCGCTTTCCAACTCTTTTTTTGAACGTTCGGCGCTTCTGGTAGCTCGGGATCTGCTTGGCAAATATATCGTGCGCCGGCGCGACGGCAGGAAGCCGGTCGCCCTCATGATCACGGAGGTCGAAGCCTACGACGGACCTCTGGACCGTGCCTCACACGCGTTTCGCGGCCGCACCCCCCGGACCACCGTGATGTTCGGCCCCGCCGGCGTGTTTTATGTCTATTTTACATACGGCATGCACTGGATGGTGAACGTGGTAACCGGCCCGGAGGGCTATCCGGCGGCGATCCTTCTGCGAGCAGGCGCGTACCGCAACCCGAAGACCGGCGCGCTCGTTCACGTGACCGGCCCTGCACGCCTCGCAAAATTCCTCGGTGTCACCGGCGGCCAAAACCGGCTGGCCGCTGCGCGAAAAAACGGACTGTGGTTCGAGGATCGCGGCATTCGGGTACCCCGCACGAAGATCATCACGGGAAAGCGCATCGGCGTGGAGTATGCGGGAAAAGTCTGGGCGGCAAAGGAATATAATGTAATGTTTGACATAAAATAAAATATGTGCTAAAAAGAAATCAGCACGAACAACCGATCACGGAAGGAGAGATCCGTGGGCTATCCCAATAAATTGATCGAACAGATCACCGACAAAGCCGCAGAATTTCTCGATGAAGGAAATGAACGCGGCTTCGCGATCGGGCGTGCGCTCGATCTCAGCGGCTTTAAGAGGGCGAATGACCGGAATGATGTATTCAGGATCATCCGCCAAAAGCTCCGTTATCGGGCGAACGCAAAAAAAAGATCGCTCGCAAAACAGCGCACCGTCGCCGCCAAAAACCTTGTTCTCCCTTTTCCTCCGCCTCGCGATCGCTAGGCGGAGTTCACTTTTTATATCGCATCCTCGTCCCTGTTCTGCTTATGCAGAATGATCTCGCCCGGAAAGAACTGGAGGTTGTCGATGCCTTTATCTATCAAAAAAAGGCCGCGACCGCTGCCTTTGAGCAATGCCTCGCCGGTTGTCGGATCCCTTTTTATTGTCGGGATAAAATTCCCCTCGTCTTTTATGTGGACCGTCGCCTCATCTTTGGTAAGGTGATAATATACTTTGACCCTCTTTGCTTTATTTTCCTCCGACCGTTGCGCTTCTGCAATACGCGCTGAATAACCGTCCTCGTCTTTCCCCATCGTCAATCCCAAATTCCCGTGAATGACCGCATTGGCCATCGCCTCCCGCACGGAAAGGCAAAAGCGATAAGCAATATCCTCCGGCCATCCGAACGCGGCAAGCTGCTTTTCCACGATATCTTCCGCTTTGTTGACGCTCTCCAGCGTACTATCAAAAAAATGGTCCTCTTCAAAGGTCTTTTTTTCTTCGCTTTCCGCCGCCGCGGCCGCGGCCGCTGAAGGATTTTCGCGTGACATGAATTTGCTTGTTATTTGAACCGCACCGGAATGCTGAGCGACTCGTCATTCGCGGGATCGCCGGACGGATTGTCTTTGGAAAGCACTACCGTGCCGGTGGCGCCCTGCGGCGCGGAGAACTGCACGATCGCCGTGAACGGCACCGTCCCGGTGGACGTCCAGTCGGCCTGGGCCTGGGCCGCCGCGACGCCGAGCTCTGTCCCGTCGCTATCCAACACCTTCACGGGGAATGTCGCCTCATAAAACCAACCGCCGCCGGTCACTGCACCGGTTACCGTGAGCGGCGAAGCAACGAGTCCGTCCGGCTTGAGCGACGTCACTGCCATATGCCCATCGGAGGAAATGACGCCCGCCGGCACCGTCGGCGCCTTCGCCGGGCCGGGATAAAAGATGAGCACCGCAAGCAGGACGACGATGATCACGGCAAAAACAACAGCCAATATTTTTAGAGCGGTCAAAGCGTTCATGCCTCTATTATAACAAAATCAGCGGCGCGAGACCGCCCACCGTCGGCGCCCTTATTTGAGCGCGCCTTCGCGGCGCAGGATCGCGATCTTCTTGCGCGTGCCGCTCGCGTACCCGCCGGGGGTGCCATCGGAACGCACCACGCGATGGCACGGCACGCGCGTAGTGTCCGGATTGCGATGCATGATGTTCCCCACTGCGCGGTATGCGTCGGGACGCCCGGCGCGGCGCGCGACCTCGCGGTACGTCATCGTCTTCCCGCGCGGGATCTTTGCGACGACGTCATAGACACGCTGGGTGAATGGCGGGATCTTTTTCATTTTCATTATTTTACTCTTATTTTTTCATCAACAAAATGCTCGTACCTGAAGGCCGTTTCGGCGCCGTTTTTGGGCAACAGCGAGAATTGCCCTTTGGCCCCGAATTGCGAAACGTGCAACCGCATCGCGCGGCGCTTTATCGGAAGGTCCACTTTTACCTGAATATCGCCCTTGCGGTGCTTCGGGATCCCGGCGTATTTGCCAAACTTGCGCCGAGAAAGAATTGCACCCTTGCGTATCACGGCGATCCGCTCTGCGGAAAGCGTGAATGCCGCCATGGGAACCTTGAGCTTCTTTGCGATGCGGAGCGCCACGCTGCCGACAGTGATGTGGTCCCAGTGCGCGCTTACGCCATCAGGGCCGAAGCTCAGGATCTGGTCCGGCGCGATCCTCCGGATGATAGGCAGCGCCATCTCAAAAAGCTTCCGGGAATTCTCCCTTACCTCCGCGTCGGGAAATCCAAGGAACAGCACTTCATCTATTTTTAATATCTTCGCGGCGGCGAGCATCTCGTCTTTGCGGATGCGCTTGAGCGCCGCGTCAGAGACGGGCTTTTCCAAATGGGACTTTCCCTTCTCGCCGTACGTGGCGCAGATCAGGAACGTCTCGCCGCCCGCCTGGTGGTTTGCGTACATCGTCCCCGCGGCGAGGCCTTCGTCGTCCGGATGCGCCGTAAAGACCACAATTCGCTTGCCGAGAAAATTCTTTTTAGGTGGCATGGTCGTTCCATTATACTACAAAACATGCCGCGCTGAAAAATAAAAGGGCCGGGATAATTTCCCAGCCCTGCAAAGAAGAACGTGCTGCCGTCAGCACACGCCAACAAGGACGCTATTCTCAACGAGATAGATCCCGTCGAAGTCCACGAAGATCGGCGCCACCTTCACGCCCGGAAACCGCCTGATAAGGACCTCGCTGGCCTTCTCCAAGAGGTCTTCATAAAATGCCGGATCGTCGCACCGGGCGCACGCAAGACATTCATTGTGCGCTTTAGCGATGATGAGCCTCAGGTTGTCTCCCACCAGGGAGATCTTTTCAAGAAGCGATTCCCTGTCCCGCGGATGGCTCGGGAATACCAGATCCTTCGGACCGCCGGGGATCGTGATCGGGATCGATTCATCGACCCCCATATACTCCCCGGCCATACCCCGTGAACCCTTCACGCGGCGATCCGAACATCCGATGATAAGCGTTTGCACTGGGTCATGAGTGCGCGGAAATTCATGTTCCACTATCCTTTTCATCTATGCTCCTACCGCTGATCGAAATAAGTTGCTGGAGGAAAGTATACTCCACAACTCAAGATCTGTCGAATATGCGAGGTAACACTATAGTGTGTGCATATATAATCCGTCAAAATCCGCAAAACAGGCATCTGCGGTAAGGCCGGTCTCTTTCTTTACGAAATCCTGCGCCTGATGCAATTGTTTCATAAGTTCCTCGCGCTCCGCATCGGCGCTTTCAAAACTTTTTGAGCCGCCGTATCCGCCGCAGTCCCGATGGAGCATGAGGACCACCCGCTTCGTGCCATGCAGGCGCGCGGACGTCTTGATCTGGGCGAGCAGAAAATCGCGCTCCGGCGATGCGGCCTCCTCGGACGCGAGCGCCTTCGCGCCGCCCGCCACCTTCACGAGATCAATGTGGCCAAAGCCTTCCTGCTTGCCGAACGCCTTCAGCAATTTATAAAAACGGTCATCGAAGCACCACACGACGCACGCGTCGGCAGTGTAGTGCCCATGTTCTGAATTGAACTTCACGAACGGTTCCATGATAACGATCGGCGCGCGGCTTAGGCCGCTTCTTCCACCAGAACCTTGGCATCGCTGCCGGAGTCTATCTCCAAAAAGCCCGAACTGACCGGAATATAGTGTTTCTCGCCATGCTCGTCAACGATCGTCATCGTCCCCCTTTCCAAAATGGATATGAGCGGCTCGTGATGATCGAGGATCGTGATCTCGCCGGAGCGCGTGTTGCAATTGACCGACTTTGCGTCGCCCCGGAAAAGCACTTTTTTTAACGAATAGACTCCTAATTTCATCTCTTTTAGCAACTGGTTACCGGTCATCGGTTACCAGCTCTTCGATGTTGCCCTTCAGATAGAACGCCTCTTCCGGCAATTCGTCATACTTGCCGTCCAAAATTTCGCGGAAGCTCTTGATCGTGTCCTTGAGCGATACGTATTTGCCCGCGGAACCGGTGAACGCTTCTGCCACGAAGAACGGCTGCGAAAGGAAGCGCTGGATCTTGCGGGCGCGGTAGACCGTCTGGCGATCCGTGTCCGAAAGCTCTTCGATGCCCAAGATCGCGATGATGTCCTGAAGCTCTTTATAGCGCTGGAGCGTCTGTTGGACATCGCGCGCAACTTCATAGTGCTCCTTGCCGACGATCTTCGGGTCAAGCGCGGACGACGACGACGCGAGCGGGTCGACGGCCGGATAGATGCCGATCTCCGTCAACGCGCGGGAAAGCACGATCGTGGAATCCAAGTGCGCGAAGGTCGTGGCCGGCGCGGGGTCGGTGATGTCGTCCGCCGGAACGTAAATGGCCTGCACCGACGTGATGGAGCCCTTCTTGGTGGACGTGATGCGCTCCTGGAGCTCGGCCATCTCGGACGCGAGCGTCGGCTGGTAGCCCACCGCGGACGGCATGCGGCCGAGGAGCGTGGACACCTCGGAACCGGCCTGCGAATAGCGGAAGATGTTGTCGATGAAGAGGAGGATGTTCTTGCCTTCCTCGTCGCGGAAGTATTCCGCCATCGTGAGCGCGCTGAGCGCGACGCGGGCGCGGGCGCCCGGCACCTCGTTCATCTGCCCGAAGACGAGCGCGGTCTTTGAGACAACGCCCGATTCTTTCATTTCATTATAGAGGTCATTGCCTTCGCGCGTGCGCTCGCCGACGCCGGCGAACACCGAAACGCCGCCGCCCACTTCTGCCACGTTGCGGATCAATTCCTGGAGGAGCACCGTCTTGCCGACGCCGGCGCCACCGAACAATCCCACCTTGCCGCCCTTGATGAACGGGCAAATGAGGTCGATCACTTTGATGCCCGTCTCGAACACTTCCGTCTTGGTGGACTGGTCGGTGAACTTCGGCGCGTCGCGGTGGATCGGCAGATATTTCTTGAAAGCACCCTTCGGCGTCGTGAGCGGTTTGCCCAAAACGTCAAAGATGTTGCCGAGCGTTTCCTCGCCCACCGGCACTTCGATCATTTTGCCCGTATCTTCCACCTCCGCGCCGCGCGCGAGGCCGTCGGTCGGCGCCATGCTGATCGCGCGGACCTTGCCCGGCTCCAGGTGCTTCACCACCTCCGCAGTGATGGTCGTCGCGGCCGATTCGTTCGTCGCGCCCATCTTGATGTGCACCGCGTTATAAATCGGCGGCAAAACCACGCCTTCGCCGAAATCGATGTCCACGACCGGCCCGATGACCTGCGTGATCTTTCCCTTTTTTGTTTCCTTTGCGGTTGATGTGTTTGAAGCCATGATAGTTGGAATTGTAGCAAATTCCCGGAATGGCTGCAAATATTAGAGGTGTTCAAGCTTGGTAACCCGCCGCTCCAGCGTGGCCACATCTTTTTTATCGGCTTTATCCCGTATATCCTCTCTGATCTCATCAAGGGTATCATCCATTTTCTCCATTTTTACTTCAATCTTTCCTAATCTCCCATCAAATCCGTCCATTCTCTTCTCCATTGCATTCTGACCCTCAACCAAAGCGGCAAATTTTCCCTGGATATCCTCCAGAATAACCCCGTGGCGCCGATCTTTTTCCGCAGCCACTTCCCTGGCGATCTTGTACGCTAACTGTTCAAATATTTTTTTATCTTCCATGACCCCAATCATAGAGCTTGATTATAGCATTGCAAATAATTTTTCATCAAAATTTAATGTTTTACACCACTTCCAACGCATATCGCTGCAGTAGCAAAATCACTTTGGGTTGTCTTTGAGGGGAATCGCGGAGGCACGGGGGTGCCGAGCGTTAGGGCGCGTTCAGCAGAACGCGACCCGTCCCCGAAAAGATAATCCAAAATGATTTTGCTACTGCAGCGACTCTGCCCCGCTCGTGATCTCGATGATCTGCGCCGTGATGGCGGCCTGACGCGACTTATTATAGACCATCGTGAGCGTTTCCGAAAGTTCCGACGCGTTGTCGGATGCGTTCTTCATCGCCACGCGACGCGCCGAGTGCTCGGAGGCATTGGCTTCGAGGATGGCGTGATACAGGCGGATCTTCAGAAGTTTCGGCGCGAGCTCGTCCAGCACCTCTTTTGGCGACGGCTCGATAATGTATTCTTTCTCGCGCCCGTCCATGAAGGCTTCCGACTTTGCGTAGTCCGCGTAGCGGCCGGCGCGCGGGATCGTCTCTTCCACCGACTGCCTGATCGCCTCGAAGCTCACCGGAAGGAGCTCGCGGACGACCGGATCCTGGCGGAGCGCAGTGACGAACGTCGTGAAGAACGCGATGACACCGTCAAAGTCATGGCGCGCGTAGCCCTCGATCAAAAAATCCGCTATCGGCTCGGCGTCGAGAATGCTGCTCGCATCGCTCACGCGCGTGAACGAAGCGATGACGCGCGCGCGGCGTCGCTCAAAGTAACTTTTGGCCTTCTGCCCAATGGCAATAAAAGAGTAGCGCGGATCCAGGATATCGATCTTGTTCGCTTTCATGTATCGCTCGAACTCGCGGACGACGGCGCCGTTGAAGGAACCCGCAAGGCCGCGATCGGACATCATTAAGAGAAACGCGGTGCGTTGCACCTCGCGCTTTTCAAAGAGCACCGGCGTCGGAACGTCCTTGAGCGACGACAGGATGCCAAGCAACCGCAACGCAGTGTACGCGTACGGGCGCGAATGGAGCGCAAGCTCCTGCGAGCGCCGCATCTTGGTGGCAGAGACAAGCTCCATCGCCTTCGTGATCTGTCCGATATTCTGGACGCTCTTCATGCGCCGCTTTAAGCTCTGTCCGGACTCCATAATAATAGTAGACCTTGTTACTTGTTAGCGGTTACTTAGAAAGAAAGTGCGTGAGCGCCTCTTTTAATTTGTTCTCCACCGCTTCGTCAAACAATCCCGTATCGCGGATCGGTTTCAGGATATCCTCTTCGTGGAGCGTGGAAAGATAATCCACGAGCTCGTCCTGCTTCTTTTTGATGTCCTCCACCGGAACGGACTCAAAGTAGTTGTTGAGCACGGCGTAGAACACGCACACCTGCTCTTCCACCGGCATCGGGTCGAGGTCGTCCTGCTTGAGGATCTCGTTGATCTTCTGTCCCTGCAGGATGCGCTTGCGCGTCGCTTCGTCGACGTCGGTTGCGAACTGCGCGAATGCCTGGAGCTCGCGGAACTGCGCGTGCGCGAGCTTGAGCTTGCCCGCAACTTTCTTCATGGCCTTCGTCTGCGCTGCGGAACCCACGCGCGACACCGAGATGCCCACGTTCAACGCCGGGCGCTGGCCCTGGTTGAAAAGGTCCGTCTCAAGATAGATCTGGCCGTCCGTGATGGAGATGATGTTCGTCGGGATGTATGCCGTCACGTCGCCGAGCTGTGTTTCGACGATCGGGAGCGCGGTAAGCGATCCGCCGCCCTTTTCTTTTGAAAGCTTCGCTGCGCGCTCCAACAGGCGCGAGTGGAGATAGAAGACGTCGCCGGGATATGCCTCGCGGCCCGGCGGGCGGCGGAGCAGGAGCGAGATCTGGCGGTATGCCCAGGCATGCTTGGAAAGATCATCGTAGACGATGAGCGCGTCCATGCCCTTGTCGCGGAAATATTCGCCGATCGCGGCGCCGGCGTACGGCGCAAGGTACCACATGGCCGCCGGCGATCCCGCCGACGCGGAAACAATGATGCTGTATTTGAACGCGTCGAACTTTTTGAGCGTCTCGGCGATGCGCACCACCTTGGATTCCTTCTGTCCGATCGCAACGTAGATGCAGATCGGCGTGCGGCGGCCGGTATCGTTCTTCTGGTTCAAAATGGTATCGAGCGCGACGGCGGTCTTCCCGGTCGCGCGGTCCCCGATGATGAGCTCGCGCTGGCCGCGGCCGATCGGGATCAGCGCGTCGATGGCCTTGATGCCGGTGTGCACCGGCGTATTGACCGACTCGCGGTCAAGGATACCCGGCGCGCGCTGTTCGAGCGGATTGCGCTGGGGCTTGGAACCCGTTTTAAAGATCGGCCCTTGCCCATCTTGCGGGACTCCCAATGGATCCACGACGCGGCCGATCAGCTCATCCCCCACTTCTATGGACAGGACATCGCCGGTGCGGCGCACGGTGTCGCCCACTTCGATCGCGAGGAAATCGCCGAGCACGAGGCCGCCGATGGACTCCTCCTCAAGGTTGAGCGCAAGCGCGGGACGTTCGCCGTGCGCCGTTTCAATTATTAAAACCTCCTGGCTGACGGCGTTGCGCAACCCAAGGATGCGGACGATGCCGTCGCCGACCTCGATGACGCGGCCCATTTCGGCCCATTCGGGCTTCTCTTTATATCCCTCGATATCCCGCTTCAGTTTTTCGATGATTTCGTATGACATGATAGTTTCTTCGCGTTACGCGTTCCCCAACGCCCGGTTCAGTTTGGTTTTCAGCGATCCGTCGAACTGCATCTCGTCGTTCAGGATGATGCGGATCCCCGCGATGAGGTCGGGGTCGACCCGCTCCTCCACGACATCCCCCGGCTTGGTGAAGTGCGCAACCGATCTTCGCTGTGCCGGCGCGAGCGGACGCGCCGACTCGATCGTCACCTTCCGCACGCCGCTCTTGCCGCGCGCGAACCGCGACGCCTCTTCCAATATCTTCCGCAAGTGCCGTTCGTCGCCGTTCTTCCGCACGAGCGCGAGAAAATTCTTTGCCACCTCGTCGTCGGACCGCTTGTGCGGCCCGGCAGGCGCGGACAGGACCTCTACGAGCGCCTTCGCGTAAATGTGCGGAGGGTATTTCATGCGGTTGATGCGCTTACCGACTTCTTGGCTTCGGCGACCGCTTTTGCGATCAACGCATCGTCGACCGCTTCCGGCGAGAGCTCGACCGTCTTCACCATGGCGAGACGCACAAGCGCCGCCGCCTCTTTATCGAGCGCCCGGCGCGATTCCTCTTCCTGCGACCGCAATCGCGTGGCGGTGGCTGCCACCGCCTCTTCCTCGTGGCGTTTTGCCTGGGCAAGCAGCTTTTCTTCGAGCGACTTCGCCTCGGCTTCGGTGCGTTTTAAAATATGCACCGCTTCCGTCTCCGCCTCTTTGATCCTTCCCTTTCCGATCTCATCAACCTCGTGGAGCCGGCGCTCGGCCTCTTCGGCTTTCGCCAGGCCGCCCTCGATGCGCTCGCGCCGGTCATGCAGCAGCTTCAAGAGCGGCTTGTAGACGAAAATGCGCAGCACGACAAGCAGCAGCGCAAAATTGAACGCCTGACTGAGCAGGAGCTCCCAATTGACGCCGAGCTGTTGTACGAGTTGCTGCATGGTGACGTTAGGCGACGAACTTTATGATGAGCGCGGTGACAAGCGCGTAGATGGCGACGGCTTCGGCGAACGCGATGGCGAGGATCGCCATGGTCTGCACTTTGGACGACGCTTCAGGATTCCTTCCGATGGCCTCGACCGACTTGGAGCCGATCCAGCCGATCGCGAGTCCGGGACCGAGCGTGCCGAGCCCCATCACGAACGCGGTGGCGAGAAGCCTCATGCTGACATCAGTGAACATTGTTATGTGGTGTAAAAATTATTTTTCTCTGTTCTTCTTGGTACGACCTTTCCCTTCGCGGCGTCAATGGCCCGCCTCCTCGCCTTCGTGAGGAGTGATCGCGAGCGCCACGAATACGAGTGTGAGCATTCCGAAAATGAACGCCTGAATGAATCCGACGAACACTTCCAGGAACATGAATGGCAGGGGCACCAGGTATGGCACGAGGAGCGCCATGATGGCGAGCAGGACCTCCCCCGCGAACACATTGCCGAAAAGACGGAACGTGAACGAGATAATTCTAGCAAATTCCGAGATAAGCTCAAGTATGCCCACGAAAAACTTGATCGGGCTCGAGAAATTGAAGAATACCGACACGCGCTCGCGCAATCCCACGATGGATGTCGCGAAGACGTTCACCATGGTGACGGCGATGAGCGCGAGGGCAAGCGTGAAGTTGAGGTCGCTCGCGGGCGAGCGCAAAAGCGGGATCGCGTCCGCGCCGCGGCCGAGCGTCACCGATCCGACCCCGGGGATCAGTCCCGACCAGTTGGAGATCAGGATAAAGATAAAGATAGTGAAGGTGAGCGGCAGATATTTTTCCGATTCCTTCCGGCTCCCAAGCACAGAGTCCATGAGTCCGAGCGCGCCCTCAATGACCATCTCGGCGATGTTCTGCAACATACCGGGCACCATCGCAAGCTTCTTTTTAAGGAGAACGGCGATGATGGTGAGCGCCACCAGCACCACGAACGCCTGAAGCACGGCGTTCGTCACCGGCCATGAGCCGATATAAAAGATGGGTTCAGCGGCGAGCGAAATGTTCAGCATACTGGGCAATTATAGCAGAAAAAGGCGGCAGAGTCACGCTTCCAACGATGACACTATTTCCCGCCCAGATCCCTGATTTCCTTCTTCACATCCTCGGAAATATGCTCGACCTCTTTCTCAAGCTCACGCTTTTCGCGTGCAAGATGGGATGGCCTCAGATCAACGGCACCGGACCGCGCTTTTTCGGCTTCTTCATGGATGACACCGAGATCGTGGCGGAGCTCGTCTTCGAATTTTTTCAACTCTTTCGCCGAGATCTTTTTCCACCGAAGAAGATGGTAAATAAAGCCGTAGGCAAGAATGAGCAGAATAACAAGGATACCGACGATCACCCATCCCCATTGAGAAAAGAACACCGGAAGCCGGCAGAAGAACGCGCCACCATTGCAGGGCACACCGGGCACCGAAAAATCGACCGTCGCGTCGGTATGGTTGCCCGCCTTGTCGAACGCGCGCACCGTGAGCGTCCGCGCGGAAGCGGGCGACTGCAGCGGAAGCACATATGTGGAACTTCCCGCTTGTATGGTGGACGCATCGAACCAGTCGCCATCGCCGATCTTCACCTCGTAATGATCGATCCCCGAAGCAGCGTCACTCGCGACCCATTGAAATACCGGCCGGGAATCCGGCTGATCCGCGCCTTCGCGCGAAATAATGAACGGATCGGGCGGGGTGCGGTCAAGAAGAAATTCCTTTACGGAAGGGGGCGACCACGCGCTCCCGTTATTGAAGCTCACATAAAAATACCACGGGCCATCCGCAAAGTTAGAAAGGTCATAGGACGCTTGAGAAACCAACCCTTGGCCCACATCGGGAAGTTGAAGGTTCGGATTCGGGGATATCGCGTAGTCAACGCCTTCGGCGTTCGTAGGGGCGCTCCAGCTGAATGTGATCTTATTAATGTTATACCATTGGCCGCTCGCAAGCGCAGGATCGGAATTGATGATGACAACGCCCGGCCCCGTGCTTCCGGCAGTCCCGGGATTCGTCGATGCAGGAGCGGTCGAAAGGGGCGCAACGATGAAGCTCGCGCGGCCCATTGACGCAAGAATATTGGTCCCCTTTCCGTCATTCGCAAGAACAGATCCCGAAAGGAATGAAAGCGCTGCCGTGCCGGGGTTCTTTGCCTCGAACTGGATCGTCACGATTTTCCCCCCGGATCCCTGATAGCCAGGATTTACCGCCACTCCTCCGAAATTTATCGTGCCATCTTCGTTTGAAAACGTCGGGTTCTGCACCCAAAGATCGATGATCGAGCCCGCCTCAGACACGGAAAGCACCTGGAGTTCGTCGGGAGGGAAAGAGACCTCCGCCTGCACGGCGTTCATCGCCTGGTCGGGCGAAGAAACAATGACCGAAACACTGAAGCTTCTTCCGGAAAAATAGGTTCCCGCCTGCGGCGAGAAAGAAAGCGTCGCCGCGCGCGCGGCATGTGCGCCGAAAACCACGGCAAGCATGGTGGCCGTGCCGAAGATCAGCGAGAGCCTCCTTATCGCTTTCGTTTTTTCCATTGACGGATACGCCGCACGATCCCCGCTCCTATCAATAATACCACTATCGCCCCGAGGATCGCTTCAAGGATAGAGAGGGTAGCGGATATCCCCGGACGCGGATGTGCGGCTGAAATTTTTTCGGTCCGGAAGTTCCCCGCCGCGTCGACCGCGCGCACGTAGATATCGCTCGAAAGTTCCTGATCCTTCAAAAGATACGGAGAGGCAGCGGTCACCCACGGCGAAGAGCTCGTCACTTTCGTTCCTGCGGGAACCTCCAGGACGTCGTAATGGTCGATGCCCGATTGCTGATCGGTCGTCGAAAATACAAGGAAATAGCTGCCGCCGAAAATGTCCGGATCCTGCCCGATCTCGGGCGCGAACGCGTTCGGCGCCTTTGTGCTCTCTGCCGGCGGAGCGCTGCCCGCGCCGCCCAGCGTGAACGGATTGATGACAACGGAAAGCGCTGCGGGGGTCCCTTTCCCGTCGTTCAAAAGCACTTGGCCTGAATCGAAAGTAAAATTGGTCCGTACCTGCGGCAATTTTGGCACCAGGGTGATCGTCACAATGGTGCCGCTCGCGGTCACCTCGCCACCCGGAATGATGCCCGCGAGATCTACCGTACCCAACGTGTTCGAGAACGACGGGCCGTTCACCCACAGGTTGATGACCGAACCGCCGGTACTTATGCCCTTCACGGAAAATAGGTCTGTATCAAATGAAAAGTGAATTTCCACCGCGTTCACCTCCTCGCCTTGCGTATCGAGCGTGATCGCGACCGTTTGCGGATCGGCTCCCGAGGGCCCGACGGTAATGACGGCGGCAAAGGAGCGCCACGGAACGATCAGCGCGGCGACAGTGAAAAATATGGGAAGTATTTTTTTCATGTCAGCCGGTCCAATAATAAGCTAGGATGCTGAAGTCCGCGAGGTCGACCGACGGCTTTCCGTCCAAAAGATACGCCGCCGGAGGATTCGGTTTGCCGTACCAATAGGCGAGAATGGAAAAATCAACAAGGTTGACGCGTTCGTCGCCGTTCAGATCTCCTATTTTATGAGTTGACGGCGACAACGCCGGTGCGGCGACCGTACTTGTCCCGACCGTGAACGAGAGGGTGTCCGAATCCGGCGTCACGCTTCCGCCCGCCACGGCCCACGCGTGAGCCGTGTGATCGCCATACTCCAACTCTTCAGTATTCAACGCATAGGTCCACTCTCCACTGTCGGTCGAAGTGACCTGCTGCAATATCTCATTCGCGGAATTGATGACCACGGTGATCGTCGTCGCCGGAGGGCCATATCCAAGAAGGGTCAGTACGTCGCCGCGCTTGACCTGCCGCTTGTCCGCGCTGATGGTGGGCGAGAAGAATATGCCGCTCACGATGGTCGTCGCGCCATCGGTAAGGCTTACAGAAAATGTCTGCGTGATCGACCGGCCTCCCTGCGGATCCTCCGCCCATACGCCGAAATTATACGATCCCGGAGCCATGTTCGAAACGTCGATCTCAAAACGGGCATCCGGCCCCGCTTGTGTCGTCGCAACTACCTGGCCGTTCTCGAGGAGCGTGATGGTACTCAGCGGATACGCCATGCCGCGAAAATCAGCAGAGGTTTGAAATATCGGCGGCACATATGTCGATCCGCCACCACCACCGCCACCACCGCCGCCTCCGCCGCCGCCGCCACCGCTGTTTATTCCGCCGCCATTGTTCAATGCCGCCTGCGTCGTTGACGACGCCTCATTAGAAAATGCGCTCGACCCTCCCTCGTTATACGCCGCAACACGATAAAAATAGGTCGTGCTCGGCAAGAGACCCGTCCGGGAATATGATGTGACGCTTGAACTGACCACGTCTATCGGAGTAAATACTGAATCATTCCCTTGCGCTTCTTCTATTTCAAATCCGGTCTCGTTCGTCCCGCTCGCGTTCCACGAAAGGTCTATCTGAGAAGCCGAGGTCGTCGTTGCCGTAAGACCAGATGGGATACCCGGCGGATATACGACAGTAACATTGAGTTGCAGGGGGCTTCCCGTGCTTTGGGCGTTCGCGATAAGTGCCGACGCCGCGATCGCGAACACTATTACATACAGAAAAGGTCTTCTCACCTTCTCAGGGTATCACTTTACCCTCACTATTTTGAAGTTCTTCCTCCAGGTCCTGAAAATGATATAGAGAACAATAAGTACGACCACTATAACGAGCGTTTCCTGCCACGGGAAGGCAAAGAATGTTATCGTCTGGGTTATCGTGCTCGTATCATCGGGTATGGTAAGTGACAGCGTAGCGGTCATGGGCCCGAACGCATAACGGCCAGGCCAGCTTGCGGTAAAGGTTCGGTCATAACCCGGAAAGACAATGCCTGGCGTGAACGGAATAGCCGTGCTTCCAAAAAGCGGACCGCTCAACGTGATCTGCCCCTGCGGAGTGAAATGGGTATTGCCGGTATTATTGACGGTAAAAGAGAAGTTGAACGGGCCATGGGAAACGTACGAGGCAGGCCCGGCGAAGCTCGCAATATCGCCCGTTGCATAAGAATCTCCCGGGACATTAAGAAGAATTACCGTTCCCACGCGGCCGGATATGCCGACACCGCTCGAACTCGCGGTGGATGTAGCGGAAAGACCGCGGAAAAGGATCGCACCATAATGGCCGCCCGGCTCTCCGTTCGCCGGAACGGTTATTGTGAACGGCACCTGAAGCTGCTCCTGCGGCGCAAGCGTGAACTCGCTCATGTTGAGCGAGATCCATGCTGAAAGCCCATGTGGGATGTCCGTATCGGTAAGATCAATGGATCCCTGGTTGCCGCCCGCAATATTCTCTACCTCGGGCTGGACGCCGATCGGGAAATCGTTTGGATTGATGACGGTAACAGTGTCAGAATAGGTTTGCCCTGGCGCAACGGTAACGTCAAATTTTATCGGAAAAAGAGAAATGCCCACCTGCGCGTGGCTCGTTGAAGGGAACAAAAAAGCGGCGCCTAAAACCGCAAGAGAGGCCAACGAAATGACGGCGATGTTCTTTTTCATACTTTCAATTTAAACACCGACGGCGCCCTTATGGCAGCGCAACGGCGGTAATAGTGATCGCTCCGGTATAAGTTGTCGCCTGTTGGGTCGCTGGAGCGTTCGCCCGAACCTCCATGACAACCGTCTGAGCGGTACCCGTGTAGGTGCTCGTGCTTGCATACGTTACCGCTGATGTCGGGAAGCCGGCATAAAATGCGCTCGGGTCAGTATCGGCAGTGCCCCACGTTGCGGAACTGTAATCGCCTGCGGATGTGCCGGTTTGATATTCGCGGAAGCTAAGATTTGCGCCGCTGTTTGCCAGATTGGCCGCCGAGGTCGCGTTATTGCCGGTGAACGCCGTCTGGTCGGGGAATGTTATGGTTCCCGACGCTATCGTGGAAGTGGCGCTGTTCCTATTGACCTGGAGCTGCCAGCCCGAAACGGCATTTGTGGTGACCGTGGCGCTTGATGTCGCGATGACAGCGGTTCCCGGCGTGAGCGTTGGAAGGTTAAGGTTTGCTCCAGAAAGCGAAAGCGTGATGACCTGGTTGACTGTCACATTGATGGTCTGCGTGGTCGATGTCGAGGTGGAAGCCTGAGCTTGTCGGATACCACCGCCGTTTTCCACTCCGAATCCCATAACCAAAACGATAACGGTTGATACAATCAAAAGCGAGGCTGCTCTACCGAACGCTCCACTCAAAAAATGTTTCATTTGAATTCATCATATCACAACTGCTTTTATTTAAAAGTTCCGTTCTGTGGATAACTTTCAGACCTCCCTCATCGATCACGGGTTTGCGAGTGCGGTGATCGTAACCCCTCCCGTGTAGCCTGTCGCCTTCTGGCTTAATGGCGCATTGGCGCTATAGATGATGGAGATCGTTGTCGTACCGTTCTGCGAGGCGGACGATGTGGAATACACGATAGGTTGCGTGGTGCTCGGAATGCCGGCATACATCGCCGTGCCGGCCGAATCGTTCGAACCCCACCAGAATGTGCAATAGCTCGCCGTGGTCCCCGACGAAGCGACGCGGAACGAAAACGTATTGCCGGTAGCGGTGGCCGCATTTCCTATTCCCGGGGCGCAGACAGTGCTGGTGGGTTTCCACGAAACGAAATCCGGGAATGTGATGCTGGACGATGCAAGAGTGGACGTCGCAGAGTTGCGCTGTATCTCAAGGGTATATCCGTCAGTGGCCCCGCTCACATTCACTGTTGCCGTCGTCGTCGCGCTCACCGCGATTCCAGGAGCAAGGCCGGAAAGCGTGACGGTGGAAGTATTGAGGGTAAGCGTGATCGATTGCGCCGAGGCGACGGTAGCCTGCGGATAATTTGAATATACGAAATTGGTCGCAGAGCCGGCATTCGTGAGGCGGAAACAATAGGTGCCGTTCGGCGTCGAGCTGGTGAGCGCTTCAATGTCAAATTCGGTCTCGATGAACGAATCGCTCGGGATCGCTATCGCGCCCACCGTGCTTGTCGTGGTCCTCACTCCGGCGTTGGCAACGATGAAAGTATGGTTCGCGTCCGCGACGCCACCGGTCGAAGTGGCGATGTTCGTGGTGTTCGCGCCATTCGTGAGGTTCGTGGAGTTGTACATGCTCCACACTGAGCCAGCGGCGCCCACCACCGTCCATGACGATATGGCAGAGCATGTCGTGCTCAATGTGCCATATTGCAGCTGCAACGATTGCGGCGAATAGGAAAAGATCGTGCCACCGGAGTTCGTGACCTCCATGCGCAGCCGGATGCTGGTACTCTGCTGAAGCCCCGTAAGCGCGGAATCCTCAATGCCGCCGGTAGCCGACGTCGCGCCGGTCTCGCTGCCGTTGTCGTTACGCCATTGGTAGTGGGCAACAGTATAGGCGGGCTTTACCGCTTTGAATACCGGCACAAGGACGCCCGAGGTTATCTCGAAATCAGCCGACGTCATCAACGGCAGCGCCAGCACCTGCGCGCTATATCGCACACTGAAATCGGTGGAATTGGAATTCCCCAACACGCTTCCCACCTGTCCCCGGACGAAAAAATCCGTTGAGCAGAAATCCGTGAGCAACGTATCGCAGGGCGCCGATGACAAACCCGGCGGCACGAACACCGCCATGCCCGCCGCCCATCGTGCCGAATTTGATGAAGTAAAATTGCCCGTAAGGGCGCCCGCTGTGGATTGCGCCCAGTACTCGCCTCCTTCATCCGCCGCCCCCCCGCCGGTCTGCTGAAACATCGTCCATCCCGTGCCCGGCCCGATGCTGCTTGGATTACCGACGCCGTCATCCTGAAAAAAGTTCGCCGCGCCGAACTCGCCGTTCTGCAGGGTGGTGACGGTTCCCGCGGACGGCGCTGCCGAGGTGCCTGTCGCTTCGGAGGTGAGGTCAAGGACGCTCGCCGTAATTTCAATAACAGACATATAACCGATGCCTGTCGAGGGATCGGCATAGGTGATCGTCACGGTATCCGCGCCACCGGTAGTTCCCGTCGCGTATGCCAGCTCTTCTGCGATATCCCTCGTTAAATAATCCGGAGGGCTGATCTGCATGGCCTTCGTGCTCGTCACGACGACAAAATGATTCCCCCGCGTATCGGTGA
The DNA here is from genome assembly GCA_035509435.1 of Minisyncoccota bacterium. Classification (GTDB taxonomy): domain Bacteria; phylum Patescibacteriota; class Minisyncoccia; order UBA6257; family 2-01-FULL-56-20; genus JAKAGE01. Next base: position 176,289 of record DATJLR010000002.1, on the reverse strand, counting down.
TGCTTGAGATCGCGGGAGGGGTCGATGTATTATCGCCCCACTGCGCGAACACGACGAGCGTATCTCCCGCCGTCACAGCGGAAGAGAAAGTGCTGGATACCGCATTCGCGTTCCCGGTAGATGTTGCCGCCTGGACGAATGTTACGGCTGCCGAGGCCCTTGGAACGAATAAAATGGACCCGACAAGAGTGGCGACCACGATAATGCCCCACCCAAAGGCGGAGCGACACGTCACGCGGGATCTCATGGTAAAAATAGGTTTTATATTACCCTATCGCAGGTATTGGAGCGCGGGATCGCCGGGGGCGACGAACTTGAAGTAGAGCACCGCCGAGCGTTCGATGAACAGCTGGCCGGTATAGCTCACGGGAACAAGCGCCTGTCCCGCTTGCGGCGTCGGTGTTCCGCCCAGAGTAAAGTCGGTGGAAGAAGCCTGTGGGGCTTCCTGCTCCGTTACTTTATCAAGAAGATACACATCCTTAAGGCCGAGCACGGATCCTGATACGCCCGCGAGATGGCCATACAGCATTTCGCCATCCACAAGCTGAACAGCGGCCCAGTTCGTCTGGAACGGATCATTGAACGCCATCCACGATAAGGCGTCATCAAATTCAAAAAAAATGAGAACGGCCACGATCAACGCGACGACGACCGCGAGAACGATCCCCCACCGTGAGCCGCCCTCTTCATGTATTGCCATGCTTATTTTGGATTATACCATACGCCGCTCGCCCCCTGATCGGCGGTAAAATAATAATATGTGCCGGAAGGGGCGTTCCCAAGGTCGCCCGCAATGATGGTCGTGCTCGCGACATCGCCGGTGGTAACGCACGGAAAGGCGCTGTCATAAATCTCGCGATCGATATCCGCCCGGTAATCCACCGAGGCGGGAAATACAAGCACCGCCACGTACGCATCGGCGCAGGTGGAGGTCACCGTAAGCGACACGCCGTCATCGATCTTTCCGTTGGCGAACGCGAACGTGCGGAATCGGGAGGGAGCCGGGTAATCCGAGAACTGAGGATTGAGCGATGCGGATCCCTCGGCGGGGCTTATGGGGGCGCCATCTGCGGAAGGGGCAACGACTTCAGCAGCGGTTCCCGCCGCTGTTTTTTCTTGCGGCACATACGACCGATCCGCGAAGAAAAAGAACGATCCAAGCGCAAAAAATGCTATGGCGAGCGCGAGCACGCGATATTCCCGTTTGCGGAATTCCTTCGGAAGCTTCATCGTCGCGCCGCCATCATTTGATCGCCTTCAGCTCGACGACCATTTCCGAAATGACATTCCAATAGTGCCGCTGGGCGAATTGCCGCGCCTCCTCGGACTTTTTGTCCCACGGCGAATTGAAGAACACGACCGGATTGCCGACGGCAAAGTCGCACTTCGTCGGGTAATGGTCCAGCTTCTCCCGTTCCCGCCACCCTTTGCTGAAATACGCCCACGTCATCTCCGTGAGCACGCGCTTGTGCGTCGGGTCCGCCCACGCCGTAAGCGACGTGTAGTAGGGCGCCACGATCGTCACCTTCGCATCGTTCTCGCAGATGCGCCACACCTCATCCATGAATTTTATAAGGTCATTCGTGTGTTCCGCATAGTGCGCGATGTACACCTCGTTCACGGAATGGTCCTTGAACGGCTCCCACGGATATTTTTCCAAATCCCACACGAAATCGACGTCCGGCCCCGGAACGATGTCCACGCCCTTGAACCCTTTTTGTTTGCGCTGGCCGCATGCGATGTCGAGCTTCATAGTTTCATCTATTATATCCTTTATATCGCCCTACCACACAATATCCATCGCTGCATCATAGTGGCCGACCTTCACGCGCGTGTCACAGGCGAATTTATAGCCGAGCGGACCGGCATTCCGATAGAAATAGAGGTCTTGCGTGGCCGCCGCGCCGCCTTTTTGGGAGTCGAATTCCTGCAACGTCTTGAACCATGGCCGGGGAATCCGCTCGTCCTTGAATATCTCCATTTTGAAAAGATTGAATCCCATCCCAAGGCCGTTCGCCCGCTGCAGGCCATCCTTCACCGGAACTTGAGGAATGAAATTGTTCGGCTCGCCGTTCGGGTCGCCGTAGATCATCGGCTGGCCGCCTTCGCCTTTTGTCCAATACAAGCCGCCGACGACGTCGTACTCGTCCATGTCCTCGTACAACTTGAGCAAGCCGTCCGGTGGAGGCATATTGTCCTCCTCGATCGTCAGAATATATTTCCATGTGGAGAGCACGGGGTTCGCAAGGATGACGTTTATCATCTCGTCGTATGCCTCCCCTACTTCCATACCGATCGCGAAGAGCGGCCCGAGCACTTTTTGGTTCATCGGTTTCATGAGGCTCATCCAGCTCTGCACCACTTTCGCGGCGACCGCGCCGCGCGTGGGGCAGATGATGACCGTAGAAAGGTCGCGATACGACTTTGAAGTTTCGAGGCGCGCGACGGACGCGTCGAGGTTCGCATTGTTGGAGCCTTCGTAACTTGGTATGACTATTTGGGGCGTTGGCCTGTCCATTGGTTACAGGTCTCCCATCTTAACATATGGCACGCGGTTGCTCACCTGACCCACATTCGTAAGCGCGAATGTTGCGGGCATGGAAGTGGACGTGCCGATGGTGCCCGCATCCCCATAACCGGCGGATGCCGTCGCAACACCCGGCAGATACCCTACAGTAGCGTTGAGGGGATTATCGAATACCGGCGCCGCACTTCCCATGATTGCGGAACCTGCCGTACTGACAACATAACCGAATGCATAAAGACCCGGAGTTATTGACGATCCATATGGGAATGTCACCATCCTCACTCCGCTCACATACGAGTTGATAAGGCCGGAGTTTGCGCTTCCTGTCGTCGCTCCATTATAGTTGACGATATAAGAAGTGTTACTGCTATGCGATATCTGCAACAGGACACTTCCCGTAGCATAGAGGTCCATTTCCGTCGAATTGCTGTCAGGATTCGAATACATTCCCCACCGGAGCGTCTGTCCCCACGTCGAGGTATTGCTGCTCGTCAAAGAGGCGTTCGTGGCAAATGATTCCATCATGAGGAGCGTGCTTGCGGAAACATTTCCCCCGTTTACCCTGAATGGCGTTACCCACACACTATTGTTGACGATCGCAAACGCGGACGACGCTCCAAGCTGCCGGTTGTTATAGGTAAGAAACGTCGGCAACGTGCCGCCTGCACCGCCGGCACCTTCGATGCTGATCGTGTTGCCGTTCGTGCTGAAAGTGATGTTCGAATCCGCGGCCCATACCGGATTTACGATGGTACTCGTGCCCGTAATGCCGTTCCCTATGAGCGTCTCGCTTTCGGAGATCGGGACGATGAGGTTCTGTTCGCAGACGAGCGCGCGCTTGAGGTTCGAATCGTACCAGAGCGTGCCGTTCGTGGTGCACGAGCCGCCGATCGACTCGCCGGTGTTCACGACGTCGAGCGAAAGGAGCGTCTGGCTGCCGGACGCCACGCCGCCGCCGGTGCCGATCTGCACGGTGTTGTTCGAGCTGAACGTGCGGAGCTGCGACCCGTACACGCCCTGCGCGGTCTGCGACCAGGCGTCGCTCGTGATCTGCTGGCGCGGCGAGAGCGTCTCGAGCCCCGTCGCGCAGGTAAGAGACGACGTGCTCACCTGCACCTGCAAGTAATACGTGGAGGTGGATTCAAAGTCGAGCGGCGAAAGACTGTCCACGCGGCCGATCTCGTCGCTGAACACGCCGTCGATCACGGTCGTCGTTGAATTGCCCGGCGTGCCGCTCGGCCACAGCTGGTTCCCGCTCGTCGCAGCATCCCAGATGGAGTAGCGGAAACAATACACGGAACCCGCGCCTCCCAGGGGATTCCCCGACGTGTCGGTCAGCATTCCCTGGTATGACACAAGCTCGGGAACGCCAGCCGTTGCAGAAACCGGATTCACCACGAAAACGCGTTCGGCAAGGGACATATAGAGGAGCAGCGAAAATACCGCTTCAAGCGCGATGATCACGGCCGCTACTCCAAAGCTGTGCCTGCGCACCGTCTTCAGCCGCACCCCTTTCTTTGGATCTATGGATATGCTCATGGCGCGTGGTTGGTATGATTATAACCGCAACCCGTCAGCAACGGAGTGCATCGCCAGGTACGCGCTGCGGAACATATCCTTGATGTCCTTTTTTGGCGGCAACGCCTTCGCGGAAAAGTGCGCGTTATGGTGCATCGTGAACTCGAGCGGCGCCGTGACCTTCAAAAAATATCCGCGCAGCATTTTTCCGTCCTTTGCGGCAACGGTCCACTGCCATCCAAAATCCATCACCGCGTCGCCGATCGCAAGCGGCGTTGCGGACAGCTCGTTGAAGTGGTCCTGGATGCGGATGACGTCCTTCGTCTGGTAGTACGTCTCAAAATTGAAGCCGAACGAGTCAAGCACTATCTTCCGCGGCGCAACAATCGTTTCATATATCATCACCGCGTCATCGGCAAGCTCCGCCTCTTCCGGATCCGAGGCGCGCATATCTTCCACGCGTAGCCGACGGGCCTCCCATGCGACCTGCAGGCCGCGCGCGGGAACATCGAGCACTTTCATACGCATCATCGGGTCGTCAACGAGCTGGGCTCCCCTGCCGGCCTCGCCCGCGTAGAGGCCCACCATGTCGGCGTTCTCCGGCGGCGCAACGGTATGCTCCTTGAACACGAACACGATGTTGCTTTTGTGCAGCGACCGCGATGTGATCATTGTGATGATGACGCATTCCCGATCGTGACAGGATAGATCTGCGGGAACGGCTGCCATGGACCCTTCGCCGGCTGGTTGGCGACCACAAGATAATATGTGCCGGAGGCCAATTGGGGTGGAAGATCCGAATCCGCTATCGTCTGCGCAAAGCTGCCATTGACGCACGGCTGGGCTTCATTGAAAAGCGCCGCCGCGGGGTTCGTCTTATAGTCATTCACATTCATAAAAAGCAATATGGTGTAATAGGTCTCCGAGCATGTTCCCGCCACCCGGAGAGAATTCTCGCCGACGACGGTAACGGTCGGCAGTTGCCCCTGGCCGGAGGCAGTGGCGCTTGCGTCGTAATTCCCAACCTCCTGCGCGGGCACCCAGGCCAGATCCTTGGGATCCATCGATAATCCGCTGCCTGTTTGGAACGAATAGCGGTGGACGGGCGGCGATGGCGGAGTCTGGCTTTGCGGCTGCGACGATGTGGTTACGGTCGCAATATCCTCCGGCTGCGTGCCGGTCGTATTCCCCGGTATGATGTCAGAGATCGCATTGTCAACCGCATTGCCGATATCGCTTAAGGCGTTCAACGTTGCATCGGTACCCTGCTGGATAAGATCGGAGATCGAAGGATTATAATCCACCTCGAGCCACATGCTGTCCAGATATATCGTCGGCGGATCGGCCGTGAGAAGCGGGGTCAGCTTTACCTGCAACGAATTGATGTCGTTCCACGAGCTTACGGGAATGGTCGCGGAAAAATTTTGCCAGTTATCGGCATCCACCTCCCCAAGATCCTGCCATGTCACGCCATCGGTCGAATAGCTCACGTCCAAAAAATTATCCGCCGTCACCGCGTCGCTCTCCCCGCTTATCGTCCCGCTCGAGTCGGCAAACGACCGCTCCACAAGAAACGCAAGCGGGTCGGTGAATATTTCTTTCAGCAGGGACGTGCTCGTAGCGGGAACGTCCTGCGCGGGCGTGGAGGTGGTTGAAGGCGGGAGCGGCAGCGCGGGCGTGGAGGTAGAGACAGGAATGGCGTCGGAAGAGGAAGGTATCGCCGGAGCGAAATCGGGAGTAGAAGATGCCGTGCTTGTCGGCGCATCCGTTGCCGTATCAGTTGCATCAAGGACACCGGACCATGATTGTTCACCGGACCCACCATTCAGATTCTCTGTTGTCGTCGCGACCGCAGAGAACGTCATGCTCCAGGAAAAATAAAGAGTGACCGCCTGGGGCTGTTGGGATTGATCGCTCCCCTCGAACGATCCGCAGAACAATTGGGATTGGGCATCGGCAAGCACCGCGGAATTTCCGTCTGGGATCCCGACCGCATTGGCAGGGTCTTCCCATCCGCCCAAGCAGTCCCCGGGATAAACATCCAGAGAATCGGCGTTTGCTTTTTTTATCGATACGCCACCCCTCGGCGGAAAGACCATGATGATCAAGAGTATCGAAAATAAAACCACCCCGCTGAATTTTATTGTTGGCGTGATGCGCTTCATTGGAAGATCTGAGGAGGTATGATCCTCCACTTAAAGTATAGCAAATGCCTCAATCCGCCAGGCACGCATTGAAGGTGTCCACCTCCGCGTCGTACTCCGTAATGGCATTTTTGGTCCCGGCCGCAAGGTTGTTGTACTGCGCCACAAGGTTGTTGTAATCCTCCACCTGCGCGTTGTACGCCGGGCCGGACGGCGGGGACATCGCGTCAATGGACGCTTTTTCGGATTGGAGCTCCGACGACATCGTGGAAAGCTGGCTCTCGGAAAGGTCGATGCTTGTCTTGAGATTGGCGTCCGGCGACGGGCATGCTGAGGCGGGGCGGCCGAAGACCTGGACCGCGATCCACGTCTCCGCGCCGTCATACTCGCCCTCGCGCACGGCGACGCCGATCTGCGTGTAGTGCGTGTCGAGAATGTTCGCGCGATGACCCGGGCTCGCCATCCACGCCGCAACGACGCCAGCGTCACCGGCATAGGTGCCAAGCGCGAGGTTCTCGCCGAGCGCGATGGAGGCATACCCGACGCTCGAGGCGACCGTGATGGCGCTCTCGCCCTGCGGGCCGACGTGGGCGAAGTATTGCTGCGCGAACAGGTCGTCAAGGCGCAGCGTCGCAATGTCATCAAGCGTGGCGTCCTCGGCGAGCGGGGGCAGCCCGCCGTTCGCGGCGCGCGCGGCGTTCGTCTCGGCGATCACCCCCGTCGCGTCGAGCGCGTTCGCTTTCTTTGGCGCCGTTTTTACGTTCTGCTCGACCGTCGATGTCGGCGCTGAAAAATTCTGGCCGAACTGCTGCGTTACCGACGATTCGAGCGAATTCCCGAACGCGGCAAGGTTTTGGAGCGGCAGCGAAAGGGATTTTTCAAAATACCACGCGCCGCCGGCGAGCACGATGACGATGATCGCGATGAGGATAAGCCGGCGCCTTGCCGTGCGGCGGCGCGATGCGACTTTCACGTCGTGATCGTGCGGCGAGGGCGGAGGCACGGAAGGCGGCGGCGGCGCTTGTGGATCGATCCCGTTCAAAGCTAGTTCTTCAGATAACGACGCACTGCCCAAAAGCTGGAGAGGGCCCCGATGACCACGCCGAACAGAAGTTCATAGAGGAACAGCTGGATGATATGCGTGTAGAAATAGTGGAAGATGTTGAGACCCGGAATGAACTCGTTGAGGTATGGCGACGTAAAGTAGAGCGCGGGCGCCACAACGATCAAACTGATGACGGCGGCGATCAGGCCCCAGAGCATCCCCTCCACCACGAACGGCCCGCGCACCAGGCTGTTCGACGCGCCCACCACGCGCATCACGCCGATCTCCTCGCGATTGGAATAGATGGCGAGCCGGATCGTATTGAACACGACGAGGCCCGCGACGAGCGCGAGCAGGATCGTCACGATCCATCCGCCGATCGAGACGTCGCGGACGATCGTCGCGAGGCGATTGATGACATCCTGGTTCTGCGAATAGCTGATCGTGTCGATGTACGGCGCGAGGTCCGGCGAGCTTAAGTAATCGTTGATGGCGCCGTACTGGCTCGGATCCTTCGCCTTGATGTTGAGCGACGCCTCGAGCGGGTTCGTATCGAGCTCGTTGATGGCCTGGCTGACGGTCGGGTCGTTCGCGTGCGTCTGCTGGAACGCCGCGAGCGCCTGGTCCTGCGAAACATAATCGACGCTTGCCACCTGGGAGAGCCCTTCGAGCGACTGCTGGATGTTCAAGATCTCGTCTTCCGAAGTATTGGTATTGAAATAGACGCTGATGTCGATCTTGTCCTGGATGGACGCGGCCGCGGAGCGCGTGACGACGCCGAAAATGATGAGCCCCAAAAACCCGATGGACGCGAGCGTCATGATCGCGACCGTTGCCGTTGACAGCCATCCGTTGCGCCAGAAGTTCTTAAATCCAAAATGGAATATGCGTGAGATAATGGTGAACATTTATACCAGTATATATTTTCCTTTCTTTTCGTCGCGGATAACGCGGCCCTTGTCCAATGTTATCACCCTTTTCTCCAGATTGTTAATGACCTCTTTATCGTGGGTGGCGAGGACGACGGTGGTGCCCAGCTGATTGATCTTTTCAAGCAGCTTGATGATCTCGAAGGTGTGGAACGGGTCGAGGTTGCCGGTCGGCTCATCGGCGATCACGACCTCCGGCCGGTGGATCATCGCGCGCGCGATCGCGACGCGCTGACGCTCGCCGCCCGACAGCTCGTTCGGAAAGTTCTTCATCTTGTCGCCGAGCCCCACCATGTCAAGCACCTGTGGCACGAGTTCCGCGATCTCGCTCTGCGGCCGACCGGCAACCTCGAGCGCGAACGCCACGTTCTCGTAGGCAGTCTTGGTTGGCAAGAGCCGGAAATCCTGGAATACGACGCCAATGTGCCGCCGGAACGCCGGCAGCTCGTTATCCTCCAGCTTGTTCACCTCGTATTGGCCGAAAAAGACGCGCCCCTTGGAGGGTTTTTCCTCCCCGATGAGCAATTTTATAATAGTGGACTTGCCGGCGCCCGAGCGCCCCGCGAGGGAAACAAATTCTCCCGGATCGATCTGGAAATCAACATCCTCAAGCGCGACCCCGTGGCCCGTATAATGTTTTGAAACTCCCTGAAAAACTATCACGTATCTAATGATACAACATTCTCACAAAATAATCATTATGCAGCCTTTATGGGCGTGCTATGGACGGATCTTCTTTTCGAGTTTCGCAACGCGAAGCTGCAGGTCGACGACGTCGGCGCGGGTATCGGCTTCCTTCATTTCTTGGCGGATCGCTTTCAGTTCTTGGAAGATCATATCGAAATTCTGATGCATGCCTCTGAATTCTTTATCGTGCCCATCGAGGCGCTCTTCTATCAACTTAACCCGATCGGTGAGCGCGAGCAGATCTTCCTGTTTTGCCGTTTCGGCAAATCCTTTCTGGACCATGATGGCCAAATTACCAACGGACTCGTCTATTTTTTCATCGACATGCGTTGCCAACCCGCCCATCTTCGTTTGGACGTCATCGATCTTTACCGCCAGGTCTTCTATGGTCATCTTTTTCTTTTTTATCATACCGACAATCATAGCTTTGGCAAAAACGAAGTCAAAAACTTTTTAAGGAAGTTTTAATGTTTGCTTATGGGCATTCCCGTGTGACAGCATCCCTTTGTAAGCATTGACGACCGGCAGAGAAGGATCTTTGCTCACGCGCCTGGACATTCGGCGCTTTGTGGCGGTGCGCAGAACGCGATGATCAGGAAAATGCACCCACCCCAGGAAGTCAATGCCGGAGGCAAGCGTCTTGATGAAGACCTTGTCGGGATGGAGCTGCAATTTCAGCCGATCCTGCAAAAAATAATCTATTTCCGGCAAAATGATCCCAAGCCAATCACGGTTGGAAGATAAAATGACAAAATCATCGGCATAACGAATGTAATATTTTACACGAAGCGCGTGTTTGGCAAATTGGTCAAACTCGTTCATATAGACGTTCACGAATAACTGTGAAGTAAGATTGCCAAGCGGCAAGCCGACGCCAGGGCGCACAGAGGAAAAGCTCTCGACGATCTCGCGCAACAACGAAAGCAGTTGTTCATCGCCGATCCGCCGCGCGAAGATTTTCAGCAATACTTCATGATCAATATTCGCGAAAAATTTCCTGATGTCGCATTTGAGCGCCCAACACGTGCGCGTGTTGTTCCTGCTTGCGACATAACCGAACGCCCGGAACCGGTCCATCGCCGCATGGGTTCCCTTCCCGACGCGGCACGAGAACGAATCCGCGATGAACGTGCGGTCAAAGAACGGATAGAGCACGCGGTAGATCGCATGATGGAGCAGGCGGTCGCGCACGGTCGCTTTATGGATATTCCGCGGTTTGGGGTCGGAGATGTTGAATGCCTGATATTCGCCGTGGCGATAGGCGCCATTCCGCAAATCGTCGCGAAGCGCTAGAATGTTATCCATAAGGTGCAGCTGGAATTCCTGCACATCGCGCTTTGCGCGTTTGCCCGTAATAAATTCCTCCCACGCGGCCAACAAATTTTCAGCACTGATAATTTCTTCAAACATACTATATTATGAATTCACCTTTAACCCCCCCCCCGACACCTTACACTTCCCATTATCCAACACTTGGTGGCGGCATACAAAACCTGGCATGAGTTCCTGACGCACGTACCGAAAGACGCGCGCTATACATTAGGGACAAAAATCGATACCGCATTTGTAGATACCGCCGAGCTTATTTTCATAGCAAGCTATTTAGGGAAACACCAAAAGCTCCCCTACATCCAACAAGCAACAGCCAAGCTCGATCTCGCAAAATTCTTTTTACAAATACTCTGGGAGATCAAGGGGTTGGACGAGAAGAAATACATTTATCTCTCGGAAAAGTTGAACGAGATCGGCAAAATGCTCGGCGGCTGGAACAGGCAATTGATGAAAGAAAACGCCGCATAGGGCGGCGTGAAAACAAAGAGAGTTGCGGACTGCGGCGAACCGGCAGTTCGAGTTCCACCTGTTGTCGAACCAGTTCAGGTTCAGGTTGCGCTTGTCAGCGTTCCTGTTGAGGTACGGCACGTTACGGTTGCCGTCCGAGTTCTGCCACACGGAACCAGCGTACAAGATATCGCCTGCGCCACTGCCCCTTGAATACTCTCGGGACTGAATCGTATTCGGGATCTCGGAATTCTAATCCTCTAATATCTTGCACCAAGTATCTTTATTTTTGGGGGATGAGAGAACAACTCTGGCCGAAAGCGTACCCGCAACCATTCTCCATTCAGTCATCCCGGAATTCGGCCGTTGCGAACCGTAGCCTGCAACTTGTTTTGAGCCTACTATCCAAATTCAAAATATCATACCGGCTGAAAATGGAAAGCCCCTGCAAAAGATCCAAATCTCGTGCAGGGGCCGAAGGGACAAAGGATCAGAAAAAATGAGTGACCCAGTGCCTAAGGTATAAAATTACTTGCGGACTGCGGCGAACCGGCAGAGCGAGCCCCACCCGAGGCCGAACCAGTCCAGGAGCAGGTAGCGCTTGCCAGCGTACCCGCGGAGGTACGGCACGCCACGGTTGCCGACCGAGCCCCGCCACACGGAACCAAGTGCGACCACCGGGAACTCGCGCTGCACATCGGGGTATTTCTCCCCGAAGGCAAGCAGTTCCGGCAACTCGGCCGCGCGCAGTCCCTGCTTGTCGAGCTCGCGGAGGATACCCTCGGAACTCATCGCATCGTCAAATTTGACGAGGATGATTTCCAGATCGGCGGTTCCCTTACGCTTCGACGGGAAGTTCTTGGCGGTGATGTCATCGTTCTTCCAGTCGTAGCGTCCCGCCGCGATCGCGTCCTTAACCGAAAGGTCGTAGTTCACGGTGACGAGATACTGCTGGACCACCGACGTGACATCAAACTTTCCCTCGATGGCGTTTTGAAGTGCGCGTTGGAGCTTCTGTGCATCGAACGGATATCCGTTCGGTTGCCGAAGCTGACGGCCGATCTCAAAAAGCTGACCGGTCACTGATTCGTAGATTTCGCCTGCGACACGCTGTGCCATGACGATTCTCCCTTGAAATGTAGTTACAGCTTTTAACGAATATCAATCGGATATGCGCTAAAGGCTGTAACTACCAAGTAATTTCACTGGTTTTGAAGGTGCAGTGGTATTATAACAATATAATTGCCTATTTGTCAAGTTTCGGCACCGAGTCGTCATTCGCCTTCCGCTCCAGCATCGCCTCTATAAACATATCAATGTTTCCCGCCAATGCTTCATCCACACGCGCCGTTTCGGCGTCGGTGCGGTGGTCTTTCACCATCTGATACGGGTTCAGCACGTACGAACGGATCTGGCTCCCCCACTCCGGCTTCACTTTTGTGCGGAGGGCGCCGACCTCTTCCACCTTCTCCTGCTCCATCAGCTGGAAAAGTTTTGCCTTGAGGATCTTGAGCGCCGCCTCGCGGTTCTGCTGCTGGCTGCGCTGGGCGCGCGAGCTGATCGCGACGCCGGTCGGCAGGTGCACCACGCGCACCGCCGTCTCCACCTTGTTGACGTTCTGTCCGCCGGGACCGCCGGCGCGGGAAAACTCGAACTTGAGGTCGCTCTCCGGGATCTGCAGCTTTGATTCGTCGAGCGCGGGCAGATCGGGCATCACTTCCACGAGCGCAAAGGATGTTTCGCGCGAATGTTTTGCGTTGAACGGCGATATCCGCACAAGCCGGTGCACGCCCTGCTCGTTCTTTAAATAGCCGTACGCGTAGGGGCCGCTCACTTCGAGCGTGCGCGAGCGCGGATTGTCGTCCACCACGCGCACCTTCCATCCGCGGAGCTTCGCGTAGCCCTCGTACATTTCGCTAAGCATCCGCGCCCAGTCCTCGGCGTCGTCGCCGCCCGCTCCGGGATAGATCGCGAGCACGGCCGCCTGCTTGTCGTACCGGCCGGTGAAAAGCTGTGTCAGTTCGAAATCGCGGAATTTGCGCTTGACGTCGTGGAACATATTTTCGTCGAACCCCGCTTCGAGCACGTCGACGCCGGCGATGATGTCCTCATACTTTGAAACGACGTCGTTCAGTTCGCCGAGCTCGCGGATCTTCGCGTCCGCGTTCGCGCGGTCAGACCAAAAATCCGCCGATGACATTTCCGCCGTGAGTTCCGCGATCCGTTTGCGTTTCGCGTCGAGGTCAAAGCCGCCCGCCAAGCCGGCGGGCTTCCTCCGAAAGCTCCTTCAGTGATTCGTTCTGGTCCATAAAAAATTAATCAACTTTTTCTTTTCCGCCGGATCGTTCCTCGCGTGCGGTTCGTTCAAATTCCCGTTTCGCAACGCTCATTGCGTAGGGTTCCGTCCAACCATGCTTATCCCGCAGTTCTTTTGCCCTGGCCTTCACTGCCGCTTCGTCAAAGTCGAAATCCATTTGCAGAGGGACCTCCGACCCGTTCCGACCGTCAATTTTCTCGGGGTTCATAGATTGTTCTTATTATATCACTTTTGAGCCACCTCCCGGATTCGAACCGGGGACCTTTGCTTTACGAAAGCACTGCTCTACCAACTGAGCTAAGGTGGCGCCGTCACGCGCGCCGGCGGCGCGCTGCTCCAAGAAAATATAGCGAAAAAACGGCAATCGCGCAACATATTCGTGTGATCCGCACCGGTGCGGAGAGGGTGGGATTCGAACCCACGGTGCCCTTTCGAGCACACCGCATTTCGAGTGCGGCGCCTTCGACCACTCAGCCACCTCTCCCTTCGCTCTATAGTTACAGAAACGCGGACCCTTTTCAAGGGTCAGGAAATAAAAAAGGCGCTGCTTCCTTGGGGAAGGAGCAGCGCCGCGTACTTGGGGAAAAATCAGATCTGGGAAAAGCGGGGTTAGAAAAGACCCCAATTGAGAGCCGTTCGGCAGCAGAGACAGCCGGGCTGGCCGTTCTCTCCGAGTGCATGGCCTTTGAGTTTCGCAAAGTCGGGCTTCGAAAGCTTCAGGCCTCCGCGACGGGAAGCGATGAAGCGGGGCACCAGCGTATTGGCAACGTCAGGGCTGACGCATACGCTGTTTAGTTTGGGTGGGTTCAGCCCAGGGACAAATACTCCTGTGGGCTGCAAGTCACTGCGAACCGTGACAACGGGCATATATCGTTTCCTTTTGGGTCTGAGATGTGCCTCCAAATCCCTGGTTTGAAACTTGGAAGCAACTCCCATTACCATAGCACTCCCATAAAAAAAGAAAAGTCCGGCGGTGGATAAATCCGCCTTTGGTTGTGCCCTCGCGAAGAATTGAACTTCGATCTTACCCTTAGGACGGGTCGGTTCTATCCGTTGAACTACGAGGGCGTTGAAGACACTATAGACGATTGACGCATCGGTCGCAATATATATAGAATGAGTGGCAAGGCCGTTCTGAAAATCTGCAAATATAAAGGGCCCATAGTAAAATGGTATTACGCCTCCATGGCATGGAGGAGGTCGGGGTTCGATTCCCCGTGGGTCCACAAGATTAAAAAATTCTAAAATTTTTCTTGAAATCAATTTTGCTTGGCAGTAAAGTGTGTGGATGAAAGCGTATAAGAGAAACCCTAATATTGAATGCAAAATTTGTCGGAGGCCGATCTATCGAAGACCAAAAGAAATATCCGGCAATAAAGGAAATGTCTTTTGCAGTTCAAGTTGTTACGGCAAATCTATCCTCAAAGAGCATCCCTGTGCGATCCGTGGAAAGCCCATCGCTGCGCGATTCAATAAAAAGACATGCAGCAGAAGTTGTGCAAATAGAAATAGGGCGGGTATAAAATATACCGGGCGCAGGCTGAAAGACAAAATCGTTTCTACTGGACTCTTAAAAATACGACTGATTGAAATCCGGGGTGGAAAATGCGAATGATGTGGTTATAATAAGCGTGAAATTTTGAACGTACACCATAAGGACAGAAATAGAAATAATAATGAATTGAATAATCTTGAATTGATCTGTCCTAATTGTCACTCTGAAGAACATTATCTCACCAGGAGCTGGATTGGAAAACATTATAAGTTGATGGTATAAAATCCAAGAGGAGGGTTGCGCCGAATGGCAAGGCACCGGTCTTGAAAACCGGGGTCCCGTAAGGGACTTGCAGGTTCGAGTCCTGCACCCTCCGCAAATTTGGTACAATAATAGCAATGGCTGAACCATCGCATACAGCGGTCGTCATCCCGGATCCCCCGCTCGCGGAATTTTTGTTCGGGGACACGCGCGTAGCGTGGGTGTGGCTTTTGCTCCGGCTCTATGTGGGATACACGTGGATCATGGCAGGATGGGAAAAGGCGACGGGTGGCGCGTGGCTCGGCCCGAACGCCGGCACCGCGCTTCATGGATTTCTGGCAGGCGCGGTCGCGAAAGCGACGGGCGCGAATCCGGCAGTGTCCTCCTGGTACGCATGGTTCATCAATGCGGTGGCGCTTCCTCATGTCGTTCTCTTTTCTTATATCGTCACGTTCGGCGAGATCGCCGTCGGAGCGGGACTGATCCTCGGCGCATTCACCGGCATCGCCGCGTTCTTCGGCGCGTTCATGAACTTCAACTATTTGTTCGCGGGAACGGTAAGCGTGAATCCGTTGCTGCTGCTCATCGAACTTTTCCTGATCCTCGCGTGGCGCAATGCCGGCTGGCTCGGCATCGACCGATGGCTGCTCCCCCGTCTCGGCGTTCCATGGGGCACCGAAGGGCTTCATCGCTAGACAAAACATCAATATAATTGTATTCTGATAACAGAACTTCCGCAGTACCGCAAGACAGATCGGAGGAAGAGATGTTGACAGTTGTGTTGGGTTTGCTGATCGGCGCCATACTGGGTTGCCTTTTCCCCGTACTGGCAGAATACTTCCCGTTCACAGGAAGCGCGGCGACGATCCTCAAGAACGCCGGCGGCGCAAGAATAACGTCCGCGTATCTCTGCGCCACTTCCGGGCTCGTCCTCGGCGCCTGCGGCGCCTGCGTGCTCGGCTGGAGCATGGAGGATCTTTACCCGTTGAACAAAGTGGAGATTTCCTCGTTCCACCGCGATCGCCAGTATTACGTTTTTACGGAAATAACGCCTTCCGGCACTCTGATCCCGCGACAAGTGCCGACGGAAAATTCCGACGCGCATTACACGATGGGGCCCGCGGTGGTGGTCACCGAGGGCTGGGGGTTCAGAAACCCAAAGATCAAGTGGTGGGCGTTCCCCGTCGGAACTCCGCATTATCGATTCTATATTCCTCTCTACGACCCCAACTTCAGCGTCTGAGAGGGCTACCCGTGAGCCTCGCGCAACACCACCATGCGCGAGGCTCTTTCTTTATTAAAATGTGCTATATTATCCCTAACATCACTTCTGTCCATGCGCCCGCGCCACTCTTCACACCCATCCCGTCCTTCGAGGCCTTCGCGGGGCCCGCGCCACGATCGCCCCGTCCGTCCCCACTACTCCGCGCACGGCTCGCGGGAGAAGATCTACATCTATGGCAAGCACGCGCTCATGGAGGCGCTCGCGCACGCGCCGCACGCGGTGCGCAAAGTATTTTTGTCGCCGGAGGTGAATGACGGCGAACTGCGCGCGCTCCTCCGAAAGCTCGACCTTACGCCTGGCGTTTTGAAAAACAGCGAGATCGGCCGCGTCGTCGGCCGCGAGACCGCGCATCAGGGCGTGATCGCGGTCACCGATCCCGGCGCACTTCTTGTGGACTTCCGCCAGTTCGCGGCGGCGCTGCGCCCCACCGAGCGCACGATGCTCGTCCTGCTCGACGAACTGACCGACCCGCACAACGTGGGCGCGATCATCCGCAGCGCCGCCGCGTTCGGCACCGCCGGCGTGCTCATCCCCGAGCACAACCAGGCGCCGATCACGGGCACCGTCGTCAAAACCTCCGCCGGCATGGCGTTCCGCATCCCGATCGTCTCGATCGGCAACGTGAACCAGGCCGTGGACGCGCTCAAGAAGCTCGGCTTCCGCACGTACGGGCTCGTGATGAACGGCTCGCAGGCGCTCACCGACGAAAAATTCGATGCGCCAGCGCTCTTTATTATCGGCAATGAAGGAGAGGGTATCCGCCAGAAGACAATGGAACGCTGCGACGTCTCGCTCCGCATCCCGATGGACTCGCGCGCGGAATCGCTGAACGCATCCGTGTCCGCCGCGGTCGTGCTCTATCAGTGGAGCGTGCGCCATGGCGATGCGCTCGGGAAATAATAGTGTTTTACCCTAGACAGACCCGACACCTGGAAGTTCGGGGTTCGACTCCCCGGCGGTCCGCATAATCATTAAAAATAGATTAAATACGATTTGACCAATCGGAAAAAATTCGTACAATGATAGTTAGGTGTCGGGCCTGGACGGAGTGATATCGTACAAGAGAATAACTCCGAATTTTCCCAAAGACCGTCCGCAAGGGCGGTTTTTGATTTTCTGATATATAATCCACATATACACGCACATGAACCATATCGATCTTGCAACCGACGGCTGGGCGGATTACGAATTGCTCGACTCCGGTAACAACAAAAAGCTGGAACGATTCGGTCCGTATATTCTGATCCGCCCGGAGACACAGGCGATCTGGAAGCCGCTGCGCCCGGAGCTTTGGAAAAGTGCGCACGCGGAATTTAAATTTGATAAAGACAAAGGGTCGTGGCGCGGGAGATCGACGCCGGAGCCGTGGACCATCTCGTGGCGTGACGATATAAAATTTTCATTGCGGCTCACGTCATTCAAGCACACCGGCGTCTTTCCGGAACAGGCGCCGAATTGGGAATGGATCGCGGAGCGCGTGAAGACGCTTGCAAAGCATGGCGGCGAAAAAGATAAGCCCAAGGTCCTCAATCTCTTTGGCTACACCGGCATCGCGAGCATCGTGGCCGCAAAGCACGGCGCGATTGTCACGCATCTCGACGCGTCAAAGCAAAGCAACACGTGGGCGCGCGAGAACGCAACGCTTTCGCACGTGCCGCCCGACACGCTCCGCTACATCACGGACGACGCGCTCACGTTCGTACAACGCGAGATCCGGCGCGGCTCGGCATACGACGGAATCGTCCTTGACCCGCCCGCGTTCGGCCGCGGGCCGGACGGCGAAGTGTGGCGCATCGAAGAGGACATCGTTCCCCTGCTCGACGGCGTGCGGAAGATCTTCGCGCAAAACCCCGGCTCGTTCTTTTTGCTGAACGGCTACGCCGCGGGATACGCGCCGCGATCGCTCGTGCAAGCAGTGGAAAGCTCCTTCGGCACTATCAGGGCCGGCAAAAACAGTGAGTTCGGCGAATTGCGAGTGAACGAGAAGGGCTCCGGCTGCGTTGTGCCGTCAGGGATCTACGTGAGATTTGCAAAATAGGGATACCTTTCATGGTAGAATTATCCAATGGACGATAAGCGCGTCATCAAGGTCATCAAGAAGGTCATGCCGTCGGTCGTGTCGATCGCGATCGCGGAGAAGCTTGAGGACCTGCAAAAGCAATTTCCGAAAGGATTCAACCCGACGATCCCGGACGGCACCGTCGACGACCGCGGCATGGTGACCACCGGCGGCGGTTCCGGCTTCATCGTGGCCGAGGACGGGCTCATCCTTACGAACAAGCACGTGGTGAGCGAAAAGAAGGCGGAATACACCGTGATCTTGAGCGACGGCCGCACATTCCCGGCAACGATATTGAGCCGCGACCCTATCAACGACGTGGCCATTTTAAAAATCGATGCGAAAGGGCTCCCCTGCGTCCGCCTCGGCGATGCGACGAAGCTCGAGCTCGGCCAGTCGCTCATCGCGATTGGCAACGCGCTCGGCATCTTCCGCAACACCGTTTCCGTCGGCATCGTCTCCGGCCTTTCGCGCTCGATCACGGCCCAGCAGGATCCGGACGCCGCGCCGCAGGAGATGCGCGGCCTCATCCAGACCGACGCCGCGATCAACCCCGGAAATTCCGGCGGCCCGATCGTGGACCGAGACGGACTCGTCGTCGGCGTGAACGCCGCGATCGTCTCCGGCGCGCAATCGATCGGCTTCGCGATCCCGGTGAACGCCGCGCGGCGCGACATCGATGACATAAAAAAATACGGCCGCATCCGCCGGCCGCTCCTTGGGCTCCGCTATGTGATGGTGGACGGCGATCTCCAGAAGAAGATGAACCTCTCCGTTGACCACGGCGCGCTCGTGATGCGCGAGACCCAGCACGACGCGGCGGTCGTCCCGGACAGTCCGGCGGAAAAAGCGGACGTGCGCGAGAACGACATCGTGCTCGAGATCAACGGCAAGAAACTGGACCATGACCACCCCGTCCAGGACCTGCTCGAGGACGCGAACGTGGGCGACGAGATAGAACTTTTGGTCCTCCGCGACGGAAAGCAGTTCAGCGTAAAGGCGACGCTCACGGAACGGAAATAAATTATTTAAAAATGAAAGCCCGCGCGAAATTATGCGCGGGCAGCCCCCTCCCAAAGCATCGTCTGCTCAGATTTTTGAAGCGGCCTCATCAGGCCATGTTCCAAAAATCTCGAACACACGATGCATTCCTTGGCATGCTCCGTTAATTCTTTGATTTTGTCCAGGGAAGGGAATGGAGGTGTTCTTTCGTCGATCGCGGCGCTCCTTTCGTACATCAGAACGTCCACGTACTGGACCCGTGCCTGTTGCTGGAGTTCCTCACACCCCATCACGCCCTCCTTTCTGGCAATGTTCTGCCTGTATCCTACTATATCAATATCCTCCTGGCAACCTAGCCACTAATAGGTATACAGGTCCACCAAAAGCCCCTGTTTATCGAGCAATTCCACCTGATCGTGATACGGGTCGACGGGGTTCGCGCCTGTCCATACCCATATCTGATCGCTCAGGAAGTTCGGATCATTGCTGTGTTGGTCAAAGCACGACCGATAAGTGAAATTGTTCTCCAGGTATTGGGTGCAGGAATAATCGTTCTGCGGAAACTGCGCGCTTGAATAGTTCGGCTGTTGGCATGCCCCGATCGAATTGATGAAGTTCTGGCATGCGCCGCTGAATCCCTGGATCTGTGACTGGTCCACGTACGGGCACGTGAGCGGGAGCGGCGGCGTGAAGTTCGCCACATGCGCGGCGTATCCGATGCATTCGTTGAGCCGCAGATTGAACGGCGCGGACGAAGAATAGAGATACAGCGTATCCCCGTTCTTCATCTGGATGTCGGTCGCCGGCGCGAGGCCCGTCGGGTCATACAGGTTGACCGCCTGCGGGATATATTCATCGCCATGGTTGGCGCGGATCTGCCAACCCGTCACGTCGATCGTGCCCGTTGCGTTATATGGAAAAGCGGTGTTCAGCGTGATCGTGCCGTAACTGTAATAGGACGCGGCCGACACGCTGCCGAACCGCACCTGCCCGAAGTAGGGCGAGAGCTCTGCCGCAGTGAAGCCGGCGGGAATGCTGGAGGTAGGCACGATGGCATTGCCAAGCGTGGGCTGCGTGGGAGCACCCCCTGCGGATCCCGACGATCCGGACGGCGGCGGCGGCCCCTGCACGATCGTGGACGATCCAAAATCAAAGAACGAGAAACTGCCGAGGCCCGAAGACGAGGCGGTGGAGGAAGATGATCCGGGAAGACGCGCGAGCGAGCCGAGCCCCGCGAGGCCGGCCGTGAACGCGCCGGAGCTGTACAGGTACACGCCGACGCCGAGCGCGACGATGAGAATAAGGATGAATCCGATCTTTCCTCCCATGGCAGTGATAGGTAACGGGTTAGATCACGATGTTGACCAGTTTTTTATCAACGTAGATGATGCGCTTCGGCGCGGCGCCGGCGAGCGCGGCCTTCACCTTTTCGTTCGCGAGCGCGAGCTCCTTTGCGGCATCCTCGCCGATCGCCGCATCCACGGAAACGCTGTCGCGCGTTTTGCTGTTGACCTGCAATACGAGCAGGACCTTCTCTTCCGCGACAAGCGCGGGGTCGTACGCCGGCCACGGCTCAAAATCCACATAGCTCCCGTTGCCCATGATCGACCACAATTCCTGCGCCATGTGCGGCGCGAACGGATGGACGATCTTTACGAGTGACGCGAGATCATCTTTGCCAAGCGGCGCGGCCGACTCCACCTCATTTAAGAGTATCATAAGAGCGGAAATAGCGGTGTTGAATTTGAATGCCTCAATGTCCTCCCCCACTTTTTTGATGGCGCGATGCAGCGCGGCGCGGGCGGATGGCTTTTCCTGCACATTTGCAGGCGCCGTTGCCGATTTTTTTACATCCATAAGCCCAATCGCGTCGCTGCAGTATTTCCACATCCGCTTCAGGAAGCGCTCAACGCCCAGGATCCCCTTCGGGTCCCACGGCGTCGAGTCCGCGAACGGCCCCATGAACATGAGGTACAAGCGCGTGGCGTCCGCGCCGAACTCCCCCACGATCTCATCCGGATTCACGACATTGCCCTTGCTCTTGGACATCTTTGCGCCATCGGTGCCCATGATGAGCCCCTGGTGCCGCAATTTTATGAACGGTTCCGCAAAAGAAACCCATCCCTCGTCCTGCAGAAATTTCGTGATGAAGCGCGAGTAGAGCAGGTGCAAAACCGTATGCTCCGCCCCGATCACATAAAGGTCCACCGGCATCCATTTTTTCACTTTTTCCTTATCAAAAATTGCCGTCGCATTGTGCGGATCGGGATAGCGCAAAAAGTACCACGACGAATCCACGAACGTGTCGAGCGTCTCCGGGTCGCGCTTGGCATCGCCGCCGCACACCGGGCACTTCACGTTGATGAAGTCGGGCGAGCTCGCGAGCGGCGGCATCCCCTGCGGCCGGAAATTCTCAAGGTCGGGCAATACCACCGGCAGCTCGTTCTCCGGCACCGGCACGATGCCGTCCCCGCGCCCCGCGGCGCGACACGCAGCGCAATGGACCATCGGGATCGGCACGCCCCAATACCGCTGGCGCGACACGGACCAGTCGCGGATCCTGAACTGCGTCTTCATCGTGCCACCGACGAACTTTGTTATCTCAGCTTTTGCTTTTTCGGAGTCCATCCCGGTGAATTGCCCGGAGTTCATCACGATACCTTCCTCCGTAAATGGATACTCACCATGCCTCAACCACTTTAGGATATAGGGTCGCTCAACGAGCGGGTCAAGCGTATCAAGGCCTCCATCATCGACCCATTCCACATCCTGCAATGCCGCCTCCTCTTCGCTCACGGGGTCACGCTCAAGGTCGGTGAGTTCAAAATATAACGCACGGGAAGTTGCCGCGCGATTCAAATCTTTATGAGGTACATAAAACTCCGCGAAGATCGCAAAGGGCATCTCCTTCACTAATCGCATATTTTTATATCCCGTCTCTTCCGCAACCTCCCGGCGCGCCGCCATTTCCGGCGTCTCGTTCTTTTCAATGCCGCCCGAGATCGGCACAAGCCAGGAATATTTCTTTGACCGCAATACCATGAATTTATTCTCCGTCGGATGCTTCACGAATGCATAAATGATGTCCCGTTTTGTATTTTCTTTGCCGGGAAGCGGCGGATGTTCCCGATTGACGAGATGCGGGGCGACAACTTGTTTTATCGGCAATCCGAACTTCTTGGCAAACTCAAAATCGCGCTCGTCATGCGCGGGCACGGCCATGATCACGCCGGTGCCGTACGAACCCAAGACATAATCCGCCACCCAGATCGGGATCTCTTCTTTTGTGGCCGGATTGATCGCCATCACGCCCTTCAGTTCCACGCCGGTCTTGTCCTTTTCTTCCTGCTGGCGCATGCGGTCGGTCTTGTGCGACGCCGCCTCCACATATGCCTCAACCTCTTTCTTGTTGGAAAGCTTTTCTTTTAACTTTTCGACCAGCTCATGTTCTGGCGCAAGCACCAAGTATGTGGCGCCGAACAATGTATCCGGCCGCGTCGTAAATATTTTTATGCGCAGAGCGGAGTTCGTGACGGAAAATTCCAGCTCCGCGCCTTCGCTCTTGCCGATCCAATCCTCCTGACGCTTGATCGTCGCCGCCGGCCAGTCGAGGCCTTTCAGGTCCGCAAGCAGCCGCTCGGCGTAGTCGGTGATCTTCAGGAACCACTGCTCCATGTCGCGTTCTTCGATCTCACTGCCGCAGCGTTCGCACTTGCCGTCGATCACCTGCTCGTTCGCGAGCACGGTCTGGTCCTTCGGGCACCAATTCACTTTGGCATTCGCACGGTACGCCAATCCTTTTTTGTAAAGCTGGATGAATATCCACTGCGTCCACTTGTAATATTCGGGCGACGATGTGTCGACCTCGCGATCCCAATCGTACGAAAAGCCGAACATCTGCACCTGCCGGCGGAAGTTGTCGGTGTTCGTCACCGCGATCTCCTTGGGATTTTTGCCGACTTTGATGGCATAATTTTCCGTGGGCAATCCGAAGGCGTCCCATCCCATCGTGTACAAAACATTGTATCCGCGCATGCGCATATAGCGCGCGTGGATGTCTTCCGCGGTGTACCCTTTTGGATGCCCCATGTGCAACCCGGCCGCCGACGGATACGGAAACGTCTCCAGCTGATAATATTTCGGCTTCGGCGAATCGTCGGCAACTTTAAAAACCTTGTCGGCCAGCCACTTCTTGTTCCACTTTTCCTCTATTTTCTTCGGGTCGTAAGCGGGCATAGTACTTACCCATTCTAAGCCTTTGCGCCCGTTTTCTCAATGTTTCCTAACGGCTTCCAAATATTCTTCGACTGAAACATCCAACAGGCGAAGATTGTTTCTGACCACAAAGATTGGAGGCGGATCTACTCTCGGCAAAACGATGGGTCGCCTCAATCCTCGCCGCTTCCAAACTCTATGGTCGCCTTTTTCACGTACAAAAACACAGCCGATCTTTATGAGAAATTTTTCAAATTCTTTCCACGAGACCTGACGCAGTCCCGTCATGCGTGCACTTACGCAGGAAGCGGAACGCTTATCGTCCGCGATCCCTGAACAACAGCAACCGGGGAAACCCAACCGGTACGACTCTTTTCCCATCCCAAATCACGCAAGACAGCGTCGAGGGTTCCCATCTTGTGGCATTCTTCAAAAAAGAGCCCCACCGCTTCCTTAAAGTGCTTTTCCGCCTGGCCAAGCGTTTTGCCGGCAGTGGACAGATCAAGCGCAGGAGTGTACGCCACAAATTGCCCTCTTTCTTTAAAGAAGATGACCGGCAAATTTGCTTCCGTCAATAATTTCTTCATCCATTCCATACTACCAAGATACGCTCACAAAAACAAAAAGCAAATAAAATTTAACGATTTTTTAACACTTTCAAATTCCAAAGATCCGCTTCGCGTTCTCCCAGATCTGCGCCTTCATCTCTTCCGGCGAAACGCCTTTCAGCTCCGCAAGGCGCGCGACGGCATGCACCACATATGCCGGCTCGTTCTTCTTGCCGCGGTATGCGGCGGGCGCCACGTACGGCGCATCGGTCTCCGACATGATGCGATCGATCGGGATGATCCTCACGACCTCGTCGTATGCGCCCTCCGTCATGCCCTTGCGCGGCGGGAACGTGATCGCACCGCCAAATGTGAACGAGAATCCAAGCTCGAACAACGCGCGCGCGTCATCCGGCGTGCCGGTAAAGAAGTGAACGACGCCGGACACAAGTTCGTGCGCGTGCGGACGGACCATCTCTATCACGTCCGCAAACGCGTTCCGGCAATGGACCATCAATGGTTTTTTAATTTCTTTGGCGAGCGTGATCTGCGCCGCGAACGCGTCCTTCTGGCGCGCGATCTGCGCGTCGCGCGGCTCGCTCTCGTCAAAATGGAAGTAGTCCAGGCCGCACTCGCCTATCGCGACCGTCGCAGGATCAAGCGCGAGCGCTCTATAATAGTCCGTGTCGAACACTTCGCCACGCGAGGTGAATCCTTTTGCCGCGGCGCCGTCTGCAGGGGCGCCGAGTTCCTGCGCGTCGTGGAACGAGCGGCTGGTGTGCACCGGATGGAGCCCCACCGCCGCATACATTGCGCCATCGGGGTGCGCGTGCGCGAGCGCCACGGCCGCGGCGGACGTATCACGCTGGGTGCCCACGTTCACCATCCGCACGTCGGCCTCCGCGGCGCGGCGGATCACCGCCTCGCGGTCGTCGTCAAAGCCGGAGAATTGCACGTGGGTGTGGGCATCAAAGAAATGAGATTGCGGCATAGATGAAGTTATTCTATCATAGAGACACGACCACGAGCCATGCCGCACATCCACGAGAAAGTCGACTTCGTCACTGACATATATATTGTAAATAAGGGGCGCGTCCTCCTCCGCAAACACGATAAATATCATGTATGGCTTCCGCCAGGCGGCCATATAGAGCTGGACGAAGATCCGCCACAAGCTGCTATCCGCGAAGTAAAGGAGGAAGTGAATCTCGATATTGAATTGGTGCCCGCTGCGCCACTGAAACAATTTGACGACGCAAAAACAGTGCTTACGCCGCGTTTTATAGATCGCCACCGGATTAATGAGACCCACGAGCACGTTGATTTTATTTACTTTGCCACATCAAAGAGCGATGTCATCAAACAAGGCAACCGGGAGATCAGCGATGACATCCGTTGGCTCACCTCGGCAGAACTGGACGATCCGGCGCTCGGCATAAAAGAACGCGTCAAATATTACGCCCGCGAGGCGCTCAAAGCACTCTCATGAAACTCGTCATCGGCATCGTCGGTGCGCCGCTCGCGGGAAAGGAAACGTGCGCGAACACGCTCGAGAAACTGCTCGTGGAGGACGGATACACGGTGAGCCGGCATACGTTCTCGGAAATATTGAAGGAGACGCTCGACCTGTGGGGCATTCCGCGCGGGCGCGACAACGAGCAAAAGATGGCGATCGTCATGAACGCGGACACCGGCTTCGGCGACGGGGCGCTCTCGCGGGCGATGCGCCACCGGCTGGTTGGCGACACCGCCGACGTGACGATCCTCGACGGCGTACGCTGGCTCGGCGACGAGCGCATGATCCGCGGATTGAACGATGAGGGGATCAAAACCATATTGATCTACATCTCAGCCGATCCGAAAGTGCGCCATGCACGGCTCCTTGCGCGGAACCGCTCGGGCGAAGGCGCGACGACGTGGGAAAAATTCATGGAGCAGGAAAAGGTACGCACCGAAGTGGATATCCCGGACATCGGCAGCCGCGCCGAGATCGTTCTTGAGAACAACTACGACGATGTGGAGCACTTCGAACGCGACATTAATCGCGTCTACGAAAGTTTGTTTGACCAAGGGGTGCGATAGCAGCGGGGCGGCAGGCGCTCATGCGTGGCTTGATTTTGAAATCATAATCTGTGATTTCAAAATGCATATCGGGCACGCTATTTTATCCGCGGGAAAAGAATTTCCGGCTTTTTTACATCTAAAACATTGTCCTTCCAGGCGATCGCGGCGGTGATCTTTTTTGACGTTTCGGGCAGGAACGGCACGAGCATCGCGGCGACATTATCAAGAAACGAGACGAGGTTGAAAAGTGCCTGCGAACGGGCGGCGGCATCTTTGATCTCCCACACTTTCTTTTCGTTCACGTAACGGTCGCCGAGCGAAATCACAGCCCAGATCGCGGCGAGCGCGTCGGAAAATTTAAAGTTCGCCATTTTTTCCTGCACGGCGCGCTTTGCGTCGCGGATCGCCGCCTCGAACTCGGCATCAAGCCTTCCAAATTGCACGGACTCCTTCTCCGCAAGCGTGAGCACGCGCGCGGCAAAGTTGCCGAGGCCGTTCGCGAGGTCCGCATTGTAACGTTCTTTCATCTTTTCTTCCGAAAAATCGCCATCGTCGCCGTACGAGATCTCGCGGAGCAAAAAGTAGCGCAGGCCGTCATTGCCGTATCGCGACGTGAGCTCAAGCGGATCGATCACGTTGCCGAGCGACTTGCCCATCTTTGTGCCGTTCACCGTGAGAAACCCGTTCGCGATGATCTGGCCCGGCAAAGGCAACCCGGCCGACATGAGCATCGCCGGCCAGATGACGGCGTGGAACCGCAGGATGTCCTTTCCCACCGTATGGATGTCCGCCGGATGCTCCTCCCATTTTTCGATGCCGATCGCGGAGATGTAATTGACGAGCGCATCGGCCCACACGTATATCACCTGGCCCGGATCGTTCGGCACGGGGATGCCCCACTGCACGCGATTGCCTTTGCGCTCGCGCGAGAAGCTGATGTCTTCGAGGCCGTCCTCCACGAACGCCTTCACCTCGTTGAAGCGGTGCGCGGGCGCCACAAAATCGCCGTGCGCCTCGTAAAATTCCAGAAGGCGCTGCTGATAATTGGAAAGCTTGAAGAAATAGTTCTCCTCCACGACGCGCTCGGGCGCCGTCTTGTGCTCCGGACAGAGCCCGTCAACGAGGTCGCTTTCTTTTATGAACGCCTCGTGCCCTTTGCAATACAATCCTTCGTACTGCCCTTTATAGATATCGCCCGCGGCGTCCAGGCGGCCCCAAAAATCCTTTACCGTGTCGATATGGCGCTCCTCCGTGGTGCGGATGAAGTCGGTGTTCGAGATGCCGAGCTTGTGCCATGTTTCCATCCAGGCGTTCGCCATGCGCTCCGCGTAGACGTGCACCTCCTCCCCCGTTTTTTCCGCGGCGTCCGGCGTCTTCTGCGCGAACTCGTCGGTGCCCGTCAAAAATGTCACGACCTCCCCCTGCGCCTCGCGCCACCGCGCGAGCGTGTCGGCCACGATCGTCGTGTATGCGCTGCCGATGTGCGGCACGCCGTTTATATAATAGATGGGCGTCGTGATATAAAATTCTCCGTTCGAGTACATAGAGGAAGACTACTATTATTTGCCCCTACCGCGCAACCGCCGCGGCCCGGCGCTTTGAGGACCAATCCTGCACGACCTCCTGCAGAACGGCCGCCACGGGCACCGAAATGATGATGCCCAAAATGCCACCGATCTCTCCGCCGATAAGGAGCGCGACGATGACGATCACCGGATGGAGTCCCACCGAATGGCGGGAAAGCAGCGGCACAAGCACGTGCGACTCGAATTGCTGGGCGATGAGGAAGAATATGAGCGTCCAGAACGCGAGCGTCGTCGAAGTAAGAAGCGCCGCGATGACGGCCACGGCGCCGGAGAGAATGGGGCCAAGGAACGGCACGAGTTCGAAGAACGCGGCAAGGACACCGATCAGGAACGCGTACTTCACCCCGAGGAGCGAAAGCCCTCCCCACACTGCGAATCCCATGATGACGGACAGGACCACCTGCATGCGGAACCACGCGCCGATCAGCTGCTTCGACCGCTTATAGATGCGCATCGTCGTCTCCTCATAGTCCGGCGGGATGACGACCGCAAGGAACCGCTCTACGCCATCATGGCTCAGGCTCAGGTAGAACGAGCTCACGAGGACCGCGGCCGCAAGGCCGAAACTGCCAAGCGCGGCGGAGAAGAGGCCGAGCGGCGAGGAGTTGCTCGCGATGACCTGCGTGGAAACCTTTCCGACGAGCGAGCTCACCGAATGCGTCGCCGGAAGGTTGAGCAATATCCCCCATCCGCCGAGGTCCGCCGTGTTGACGCCCGAAAAGATCGTGTTGAGCTCCACGAGAAGGAACGGCACGACGGTGTACACGATCAGGACGAACGCGATGAGCGCCGCGAGGAATATCAAAATGACGCTCACGCTGCGCGGCAAACTAATGCGCCGCTCAAGCGTATCCACGACGCCCTCAAGTCCCGACGAGATGATGATCGCGAGAAAGACGCCGAGGACGATCTGCCGTCCCTCGTACAGCACGGCGACAAGCGCGATGAACGCGAGAATGCGCCACAGCGTCACCCACGATATCTCGAACGTTGTTTTTTCGTTGGCGCTCACGGTGCCGGTGCGGTTAGTTGATCGTTAAAATTTTCTTGAATTGCGCTTTGTTTTTGTAGGGTCCCACGATCGCCAGATTGAGGCGGTCATCCTTCATGATCGCCGCCGCCGCGCGGCGCACATCCTCCGCTGTTACCTTCCTTATTCTATCCGTTAACTCGTCCGGAGACAAAGTCCTTCCGCCAAGCACCTCCTGGCCGCCATAGAAGCTTGCCAGATCGTCGGATGTCTCAAGCCCGAGGACCAATCCCCCGATCATATGATCCTTGGTGCGCTGAAGTTCGGCCTCGGGAACGACGCCATCACGCAGGGCCCGGCATTCCTCGAGTATCGCGCGGACAACCTCTTCCGTCCGCTTGCGGTCAACGCCGGCAGAAACGGAAAACAAGCCATGGTCAAGAGAAAGGTCCGCGCTCGCCCACACGTAATACCCCGCGCCCATCCGCTCTCGGATACGCGTGAAAAGCCGCGAGCTCATCCCGCCGCCCAAAAGGTCGGCCGCGACGCGCAGGGCATAGCGCCGCTCGTCGAACATGTCGAACGCGCGGAAGCCGAGCACAAGATGCGCCTGATCCGTTTCCTTGAACTGCAGTGTTACGCGCGCCGCGGATTGCCGCTCCACCGTTTTTTTCTTTGCGGGCGCGCGGCGGCGCGGAAGCGCGGCAAAATATTCCTTGATCTGCGCGAGCGCCGCCTTTTCGTTGAACTTCCCCGCAATGATGATGACCGTCCCCGGCATGACGTACCGCGCGTCGCGATACGCAACAAAATCGCGCCGCGAGAGCCGGCGGATGATCGGCTTCTCCCCGGCCACATCCCATCCCGCCGGCTGGTCGCCATAGACAAGCGCGGTAAACATCTGCTGGGCGCGCGCGGGAAGGTCGTCTTCGTACATATTGATCTCCTGGATGATCACCCCGCGCTCGCGCTCGATCTCCTTCTCGTTGAAGAGCGGGTGCAGATAGAGGTCGGACATGATCTCCAGTATCTTCGGCAGCTTTGCCGCCTGCGCCTTCGCGTAATAGCCGGTATATTCCTCGCCGGTGAACGCATTGAAGCGCGCGCCGAGCGCGGTGAGCTCATGGGAGATCATCCCCGGCTCCGGACGGTCGGCCGTCCCCTTGAACGTCATATGCTCCAAAAAGTGCGATACGCCGTTCTCGCGCTTTGCCTCATATTCCGATCCCGCCCGCACCAAAATGAGCACCGTGGCGGCGAGATTGGATGGCTGCGGGACGAACACGATCCGCAAGCCGTTCTTCAATGTGGTCTTTTTTGTATATTTCATTGAAATAGGTAATACGGCGAAAAGGCTCAGGTGTTGCCGTTGCCGCTTCCGCCACTACCGGCGCCCGCCGTGATCGTCTGAATGTCGGAGGCGAACGTCTGCGCCTGCTCCACCACCGCCTCACCGTATGTCCAGAGATAGCTTTGCCATCGGCTGCCCGCGTAATACTTCGCCGCCACGCACCGCTCCTCTCCGATCACGGTCGCGTACGCCTTTTGGCATCCCGGCGTGCTGTCCTTCAGATACAGCGCCGCGGCAACGAACGCGTCGGCATCGTTCCAGGGCGATGGCGGATCGCTGCCCGTGATCTTCTGGACCGTGGAAGCATAGGCATTCCACGTGGACGGTTCGAACTGGGCCGGTCCCATCGCGCCACCGTACGTACCATCCGTATTCGGGCATGATACGAACATCTCGTTCGGGTCCAGACCAAGCGACTGCGTGATGACAAGGAAAAGCGGCTGGTCGGACGGGCTCATCGCGCTCTTATAATTGCACTGTCCGAGATTCTGGCCGAGCGCCGATTCGCGATCGAGGATCGCAAGGATGAACGCGGGGTCAATGCCCGTCGCATTGGACGCGAGCGATGCATATTGGTACGCATCCTCGAATGAAAGCTGGCCGCCGCCGAGCAGCTGGAAGATCTGGCTCCTGATCTGCGCCGCGCTTGCCTGCGTCTGCACAAGGAGCGCCTGGTATTTTGATTCCTGTCCCTGCGTTTCCGCAAGCAGCTGTGCTTCCTGTGATTTTGTATCCGCGATCTCCTGTGTCTGCGCCTGCTGATATGCCGCCGCGCTTGCCACATCGGACTGCGATGCCTGAAATTGCGATTCCTCGTTCTGCAATTGGGACTGAAGGCCGGATATCTGCTGGGATGTCAGGCGAAGGTCGCTCTCCGCGAGCGTTATGTCCTGGGTGTCGTTCCAAAGATCGGAAACCTGGGGGTCTTCAAGGAAGGTCTGAATGAGCGGCGTCTGGTCGTTTTGGTACAGTTCCTGCATGAGCGCACCCATCGCCGCTTTTTTCCCCGCGATATCCGTCTGCGTCGCCGTGATCTCAGCCTGGGTCTGCGCGATGTCGCTATCCAGTTGCTGGGCGGTAAGATGCGTGGCCTGGATCTGCAAACTGATCGAAGCGATCTTGTCGTTCAGCATCGCGATCTGCCCGCTCAGGGTTTTTCCCTGCGTTGCATAGCTCGCGATCTGCCCCTGGTACTGGTCTATCTGCCCCTCCAGCTGGGAAAGCTGGGTCTCAAGCGCGGTACGTTGGACGACGGGGTCGGTGCTCGTTGCCGAAGCGCCATCGCCGGAAGCCTTCGTGAACAACGTCGGCGCAAGGGCCGAACCGAACAGCAGAAAAACCGCCGCCGAAGCGATGATGCCGACCCGGAGGGTTTTGGTGAGCGGAACCCGGAGCACGCGCTCTTCCGCGAGATTCACCCGCGCGGCGAGCGGACCGAACGCGCTCCAGCTTCGACTGTCTCCGCTTTTCCGCGAAATATCACCAAGGACCCTCGGTTTCAAAGGCCTTTTCATTGCTCTTTTATTATAACGCAAAAAGAAAGGCAGAGTTACCTGGCGGATGCGGGCACATTGTCTCGCTCCGACGTCGGAACGTCCACTCGCTCAACAACGTACCCGCATCCGCCAGGCACCCCGTGCGTTATTTTTATTAGGGACGAAGAGATGCCAGTGAAAGATTAAAATTTGATTAAAAAGTTTTTGACTTTATTTATGGACGGCATATGATAATAGGCGAAGCGGACGCTCCGCATGAGTTGCGGACCATCTCCCGATTGTCACAAAAAAAGGGCCCTATATGGCTCTTTTTTTGTTCAAGATAGTTTTAATCGATAATTTGCTAATCTGGCTACGCCCCCAAAAGATCCGGGCCCGTAGCTCAACAGTAGAGCGCCCGCTTTTGACAATCGGGAGATCCCGGCGCAACTCCGGGCGGGTCCACAAGGGGCACCGGACTGGATTTGAAATTAAATGCGCTTCCCTCTGGGAAGCGCTTTTCCTATTCCTCCTTTTTCTCTTCCTTGGCGGCGTCGCGTTCGGCTTTCTTTTCCTCGCCCTCGGTCGTGATCGCGGAGACATCCACTTCTTCCACCGGCGCGGCAACCTCTTCCGGAGCGGGCGGGGTCGCGGTGGCGATCGCCATCTCCTCGTCGACGAGGACCGTCACCCCTTTGGGGATCACAAGATCTTTAACGTAGATCGTCTTGTCCATCTCGTCGAGCACAGAAAGGTCGACGGTAAGGCTGTGCGGGAGGTTTTGCGGGAATGCTTCCACTTCGATCTCGGACATCGCCTTGTTGATGACAGCGGCAAATGCTTTGATGGCAGGAGCTTCGCCGACAAACTCGAGCGGCACGTGCGCCTTCACCGTCTCGTCCATGCGCACCTGGTGCAGATCGACGTGGATGATCTCGCTCGTCACCGCATCGCGCGCCACTTCGTGGATCATCGCAGGCTTGGTTTCCTTGCCAAGCACGAGCGTGACGACGGACGTTGAGCCGGCTTCTTTCAAAACCTTATTGAATTCCTTTGTCGGAAGCGCGAGGTGTATATTTTCAAAGCCGTGCCCATAGAGCTCTGCGGGAATAAGGCCCTCCCTGCGGAGCGCCTTCACTTTTTTGCCCAATACGTCGCGTGTTTTGACCGCCAATTCCATAAGCGAAAGTATAGCAAACCAGCGGGAAATGGCAAGTATAAAGAGGACCGCTTCCCAGGAAGCGGTCCATTTCTTCTTTCTTTCGACTACCCGAAGGTAACGAGACCCCTTATCTCGAGGGCCAGCCTGAACAGCGAATGCGCTAAACTGGGAAAACGCTCCCCGAGGAACCGGCCCTCCACCCCACCGGGCCTCATCCTGATCCTTTTCGTTTTAAGATCGACCTCCGCGGCCTTGTCGAGCGCCGCTTTGAGGTTGAAATTGCCCTGGAACGATCCCTGAAATTCGTCGTCAAAGCGCATGGCATGGGCCAGCTCGCGATACGCCGGATGGTCGGTTGGAGGAAAATCCGCAACCGGAAAGCATTGCTGAATGTAACACAGAAGCCCGACAGCAGCTACGCCGGAATCCAGCACCACCAAAACTGCAGATTTCATGTCTGATTCTCCCGTTTTACTGATTCGAACGCCTCGGAAGATAATACCACACCCGCACCTAATTGACCAGCCCTACTCCATTCCGTTAAAAAGCTTCAGGCGGTCGGTCACGATCTTTTGGATGGCGACGACCGCGGGTGCGGCTATTTTGTATGGCGCGATCTCGTCGGGATTCTTGAGCCCTTCCTCCACGCCGCGGCGCCACGCAAGGCGCAACTCGCTCGAAACGTGGATGATCGTCATGCCAGCGCGGGCGGCCTCTGTGAACATCTTGTCCTCGGTGCCGGAGCCGCCATGCAGCGTCATGAACTTCGTGCCGGTCTGCGCCGCGATCGCCGCCTTGATCTCGCCGATGCGCGGGATGTCGAGTTCCTTGTGCGCGGTGCCCGCCACCATCGTCTTCAAAAGCCCGTGCATGTTCCCCACCGCGGGCGCGAGCACGTCGATGCCGGTCTCGGCGCAAAAGCGCACCGCTTCCTCCGGCGTGCTGAGCGCGATGCCCGTCGGCGCGGCATCCATCACCTCCGAGTTCGCGCCGATGTAACCGATCTCGCCTTCTATCACGATCGCGGGGTTGATCGCGCGGATCGCGGCAACCGCGGCCTTCGTGTTCGCGATGTTCTCTTCCATCGGCAACGATGAGTTATCAAAGATGATCTCGTCGAATCCCGCCTCCGCCGCTTCCTTCACTTTGTCGAGCGAATGCGTGTGGTCGGCATT
Source organism: Minisyncoccota bacterium (assembly GCA_035509435.1). Lineage (GTDB taxonomy): Bacteria > Patescibacteriota > Minisyncoccia > UBA6257 > 2-01-FULL-56-20 > JAKAGE01. Next base: position 142,695 of record DATJLR010000002.1, on the reverse strand, counting down.
GAGGAAGATCGGATAGTCGTACTCGTCGCGCAGGCTCTTGATAAGAGCGGCGGCCTGCTTGACGCCAATGAACTCGCGCTCCCCTTCCGAAACGCCGATCAGGAGCGGCAGTTGAAGTTGTTGTGCAGCCGCAAAGATCCCCTTCAGCGCCGCGAGGTCGGAAATATTGAAATGCCCCACGGCAACATGGCGGGAATCGGCATCGGCTAAAGCTTCACGGAGGGTTTTCATATCGTCTTCGGGCGATAATTTTTTGGCGCTTTCTTGAGCAGCGCGAGGAGCGCGGACTTCTTGAGCAAGCCGGTTTGCGCGCCGAAGAACTGGACGACGTGCATGGATTCGATCGGGGCCCAGCGGAGCGCGTCGTACACCGAAAGACCATAAACGAGGCCGCAGAAAAATCCGGTGGAAAAGGCGTCGCCCGCGCCGGTGCGCGAGATCGGCGGCTTGGGATCCGGATAAGGCGGCATAAAATACTGGTTCATCCCGTCGGACGCGTACGCGCCTGCCGGACCGTCCGTGATCACGACCACCTTCGGGCCAAGCTTGTGGAGGCCCTTGAACAGCATCTTGATGTCCTCGCTCTTAGTGCGCAGGATGAGCGCCGCCTCCTCGCGATTCACGAACAGCGCATACGTGTGTTTGTAGATCTCACGCAACTTTTCCGCGCCGAAGCGGAGCTGGAACGTGCCCGGGTTGAATCCCATTTTGACATCCGGATGCTTCTTCAGATAATCCGCGACCTTCTTATGGAACGGGAGCGTGTGCTCCGCGATGGATGAAAAATAGATCCAGCCGGTCTTGGAATCCAGCTTGCGCGGGTCGAAATATTCATATTCCTGATGCTTGATGAGGATGGTACGCTCCGCCTTGTACGTGAGCACAAAATGATAGTTGGTGGGCTTGCTCTTGTTGATCTTCACATACTCCGTGCTCACGCCCTCCTTATGATAGTGATCAAGCACTTCGGTGCCGTAATGGTCGCCGCCGATCGACGTGACGATGGCCGTGTTGAGCCCCAGCCGCGCGGAACCGACCGCGACGTTCGACGCGTTTCCCACCGCGGTCGCGACCGTGAGCGACTCGTACGGGATCTTTGTGGCAAACGGCATCTCAAGCTCCGGATGCTCGTGCATCTTGTCCCATTCCACCTTTGCCTCTTCGAGCGTGATGAACGCATCCATCACCACGTCGCCGATGCACACCACGTCGTATTTTTGTTTCATGATTTCATTGTAGCACAAATCGCTCCCGGGGCAGTCCGGATTGATGAATAATGGATCTCACCGTGCCCCATGGTATTTCTTTTTGCCCCATCGGTACGATCACGGTCATCATCCTTCCGCCCATGCTGTTTCGATATTTTGCATGGCTGCCCTTCTGGGAAACAAAAACAAATCCTTCTTTAAGAAGGACGGACACAATCGCCTTTGACGAAGGGAGTTTAGGCATGCATCAGCTCCTGCGTCTGGAGCCCGGGCTGATGAATCTTTGCGATGTGAGATGCGGGAACATCCTCAAGGTATAGTTCCAAAGCCTCACGCAGATTCTTAAGGGCAATGGCTTTTGACTCACCAAAGCTCGAAACATCCACATTCAAACACTGAGCAATATAATATTTGCCCTCCCGCCACACCGCGCTTACCAATTCGATCTTCTTCATATGCTTCACCTTACGCTTTTTGCGCGGTGATGCAAATTTCTTTTTAGCTTTTTTTAATCTTTTGTTCACTGCTATTTCCTCCGAATTACCTTCTTTGCCGCGGCGGCGATGTCCTTCGGCATCATGCAATATTTTTTGACGAGTTCGGCCGGGGCGCCGGACTCGCCGAACACGTTCTGCATGCCGATGAACTCGACCGGCGCAGGCGCGTGCTTTGCAAGCGCCTCCGCCACCGCGCCGCCAAGGCCGCCCTGGACCTGATGCTCTTCCACCGTCACGACCGCACCGATCTTCTTTGCGAGCTCCGCGATCTTCTTGTCGTCGATCGGCTTGATGGTATGCACGTTGAGCACGATACTGCCAACGCCATCCTTTTCCTCCAGCTCGCGCGCGGCGAGCAGCGCATTATAAAGAAGGCCGCCGCAGCCGATGATCAGCACCTCCGGCTTCTTTGACTGCCAGAACACCTGCGCCTTGCCGGGGACGAACGGCGTATCGTCCGTCGTCATGACCGGCGTTTTCTCACGCTGGAAACGAAGATACACCGGGCCATAGATCTGCGCCGCGGCGACCGTGGCTTTGCGCGCCTCGATCGCGTCGCACGGGACGATCACCTTCATGTTGGGAATCGCGCGCATGATGGCGATATCCTCGGTGGCCTGATGCGTCGCGCCGTCGGGGCCGACGGAGATGCCCGCATGATGTCCCGCCACCTTCACGTTCGCGTCGTTGTACGCGATCGTCGTGCGGATCTGTTCCCAGTTGCGGCCCGGCGAGAAGGTGGCGTATGACGAGATGAACGGGATCTTGCCCGTGACGCCGAGGCCCGCGGCGACCGTTGCCATATTCTGCTCGGCAACGCCGACCTCAAAGAACCGCTCCGGATATTTTGTGGCGAACGCTTCCGCGCGCGTGGACTCCGTAAGGTCGGCGCACAACGCGACAACGTTGCGGTTGGCATCGCCCGCGATGACGAGCCCTTCGCCATAGCCGTTGCGCGTCGGCGCCTGCGCGACATCATCATCAAAGATATGCGGATTCAATTTTGCCTCGGGATTCAGCATTGTTCTCGCTCTCTATGATATTATTTTGTTTCCGCGGCACCGCGTTTTTTCTGGTAGCGCTGCATGAGCCACATGCTTCCGCCGATCACGATCGCGGCGATAACAAGGCCGATAAAGAACTTCAGCTGGTCATCAACGCTCCCCCATCCGCGGCCATAGCCGTAGATGATGCTCCACAGTCCGGCGAGCATCATGCCGATGGGCACCGCATTCGACGCCAGCGCCACGCCGCCGAAGATCAGCCAAAAACCGGCCGCGAACACGATGATGCCCACGATGTTCGCGATGATGAAAAGGTTTTTATCGTACACTTTCATCGCGTCCTCATAGGACGTCTCCTGCTGGTTGAATGCATCCTCTTGCTGGGTGGCGATCGCCGACTGCTGATTTTGGCATGCAGTATCGTTCGATGCGCACGGCGCGGCAGCGACCGGATAGCTGGGATACGTCGGCGCGACCGGTTCCGGATAGAACGCCTTGATGCCGAGATTGATGAGCGCCCCCAGGATCACCGCCGTCGCAAGCCCGATCACAAAATTCACCACTTTCATATTTTTTTTAAATAAATTACTTATCGCGACTTTTATTGATGTTCGCTTTGTATCTTTCCGCGGAGCGTGCGCAGCTCATCGAGGGCCTTCTTTGCCTCTCCCGGCTTGAACGGCTTGGAGTGCCACAGGTAATCGTTCTCCATGAAGTCCACGCCCTTGCCCGGGATCGTGTGCGCGATGATCACCGTGGGCTGCTCGTGCACCGCGCGCGCCTCCGCTGCCGCGGCGACGATCTCCTCAAAGTTATGCCCGTCGATCTCGAGCACGTGCCAGTTGAACGAGCGATACTTGTCCGCGAACGGTTCGAGCGGCATGATGTGCTCCGTAAAGCCGTCGATCTGGATATTGTTGCGGTCCACGATCACCGTGAGATTGCTCAGCCGGTTCTTGCCTGCGAACATCACCGCTTCCCACGTGTTGCCTTCTTCGTGTTCGCCGTCAGAAGTGATGCAGTACACCTGATACTTCTTGGAATCCAAGCGGGCCGCGAGTGCGATGCCCGACGCCTGCGAAATACCCGAGCCGAGCGGCCCGGACGTGGTCTCAATGCCTGGCAAGACACCGCGGTGCGGATGACCCTGAAGCCTGGTGCCTAGTTGCCGCAGAGTATCCAGTTCCTTGACCGGGAAATAGCCGGCATGCGCAAGCGCGGCATATTGGATCGGACAGATATGCCCGTTCGAAAGCACAAGACGGTCGCGATCCGGCATCGCCGGGTTCTTTGGGTCCTGGTTCAATATATGGAAATAGAACGCAGTAAAGATCTCCGCCATGTCGAGCGGTCCGGCGATGTGGCCCGATCCGGCATGCGAGACCATCTTGATGACGTCCTCGCGCAGACGATTGGCCACGAGCTCCATCTCTTTCAGTTTTTTCTCGCTTAGGGGTTCCATTTAAAAAATATCAAATAGCGCTCAGCTCTTCGTAGGCCTTCCCGGGATCGGCAGCATTGAAGATATAGCTCGAGGAAACAATGGTGTCGGCACCGACCTCTTTGACGCGCCGTGCCGTGTCGGGATTCATTCCCCCATCCACTTCAATTGTAGCATCCGGAAGCTCTTCCCTCAAAAATCGCACCTTTTCGTCCACGAAGGGAAGGAATTCCTGGCCCGCGGGTCCGGGCTGCACCGCAAGCACCTGAAACTCGCGGAAGTTCCGGAAGAACGGCTGGAAATCCTCGGGGAGCGACTCCGGCCGCGATGAGATCATGATGTCCGCATGGTATCGCGCCGCGGTGGAGACGAACTCGTGCAAAGAATGCCGGTTGACCGATTCCAAATGCACGATCAGCCGCCGCGCGCCGGCAGCAAGCCAATTGTCCGCATATTCCTCCGGCTGATCCACCATCAGATGCACCTCAAGCCCGAACGGCGACTTGAGCTTCGGCCATTCCATCGGATCAGCCCATGTCCGGTGTGCGGCGAACGAACCATCCGTAACGTCAAGGTGGAGAAGATCGCCGGGCGCGAGGAACGTCTGCGCGATCGCGATCTTTTTTTTGACGCATTCAACGTCCGGACAATTGATCACCGGGACGACCTTCATGTTATTGTCCGCTCTCTATTGCGGATATTTTTTGAAGGCGCCGGACGTAACGCTCTTCGTTCGCCTCGAACGGCGTGTTGAGGAACGCCCGCACGATCTCCAGCGCTTTTTCGGGTGTCATGAGGTCCGCAGCGATGCTCAGCACGTTCACGTCGTCATCATGACGGCCGGCAGTGACATGCTCCGGCGACATCGCGAGCGCTGAACGGACCCCGTTGAACTTGTTGGCAACGATATCCACGCCGAATCCCGACCCGCAGATCACGATGCCACGCGCGCCCGCGCCGCCGGTCGCAACCTTCTCCGCGACCACCCGCGCAAAATCGGGATAATCGTCCGCGGGGTCGTACGCGACGGCGCCGACATCAACGGCCCCGCGGCCTTCGGCCGCGAGCGCCTGCGCGATCATTCCCTTGAGCGCAAATCCCCGATGATCCGCGCCGATATAGATGGTCATAGTAATGCCGCCACCTTTTGCACGTGCTTCACGAGCGTGCTCACGTAGCCCGCCTCGTTGTCGTACCACGAGAGCACCTTCACCATGTCGCCGTCGATCACTTTGATGAGGTCGAGCGGCACCGTCGCGCCGTACGGCTGGCCGATGATATCCGACGAGACGAGCTGGTCGTTCGTCACCTGCAGGATCCCCTGCCAGCGCGGCGACGCGGCGGCGGCGGTGAGGATCTGGCGGATCTCCTCCACGGTCGTCGGCCGCTTTGCGATAAATGTGATGTCGGAGATGGAACCGGTGATGTTCGGCACGCGGAACGAGAGCCCGTCGAACTTTCCTTTAAGCTCCGGGATCGCGCGCGCAACGCTGATCGCGGCGCCGGTCGTTTCGGGAACGGTGTTCATCGCCGCGGCGCGGCCCTTGCGGAAGTCATGGCCGCCGCGGATCGGGCCGTCCACGATCGCCTGCGTCGCGGTATACGCATGCACGGTGGAGAGCGACGCCTTTACGATGCCGGGGTTCTCGCTCAAGATCTGGATGACCGGCGACGCGGAGTTCGTCGTGCACGAGCCGTTCGATGTGATCGGCGCGATCTTGAAATTGTCCTCGTTCACCCCGATGAGCACGGTCTGTCCGGCCTCGCCGTCCTCGTCCTTTGCCGGCGCCGTGATCACGACGCGCTTTGCGCCCGCCGCAAGATGCACTTTCGCCTTTTCATATTCATCGAACAATCCCGTGGACTCCACAACGATGTCGACATTCATATCCTTCCACGGAAGCTGCGTCGGATCCTTCACTTGAAGGAACGCGATCTCCTTTCCGTCCACGATGAGCTTGCCGTTCGCCATGTCCGCCTTCACCTCCTTGTCGAACCGGCGATAGACCGTGTCGTACTTCAAGAGATAGGCAAGGTTTTCCACATCGCCAAGATCGTTCAACGCGACGATATCGATGCCCGGCGTCTCGAACGCCGCCTTAAAGAACAACCGACCGATCCTGCCGAACCCGTTTATCGCAACCCGTATGTTTGCCATCTTTTTGTTAAATTTTTATTAAAACCCCTTAATTTATGTGATGGGATGACCGTTTACTCTATTATATAGCGTTATGCCGCCGGGCGGTAGCTTTTAAGAACTTGCCCGATTCGACCCTTCAATCTTCATAAAAATGATTCTTATACTTAATAGTATAGCTCCAACTCCCAGATTTTCGAATGATTTTAGGGCAAAATATAGCCCCATTCCTAAACTTGACATTATAATATATAATATGATATTATATGTCAGTGCTTCCGCACTTTGAGAGGATCTATTATGTTGGATATGCTGCTTGATAGTAGCTTCGACGCGACCAAACCAGTCTTCGACGAAAACACGATGCGCATTCGACGGATCATCGAACAGGAACGCCACATATACCTGGATCCGCCCTCCCCGACGCCCGCAAAAAGGATCACCAAGGGACTGTTTCACTGGCACTGCGGACGGCCCATGTGGAAGGTGGTGGTGATCAAGAACGAATGTCCCGAGATCGGCTATGGCTACTTGAGACCTTCGTACGTCTGCACGATGTGCGATCACTATACGGGGCCGCGGGGACGATAAGAATATCCCCACAGTCCTGTGCAAAAATTCCAACAACCTGTGCCACACCCTAGAGTGTGGCACTTTTTATTTCATGAACAAGCTGGGCAATCCCTACTGCTCGCCGCCGATCGTCACCGTATCCCCCGTTTTTATATTATATTTTGCGGCAGTGCCGGCATTCACCTCCAGGACCTTGTCCGTGTTCGGGGGCGAACTATAGACAGGCAGCTCCCAGGGCTGGGTGCCGGGGGCGGGCGCGGGAACATTTTGCGAAACGCCGACGACGGTGGTGCCGCTGATCCAGATCATGTCGAGCGGAAAGTTCATTCCCTGCATCCAAAATGTCTGCACGCTGCCCGACCCGAATATGAAAAGCATGCCCGCGTTCGCGGCGAGCGACGGGCGGTACGAAAGCCCGCGCGACTGGTTGAGCGTGGTGGTCGCAAGCTCAACGGTGAATGTGGCGCCGTCGACAGCGAACGGTTCGGTGGGAAGCGGCGGGTTCTCGCCGTCAACAAGCGACTGGTCGATGGAAGACGTCGGCGCGGCGGTCGTGCTCGCAACCGTCGTGCTCGCGGCGCCCGACGCGGTCGAACTCGCAACGGATACGGTCGCCGTGGGAAGCGGCGGGTTGGGCGTGCCGAAGAACACCTTCCACCAGACGGCGACGATGACGGCAAAGACGACGACTGCTCCTATCATATAGAGGACCATGTTCTTACTCCGGGACATTACTCTATATATTACCACCGCGGGCGGTATGGGCACCATCGCCACCCCTCCCGAAGCGCAGGCCGAACGCCACGACGCCGAAGGCGACGGCCACGTTCAGCGATTCCTTTTCGCCCATCATCGGGATCTCGAGGATGCGGTCGGCGGAACGCAGGATGGACGGCGGCAGTCCCTTTACCTCATTGCCGAGGATGATCGCCACGCGCGCGCCGGCGCGCATCGCCCGTGCGGCATCGTAGTACGGAACGGAGCGCTTTGATTGCTCGAGCGCAAAGATCTCATATCCTTCCGCTTTTAGCTTTTTGATCACGCCTGCCGTTGTCTTTGCCGATTCCCACGGCACGAACTTCTCCGCGCCGAGCGCGACCTTGGCAAAGTCGGGGCGCACCGCCCTGAAGCGGTCCACGGGCGACGGCGTGATGCCGCACAAATATATTTTCGCGACGCCCGCGGCATCCGCGGTGCGGAAGATGGAGCCCACGTTGTGGACGCTCCGGATGTCGTGCGCGATGACGATGAGTTCCATATGCCCTATATATTACCCCGCCCGGGGCATCGCTGTTAATCAATTCGAAAACAGCACCCCCGTGTCGCCCGTCACGGTAAACTTCGCATTGGCAAGCGAAGGATCGCTGAATGTGCCGCCTGCAGTATCCGCGGCAGCGCCATAGAACTGCACGCTGAGCGCCCCACCGTCCCCGGAAAATACCCAATGATAGGTGTGGCCGGGATAGAGGACGAAGGACGAGGACGCAAAAGAAAATATGGGATCACCCGCGCACGAATATCCGCCAAGGTCGCTGTCGTCTGCGATCATCCCGAGAGAAGAGAGGCTGTACTCATCAAAGAGCGATAACGAGCATGAGGACCAGTCAGGATGCTGCGACGCCGCCCGGACATTTGCGGTAAAGAGCCCTATGGTTTTGAGCGTGGACGTTACGGACACGGTGAAATACTGATACGCATAGCTGAGTTCGGGGCTCAAAAGATAGGGCGAAAATCCTGCAGGAAAATTCCACGTCGCCGTCGCCACGGCAGATATGGCGCCGTATCCGTCGAGCGCGCGGACGCCGATCAGATAGGTATTGCCCATCGCAAGCGGGATCGGACCCGGATCCGTCCAGCCGGAATCGGAGAGGGTCGTGGACGTGGAATAGTCCAGCTGATAGCGGAGCGGGTTCGCCGGCCAGTCAGGATCGGTGGAGGTGGACCATGATACGTTCAGCTGCATATTGATCTCATCAAATGTTTCCGCGATGTTCGAGGGCACGGTGAGCGGCGGCGGCGTGAGCGTCGATGTCGCGGGGGCGCCTTCCATGATCATGAACGGGAAGAATGGCGCGGTGAATTCCTCTCGCCCCACATATGCCATGCGGTTGGCCCACATCTCCGTGCCCGTCGTGGTCGTCGCGGTGCCGGCAAGGATCATGCTGATGAGCGACCGGTCCTGCAGGGTGGAAATGCGGTAATAGAAATACGGCTTGAGCAAAATGGAAAGTCCGTTGAAGGTTGCTGTTGCCATCGTAAACGTGAATGGCGCATTTTCGGAGATCGGGAATTCCTCTACTTCCGCCGAGTAATTTTTGTCCTTGAATTCCTGCAGGGTGATCTGCCCCGCGAGATAGTCCGGACTGTTCTCCGCACCCTCAAGGGTGATCGCCGTGAGCGTTCCCGAATATCCGTTGCCGAGCTCGAACCAATTGTCACTGTAATAGCTCTGGGTGGATTGGACGTCGTCGCCCAGCTGCTCGAAAAGAATATCGCTGGAGGAAGCGGCAAGAATAGTCGACGAAGGCGTTGTTTCCTGGGTACCGGTTGCGTCGCCGCTTACCGTACTCGTGGCATCGTCCGTCGGCGTGCTGGTGGCGACGGCATCATTTTCATCGGAGGACGTCGCTGCCGTAGTAGTGGTAACGGTGATTGTCATCTCGAGTGTTGTTGACGGCACTTGGGCGACGGAAATGCCCGGGCTCACGGTCGTAAAACCGGAATTTGGAACAATGGCGCCGTTCACAGGTGCCGCGATGGCGGTGGTGGTGGCAACAACAGTGCTGGTCGTCATTGCGAGCGCCGACGGCGGCGTGGATGATGGCGGTAGCAATACCGTTGTTGCAGCGCCCGCTTCGTCGTCACCATTATCGGAAAGATACCACTTCCCCTCTGTGATGTCCGTATAGCCTGATATCGGTTCCGGATCATACGCGGAGAATGTGCCGTCGGCGTTCACCGTATCCATCGCGAAATGGATGTGCGTCCCGGGATGCGCGGCGCACGCAGCGCCCGCCACGAGGCCCGTGTCGCCGATGCGGCCGATCATCTGTCCTTGCCGGATGGGAGTACCCGTCGCCACCGTGATGCTATCCGGGATCAGGTGCGCATAACGGCTCACAATGGCGCCGCCATGGCTCACAATGATCTCGGTGCCATAGCCGCCGTTATATCCCTCCTGGCTTACGAACATCGCCGTGCCTGAGGCGGCCGCGACCGCCGACAGCCCATACGCCGCGCATCCGTTCTGCGTAAGATCGATCGCGTAGGCGTCCTTTTTGATGTGCGTCGGCGGGGAGTTATAGCCTTGCGTCACCACGAAGCTCTCTCCTTTCGCGTATGGCAGCTTTACGGACAGCGCCGCGGCGGACGAACGCGCAGGCAACGCGAGCGCCGCGCATGCTGCACCGGCGACGGAGAGAACGATCATGGTCCTAAAATGTTTTTTCTTCATGGATAAGGATGATCATTTTCAGAGAGAAAGCCCGGAAAGGAACGTTTGCAGGATGCCGCCGCATTGCACATCGCCCGCGGCGCTCTCGCCGATCACGGACGGAACGATCTCGTACGCGTGCGCCGCATTGAACGCATAAGCGAGCGTCGTCGGAATGCCGTCCATCGTCCCGCTCCATTCGATCGCGGTGCCGCTCGCAAGCGCCACCTCCTCGCTCGACCGCTCGACGACGGCGACGCTCGGATCGGCGCCGATGCGATGCGCGATCCAATCAGGCACATCGACCCCGGCGACGAACGGGAATGCCGATACTTCGATCTTGCACACGGCATCGGGCGACGCCGCATCCGGATGTACCGCGATCGTATCCGTCGCTGTGCGTTCGACGCTCCAGCTCGCCGGAATGCTCAACGCATATCCGTCGTTCGAGAACTGCTGCATCGGGACGGACACCGGGGAATTTGCATCACTGTCATCGGAAACATCCTGCGCCACGTCCGCGTTCGGCTGCGCGCCGGGCGCCGCGGCCGCTCCCATCCCGGGCTCGATGCGGCGCGCGATAAAGAACGCCGTGCCCGCGGCGACGGCGGCGATGACCATCCACGCGAAAAGAATCCCTTTGGCTCGTTTCTTCATTGTTGTGTTTTATATTTTTATTGCAGAACGAAATCGTCCATATTGTTGCCCGTATCCGCCATCACGCCGCCGGACACACTGCGCGCGAGCATCTGGCCCGCGCCCGGATCCGTGGGGTACGGCGGCCCTTCGCCATACTGGTTTGTGCCGTTGCCCCATGCGACCACATCGATCACGTTCCCCGAGGCATCCAGGAGCGCCACGCTATTGTCCGCCGAGAGCGTCTCCGTGCTCGAAACGTCCGCGCCGACCGTTTCCGAAAATCCCCCTTCGGAATTGGCCCATACGAACGATCCGCCGACAGGGATCGCGCTCCCTGTCGGGAACGCCTTGAGCGAATAATCGGCGCCTGTTTGCGACTTTTTATGGAGTTTCCAGCCGCTCATGTCCACGGCGCTGCCGGTAGGGTTATAAAGCCGCACGAGGTCATTGCTGGACGATGCCCCGGCGATCTGCACTGCCGCGATAAGGACATGGCCGGAGGAAGTGGCGGCCGGAGGGGGCGCTCCGACCGGAGTGCCAGCGGAACCCGCATCGCTCGCATCAGTGGTCGTGGCAGTTGTCGTCGCATTGTCATCTGCCACAGGATCATCATTGCTCCCGTCGATGGCCGGAGCGGCCGAAGATGGTGACGCGGCCGGAGGCGGCTGGATCGCAACGGTCGTCGTTGCGGCAGCGATGCTCTTCTGCGGCGCGGACGATTGCGGGGCGGCCGTGGAATTTTTCGCGCCCGGCGTGCCGCCGGGAACGGCGCTCGTGTGCCATCCCGCATTATCATCATCGCGCTCCATCGTTGCCTTCGTCATGTTGTCCCCCGCCGGCCATCCGTGAGATGCGTCGAGATAATCCGAGACGGCGCACTGCGGATCAATGATCGCGATCACATCGCCGCCATTCGCAAGATCGCCGGAATATATTTTTTCGGGCGCGTTCCCGGCGGCCGGCACCGCGCCTGCGCGCGCGAGCACCAAGAACCCTCCGGGCGCGATCACATCGCCGCCCGAAAAAGAAATTTTTATTTTCCCGGACGTGTCGGACAGTTCCCATTCGGCAAGGTTCGCGGTGCCCGAAGAATCATTTTTCAATTCCATCCACTCCGCGACCGATGACGATGATGAACCCATCCATGCGACCTCGTTCAAAATTATTTTCTGGGTCGTGGACGGAGCGGCAGAGGGAAATGCGCACGGCGCCGATGGAGAAGGGGCGTCATCCTGCGGCGACGACGCGGGGATCTCCGCGCCTATGTCGCCATCACCGCCATTTTCCGCATCCGAAACCGTTGCCACTGGCGGCACAAGTACGCTGGCCGCCGTCAGCGGCGTCTTTTTTTGAGGTGACGGCGCCGGAATGGCGATATTTTCCGAAGGAAGGTCCGATGCCGGCGCCGATGACGCATCGATCATCGTCACATCCGCATCCAAACCGGCGCCGATCTGGGCGCTGTCGATCCCCAACGCGCCGTTGATCGCTCCGGGGTCCCAATAATATGCGATGCCCGCGCCAAGCGTCGTGATAATGCCAAAAATCCCAACGGATATGATTTGTTTTTTGCTCATGCAACGGACAGTACCACACAGCCGATTAAAAGGATCTTAAAAATGCGGTACCAACGGGCCCTTCCCGAAACCCGTCAAGCCCCCGTCTTCATGAAAGGCAAGAAAACCGGCCCGCGGGTGTAGCACTATATGGAGGTCCGGCCTATGGGACGACTAGCTCAGGGCCGGCCTCCAAAATAAAGGGCTTTTTTTGCCCGAAAATTTCGCCTTCATTAAACTTGCATGAAAAAAGTGCTATACTATTAATCCGCTTGGAGCCCAAAGAGGCCCCGCGCGGCGGGAGCAAGGACATCTTTGGAAAACCTTGTCCAATTTCCGGCCTCCGTTATCCACAGGCCGGCGCTGGTTTCCGGAAGCCGGTGCTAAAATAGTTTTACGCTCAACTTTTTCCCATGACCTCTCCCCTCTGCCATTTCATACGAAGACGATACCGCGAAAAAAGCATTCCGATCGGAGTGCGGACGCGGGGCGGAGGGATAAAAAATAATTTTTAACGAATCATGGAGCTTACGATCACAAAAAGAGACGGAACCAGGGAGCCATTCAACGCGGATAAGATCAACCGCTCCATCGAGCGTGCGTGCGCGGGCCTGCAGGACCCCATCAGCATGGTCACGCAGATCGCCACCGAGACGCGGCTCACCCTCTATGACGGCATCACCACCGAAGAGATGGACCAGGCGACGATCAATGCCGCCGTACAGAACATCAAAGAGGATATCGAGTACGATAAAGTGGCCGTCCGCCTCCTTTTGAAGACGATCTACCGCAAAGTGGTCGGCGATTACGAGGACAATCCGGAAATTCTCCGCAAGAAGCATCGCGACGGGTTCTCGGCATGGATAAAAAAGGGTGTCGACGATAAATTGCTCGATCCGCGCATGGTGGAAAAGTTCGACCTCAAGGAATTGGCGAACGCGCTCGACATCTCGCGCGACGAACTCTTCGTCTACAGCGGCCTCGACACGATGCTCCATCGCTATTCCATCAAAGACAAAGAGAACGAGCCCGCGGAGACGCCGCAATATTTCTTCATGCGCGTCGCGATGGGACTTTCGTTCAATGAAAAAGATCCGACGCTCTGGGCAAAGCGTTTCTACAAGAAGATGTCGCAGATGAACTACATCGCGGGCGGTTCCACGAACGTCGGCGCCGGCACCACCCGCCCCTCGCTCTCCAACTGCTTTCTCATCCAGATGGAAGACGACATCGAGCACATCGCAAAGACCGTCGCGGACGTCATCCGGATCTCCAAAGCGACGGGCGGCCTCGGGCTCTCGGTGACGAAGCTGCGCGCGACCGGCTCGCCGCTCTCTTCCAACAACACCCCGTCGTCGGGGCCGACGCCGTTCGCGAAGATCGTCGACACCTCCATCCGCGCGATCCAGCGCGGCGGAAAGAAAAAAGGGGCGCTCTGCTTCTACATGGAGAACTGGCACATCGACTTCCCGGAATATCTGGACTGGAAACACAACGCGGGCGATGACTACCTCCGCATGCGCACCGCGGACACCGCAGCATGGATCTCGGACGAGTTCATGCGCCGCGTAGAGAACCATGAATTGTGGTACATGTTCGACCCGAAGGAGACGCCCGACCTCGTGGAGCTTTACGGCAAAGAATTCAGCAAGCGCTACGCGGAATACATAGAAATGGCCGAAAAAGGCGAGCTGCGGGTGTTCAAGAAGGTGCCCGCAGAGGAACAGTACCGCCAAATGCTCTCGTCCCTCCAATCCACCGGCCACCCGTGGCTTACCTGGAAGGATTCCACCAACCTTCGGGCCCTCAACAACAACACCGGCACGATCCACATGTCGAATCTCTGCACGGAGATCTGCCTCCCGCAGGACAAGGACAACATCGCGGTCTGCAACCTTGCATCGCTCAATCTCGCCACCCACGTCCACAACAAGGCCATCGATTGGGAAAACCTCGAGGAGAGCGTGCGCTTTGCCGTCCATCAGCTCGATAACCTCATAGACATCAATGTGCTCCCGGTTCCCGAGGCGACGCGCTCCGACCAGGAGAACCGCGCGATCGGGCTCGGCGTGATGGGACTCTCCGACATGCTCGAACAGATCGGCCTTTCATATGAGAGCGAACACGCGTGGAACTTCGCCGACAAGATCTTCGAGTTCGTGAGCTACGTCGCGATCGATGAGAGCGCGAACCTCGCCGCCGAGCGCGGAGCCTACAAGAACTTCAATGGCTCGGGCTGGTCCAAGGGCATGGTGCCGATGGACACGCTCGCGACGCTCGAAGAGGGCCGCGGCACGGAGCTCACCGTCAACAAGGAAAAGCATTACCGCGGATTGAACTGGGACGCGCTCCGCGAAAAGGTGAAAAAAGGAATGCGCAACGCGACGCTCATGGCCACCGCGCCGAACGCGAACATCGGGCTCGTCGCCGGCACGACGCCCGGCATCGATCCCCGTTTCGCGCAGGTCTTCTCGCGCAACAAGATCTCCGGAAAGTATCTCGACATCAACCATAACCTGGTGAACGACCTCAAGAACATGAGCCTGTGGGAAAAGATGAAAGAACGCATCATCGCCGAGCAGGGCGACATCGCGAACATTGATGAGATCCCCGCGCACATCCGCGAGATCTACAAGACATCGTTCAGCACGTCGCCGTACGCGTTCATCGAGGTCGCGGCGCGGGCGCAAAAGTGGATGGACCAGTCGCTCTCGCGCAACATGTATCTTGAGACGCGCGACATCGGCGACATGATGGACATCTACGCGACCGCGTGGAAGAAAGGATTAAAGTCCACCTACTACCTCCACATGAAGCCGCGCCACACGGCGGAGCAGTCAACGGTCCATGTCAACAAGGCGGAGCAGATGGGCAAGCGCGGGTTCGCCGCGGTGATGCAGGCAGCGGCCAGTGCGCCTGCAGCAGAAACAGGCCAAGCGACAGCGGCGCAGCCCGCCACAAAGCCGTTCGCCGTCGCGGAAACCGTAGCGTCGTTCATCGGCGGCCCAGTCGTGGCTACCACGGCAGAGGCGAGTGCGGCGGCACCTATCGAGGCGACGCTCGCCAAGGCTCCGGCCCGGCCCTTCGCCGAAGCAAAACCTGCGCCGCAGCAACCGCTCATACAAGCCCAGCCAAAACCACAAACACAAGCCGAACGGCCTGCTCCCGCATCCGCCGTCGCCTCAAACGCGCCGCGCATCATGCCCCCGAGCGATCCGCAGGAACAGTTCCTCTGCGACAGCTGTCAGTAAGGGCTCCGGGGGTTTTCGCTCCACAGTCGGAACTGCCACTCGCTCAAACCCCCAGAGTCCCATCGCTTGTTTAAAAAAAAGTTTTAAGATAACATAAATCAACTAAAACCATGTTGATCGGCAAAGCGTCCCCGGAGGACATGAACCTCCACCCCATCAAGTACCAGTGGGCATATGACCTCTATCAGCAGGCGGTGCGCAACACGTGGTTCCCGCACGAGATCGCGCTCAAGGAAGACCTCTACGACTGGGAGAAGATGACGGACGACGAGCGCCACGCGGTGAAGTTCCTGATGGCGTTCTTCAATCCGGGCGAGCTCATCGTCAACCGCTCCATCGCGCTCGGCATCTATCCATATCTGAAGTCGCCGGAATGCCACCTCTATCTCGCGAAGCAGATGTGGGAAGAAGCGAACCACTGCGTGTCCTTTGAATATGTCCTGGAAACGTTCCCGCTCGACCGGTCGAACGTCTTCAATCTCCACCTCGACACGCCGTCCATGAAGGCCAAGGAGGATTACATCAACAAGTACATGAAGCGCATGACGGAAGACACGTTGGACGTCGAGACGCCGGAGGGCAAGATGGACTTTATCCGCAATCTCGTCGCGACGAACATCGTGATGGAGGGCATCTGGTTCTACAGCGGCTTCATGGTGGTGCTCTCGTTCCGCCAGCGCAACCAGCTCCGCAACTTCGGTTCCATGATCAACTGGGTGCTCCGCGACGAATCGCTCCACCTCAAATTCGGCATGAACCTCATCCAGAACATTTTAGAGGAGAACGCGGAACTGCTGACGAAGGAATTTGCCGAGGAGATCAAGCAGATCGTCGTGGACGGCGTGGATCTGGAGGTCGCGTATAACAAGGACCTTTTCCCCCGCGGCATCCTCGGGCTGAATGCCGACTACGTGAACCAGTACGTGCAGTACGTCGCCGACCGGCGCCTGGAAGAGCTCGGCATCGGCGCGCACTACGGCGCGAAGAATCCCGCCAAATGGATGAGCGGCGCCACCGACGTCCTTGAGCTCGTCAATTTCTTTGAGGCGCAGAACACGTCGTACGAAGTGGACAGCCACGCGACGGAAAAGAAAAAGCCGGAATAAACAAAAAGGGCCGCTGTGCCTCCCTACAGATGATAGTTCGGCACACCGGCTCTTTATAGTATAATAGGAGGACATGATGACATTGAGGAATATCCTTATCACGTTGTCCATCGTCGCGGTGGTGATGGTCGCGATCACGTTCTACGTCGTTTTCTATAGCGGCGGCGGCACTTACGTGGTGGACTCCATGTCGAGCGACGGCGGGATATTCAGCACGAGCACGCCGATCGCCGCGGAGCCGACCTCTACCGCAAGCTCCACCGCGTTCGCATCATCAACACTCTCGCTTGCGTCGTCATCCCCCGCCGGGGCGACAAGCACGCCGTCATCAACACCGGGGTCGACGTCCGTCGGCGCCGCGGCGATCACCTGGACACAAGGCAACGAAGCGCTTGCCGTCACCGGCGCGCAGATCTCCGGAGCGCAACTCACGGTGGATGTCCAGGTACAGATGGGCGCCGCCTCCGAATGCGTGCCGCTCACCATGCGCCTGATCGCCGACGAGAACGGCGACCTTGCGCCGCCCGTCACCCAGCAGTTCACCTTCCCCGATTCGGGCACCTGCAACGGCACGCAAGGCGAAACGTACGCGGCCCAGCCGGTCGTCTTCACGCTTCCCGACCCCGGCACGTTCCCGATCATCCTCACGACCGGCGGCACCGCAAATATCCTCTTCGAGGTGGACCAGAATCCGGACGGCAGCTTGACGGTACAGCCGCCGCCGAGCGCGGGCTGAGGTTGAAAATCCCCCGCTATCTGTTAGAATAGTATTCGAGTTCTTCATATTCCGCGATAGCTCAATGGTAGAGCGGCGCCCTGTCAGAAGGCAGCTTGTGTCGGAAACGGCACGATGAACAATCTTGGGATAACGGTGAAGGCTAACCCCGCAAGGGCATGCGAACACCGTGGGAACCCTCCGCAAGGAGGGGCACCGTAGAGACTAGATACCGAGATGCCTACCGTCCCCGCCTCGCGCGGCGGACCACGGCAATGATATAGTCCACGCCTTTTGGAAACATTAGGAAACGTGTAAGGCGATGGTTCCAGGTTCGAGTCCTGGTCGCGGAGCAAAGCTGGACGAACCGAGGTGAAAACCTCGGTTTCGTCTTTATCTGCCTCACTTTTTGCGGGTCTTTGGACCACGACCATTCTTAGTCCAATTCTTACGAGTTGATACCTTAAAATTAAGGTAAATAAAAGATTAAAAAATCATTAACAAATCCTTGATTTTCCGCTATCATCAGGGGTAATGACTCCCGAGCAACGAGCACGTGAAAACATAGACAAACAGCTGATCGCAGCGGGTTGGATTCTTCAGGATTATCGGGAGATGAACCCCGGAGCAGGCGTAGGTATCGCCGTCCGCGAATATCCCACTGACACCGGCCCGGTTGATTACCTCTTGATGGTCGACCGTGTGCATGTTGGGGTCGTCGAAGCAAAACCGGCAGGCACCGTGCTCTCGAAAGTTGAGACGCAGGCGGAGCGTTATGCCGTGAGCGAGATCAAGTGGCGCGTCGGCAACGAGCCGCTTCCGTTCGTCTACGAATCAACCGGCGAGGAGACGCGGTTCACCGACATGCGCGATCCGAAGCCGCGGGCCCGGGACATTTTTAATTTCCATCGGCCCGAAACGCTTGCCGCATGGCACGCCGAAGCGAAGACGCTCCGCGCCCGGCTGCTTGATCTGCCGGCGCTCGACCATAAAGGCCTGCGCCAATGCCAAATCGTTGCCATAGACAATCTCGAGAAGTCGCTGAAAGAAGCAAGGCCTCGCGCTCTCGTCCAGATGGCCACCGGATCGGGTAAGACGTACACCGCTATCACGGCGGTGTATCGCTATCTGAAATTCGCCAAGGGCAAGCGCGTACTCTTTCTCGTTGATACACGGAATCTCGGCAGGCAGGCGGAACAGGAATTTCAGGCCTACACGCCGCAGGATGACAGCCGCAAGTTCACGGAGCTCTACAACGTGCAGCGGCTTCGCTCCGGCACTATCGATCCGAGTTCGCAGGTGTGCGTGAGCACCATCCAGCGCATGTATTCGATCCTCCGCGGCGAGGAGCTTGATGAATCTGCCGAAGAGCATTCGGTTGGCGAAGCTGCACTCAAGCAAATGCGAGACGTGGTCTACAACGCCACCTATCCGCCGGAGTTTTTCGACCTCATTATCATCGACGAATGTCACCGATCTATTTACAACGTCTGGAAGCAGGTACTCGATTACTTCGATGCGTTCATGGTCGGCCTGACCGCCACGCCCGACGCTCGCACCTACGGATTTTTTAATCAGAATGTCGTCTCCGAGTACACACACGAAGAGGCCGTCGTCGACGGCGTGAATGTGGGTTATGACGTCTACCGCATCAAGACGGCCGTCGGCGAACAGGGCGGCCAGATCGAGGCCGGTGAATGGGTGGACAAGCGCAGCCGTCTTACGCGCCGCAAGCGCTGGGAGCAGGTTGACGAGGATGTCATCTACCCCTCAAGCGAGCTTGACCGCAGCGTCGTGAACCCGAATCAAATCCGCACGGTCATCCGCGAGTTCAAACGCGTGCTGCCGTCGCTCTTTCCTGATCGCTTTACGGACAAAGACGGTAAACAAGAATTCGAAGTTCCGAAGACGCTCGTCTTCGCGAAGACCGATTCCCACGCCGACGACATTATCACGATCATCCGCGAAGAATTCGCCGAAGGGAATGCGTTCTGCCGCAAGATCACCTACAACGCCGAGAATCCGGAGCAGACGCTTTCCGATTTCCGCAATGACTACAATCCGAGAATAGCCGTGACCGTCGACATGGTTGCGACCGGCACGGACGTGAAGCCGCTCGAATGTCTTTTGTTTATGCGTGATGTCCGTTCCGAGAATTACTTTGAGCAGATGAAGGGTCGCGGTACGCGCGTGCTCTCAGGAGATGATCTCAAGAAAGTGTCATCGGCGGCTCACGCGAAGACACACTTCGTCATCGTTGATGCCGTGGGCGTCACGGAATCGCCGAAGCAGGCATCGCGGCCCCTCGAACGCCGACCGTCGGTTAGTATGAAGGCGCTCCTCATGCAGGCGGCCTTGGGCGTGCGCGACGAGGACACGCTCACGTCGCTCGGTAACCGTCTTGCTCGCTTGGATCGGGAGCTCGAACCAGCGGAACGGGAACGCATCGCGAAAGTTGCCGGCGGCAAGAGTCCGGCCGATCTCGCCCGCGCGCTCCTTGATGCCTACGATCTCGACATCCAAGCGGATCGCGCCAAACAGACGACCGGTGCGCCAGAGCCGGACGAAGCGGCGATAGCGGCGGCGGCGAAAGCGCTCGTCACTGAAGCGTGTGCGCCGTTCGACGATCCGAAGCTGCGCGATCTCATCGAGACCGTCCGGCAGGAACATGACCAAATTATCGACAAGATAACGCCGGACTCCGTGCTCTCCTCGGGCACGGACGCACAGGCGCTTGAGCGTGCCAAAGCGACCGTTCAGAAATTCAAGGACTTTATCGCGAAGCACCGTGACGATGTCGTTGCGCTTCAGATTTTTTACAGTCAGCCCTACAACAAGCGCCACATAACCTATGCGATGGCGAAGGAATTGGCCGAGCAACTCAAAGACGCCGCGTTACCGCCGCAGGAAATTTGGTACGCATTCCGGATGATCGAGGGGCCGAAAGTGAAGCCCGGCACCGCAAAAACCCTGCCCGATGTCGTCGCTTTAGTACGCCACGCCATCGAACCGCAGTCGGCGCTTGCGCCGTTCCGCGAGGAAGTCGAGGAGCGCTTTGCTGGATGGTTGGCAAAAATGCAGAAGGAAGGTAAGACATTTACACCGGCCCAAATCGATTGGCTCACGCTTATCAAAGACCACATCGCGACGTCGCTCGAAATCACTAAGGACGACCTTGATCTGCCGCCGCTCGTGCAGCATGGTGGATTAGCCGGCGTCTATGAGGTCTTCGGTGAGGGCTATGAAGAAATCCTCACCGATCTACAGCGCGAACTCGCAACCGTATGAGCAACAATACAGAAAAAATTCCACAAGGATGGGCTGCCGCTACGCTCGCTGATGTAACGGAGCACCACTCCGGTAATTCAAAGCTTATCAAAGGACGTCTTTCGTCCCATGCTGGCGAAAAATTATTTGCGGCATTCAGCGCAACCGGTCAGGATGTTTGGCGTGATGGATATGAAGAAGAAGGAGATGCCGTGATTGTATCTGCTGTCGGAGCGCGGTGCGGCAAGTGTTTTCTTGCATCTGGGAAATGGTCTGCTATCGCAAACACACACGTGGTACGGCCTCGCGATCACGCGATCA
The DNA here is from genome assembly GCA_035509435.1 of Minisyncoccota bacterium. GTDB lineage: Bacteria > Patescibacteriota > Minisyncoccia > UBA6257 > 2-01-FULL-56-20 > JAKAGE01. Next base: position 121,547 of record DATJLR010000002.1, on the reverse strand, counting down.
ACGTCCGCTTCCTTTGGTATCGCCTCAACAACGAGCATTTTTGGATACGAAGCGGCGCAGCACAGCCATTCGTGGTTGTAACAAAAACACTGGAACGTGAATTTCCACTGCCGCCCCTCGCGGAGCAGGAACGTATCGTTACTAAAGTCGATGAATTTATTTCAGAGCTCGATTCTGGCATCAAGGAACTTGAGGAAGCGCAGGTGGAATTGAAGCGTTATCGTGCGAGCGTTCTTGCCGCCGCATGCTCCGGCAAACTCGTACCCACGGAAGCCGAGGTTGCTCGATCCGAAGGCCGCAGCTATGAAACTGGCTCCGAGCTCCTCACGCGTATCCTCAAAGAGCGCCATGAAAAATGGAACGGCCGCGGTAAGTACAAAGAACCGGCATCGCCAGACACGACCGGATTGTCGGCACTGCCGGAGGGATGGACATGGGCGAGCGTTGCACAGCTTTCGCTTGTAGGCACCGGCGCAACTCCAAATCGAGGTGATTCGTCTTATTACCATAATGGAGACATAGCTTGGATCACAAGCGGGGCGCTTAATAACTTACAGGTCAAAGAAGCATCGGAGTTCGTGACAGAAAAGGCATTGAAAGAAACGAATCTGACATTGTATCCAGCAGGTACTTTGCTGCTTGCTATGTATGGCGAAGGGAAAACGCGCGGTAAGTGCTCGGAATTAATGATCTCTGCTACTACAAATCAAGCGATTGCCGCAGTGCAGGTTATGGATTCAGAGGTAAAGAATTATCTCAAGATTTTCTTCTGGAAAAATTATGAGGATGTAAGAGGGCATTCGAGCGGTGGAGTACAACCCAATCTGAATTTGAGCATCGTTGCGAGTATTGCCGTACCGCTACCACCCCTCGCTGAGCAAAAGCGTATCGTTTCCGAAGTTGAATGTCGACTGAGCGTCGCCGACGAGATCGAACAGGTTTTATCCGCCAATCTCCAACGTGCCGAGCATCTTCGTCAGTCCATTTTGCAGCAGGCGTTCACGGGCAAGCTTGTACCGCAGGATTCGAGCGACGAGCCAGCGGCCGCATTGCTTGAACGCATCAATGCCAAGCGTGTCGACGCAGCGCCGCGAACGAAGGTAATATCGAAGACGCGCGGTCGATCAAAGACGGCGATAAAATAAAACTATGGCCACTTCACCTCAAGTTTCAAATATCAGCAACCGTATCTGGAGTTTATGCGACGTTCTTTTGGATGCCGGCGTCTCGACGGGCGACTATCTCCAGCAGCTCACGATCCTGCTTTTTCTCAAGATGGCTGATGAGTATGCCAAACCGCCTTACAATCGCGATCTCGGCATCCCAGCGAAGTACGCGTGGCCCACGCTCGTGGCGCAGAAGGGTGCGGAACTGGAAGCGCACTACATCGAGATTCTCGAGGCGCTCGGCAATAAGCCCGGCATGCTCGGCATGATCTTCGCTCGAGCGCAGAATAAAATTCAAACGCCCGCCCTCCTCAAACGCGTTATCGATATGATCGAAGAAACGAGCTGGGTCGGCCTTAACGTGGACGTCAAAGGCGAGATTTACGAATCGCTCCTCGAGCGCGTTGCCTCGGATACGAAAAGCGGAGCCGGACAATACTTCACGCCGCGTCCGCTCATCCGCGCCATGGTTGCTGCACTTCGGCCGCAGCCCAAGAAGACGATTGCCGATCCTGCTTGCGGGACAGGCGGCTTCTTCCTTTCGGCGCAGGATTATCTGTTACGTACCTACGGCGATGAGCTTGGCCGCGATGAGCTGGCATTTTTGAAAAAGAAAACTTTTACCGGCTGGGAGCTTGTGCCGGAGACTGCGCGCGTCTGCGTCATGAATCTCTTTTTGCACGGCATCGGCGATGCCGGCGATACGCCGCCAATCCATCGCGATGATAGTTTGCTCGCGGACAGCGGCATGCGCTTCGATTACGTGCTCGCCAATCCTCCTTTCGGCCGTCAGTCGAGCTACGTCGTAACCGCTGAAGAAAGCGGTGCGGTATCACGCGAGGCACTTTCATACAACCGACAGGATTTCTGGGCGTCTACCTCAAACAAGCAGCTTAACTTCGTGCAGCATATTCGCACGATGCTGAAAGCTGACGGCCGCGCGGCGGTCGTCGTTCCGGACAACGTGCTCTTTGAGGGCGGGGCCGGTGAGACAGTTCGTCGCAAGCTCTTGGAGACGACCGACCTGCACACGATCCTGCGGCTGCCGACCGGCATCTTCTACGCGCAGGGCGTCAAAGCAAACGTCATCTTCTTTGATAACAAACCAGCGAGCAAAGACCCACAGACGAAGGAAGTGTGGATTTACGACTTGCGTACCAACAAGCACTTCACGCTCAAAGAGCGCAAGCTCGCTGACGAGGACTTCGCCGAATTCCTTGCGGCCTACAATCCGGAGAATCGACACAAGCGAAAGGAGTCCGAGCGTTTCAAGCGGTTTGCGTACAGCGAGATCATTGCACGCGATAAAGTGAACCTCGACATCTTCTGGCTCAAAGATGACAGCGTGACCGACATGGAAAACCTGCCTGAGCCGAAGGTAATCGCAGCCGAAATTCTCGAGCACCTCCGCGCCGCAGTGGAATCGTTTGAGGAGATAGAGCAAGAGTTGGAACCACAAAATTAGAAGCCTATTCGGCACCGAATTACTCATCCCCCCCCCTCTCTGGGGGGAGCTTGACATTCCGGATAAACCCGTCCATACTTCCCAATATGGGAACCCAAATAATGATTAAATCCCCGGCAAAAAGATATGAAATTACTAGGCAAACAGCTACTTTCCGACTTCAAGGATAATTATCCAGATGCCAGAGCTCAGATTGAAGCATGGGAGGCGGAAGTCGAGGATGCTGGCTGGGCCACTCCCCATGCTCTCAAGAGCAGGTATCAAAAAGCCAGCCTCTTAGGGGATCAACAGGTCGTGTTCGATATTTGTGGAAATAAGTACAGGTTGTTGGCTCAGATCAACTATAAAAATCAAATAGCCTTAGTTAAAAAAATTGGGACCCACAAAGAATACGATACTTGGACCTAGTGAAATTAAAAACATGAACATAATCAAAGTCATAAAAACTGAATCAGATTACCAAGAAGCGCTCAAATTACTTGAGACGCTTATGATCCATGATCCAAACCCCGATTCAGCAGAAGGCGAGCAACTCGCCCTGCTGAGTACGCTGATTGAGGATTATGAAAAAAGATATTTTCCTTCGGCGCTGCCTAGTCCCATAGATGCAATTAAATTTAGAATGGAACAGGCCGATCTAAAACCTGCCGACCTAATTCCGTATCTTGGGAGTCCTAGTAGAGTTTCAGAAATACTCTCCGGGAAAAGACCTCTTAGCATAGAAATGATTAGAGCTTTGGAGCTTGGTCTTGGGATTCCAGCTAAAGTCCTCATTCAAAAGCCGACACTAGATGAAAATTCAGAATATCAAAACTGGAACAACGCCCTCATTGCCGAAATGGAAGAACGTGGTTATTTTGGGTCTGGATCAGTCAAAAAAATGAACAAGGTGGACTTACTAAAAGAGTTTTTTTCGCAAACAAAGTTTTCTGCGCAAATTATGGGCTTACGGAAATCTAATTATCGTTCTTCTCCTCTTACGGATAAACATGCGTTAGCGGCTTGGGCTACGCGCGTTCTAAAAAAAGCAAAAGAAGAAAGCACGCACGCACCCTATAAACCCGGGACGGTTAACCTCGATTTCATGCAGGCGCTAGCAAAATTAAGCATCCAAGAGAATGGACCAATTCTCGCTAAAGACTATCTAAAAAAGCACGGGATAACTCTTGTAATAGTGCCTCATCTTTCCAAAACATCTTTAGATGGGATGGCTATTATGGCGGATAAAAAAAATCCGATTATCGGACTGACTCTTAGATACGATAGACTAGATAATTTTTGGTTTACGCTAATGCACGAGTTGGCTCACGTGGCTTTGCATTATGATCAGGATATCGATTTCTTCTATGACGAACTTGAAGATCCAAAAGGATCGGATATCGGGACAAAAGAAAGAGAAGCGGATAAGCTCGCAGGCGAAGCCTTGGTACCTTCCGATAAATGGGAAATAAGCGCTGCTAAGCTCGTCCCCTCATCCATAGCAGCTAATAGTCTGGCTAAAGAGTTAGGCGTTCACGTAGCTATTGTCGCCGGGAAAATGAGACATGAAAGCGGAAAATGGGTTTATTTAAACAGCATCGTAGGCGAAACAAAGGTCCGTGTTCTTTTCCCCGACGAGAAATCGGGAAAGAAAAAACATGTTAAATAAAGAACAGTACACCCCAATACTTAAGTGGAAGCCGGCCGAACAGTGGGCGCTCGAGCCTTTGGATGAAAAAACCAAAGACGCTCTACTGCCTCTGATCGAGCTTGTAATGCCGACAGTGAATAATTCCAAAATTGTTCACCAGAACGGGGAGAAAAAGAAAGTAAAAAAATCTCAAGAGGAAATCTTTGCGGAAGTGGTGAAAAAATTTAAGGAAGAGCGCATAAACGAAATCCCGAATGAGATATTTAAAGCGTGGGGCTCTAGACCTATCTTTGTCGACTTTACATTACTGATGGAGGGCGAGCTAACTACCCAGCTAAAAGTAGACGCATTAAATTCAATTGTACCAGCAGCTATGGGATTGGGGGCGAAGTTGATCCCGGTTTTGAATTTGAACGATGATGACAGCATAAAAGCAGCGGCTTGTTCTCTTTATGGAAAATACAAAGAGGGCCTTTGCCTGAGAATTGCATCCTCTGACCTCCTCGATCCAGAAAAGCTAAATGAAAAAATCGGCGCCTTTTTGGCTGCATTTAACTTAGCCGAAAAGGAGATCGACTTATTGGTCGATATCAAAGCAATCCAAGAAAAAGACGGGCTGTATTTACAATTTTTGACCGCCAGCCAAAAAATAAAAAACTTAGGTAGCTGGAAAAACTTCATATTCGCAAGCGGTGCTTTTCCAAAAGATGTTGGCGAGTGCGAGCTTGATAAACCTAACTTCTTACCACGTGCGGATTGGCATGGTTGGTTTCAACATGTCCGAACCCAAAAACTCGTTAGAAAGCCCAATTACGCCGATTACACTATTCGAAACCCCATTTTCGTTGAAGCGCTTCAGTACTATAATTCAACCACAAGCATCAAATACACTCTCGAAAAAGATTGGCTGGTTATGAAGGGAAAAGTAGCCGAGTTCCAATATTATTTAGCAAACGCGAAACTACTCGTAGAAGACATCATTGATGATAAAAATTTATTTTACGGAGAAAAACACTGCTGGGGAGATAAACAAATTGCTGAGAAGGCGAAGCATTTCCACCGATACATAAAAGATACCTCACTTAAAGGTACCGGCCGCGCAGTAGATTGGATTGCTTGGGAAATTAATCACCACTTAAAGCTAGTGGTAGATCAGATCGCCAGCCTTCGCGAGAAACCAATAGTGCATCCCTCACCCTCTCTTTCAGTGCACCGATCGGCATGACCTCAGCCAACCTCTCATAAATTACGTCGCGTGTTTTTGATCGAACTCCTTTCGCTCTATTCTTATTCTCTAAAATTTGTAACGCCTCCTCCCTCCATAAAAGCTTCGCAATCGAATGGGGGTCTTGCGTAAAATTTTTACTCGCCTTCCTGATAGATTGGAAAATCAAGGTTCCATCGTCATCAACTTTTGCAAGCAAGACCCCCCACCAATCAGGTAGGATGTTTATCGCATCGTACAAATGTTTTTTTCCGACGACGAGCGTTAGCTTGTCGAATACGGAGCTAAAGGCATCTACCTGATCCGGGAGTCTTTGAAGTGTGTCTAGGTCACTCTTTATCTCATAGCCGTGCATCACGCCGTTGATCACGGCAAGGTCAATCCTTGAAACGCCGTGCCTTACCCCAAGTTCTTCAAAAATTTGCGCTGGATGGCCGCTCTTTGCCCGGTATCTTTGCAGGTCCCGTTCCAAGTTAGCTCGTAGAGCCGCACGTATGAGTTTATCGTTAGTAAGAACCATTTGAATTAAACGAGCGCTAGACCGTTTTAATACTTTAATTTTACAAAAATAACAGCACCAAGGGAAGCGTGATGTATCCCCAAGTATGAAGTTAAAGCTCCTCCGCTTCCCGCTGGTTAAAAGCTTCGCTCCACGATCCTAACCGCTCCAAGAGCTTGTCGTAGCGCAGGGCACGTTTTGTTGGCTTCCCTTTGTAAGATTGGTAAATGGGTTTCTTTTCGATCTCTTTTTCATATTTCTTCATGCGAACAATGGTCGGCTCAAAGCTCCGATAGTTCACCCTTTGCGAAGCGTATCCGAAATCCATGCAGCGCCGGCAGGCGAAGTCATCTTCATCTTTGTACAAGTTGCCGCAGCGACGCTCGCAACGAGGGCACACGAACCACTCCCGGACGCCTCCATAGTGGCAAGAGGTCTCGACGATCGTGATGGCGTTATTCCGGTTTCTTGGCCCCGGATTCGTAATCTTCAAGTACCAATCGAGCTCGATCGGATCGTGGACGAGTATCATCTCGAACTCGCCATATCGAAACCCGTATTGCGCTTCCACGCGCCGACCCCGGAACACGCCGCCCTTTTTCAGTTCGGCGACGCTAAGACCTTCTTTGCCCTCAACGGTTTCCTTGGATTCTTGGGAACTCATAGTGAAACGTCGTGGCATCTGCGTCTTACCGAAATTATTAGGGATGGTAAATCTGATTGGCATTTTGATTTTCTCTAAAAAATTAGGTAATGCTTGGGTAAAAGTGGGCTATTTTCCTTTTTTGGCGAGTGAAACATTATGCCCGATGAAACGTGCTAATGTCCCACGTCTCCCGCCCCTTACCGCCTCCTCAACCCTCACCCGCGGCGAACGATCGCACACGGGGGCATTTACGGGCTAGAAAGCCCTAAACACTGGGCGTTGAGGTCTGCTCACGTGGCATTACATGGCTGTAAGTGTGGGTTCTTACGGCGCGTATCATGCGGAGCAGCAAGTTGTGCTTGCCGCCAGCAGGTGTATCGTTAGAGTATGAGGTCCCTCATCGGGAAAGCGATCATGCAAAGCGTGCTCGGGATGGCGTTCTTCGTGGCGCTCATATACGTGAGCGCGGGAACGTGGCAGTACTGGCAGGGCTGGCTTTTTCTCGCCGTCTTTGCGCTCTCGACGATCGCCTTCACGATATACCTCTTGCTCTATGATCGCCCGCTCCTTGAGCGCAGGATGAACGCCGGACCGTGGAAAGAGGAGGGCGCGGCGCAGAAGATCATCATATCGCTCATCATCTTCTCGTTCTTTGCCTTCATCGTCCTCGCCGTGCTTGACCATCGCTACGGCCTCTCGCCGGTTCCCGCATGGGGCAGCGTGCTCGGCAATCTCATCATCGTGCTTTCTTTCCTCTTTATCTTCTGGGTCATCCGCGTGAACAGCTTCGCGGCGGCGAACATCACCGTGGCGGCTGACCAAAAGGTGGTCTCGAGCGGCCCGTACGCGCACGTGCGGCATCCGATGTATGCGGGAGCATTATGGCTCTTTGTGGGCATCCCGCTCGCGCTCGGTTCATGGTGGACGATAGCCCTCATCGTCCCCTTCTTTCCCATCCTTCTGTGGCGGATGATCGACGAAGAAAAAATATTGAAGAAAGATCTTCCGGGGTATGCCGAATACACGCAGAAGGTCCGCTATCGGCTTGTGCCGTATATATGGTAAAATAGACCCCTACATCAGGCGGTTTTGGGCCATATGAAAAAACATCTCTCCAAATATACCCCTCGGGGCTACAAACTTTCCGTTCGCCGCTCGCTCACCGGCAAAGGCCTCTTCACCAAAGAGGATATCCCGAAAGGGGTCTGCGTCATCGAATACACCGGCCGCGTGGTGAGCAGCAAAGAGGCGGACGAGGACGAAGGCAGATATCTTTTTGAGGTGAACTCCCGCAAGACGATCGACGGGAACGTGCGCGCCAACCGCGCGCGGTACATCAACCACTCGTGCAGGCCGAACTGCGAAGCGATCGGTCCCGGCGACAGGATATTCATCTTCTCCCGCAAACGCATCAAGGCGGGAACCGAGCTCACCTACGACTACGGCAAGGAATATTTCGACAAGTTCATCAAGCCCAAGGGCTGTAAGTGCGAAAAGCACCGGGCCAATAAATAGAAAACGGCGACCTCTGCAAAAGCAGGTCGCCGTCATTGCGCCGCCGTCATGCCGAACAGCGGACGCGGATCACGGTCGAAGGGTCAGGATTGCATACAACAGTCACAACCTCCACCCAGATATGATCCGGGCGTTCACGGTTCACGGCCCCGGCGAAGGCGCTTGCCGTAGCCTGATCGATCTCTCCGGACACGGCGAATATCTCCTCGTCCCGTTGTGTTGCCTCCAGACACCAGGGGCGAAGGTCTTCCAGATTGCCAAGCGGCTTCATACATTTTTCCTCCTGCGATGGACCTCTTGCCACCATAAATATCCGATGCTTTCGGTCGCATGTCAATCAAAGTGGCCCCAAAGAAAAGGCCGCAGACGTTTGCCCGCGGCCTTCGTTAAGAGTTGAGTGAGGATCAAGGTCTCAGGATACTGGATATAGCGGCCCAGACCAACAACACGAATACGAGCCGTCCAATCCAACGCCACTTTGATCCTTTCAGAATCTTCTCGTTTCCTCCCACCAAGACGAGCGCGCTTCCTATGAGGAGAAAGGAATCAAGAAGGTGGACGCGGAAGTCGTGCATGATGACAATTGTGACTCCTGCGATCAACCACAACATCCCCACACCGATCGCCACTGTCGATGGTGCGGGAAGGGTTCTTCTTCTCAGATCCGGCATTTGTCCTCCTCAATAGATACAGCCGATGTATCCATAGATGGACGCGACCTCGCAAATCACCCCGGCGAGGGGCGAAACTGCGAGATATAGGGAGCAGATCGCCGTTGCGACGCCCAGCATATCCGCGCACGTGACCTCCTTCGCCACGGTACGCAAACATGCGCGAGGCCGAGCATGTTCAAATAGCGTGGGATCCACCGCGGGATTCAGGCGCAATTGCAGGGCCTCCAGGTTTTTCTGGAGGCGCTGATACCCTTCAGCATGTTCCTGCAGCCAGACACCCGCTGAATCGCTCGTGGGGTCCTGAAGAAATGCCCTGCCCTTCTTCGCATGCTGGAGCAGTCCCGTCGCAGTGTCCCGGCAATCCTGCGCTTCCGCAAAGTCCCGAACATCGGGCTTGTTGCAGATCGCAAGGGTTTTCTGAAGAAGGTCTTCTGACATTGGAAGAAGCTTCCTCATTCCCTCTGCACGACGGGTTAAGGTCGTCGCGTAAGCGGGTTGTACTGGCGCGAGCGCGAGAAGCGCAACCAGTAAGGACACAATGGCCGATTTTACCATGCTGTTCATGGATTTCTCCTTTAGGGGGGATTAAAGGGAGGGGTTAATGGGAAGGCGTACGCTGAGCCATTTTCATGCAAAGCGCATTGGACTATCGGATTTTGACCTCCTTCCAAGCTGGTTTCTTTATATTAAAAAAATTATCGCTTGTCAAATAAGAAACGCCGCCATCCTTTCGGACGGCGGCGGAGAAAAAAACATCTCGATCAATCGTCTGCGACCTGCCATTGGAGCTCTTCTCCGGCGCGCCATGGTATCACCGTGTCCCCCGAGCCGGGAACCTCCAGTTCGGCCGGGACCCGTGACGGTTTCTTCACATACCGCGTCGTTCCGGTGTTCGGCGAATATCCGTAGAAACGGGGGCCGAACTCCGAAACGAACGGCTCGAGCTTGTCCAATGCGTGATTCTCCTCAAAGAACTCGATGGTAAGCGACGGCGCCGCGATGGTGTTCGCGGCCCCGCAATTTGCGCCAGCGCATTCTTTGCTGCTTTTGAGATGCCACGCATCGTCGTTGCTGTTGAAGAAACGCGGGTCTCCGGAAAGCGCAGCGGCACGGACAGCGTCGCGGTCATCGGGATCCTTTGCCTGGGGCTTGAATCCTTCGTGCACCCGCATGAGTCCCCCGCTCCGCCAGCTGTATCCCGACATGTCGTCAGCAGTATTCGTGATGTGTTGGATCGTGATACTGCCCCTGATCCGGCGTTCAAGCGGAAATTGCCTGATCCACTCGATGCCGACCTTCGAGCTGACGTGCTCGATGCTGATCGCGAGGCCTTGGAACCGCCGTTCGATCTCGGGCATCTCCGCGCCCTCGCCAGTGAAGAACCGCTCTTCCTTGATCCGCCCGAACACTTCGAAGCGTGGCGTTTCAGCATGAAACTGAACGACGACCCCGGGAAGTTTTTCAAGCGTTTCGAACACCCGGTAAAGCTTGGTGTAATCCTTCACTCCGTTCTCCGAGTTCGTCGTTACGAAGAAAGGGTACACCTTGAATATCCGCACCCCGAGCGCGTACGCATCGAGCGCCATCTGCGGAGTGGTATGCTCGGTGATCTGCATGATCGGCACCGGCGTGAACCGCTTCTCGCGAGGATAACGCTCAAGAAGCGCCTCGATCTCCCGGCAATAGCGGACCGAGTCCTCGCCGGTGAGGTTGGGCGGCTTGGTGTTGGGTTCAACGGCGACACGGCCCCCACATCCGTATTGGATGTCAATAACCGACGCACGTGCGATATTCATTGCCAATCCCTTTCTTTTCTGCTAAAACAATCGCAAGCCTGGTCCGACAGGATCTGGCCGAATTCAGCCCTTTACCAAGGAGATCAATATGGGAGACAGAAACTTCCGCAGCCTGCTTGAATCCCGCTGGTCGGCCGGCAAATTCGTATGCGTCGGATTGGACAGCGACTATGCGCAAATCCCGGAATCCGTACGCACAAAGAGCTTCAACGACATCATCAGGTCGATCGTGACCTTCAATGCGGCCATCGTCAATGCGACATCCACGATCGTGTGTGCCTACAAGCCGAACATCGCATCCTATGCGGGATACGGTGCCGAAGGCATCGCAGCGCTCCAGCGGACGATACAATACATCCACAACTTTGCGCCGGAAATTCCCGTGATCCTCGACGCCAAGCGCGGGGACATCGGCAGCACCAACGCCGGATATGTGCGTGAAGCATTCGAGTATTTCCAGGCTGACGCCATCACGCTCCATCCCTACCTCGGCGCAAAAGCGCTCCAGCCATTCCTTGATCGGGACGACAAAGGGATATTCATCCTCTGCCGGACATCAAATCCCGGCGCGGGTGAATTCCAAGACCTTCAGGTTGGCGTAAGCAGAGGGGAGATTGAATTTCTCTCTCGCTGCCACGCGACCGGATGGTCCATAGGGATTCCTGGATGTTATGCACCGATGTATCTTCATGTCGCCTGCCAAGTGAGCATCGCCTGGAACAAAAACGGAAACTGCGGAGTGGTCGTAGGAGCGACCTATCCCCATGAACTCCGCAACGTCCGCAATGTCGTCGATGGCACGCCGATCCTCATCCCCGGCATCGGGGCACAGGGTGGCGATGTCAAAGCGACGGTCAGCGCGGCAATGGACTCGCGCGGCGCGGGAATGATCATCAACTCGTCCCGCGGCATCATCTTTGCCTCGCACGGCGAAGATTTTGCCGAAGCGGCGAGGCGCGAAACCCTCACGCTTCACAACCTCATCACCCAGTGCCGGGAGGAGCTTGCAACCCGATGAACACCACGACAGAACAGGTCGCGTTGGAAATCCTGGGACGGTTGAATGCCGTGCTCACGAACGACCACTTCGTCTACACGAAAGGCGATCACGGATCGGTGTATGTCAACAAGGATGCGATCTATCCGCATACTGTGGAAACAGCACGTCTTTGCCGACTTTTCGCCGATCGATTTGAATTCGACGACATTCAGGTCGTCGTCGGACCGGAAAAGGGCGGCATCATCCTCTCGCAATGGACCGCACATAGGCTCACGGACATTACGAACATCAATGACGTGCTCGCGGTCTATGCCGAAAAGGACACCACGAACGATGGTACATTCATCTTCGCGCGGGGATATGAAAAGCTCATCCCTGGCAAGCGGGTACTTATTGTCGAAGACGTGCTCACCACCGGCGGTTCGGTGAAGGCGGTGGTGCAGGCCGTACGTGCTCTTGGCGGGGACATCCGTGGCGTCGCCGCCATCTGCAATCGCGGCGGCGTCACGGCAGCTGAGATTGGCGATGTTCCTGAGCTCTATTCGCTCGTCGACATCACTCTCGACAAATGGTCCGCGGAAAAATGCCCACTATGCGCACGGGACGTTCCCATAAACACCGCCCGCGGCAAAGGAAAAGAATTCCTCGCCCGAAAGAACGGCGGATGATCTCGTGCCCTAAACTCAACGCCGCCTGTCTCTACGAAGGCGGCGTTTCTTATTGATTGAAAAATATTGACGGCTCCCCTCGCGGAGCGATACCATTGATACAGCACCAGAGAGGAGCTCTGCGTGAAGCTGAAAAAAGCGCTCATCGTGGGAGCACTTTTTGTCCTCCCCGGAGGCATCGCCTGGGCATCGGCATACCTGTTCTACTCACGAAAGAAAAAACCGACCCCTCCGGCCACTTAGGCGGAGGGGTTTGATCATTTCATCCGTTCTTCGTCGTGCCGGTCCTATCGACCATTTTGGGATATGCCTTGGTCAGATGGAATTCCTTGTCTTCCTCCCCTTCTTTTGTCATCACCACACGCCACGTTTGATCTTGCTGAAAGTCATTGCCGCCGAACTTCCACCCTTCTCCCAACAGCGCTTCGATTTCCTGGAAATATTCCTCGTTCGTCTTTGGCGCTCCTGCCTGATTTTCTATTCTCATGATATTGGCCTTATGGTCCTATTATAGCAGACCGGTCAATTCAAGAGGCCATACACCGTCACCTGCGATGCGCCCGGCACGAAGACCTTGCCGTTCGCAACGAGCGCGGCGGTGAACTTGACCGCCGGGCCGGCCGCGTCGCGCGACGCATCCTGGTTGCTTGAGTACAACTCCTGGCCGAGGTTCCGGGCATTGTACGCATAGAGCACGGCCGGCCCGTTCGAACCGTACGCGCTGTTGTCGAGCGCCCACACGATCGCGCTGCTCGTGCCGTTCGCGCTCACGACAGGATTCGTCCCCTGCCCGTTGAAGCCGCCTGTGCCGAACGTGTTGCCCGTCTTTGACGTGGCCGCCGTGGAAAACTGCCGGTCGTTCAGCGTAAAGGCCTGCAGCGGAAGATTGTTGCCGCCCGCGTAGAGCGTCTGATCAAAGTAGGCCATATTGTTGAGCAGCGGCTTCCCGAGCTTGATCTCCTGGATGTCGTTGTTGGTGCTCGAAGAATAGCCGCCAAGGTCGCTCGCGTCGAGCACGTAGATGTCGCCCTGCTTGTCCCCCGTGACGAGGAGCGTGGAAGAGGTCGTCTTGTCCGTAATAAGATGCACGCCGCCCGTGCCCGCATCAAGGTCGTCCTGGCCGTCCTTCTCGGCATCGAACGTGGCAAAATAATCCACGACCTTCAGGGTGGACGGATCCAGCTTGACGGTGCTCTCGCCGAAGTTCTGCGCGCCAGGCGCGGCGCTGAAATCGCCGTCGCCGTCGCTTGAATAGAGATATGTGCCGTCCGTGGCAAGGCCGTCGCCCGACATCCAGATGCCGCCGCGATCGCCGTATGGCGTGTCCATAAAGACCGCGGTCTGCTTCTGCACGTCATCGGCGGCGTAGCCCATCACCCATCCGTGGAAGTCGCCCACGTCGCCATGCGATGCCCACGGGATATAAACGGTTCCATCAAGGAGCGTGAGCGCGCCGCGCTGGTTGCCGAGCAGCGGGTCGAAATCGATGGACGTGCCGTTCGGGAGCGTGTCGGTGGCGACGATGAGCGACGGCCCGTTGAACTTCTCTTTGCCCGTCGCGAGGTCGATCGCGTGGAGGTATTGCGCGAAGGTCGGCGGCTGGGTGTTGATGCCCTGCACATCCTCCACTTTGGAAACGACATAGAGCGTGTTCGATGTGGGATCGATCACGGGAGTTCCGATGATGCCGATCGTGGGAGTGATATCCAACGTTTTGACGTCCTGGACAGGCACAGGGACCACCCATTGATAGGGATCTATGAAACTGTCCTTCCAAAGCTGCGCGCCGGTGTTCGCGTCAAATGCATACAGGCTATCGTTCGCCGTCGCCACATACAGCACGTCGTGAGTACTGCCATCCGCGAGTTTCACGCCGGACACATAGAGCGGCTGGGCATACACCTGGCCGTCGACGGGCAGCGTCATGATCTTGCCGAACGTGTTCACGTTCACGTTCACGGGCGTGAGCGTCGTCTCGTCCGGATCAACGCCGTCGCGGGCGTCATCGTAATGATAGGTAAGGACATCGATCTTGCCGTTTTGGGTATTGACCGACACCCCCAGAGGAACATCCTCCAAAGATCGGGCGGCCTCCAGCCTTCCATATTGCCACCATCCAACGCCAAGGAGAACGACAAAAAGCGCCGCGAGCGATGCCACTTTAAATGATCTCTTCATCCACGGAAAGTAGCATATTGCGGCGTAATCGTGCAAGGGGCCACCATCCCCTAATCACCTGCATTCAGCGCCGCGCGCGTTGAGGGGCCAACGTAACCGACGGATGAGATGCCGTGATCAGATTGGAATGTCTTCACTGCGGTGGTCGTAAGGTCGCCGTAATAACCCGTGATAGGACCGCTATAGATGCCGTCACGCGTCAGCTGTTCCTGAAGCGCCGTGACTGCCGCGCCCGTGGAGCCATATCCCAGGAACGTAGTGAAGTCATATTGACCGGACGATGCGGTCGTGGCGCCGGTGGTGGCCGTTGCCGCTGCCGTCACATCGATATATACCGGAGAACAAAGACCGTTCGCGGAACAGACGGTGAGCGACGTCTCGCCGGGAATGATGCCCGCAAGCGTAAGGACATCGCCGCTGTTTACGGAAGCGCTCACAATGGAACTCGGGGCAACGGAGATGGAGTACGGCTCAGTGCCGCCGGAAAGGAGGATATTCAGGCCCTGCCCCGCGGACAGCACCTGCGTAAGCGTAAGGCCGGAACCCGTGGACTGCGTCACCGTGGTGCCGGTGGACGCGGGAGAGCCGGTGACCGTCACGTAGATCGTGGCACACTGACCGGTGTTCTCGCAGACGCCTACATCGTCCGTGCCTGCGGTGATGCCGGTGAATACAACGTTATCGCCGCTGATCGCCGCGGTCGCCACGCTCCCATTACTGTTGCTTGAAACATAATAACTGCCCGAACCGGAGATCGAGACCGAATCGCTGCCTCCCGGGGCGAGCGTGACGTTCGTCTGGCCTACGGAGAGGGCTTCCGACGAGGATTCGCCGACCGTGACGGGCAACGTCTGGCATACATTGGTATTGGAACATATCGTGACGCTCGCGGCGCCCGTTTCAATACCCGATAAGGTCACTACATTTCCGGAGATCGAAGTTCCTACAACGCTCGAATTGGAATTTCCGCTCACATAATATGGCGCGACGCCGCCGATGATGCTCACGCTCACGGACTGTCCTACCGCAAGCGATGGTGCGGTATTGCTAAAGACAAGCGACGAATAATCGGAGTTTGTGGTGACGGTGACACTGATCACGCCGCACGAACTCATATTGGTGGAACAGACAGTGATAGATGCGGTGCCCTCGACATTCGAGGCGTAGAGCGAGACAACATTGCCGGAGATCGATGCCCCGACAACGGCGGAATTGGAGTTATTGCTGATCGTATATACGCCCGTCCCGCCGCTCACGTTCACGGTGGCGGTCTGACCGGTGGGAATGCTCAAATTGTTCTGGCTGAAGGTGATCGTAGTGGAGCCGCTACCGGAGACATTGACGGTCTCTGTTTGGCAGCTTCCCGTCGACGAGACAAGGCAGACCGTCAGGTTCGTGCTGCCGGCAGTGTTTGCCGCCACAACGATCTGGTCACCATTAAAGGAAACGTTGGCGATCGACGGATTGGAATTGCTGGAAAGAAAGAACGGGCCATCCGTGCTCGCCGTGATCGTAGCAGACTCTCCGGTCGTGAGCGAAAGTTCGCTCTGGTTCAAAGAAAACGTGGAATTGCTGCCGGTGGTATAGGGCCACGTGAGCGAATTTGACTGCTGACCGTCCACCGTCACGTACACCACGCTACCCGGGGTGATATTATAGGCCGACGTGCTGATCGAATCCGAAAACTCGCCGCTCGAATTCGTGGTGCCGATCGCCTGGATGCTGTTATTGGTATCAAGAAGGACGCTATAGTTGGGATCCGCGTTCGAGATGTTCACCTGCACATAATCGCCGCTTCCCGTATAGGAAGCCGAAAATGTGGGCGTCAAGGCATAGGCCGACGAAGCCATGAGCAAACTGGCCGCTACCGACGCCGCAACCGCAAATCCCCCATGTTTTTTGTTCATACTAGTATTATAATGCTCACCTTCTTATTTGTACGAGCCAGCGGCTGATTTTGGTGCTTTGACCGCGCAAAAACAGTGCTATACTCAATATCATGCATATCCCGCTTTTGAGCACCATCACCCTGTGCGCAGAGCTTATCGTGACCACGTCCATATATTTCATCATCCGCAAAGCCTATACCACCGGCGTCTTCCTGCGATGGTTTGCGTTCGGCGTGCTCGCGTACGAATTGCTCTTTAACATCACTTACATGTTCTCCCGTGAGCTCAAGGGCGACAGTGCCGGCCCGCTCAATCCATACGAAACCGCGATCGGAGCATTCCACGGGATATTTTCCCTCATCATGTTCGTGGCGCTCATCGTATTCTTTCTTGTGGCCGCAGGCGGTTACCGCAAAGGCGAAAATTATTTTTTGAAGCATCGACGGCTCACGATCACATTCGTCTACGCATGGGGCCTCTCCATCCTGTCGGGGGTCGGGCTTTTCATAAGCTTATATATCCACTGATAGGTTTATTTTTCCTCCTTGTTCTGATAAGATTAGAAAGTAATTAAATTAACCACCATATCCCATGCCAAAGCGAGGACACTGGATAACAGGCCAACGATCAAATTCCAAGAAGACAAAGAAGCGGCTTGAGGCCAAACGGCTCATGCTGGAAGCAAAGAAGGCAAAAAAGAGCAAGCGGCACAAATAAAAACAGCATTAAAAAAAAATAAGGGGCTGCCGGAAATCACTTCCGACAGCCCCTCAGGATCAGTGCCAATACGTATGCGGTATCGCACCACTATTGCCGATCACCGCATAGGTTTCCATTCCCAAAAACGCAAGCGTTTCCCATCGGCGTGTACGACGATGCAGAATTGCGCTCACTCCCACCTGCGCTGCGCCCATCCCGCCAAAATAGGCGAAGACACTTCCCTTGCTCGGATGAGATCCCAGAATGGGATTGAGCTCCACGTATTGTGAGGAGCTCCCGCTCGCTTCAAGGGTTTGGACGCAATCGACGGCCCCAAGCGCAAGAAGTGTCCCCTCCAGGATGCCGTCAGAGACCGTCCATGCGCGGCGATGCGCCTGGATGCCGCCAATGACAAAAAAATTTCCCGGGGAAACTTTGGAAGCTGCGCTCGTCGTCACAGCAGACGCCGCAGCGGTCGGAGCCGGAGATGGTTCGTCCAGCAAGAGGGTTTGGGCAATGCCACAAGATGCTCCCATGGCAAGAAAAACCAAACAAGAAATTGCGGGTTCTTTCAAAGGAGCCTCCTCAATGCGATATAACTCTTTCCGTATCTTATGCCATATACACGGCACCGGCAAGTAAGCAATAAAAAAGGTCGGTTGCCAGCGATTTTCCCGGGCTTATAATATACCAGTGCTCCCATTTATGAAAAAAACGCTCATCATACTCTCGATAGCAATATCCATCGTCGCCGTGGCTACCGGAATCACCCTTATACGGCTTCCGGCTGCCTATGCACAAGCCACCGCTGCAACGTCCACGACCACGAGCAGCAGTACCCTGCAGGCCCAGCTTGACGCCAATCAGGAGCAGATGGCCGCCCTTAATGCCCAAATTGCGCAATATCAAGCCGAGCTCCAGCAGGTCGGAGCCAATAAAAAGACGCTTCAGGCAGCGATCAACTCCCTCGATCTCCAAAAGAACAAGGTCCAGGCGCAGATCAACCTTACCCAAACCGAGATCAGCGCCACCCAGATAGAGATCCAGCAGCTGGGCGGCGAGATCACGGATACTCAGCAGACGATCGAAACCGACCAGACGGCGCTCGGCGCGTATCTCGAAAGCCTTCAAAAACAGGATGCCCAGCCCCTTCTCGTGGAAATGCTCTCTTCCGGCGGCCTTGAAAAGGCATGGGAAGACGTGAATCAGACCCTCCAGATCCAGGACGGCATCCAAAGCGCGATGGAAACGCTCAAGCAGGAAAAGGACGCCCTTGCGTCATCGCAAAACGCCTCGCAGCAGAAACAAAGCACGCTGACCGCGCAGCAGCAGACGCTGACCGCGCAGCAGCAGACGCTCACGCAAACCGTGCAATCAAAGAACCAGCTTCTTGTGGAAACGAACTCGCAGGAGGCGACGTACGAAAAACTCCTTGCTTCCGCGCAGGCACAGCTCGCGAGCTTTTCCGCGTTCGCGGCGAACGCGGGCGGATCGAAGATCCTCGGCAATCAGACGGTCTGTGATTCATGGGGCTGCTATTATAATCAGCGCGACAGCGCATGGGGCAGTCTGCCGCTTGATGGCACAAAATATACGATGGCTGCCGACGGCTGCCTTGTGACCGCGATGGCGATGGTGCTCACGCACTACGGGTACAAGGACGTGACGCCGGAAACGATCAATTCCAACCCGAACGACTTTGCCGCATATTATCCTGCGTATCTCCTCACGACCTTCAACGTCGACGGCGTGACCGTCACGCGCAAGACCGCCGCCATCGACGCGACGCTCGCCACCGGCAATCCGGTGATCGTGGGCATCAATGCCTACGGAGGCACGCACTTCGTCGTTCTGGTGAGCGGCAGCAACGGCAATTATGTCATGAAGGATCCGTACATCACGAACGGCAACAACGTGAGCTTTACCGCGAACTATTCTTTGAGGAGCATTTTCGCCATCGCAAAAGTGGTGATCGGCTGACGCCCGCCTATTTGATCGGATTTTCTCCGCGGATGACGCGGATCAGGAACAATATGATGGCGGCGACAAGAAGGAGGTAGATGAACCCCCCAAGCGTATACGATGTTACAAGGCCCAGGACCCAAAGAACAAGAAGGATGACTGCTATGGTGACAAGCATAGTAATAGTGACGACAATATGGCTGTTTGGCCGACCTTTTTGCTTGCCAGATAATACGGCCGGGATGGCCGTTATATAACAGCGGTCACCGCGATCGCGCCGAAAAGGGCGACCATGATGATGAGCGAAAGGGCGAACATCTGCGTCGCCCATTTTTTATTCGCGGCGGCATGCGGATGCGACGGCTCCGTTGCGGCATCCGGTATCGAAAATCCGCGCACAGCGAATCCGAGCCAGACAATGCCGAGCGCGGCGGCGATCGCAAGGTATGGGATGCCCGCATAGCCGAACATGAAGAGAAGGCAGGCGGCAAGCGTGAACTCTATTATATAGATGGCCATGCTCGATTTCGTGCGCCGCATGCCGCGACTCACGGGCATTACCGGAATATGGGCGGCGGCGTAATCATCCCTGCGCCGGATGGCGATGGCGAAAAAATGCGGCATCTGCCACGCGAGCATGATGACGAACAGGATCGCCGCCGCCATGTCGACCCGGCCGCTCGCCGCCGCGTATCCCACGACCGGCGGCGTGGCGCCCGCGATCGCGCCGATGAACGTGCCATACACCGTGCGCCGCTTTCCCCACAGGCTGTACGCGAAAACGTAGAAAATAAATCCCGTCGCGGCGGCGAGCGTCGCAAGCGTGTTGGTATATATGGCGAGGATGAAAAAGCCGGCGATGCCGAGCGCGGCGGCGAAGACGATTGCCGCGCGGCCGGAGATATGCCGCGCGACGAGGGCGCGGTGCCGCGTGCGCTCCATTTTCCCGTCAATGTCGCGGTCGATGTAATTATTGAACACGCATCCGGACGCCATCACGCAGGCAATGCCCGCGCATGTTGCGAACAAAAGCCACGGGTCCACCGGCAGGATGCCGTTCACGATCGCAACGGTCCGCGCGCCGAGCAAAAATCCCGCGATCACCGTAATGAGGTTCCCGAACACCAGTCCTGACTTGGTAAGCTCGTAATAGTATTTCATTGCGAAAGCATCGTCATCGTTCAGAATCCGTCCTGGCTCTGGATATATGCGTTCATCTCTGCCGGCGATGCCATCATATTATAGTTCAGATGGTTCATGATCCAAATGGACCCGGCGATCACGATGAAGATGATCCCGACCGTGGAAAAGAGCACCACGAGCCGGAAGCGCGGCCCCGTCTCTTCCGCGATGTGCATGAAGAATATAAGTTGGACGAAAAGCTGCGCGACCGCGAGGACAAGGATGGCGCCGATAAGGACATCGCCCGAGAAGATGCCGCTCGTCACGTGCGCGAAGACGAGCCACGCTGCCGCGAGCGTGAGCATGACAGAAAGGATAAATCCGGTGACATATGACTTGAGCGAAGCTTTCATGGTTTTACATTATTCCCATCAGGTAAACGGTCGTAAAGATGAATATCCAGACGATGTCCAAAAAATGCCAGAACAGCGTGAAGCGGTCCAGTTTGGAAATGATGGGCGGCGTGAGGCCGCGCACTTTCAGCTGGACGATCGCGACGACGATCCACAGGAGCCCCACGGAGATATGCAGGCCGTGCGTCCCGACGAGCGTAAAGAACGAAGACAGGAACGCGCTCTTCGTCCAGTCCGCTCCAAGGGAAATGAAGTGCGAGAACTCGGTAAGCTCGATCGTAAGGAACGTCGCGCCGAGCACGAACGTGACCGCGAGCCATGCGATCACCTGGTTCACCTTCCCCCGCCGCGCCGCGAGCGTAGCAAGCCCGCAGGTGAAGCTCGAGGTGAGCAGCACGAGCGTGTTCGCAAGCGCGGTCGGCAGGCTGAAAAGATCGTGCGCTGAAGGCGCTCCGAACGTGGCAGGCTGCAGCACGAAATATACCGCGAAGAGCACGCCGAATATCACAAGGTCGGTCATCAGATAGACCCAGAACCCGAACGCATGGCGGTCGGCGGTCGAGGCTTCATTTTTCATTTCCGTTTCTGTTTTCATTTTTTCATTGCTTTTTCCATGCGAGTTTTTCCATCCGTTCCACTTCGGCCGCGGGAATCGTGTATTCAGTATCGTCGTTGAACGAACGGATGATGACGCACGCGACGCAGCCAACAAGCCCGAGCACCATGAGCCAGATGATGTGCCATACCGCGCCGAACGAGAACAGGAAGAAGAATCCCGAAAGGTAGATCGCCATGCCGGTGTTCTTTGAGAGCGTGATGTCCTCGTACTTTACCGGAACGTCGCGGCCACGCACTGTACCCCGCTTCTTCATCTCCCAGAATGCGTCGCGGGAATCCGCTTCCGGCGTTTGCGCAAAATCGTAGTATGGCACCGGCGAATGCGTTGCCCACTCAAGCGTGCGGCCGTCCCACGGATCGCCCGTGGTATCCAAGTTCTCCTTGCGCTCGCGAATGCTCACGATCACCTGCCACACCTGCGTGAGCGCGCCGGCGGCGATGATGCATACGCCGACCCCCGCGACGATGAACAACGGCTGCCAGCCGGTCGAGGCGTCATAGGTGTCAAGCCGCCGCGTCGCGCCGAGGAAACCCAATATATAGAGCGGCGTGAACGAGACGAGGAATCCGACGAGCCACAGCCAGAACGCGCGCCGACCCAGGCGCTCGTTCAGCCTGAATCCCATCACTTTGGGGAACCAGTACGTGAGCCCCGCGAAGATGCCGAAGAGCGCGCCGCTCACGATCATCGTATGGAAGTGCGCCACGAGGAAGAGCGAATTGTGCAGCTCAAAATCCGCGCCCGGGATGGAGAGCAGAACGCCCGCCATGCCGCCGAACGTGAAGAGGCTCACAAACCCGATGAAATACATCATCGGCGTTGTGAACCGTATCCGCCCGCGGAACATCGTGGCGATCCAGTTGAATATCTGAACGGCCGTCGGGATCGCGATGATGCCCGTCATGATGCCGAAAAACGCGTCAACGTCGGCGCCGGCGCCCATGGTAAAGAAGTGATGCAACCAGACAAGGAACGAAAGTAGGGTGATGCAGATCGCGGCACACACCATGGAAACATAGCCGAAGATCTTCTTGCCGGAAAACGTGGCAACGATCTCCGAAAAGATGCCGAACGCCGGGATCACGAGGATGTACACCTCCGGATGCCCCCACATCCAGATCAGGTTCACATACAGCATCGGGTTGCCGCCGGCGGTCGTCGTAAAGAAGTGCATGCCCATGAAACGGTCAAGCCAGAGGAGCAGTGTCGTCGCGGTGAGCACCGGGAAAGCCGCGATCACGAGGAACATGCTGCAGAGCGACGTCCAGGTGAACAGCGGCATCATCATGAGCTTCATCCCCTTCACGCGCATCTTCAAAATGGTGACGATGAAATTGATGCCGCCGAGCAGGGATCCGAGGCCGGAGATCTGCAGCGACCATACCCAATAATCCACGCCGGTGCCCGGGCTATATTGCAATTCGGATAGCGGCGGCAGCGAGAGCCAGCCGCTCGCGGCAAATTCACCGCCGATCACGAAGAACATGTTTATAAAGACGGCGCCCGCCACGTAGAGCCAGAATCCGAGCGAATTGAGGAACGGGAACGCAAGGTCGCGCGCGCCGATCTGCAGCGGCACGATCAGGTTCATGAGGCCGAAAAAGAATCCCATCGTCACGAAGAACACCATGATATCCCCGTGCGCCGTGAATATCTGCTGGAAATGACTGGAATCAAGATAGCCGTGCGAGACGCCGAGAAATCCGGGACCGTTGCTGGATCCGAGCGACTGCTGCAGCCAGATCATCGCCGCATCGAGGCCGCCGCGGAAGAGCATGAGCGACGCCATCACAATGTACATGACGCCGATCTTCTTCGGGTCGGTGGACGTCAGCCATTCTTTCCACAGCCATTTCCAGCGCTTGAAGTACGTGAGAATTGCCGCAATGATGATAAGCCCTCCGAAGATCGCCGCGGTGCCCCCGATGGTGAACCATTGATGCGGCAGCGCGCTCCACGTGAGGTCTCCGAGAAGGAAGTGTTCCATGATTCGTTTACATTGACATGCCCGGCATGGCGTCCGGCGCTGACGGTGACGACCCCGAAGCCGACGTAGAAGTGCTCGGCGGCGGGATCATGTACTTTACCAATATCGTATCATACAAATTCGGATCGACGGAGGAATAGAACACCACGGGATTGTCCGTGCTCGACGGCATCAGGTCGCTATTGTAATCGGCTAGCGTAAGCGTATTGGAAGAATTTTTGACCGATGCCACCCAGGCGTTGAAGTCGTCAAGCGAGGTGGACTTTGCCGTGAAGGTCATTCCCGCGTATCCCGCGCCGTTGATCTCCGTGTCCTTGCCGGTGTACTCGCCGGTCGTGCTCGCCTCAAGGTACAGCTGGGTCTGCATCGCGGCCATCGCGTAAATCTGGCTGCCAAGCTGCGGGATCCAGAACGAGCTCATCGGCGCGTCCGCCGTCAGCATAAAATGCACCGGCGTGTCCGCGGGAAACTGAATATAGTTGACCGTCGCGATCCCCTGCTGCGGATAGATAAAGAGCCACTTCCACTCAAGCGCCACCACCTCGATCGTAAGCGGCGGGTTGCTGGACACGATCGGCTTGTACGGGTCAAGTGCATGCGTGCTCTGCCAGTCGATCACGCCGAGCGTCGCGATGATGATCGCCGGGATGATCCACCAGAGCAGTTGTTTCGGCGCGCTGCCCGCGTGCTCCGGCTCATATTTTGCCGGATCCTTGCGCCCCGCGCGGTACTTCCACGCAAAGGTGTAGAGCAGCGCGAGCATCGGGATCGCCACAAGCAGCATAAGGATGACGGCCAGAATGATCAAATTCCGTTCGTCGAGCGCCACGGGGCCCTGTGCATCGAATACGCCGCCGGTCATTCCTTGATTGTACCACGCTCCCCCACCCCCGCGAGAACATTAAAAAATCATTAAAAATCTTTTGACATTGCTCAAAAGAAGCTTATTATTATCTATGAAATCGGTGATCCGCAAGATGGCGGGTTCATATCCGTTTGGCGCATAAATGACCACTTTATCGTGGTCATTTATGTTTTGCAGGCGTTTAAAATAGTTTTAATGATCATCATGGTAGGGTGCCTATGCTTGTGGATCGCGGGCCTGTCGTCTATGTAGTAGGATACCGATTTTGCCAAACGGAGAACCGGGCGCACGTCCCGGCAGGTCCACAAGCTCGGCCGACTTAGTGTATACTTATTGAAACCCAATCCCCATGAGGATCCTCGTGGTCGAAGACCAGGAAGAAACTGCCGCGACCTTGAAGCGCAAGCTCGAGGCGGAATGCTACGCCGTGGACGTGGAGCACGACGGCGAGAAAGGATTTTATAAAGCACGCACGAACGATTACGACCTCATTCTCCTCGATAAAACTCTGCCGGGAAAGGACGGATACGAGATCTGTTCGGCCCTTCGGGAATACAACATGGCGGCCCCGATACTCATATTGAGCGCTGCGGCAGAGATCGAGGACAAAGTACAGCTGCTCAATTGCGGCGCGGACGATTATCTCACCAAGCCATATGTATGGAGCGAGCTTGCCGCGCGCGTGAAGGCGCTTTTGCGCCGTCCGCAGAACATCCACGCGAAGGCGCTCGTGGTCGAAGACCTTTCGCTTGATGCAAAAACATATTCGTTCACCTTCCGCGAAAGAACGACGCGCCTCACGCCGAAGGAGTTCATGCTGCTTGAATATCTTATGCGCAACGCGGGCACAGTGGTCTCGCGCGGCATGATCCTGGAGCATGTCTGGGACGACAGCGCGGACCAGTTCTCCAAAAGCATCGATATGCATGTCATGAACCTCCGGCGAAAGATCGACCGGCGTGACAAGGATGCCTTTATCCATACGGTCCCTGGCCGCGGATTCATCGTCGGAAAAGCATATGTTTCCGGACCGCGTTCAACTTAAGATATATTTAATCCTCCCTGAGTATAATGCGTGGGAAAGGTCGAAAAATCCACGTTACATAGCATGAATACATTACTGGAAAAAGTGCTCACTGATCCATTGGCACGCGTGCCGGAAGGAACAGAAGCGCTTGCAGCGGCGCAGAACGAATTCGAATCGTGGGACTAAGAACGATGGATGAAGACCTTCCAAGAAGAAAGAACATCCTGAACGTCCTTTTGGTCGGATCGGTGCTTATGCTCTCGACCCTCGACGCATTCGTGCTTTTCCATTCCGTACAGGACGGTGCCGCATATCACGATGTCCCGTTCGCCGCATTCTCGGTACTGCCCGCCTTCTTCATCCTTCTGTATGTCCTTTCGCGCCGCGGATCTCCGCGGGTGGTCTCATTCCTGTTTGTCGGGGCATACTTCGTAAGCAACAGTTATGCCGCATATCGATACGGCGTCGGCATGCAGGTGGTCCTGATCGCCTATGCGCTCATCATCGTCATGGCGACCATCCTCCGCGGGACCCAGTTCGGGTTCGCCACCACCGGCGCCGTTGCGGCATTCATCATCCCCCTCTGGTATGCCCAGATCCATGGCATCGTTGCCACACAGGTCCCTCGCCCCACCGCCGATGACGCGATCGTTTTCTCGGTGCTGTACCTTCTTATCATGACCGTTGCGTGGCTGTACGAACGCGAGGTTCATCGATCGCTCCGCCGTGCGCACGATTCCGAGAAGGCGCTCCGGGAGGAACGGGACCTGCTGGAGGTGAAGGTCGGGGAACGCACCGAAGAACTGCGCCGGACCCAGCTTGAGAAAATGCAACAGTTGAATCGCCTTGCAGAACTCGGACAGCTGTCATCGGGTCTCTTCCACGACCTCTTAAATCTTCTGAACGCGCTCTCGCTCCGGAATGACGACGAAGAAGATCCCTCGCTCGCAAGCGCCAGAAATACCGCACGGCAGATCGAAGGATTCATGCAGGCGGTACGCAAGCAGATCGGAAACGCCGACGCCAGGGAATCCTTTTCCCTCAAAGAGGCGATCGGCCATGCGGTCCAGCTGGTCAACCACAAAGCAAACAAGGAGGGCGTGCGCATCGGGCTCTCCCATATTCCAAAGATGGATATCCGCTATTTCGGTGTGCCGTATAAATTCCAAGAGGTCATCATCAATCTTCTTTTCAATGCCATCGAGTCGTACGAACAACTCCCCCAAAAAGATGTTCGCCTGAGGCACGTCAATATCAGTATGGAAGAACACGACGGAATGGCCGCCCTCCGCGTAGAAGATAACGGTTGCGGCATGACGCCTGCCGTCGCCGATAAAATATTTGAGCCGTTCTTCACCACAAAAGAGGCGCACAAAGGGATCGGCATCGGCCTCGCAACGGTGCAAAAAATAATAAAAGAGGAGCTTGGCGGCACGATAAGCGTCGCGAGTACGCCGGCCGCCGGCTCCACATTTACCGTCACATTTCCCATACGCCATGAATCCGACGCACGCCACCATAACCTACAACGCGCTCCGGCACATCCAAAAATGCCAATCCCTTGATGGAAGCTTCAAAAATGTTTCCGGTTTCGATCACGAGGACCTTTCTGACGGCATCTCCCGTCATACGACATTTTTTACCGCAACCATCCTGAACTGCCTTCGCAGCTCCGCGAAGAGCCGCGACCCGACGCAAGACGCGGCGGCGCGCTTTCTTCTTTCACAAAAGAACGATGCATGGTCGTTCAACTATTGGGCGCGTGATACGGACGAGAACAGGACGCTTCCTTATCCGGACGATCTTGACGACACGTTCACCGCCCTGGCGGCGCTGGTACGATATATCCCCTCGTATATCGGCGGCGAAGCGTTCGCTGCCCTTGCAAAACTCCTCATCGCGCTCGAAGCACAGGAGGGCGGCCCCTATCGGACGTGGATCGTGAACGCCAGCGCGCCCTTGGCATGGCGTGACATCGATCCGGTGGTAAACAGCACGATCGGCTATTTCCTTTCATCGGTCGGCGTCCACCTTCCGAACCTGACCCGCTTCGTTGATGCCGCAGTAAGAGAAAACCGCATCACATCACCGTACTATCCGGGAATCTTCCATGTAGGCTACTTCTTCTCGCGTTTCTATAACGCCCTTCCGAATAAAAACATTGACGCGCGACAACAACTGGCACGCGTCATTGAGGAGCGGCTCATGGGCGAAGACGGCAAAAAGGCCACGCCCCTTGAATGCTCAATGGCGATCTCATCGCTCGTAAATCTCGGTCGCGCGGACGCGATCCCCTCCTGGATGATCGATTCCCTCATAAAAAAACTGGCGTGGGAAGGATTCCGACCATATGCATTCTGCATCGATCCGACGCGTGACGGTAAGCGGTCATACGCGGGATCGTCAGCGCTTACCGCAGCATTCTGCGCTGAAGCGCTTGCGCTGTGCGCGAAAGCGGAAAACGCGGCCGTTCCGAAGGAAATACCCGCAACGATACCCGCACTGAAGGCTGCCTGTGCCACCGCGGGAACAGAACTACGTTCCGCCGCACTCGCCGAGATCGGAAAAATATCCGACGGAAAGATCGCTTTATTGGCATACGAATTCCAAGCGGCACTAGGGAAAGATGCCGCAGCCATTCCGTCAGACATCATCGCATCACTTTCGCTCGGAAATCTCTATGGCTGGGCCGCATATTCAATTTATGACGATGTCATGGACGACGAGAGCGACGCCTCCCTTATTCCATACGCAAACTTCTTTTTGCGGTCCGTTGGGGACATCTATGCCACGCTCGACGGACGCATACAAGGCGCGCGTGAACTCTTTAAAAGGATAATGGATCGCGTTGATGATGCGAATGCGTGGGAGCAAAACCATTGCCGCATCCCGGCAGGCGGCCAAGGAACACTCCCTAAAAATCTGCCTTTGTTCAACGCATATGAACGTCTCGCTGACCGCAGCATCGGGCACGCAATGGGCCCGCTCGCCGAACTGCTGTTTTTGGGATATGACCCGGGGTCGGAGGAGTGTCGGGGAGTCGAACTGATGTTCCATCATTACCTTATCGCGCGGCAACTTCATGATGATGCACATGACTGGATCGATGATCTGCTGCGAGGCCGCATGACAAGCATTGGCACGCTCGTAGCGCGACGATTTCGGAAGCAATGCCCGGAACGCGCAACGAACGCATCCATCACGGAGATAATCCCCGCCCTTAAAAAAATATTCTGGGAAGAGGTCATTGATGAAACCGTGGACGTGATACGATCCCATATCGTCGCCGCAAGGCACTCACGGGAACGCTCTCACCTTTTCCATAACGCGCCCTTCCTGGAAATCGAACTCAAAACGCTCGAAACCGGCGCGGCGCGGGCCGTTAAAGATCGCGACGAAGCCCTTCTTTTCCTTAAGTATTACAGCGCCTCCAGGCCGTCTGGCGCGCCGGCGCAAAATCCGCTACCCTGAAATCAGTCCTTTCAAAGGACGGAGAGGAGGGAGGGATATGATAACCGAAAGCCGCACGGAAGCAGCCACCGTTTTCTGCCGGAGCCGGCTCAAAACGATGACACAGGACATCAAAAAACTTTTTTTTGATATGGGCCCGGCCGAAACGGATCCGGAAGAACGGATCGTGGATGCCATAGCGAAAATCACCGAAGCATACGGATACCTTGAAGCCCTGCACAAGCACTATCCCCAGACGGCACATCCCGGAGAACGGTTCCGGAAAGTACGCGAGCTCATGGAGCGGCTCTCGGCGTCATGCGAGAAAGCAGAAGGCCGCATGGAGAGCTTTGAGGAGCGGCGCCTTGCGAGAATAAAACATTCCTGACCGATTTGAACAATGGAGGACAACCGTCCACCCCAGCGCCCGAACCACGCACCCGGGCGCTGTTATTTTTTTGCCACACGGCATATAATTTTCATAAATAAACCATAATAAATCCATGGCACCGGAAGTATTGGAATCGCCGACGACCCCCGAGCAGCAGGAGGTAGTGCGGCTAAAAACGGAAAACACGGCCTTGCGGGAAGAAAATGAACGCCTGAGGAACATCGCATATACCGATTCCCTGATGGGCATCGCGAACCGCAATGCATACAACGAAAAGCGCGAGGAAAGCCCGGATGCCGTACTTCTGCTTGATATCGATAACTTTAAGATCGTGAACGATGCCTTCCAGGAAGGCCACTCGGGCGGCGATCGCATTTTGCGCGAAGCCGGAGAATATCTCAAAAGCCAGTTCCGCGAAGGCGACTTCATCGCGCGCATCGGCGGCGAGGAGATCGTGGTGTTCTTAAAGAACGCCGATGTGGAGCGGTTCAAAGAGAAGGTCAGGCTGGGGTTCACCACTGAATTGGACGGCGAAAAGATCCCGATCACTTTCAGTGGAGGGCTTACGCAGCTCAATCCCGGAGAGAGCGTCAAAGACGCCATCGAGCGCGCCGACACGGCCCTGTATGTCGCAAAAGAGGATAAGGCGCGAGAGGATGGCACGATCGATCGCGGTCGCGACCGCATATTGATCTATTCAGAGACTATGAAGAAGGAAGCCGAAGGCAAATAGCCTACTGCGCCGCGCTGATATCTCCCCAAATCGCAGGGTCAATATCGCCGTCCGCCTTGAAGAACATCACGCCACGGAGGCCGTATTGCTTTGCGAGGTTCACCATGTTCATTTCGGATGTGGCGTCGGGGAACGTCACAAAGAACGTGGTGGATGCGTTCGGGTCATGCGTGGCGAGCACCGCCGGCTCCGTGGATGAAACGTATGATGTGAGGTCAAGGGGTTCCTGGATGTAGGTACTCGACGTGAATGTGAAACTGAGCTCACCCGCGTTGTCGCGTACCGGAACAATGCCGAGCGAATCCGCGCGGTCCATCGCGCCGAAGAAATCCCACGAACGGACCTCCTGATATGTCGTTACATCGTTGCTCCATGAGACCTCGTACTCGTAGCCGTAGGTGGGTATGCCAAGCATGATCTTCTTGGGATTGATATACTGCAGTGCGTACTGGATGATCTTCGCCGTCCAATCGGGATCCGCGACCGGCGCATAGAGCGTGCCGTCCTGTCCTTTTTGCGCTTCAAGCACGCGGTCTGTCGTCCCCTGGTCATATGCCTCCAGGCGCACCTCGTCGCAATACTGATTGAGCACCGGATATGATTCGGCGTACGTGAGATCCTGCGGAACGGCGACATAGACCGAGCTTGGGAAATCACGCGGCACCACGGAACACGTGAGCACCTTGCCTTCTGCATGGAGCCGATCGGAAAGTCCTTCTATAAACAGCGAGTAGTAGGGACGCGTAGAGGTGGACATTGCCTCAAAGTCGATGTCGATGCCATCAAAACTGTCCGTCTTCGCGAGCGCGGCGATGCTTGTCTCTTCCGCGCGCCGGGCGGTTCCATTTGAAAGCAGGTTGTAAATGCCGTTCGTGTCGAACCACGCGATCGTCGGGATCACTTTGACACCACCCGACTGTACCGCCTGGATCCACGCGGTCCACAATCCTTTATTGATGCCGAGGTCATCCTGAATGGTCCCTCCATCCACGATCTCATATGAGAACGGGCTCACTTCGTTCAGGGAGTCCAGATTGACGGAAACCTGCTGTTCGCCGGCCTGGCCCGTCCAATACGGGATCCACGCGCCATAATAAAAGGGGGTCTTAACGGCCGTCGCCGCGGAGGCAAAAAAAGGCGCCGCCCCAAGCGCAAGGGCAATGGCTCCGGAAATGATCAAGTTGCGCTTCATTGTCATGTTTTAATACAAATATAATATCCTTTCCTTACGATAAATCCTTCTTTTTCAAGCCCGACTATCGCCTTTCGGATCCTCGCCGTGGCTACACCGATCATCGCCGGAAGCTCACGAACATCTATTTCACCCCTTTTGGGCGCAGAAACCATGAGACGAAGCAGCCTGCCTCTCAATTGCCGTTGCGAGCCCTCGAACTTCGCCTGCTTTTTATAGTGCGCGCTCCGGCGATTGGGATTTTCACGCTTCATTGCCGCTCCACAGTCCATGAGCGCCCAATACCATTCTCGCGGACGTTTCCGATCGAGGCTGCTTTTGATATAACGTTCCAATTCCGCATCGGTTACATATTTTTTTCTCGGAAAGAAAAAATGAATGAAGACGCGGCGGATGTTCGTCTCTATGAACACCTCCGGTTCATCGAACGCAAATACCATCAGCGATCCTGAAGTTCCTTTTCCGATGCCGGGCAACGCCTGGAGCGCCGCGCGATCGCGCGGCAAGCTGCCGCCATATTTCTTCACGACGATCTCCGCCGCTCTTTTCAAAAACAGCGCCCGGCGGTTATAGCCAAGCCCCTGCCATACGGCAAGCACGTCTGCCGTCCGCGCCCGGGCAAGCGCGCTAAAATCCGGAAAGCGGGCGAGCCATTTCGCATAGTAGCCCTCCACGCGCGTGACCTGCGTCTGCTGGAGCATGACCTCGGAAATAAAGATGGCATACGGGTCGCGGGTGTGCCGCCACGGCAGCGTGGCGCGTCCTGTGCGGCGATAATGCGCCCATATGGTCCTTTTAAACTGCGCGATCGTGGGGTTTCCGGACATTAAATCCATATTAACCGGCATTTGCGGTTTTGGGGAAGGTTATGGTATAATGGCAAGTGATGTAAGTGTTCTTACTAAGTTTCCACTGGCCACAATACGTCGGCGCAGGAGCAGAGGAGAAGGAGGTCGCCTTACACATCACTAGCATTTGAATGGCTACAAAATTATACGTTGGAGGTCTTCCCTACTCGACCAGCCAGGATGAGTTGCAGGAAGCGTTCGCGAAGGCGGGTGCCGTCGTGTCCGCAAGCATCATCATGGACAAGATGACCGGCCGCTCGCGCGGATTCGGTTTCGTCGAGATGGGTTCCGATGACGACGCCCAGAAGGCGATCGAAATGTGGAACGGCCAGGATTTCGGCGGGCGCAAGCTCACCGTGAACGAGGCCAAGCCTCTCGAGGCCCGTCCTCCTCGCCGCGAAAACAGTTTCGGCGGCGGCGGCAGGGATTGGCAGTAGGCCTTCGGGTCTGCTCATCAAAAATACCCCTTCGGGGGTATTTTTGTTTCTATGATAAAATAGACTTATGGAAATCGCGCTGCTCATTATCATAGCCCTGCTCTTCGCCGCCATCGCGTGGCGGCTTTGGCGGCCGCCGCAAGCGGCGGCTCCAAAGGAAGAGTCGCAGTCCCTTTTGATGCTCCAGAACCAGCTGAACGAGCTGAACCGGACGATCGAAGCCAAACTCGGCGACTCGGCAAAGGCGATCAGCGATTCCACCGGCAAGGCGTTCACGCAGATGGGCGAAAGCATGCGGCTCATCCAGGCGATCACGAAAGAGCTTGAAGGGGTCAAGGCAGGACAGCAGCAGGTGGTGAACATCGCGGACAACCTCAAGAATCTGCAGGATATTTTGAAGAATCCCAAACAGCGCGGCGTACTCGGCGAATATTATCTGGAGACCGTGCTCAAGAACGTGCTCCCGCCGAACGCGTACCAGATGCAATATCCGTTCAAGGACGGCACGATCGTGGACGCGGTCGTGCTCACGAAGGACGGCATCATCCCGGTGGATTCCAAGTTCTCGCTTGAGAACTACAACCGCATCCTTGAGTCATCCGACAAAGTGGAGCGCGAGCGCTACGAGAACGCATTCGCGAATGACCTCAAGATCCGCATTGACGAGACGTCAAAGTACGTAAAGCCGGAGGAGGGCACGCTCGGCTTCGCGTTCATGTTCATTCCGTCCGAGGCCGTCTACTACGACCTGCTCATCAATAAGGTGGGCGCCCTCAAGTCGAACAACGTCAACCTCATCGAATACGCGAGCGGCAAGAAGAACGTCATCGTCGTCTCCCCCACCACCTTCCACGCGTATCTGCTCACCGTATTGCAAGGGCTCAAGGCAATGCGCATCGAAGAGAGCGCCAAGAAGATCGGCGAGCGCGTCGGCGAGCTCGGCAAGCATTTATTGAGCTACGAGGAATACTTCGGCAAAGTGGGCAAGAACCTGACGACGACCGTCTCCGCCTACAACGCCGCCGGCAAGGAGTTTGGCAAGATCAACAAAGATATCCTGCGCATCACCGGCGAACAGCTGGAGCTCGAATCGCCGGTCGTGGAGAAGCCGGGGGAGCTGGGAGGAGAATAAAACCATGGCCGCAAAGAACGCCGTAATCTTTCACGGAACAGGAACGCGCCCTGATGAGTTTTGGTTTCCCTATCTAAAAGAAAATCTTGAATCGCGCGGCTATTCCGTATGGCTTCCCCAGCTTCCGAACGCAGATAAACCGAATATTGCGGAGTGGCTTCCGTTCGCGCTCGATAATGGAACTTTTACAGAAAACACAGTTCTCATCGGACACTCAAAAGGGTCAGCATTGATCCTGCACATTCTGGAAAAAATAGATGTTCGAGTAAAACAAGCGATCCTCGTCGCAGGATATGCGGAAGCCCTCCCCAAAAATGACACCGATGATAGCAAAGATGAATTCAAATGGGACACCATAAGATCTCGCGTGGAAAATATAGTTTTTGTAAATTCGGATAATGATCCTTGGAAATGCGACGACAAACAGGGGCGGATACTATTCGACCATATCGGAGGAACGCAAATAATCCTTCACGGAGAAGGACATATGGGCTCAGGAACATTTAAACAGCCCTATAAGAAATTCCCCCTCCTCACACGACTTGTCGTAGATTAACGCTTTCTCCTTCGCAGAAACGCGGGGATGTCCCACGCGTCACTCTCTTTCGTAACCGGTTTGGCGGGTTCGGGCTTCTTTTCAAAGCCGTTCGGCGAGAGGGATTTCTGGGCCATTATCTCGTCGGCGGATTCCTCGCCACGAGCGTGGACAACGGGCGTTTTGGAGCTCGTGCCCGGCTCGCGCGCGGGCGTGGACTGCTTGGTTGCGAATGCCGAAGTGCCGTTGCCGCTCGCGGAAGACCCTTCCGCGCCGGCGCGGCCGAACATGGAGGCCCCGCCCTGGCGGCCCTCAAAATGGTTGCCAAAGAGCGCGCCCGGCTGGCTGCCGCTGAAGCCAGCGGCGACGATCGTCACCTTGAGCTCGCCCGGCTTCATGTTGCGGTCATGATAGGCGCCAAAGATGATGCGCGCGCCCGGGTCCGCGGTCTGCGCGACGATCTTGGCGGCATCGTTCACTTCCGTCATCTTGAGATCGCGGCTGCCGGTGATGCCGAGGAGCACCGCCTTCGCGCCTTCGGGGTTCGTCTCAAGGAGCGGTGAATGAAGCGCGGCGTTGACCGCCTTCACGGCGCGGTCCGGGCCGGCCGCGCGGCCGACGCCCACGATCGCGATGCCCGCGTCCTGCATGATGTTCTTCACG
The DNA here is from genome assembly GCA_035509435.1 of Minisyncoccota bacterium. Lineage (GTDB taxonomy): Bacteria > Patescibacteriota > Minisyncoccia > UBA6257 > 2-01-FULL-56-20 > JAKAGE01. The sequence goes on along the minus strand of DATJLR010000002.1, from coordinate 87,121 downwards.
TCCGCGAAGTCCACATTGATGATGCCCGGCATCGCAATGATCTCCACGAGGCCGCGGAGCGCGTTGCGCAGGATCTCGTCGATCGCCTCGAACGCTTTTACGATCGGCGTGTCCTTACTGATCACGGTAAAGATGCGGTCGTTCGGCACGACGATGATCGCGTCAACTTTGTCGCGCAGCTTCACGAGCGATTCGTTCGCGATACGTTCCCGCTGGCTGCCCTCGAAGGTGAACGGCTTCGTGACGACTGCGATCGTGAGGGCGCCGGACTGCTTTGCCGCTTCCGCGACGATCGGCGTCGCGCCCGAACCAGTGCCACCCCCAAGTCCCGCGGCGAGGAACACGAGATCCGCACCCTGCACCGCCTCAGTGATCTCAGAACGGTTCTCTTCCGCCGCCTGGCGGCCGAGGTCCGGGTTCATACCCGTGCCCAACCCGCGCGTCAAACTTTTCCCGATATATAATTTTTGCTTGACCTCGCACTCGTCGAGGTCCTGGTGGTCCGTGTTGATCGCGATGAAGTCCACGCCGCGCGTGAAGTCACGCGCCATGCGCGCGACCGCGTTGCCGCCGCCGCCGCCGATGCCGATCACTTTTACGTTCGCCGAAAGCGGCTGGAACTTTTCGCTGGGCTTCTTTGGCCTGCTTGACGAATGATGTGCTGCGTGACGCTTCTTTTTCATGAGGATTTAATGTTTCTACAATGGTACCACTCCTGGTAACTGGTTTCCAGTAACGCGTTACCGGGGCTAAGGGGTGAAAAGGCCGAATATTTTTTTAAATCCGCCGCCATTCGGCGTTTTGTCGCCGACGCGCCCCTCGCTCTCCATGCCCCATAAAACAAGGCCAAACGCGCTCACAAATGCCGGATCCTCCAGATATTCCTTGAACCCGCCGCCGTGGCCCTCCCACTCGTCGGCAAGCGTGAATCCGATCTGGGCAGCCAGTTTCATTTCCTGCTTAACAAGATCCGTAAGACCCGGCAGCTTTGCCCCGCCGCCCACGAGCACCACGCCTCCCGGCAACTGGCCGTACCGCTCCATAAGCTTCAGCTCGTTGTTCACGAGGTCGAAAATTTCTTCCAGGCGGGACTCTACGATCTCCGCGATGAACTTGCGCGCGACCGCGCCTTTCGCATCCTCCGAAAACTTTTTCATGTCCACCGATTCCTTATGCGGCACTTCTTTTGAATACGCATATCCGTAATGGACCTTGATCTCCTCCGCTGCGTCAACGGGAACTTTAAGCCCAACCGCAAGGTCGTTCGAAATGTTCCCCGCGCCGACCGGGAACTTTGCGACGCCGACAAGGCGGTTCTCTTCATACACGCTGAGGCCGGTCGTGCCGAAGCCAAGGTCCACGATCGCGGTGCCGAGATCTTTCTGCCGTTTGGAGAGCGCGGCCTGCGCGGCGATGATCGGACCGTAGCCGAGGCCGCTGATGTCGCCCCCCGAAAGTTCCACGGCGCGGATGAGCGTCTTGATGTGCGGCGCGAAGGCGTCGATGATGAGCGACTGCACCTCCAACCGGCTGCCGGAAAGGCCGAGCGGGTCCAAAATGTCGCCAACGCCGTCCACCATATACTCCTTCACGATCGTGTGAACGATCGTGCGGTTCTGCGGAAGGTTCACCGCCTGGCTCGCGCGGACGGCACGGTCCATGTCATCCTTCGCGATCTCCGCGTCCGCGCGGGAAACAGCCACGATGCCGCGCGAGGTCTGCATCTTTGCCTGCGGCGTGCCGATGCTCACGTAAATATTGCGCAGCGCCTGCTTGGAGATCTTTTTGACCTCCGAAAGCGCGCGGTTGATCGCCTGCGACGCCTCGCCAAGGTCGATGACCGCGCCTTTGCGGATGCCGTACGACGGCTCCTCGTGCGCGTAGAGGATCGTGGGACGCGGGCCGCGGCATTCGGCGACGACAACCTTAAGGGACGACGTTCCCACGTCCAATCCCGTGATAAAATCCCCGCCGCCGCCGAGTCCCTTGAGCTTCATATGGTCTTATTTTATCACGAAAAGTGCCACAAGAGGAACTGTGCAAAGAGGGCGCGGGCCGTTTAAGATAGTTTTAATCGCTTCTAGGTTATGGTGACAAAGCCAACGACCGAAAGGGCCGGTGAATCGGAAAAGGACGCTCGTTGCCGAACTATCATCTGCCAGGAGGCAACGAGCGTCCTTTTCCGTCTCGACTCCCCACCGGTCAACGTTGGCGCGGAGCCTGAATTTGACATCCATAGCGATTCGAGTACTATGGATATCAAGGTGGTAAGGCTGGCATGGTGTCGCAAACACCAACAAAAAATCGCTTTATGAGCGATTTTTTTGATGCTTTTTCGGGGCGCCCTAAAGTTTAATTAGTATTTTTCTCTCGAGACCCTCCATTTTGACAATGTCCGCCTTCTTTTTGTGATCATAGCCGAGCAAGTGGAGGACACCGTGCAAGAGAAGCGCTTGCGCACGCTCGGGGGAGTGCCGCAGGATATCCCGGTTCAGATAGACCTCGCCAAGATAGCGCTTTTTCGTCTCCGGATGCGGAAAATGCGCGGGCTCCGGGAACGAGAGCACGTTCGGTTCGGTCCGTTTCTTTATAAAGCGCGCTTTGAGCGCGGCCATGCTCCGGTCGTCAAGGAGGATGATATCGAGCGCCGCATTGCGGACGCGGAGCATCTTCAATATTTTGTCCGCAACGCGCGCCAGCTTACGTTCGTTCCACATCGCGGATCACGTCCCCCACCGTCTTGCCATCGGCGCGTCCCTTCGCCTGCTTCATCACCTCTTTCATGATGGACGAAAAATCGTTCGCGCCATTTGCCTTTGCGGTCTTTACCATCGCCGCGATCTCGTCGCGCGAAAGTTCGGCGGGAAGATATTCAGAGAGCACTTTGAGGTCGGCCTCTTCCTTTGCGACAAGATCATCGCGCTTTCCCTGACGGAACAGTTCGAGCGAGTCCTTGCGCTTCTTTGCTTCTTTTTGGAGAACCGAAACCACTTCATCATCAGTAAGCGCCGCCTGCGGATCCTTCAATGATTTTTCTTTTTGCGCGGCGTTCAGCGAGGCGAGCGTGAAACGCAGCACCTCAAGGCGCGCCTTATCGCCGCTCTTCATGGCGGCTTTCATGTCATCGTTTATTTTTTGAAGGAGTGCCATCGAGGGCGTCGTGAATGTGCGGATCGCGCGCCGGCTAGATGAGGCCGAGCTTTTTCTGGCGCTCAACATCGGCCTTCTTTTCCTCGCGATGGATCGCGGAGGAGCGGCGCTTGATGCGGCTGATCGTGCGGGTGTGGAACTTGCGGTGGCGCACCTCTTTTACAATGCCGCTGCGCTTCACTTTGCGCGTGAAACTATAGAGCAATGACTGCCCCGACTCACCTTCTTTTTTGCGTGCTTCGATTGCCATAGGAGAGAGTATATAGGAAAAATCGGGGCTTGGCAAGGCGTGACTGGATCTGCGATCCGGGTAAGGCTCATTCGATCCACAAAACCGCGCGAGCGGGATTCCGACGCCCGCTCGAAGCAATGTTGGGAGGGCTACTTCTGCCTCTTCTTTATCTCTTCCCCCAGCTTCTCCATTGGCACCGCTTCCTGCAAACCGTTCACGAGGTCGCGGATGATGATCGTGTTCTCATAGATCTCTTTCTGGCCGAGGATGAGCGCGAGCGCGATACCCTCCTTGTCCGCCACCTTGAGCTGCGCGGCGAGCGATTCCTTTGCAAGTGATTCGGTGACGAGAAATCCGCGGCCGCGGAGGTCCTTCAGGATGGCGAACGCTTTCTTTTTTGCGAGGTCGCCGGCGTGCGCGAGGAACACGCGTTTGCCGGATCTGCCGTTGAACGCGATCTCCTTTGCGCGCAGGACGGCGATCAGCCGTTCCACTCCGCACGCGCCGCCGATGGCGGGCGTCAGATGGCCGCCGATCGTTTCCATCAAGTAATCGTAGCGGCCGCCGGCGGGAAGCGCGCCGATCTGCGCCTCGTCCCCCTCGGCATACATCTCAAAGACCGTGCGGCTGTAATAGTCGAGGCCGCGCACGAGGTGAGGATCAAGCTCATACGAAATGCCCACCTCGTCGAGATATTCCAGGACTAGCTTGAAATGCGAACTGCACATCACGCACAGCTTGTCGAGGAAGCTGGGCGCCTTCTCCTTGAGCGCGATGCACTGCGGCTCTTTGCAATCGAGCAATTTGAGAGGGTCCGTCTTGAGGCGCGTCTTGCAGTCCTCGCACAGATCGCTCTCGTGATTCTTATAATAGCTTGCCAACTGCTTTTTATAGAGGGGCCGGCAGACGCGGCACCCGATCGAGTTCACGCGGAGCGTGACATTTTTGATCTTGAGCTCGCCAAGCAGGTCTGAAAAAAGCGCGATGATCTCGGCGTCGTAGATGGGATCGTTCACGCCGCCCAGCGTATTGAACTCGATCTGGGTGAACTGGCGGGCGCGGCCAAGCTGCGGACGCTCGTGCCGAAAAACCGGCCCCATTGCCCATAGCTTTTGCGGCTGGCCAAGGCGCGAGAGGCCGTTCTGCATGTATGCGCGCGCCACGCCGGGCGTATATTCCGGCCGGAGCGCGAGAAAATCCCCGCCCTTCGTGCGGAGCGTGTACATCTCTTTTTGCACCACATCGCTCCCCTCGCCGGACGTCTTGTTGTAAAGATCGGCGAATTCCAGCACCGGCGGCTCGATCCGCGAGAACCCGTATGCCGAAGCAAGCGAACGCACCACGCTCTCTATCTTCTCCCAGTATGGCTCATCGGAAGGCAGCACATCGTGCATGCCCTTCACGGACTGGAAGGCACGCACAACTTCCTTTGGCTTTTCTTTCTCTTCTTTGGACATGGGCATGGTGATGGTTACGAGGACGTTGGGGCGGTTGACGTCGAATACTGCGGAGCGCCAAAGAACTGCAGTGCGTTGAGCGGCCAGAGGCGGAAACGCACAAGGCCGACGATGTTCTTTGCCGGAAGCGGACCCCAGCTGCGGGAGTCGTAACTCACGGCGCGGTTGTCCCCCATCATAAAGTACGTGCTCGATGAGAGCGTGACGTCCTCGTTCCCCGCCGTGACCGTTCCCGGCGGCAGATACGATTCGTCGAGCACAAACCCGTTCGGATTCTGCTGGTTATAGATGGTGACGGTGTTGTTGTCGATCACCACACGCTCCCCGGGCAGGCCGATGATGCGCTTGATGAGATATGTGGACGGGTCGCTCACATCGTGGAATACCACGACCTCGCCGCGTTCGGGCGGCCGTATACGATAGGTAAGTTCATCCGTCAGCACATAATCGTTGTTAGAGAAGGTAGGATACATGCTGGTGCCGCTCACGAGAAACGGCTGGACAAGAAACGTCCGTACGATGAACACCGCCGCAACGGCAATGACCGCGATCTCCAAAACCTCCAAAAACGACGCGAGGAACTTTCTCATGAATGAAGTGTACTCATTATATAGAAGATGCAATATAATAATCAAGCATGGACCAAACGCTCATCATTGGCCTCGGAAATCCCGACCCGGCGCTTGAGACGACCTACCACAACGTGGGGGCGCTTGCGGTACAATGGCTCGCGGAGCGCGCGTCGGAAGAGGAAGGCGGCGCGCCCCGCGGCACCATAAAGTTCCGCCCGCATGGCGCCCTTTTTGCTTACGCAAAGATCCAAAACCGCATATTCATCCGGCCGCTTCTCTATATGAACGAGTCCGGCCGCGCCGTCGCGGCGGCAATGCGTGACTTCGGCGCAAAGGCGGAGGATATCATCGTCATTCATGACGACAGCGATATCACCGTCGGCGAGTTCAAGCGCGCGCAGGGTGGCGGTTCCGCGGGGCATAAAGGGGTCCAATCCATCATCGACCACCTCCACACTGCGGACTTTGCGCGCATCCGCATCGGTATCCGGGAAAAGGACGAGGCGCGCCGCAAAAAGGCGGAGGATTTTGTGCTCTCGCCGATCACCACGGGCGACAGAAAGGCATTTGAAGCGGTATTCGAAAAATTATCCCTATCCTGAAGTTAGAATCCAGTCGAGAGCGGGAACGTCATGGAGAATGTGTACCCGCCGTTGCTCGGCTGGATGTTCAACAGCGGAAGCGTGACCGTGCCAAAATGAGGATCCGCCTGGACCGCATTCTGGAACGCGGCGATCTGCGTTTCCGATTGTGCGCTTCCGGCGACGAGGATCGGCGTGTTCGCCGCCTGGAAAGAGATGTGACTGATGCTCACGTCGTTCGCCGCAGCGAGGCCGTTGATGTCCGCGATCATCTTATAATTGTCGTTGAGTTTTGCTTCTGCGGAAGCCGCGACCGCGACCGACTGATTGAATGCCGTAGATGATGCTTCGAGCGCCGAGAGCTCTGCCGCCTCCGTTTCCGGCGCGGTGAACGCCGATGATGATTCGATATTGGCCTTCGTCTCGCCCAAAAAGCTGTTGGCGAGGGCGAGGATCAGGATGAGGCACGCAAGGAATACGGGGATCAGCACCCTCCACAGCACCAGAAAGTTCAGTATGTGCTCCTCGTGGAACGTATCCATTGCCCCTTCTCCCGAAAGGTTTATTTCATGCGCTTTCGCCCGCGCGCTCACATCCCACAGGCCGCATCCGAACGCGACAAACCACTCGGGGGACGGAGGGCCCCCGGGCGCGAGCGTAAGCGGGATCACGGAAAGGCCCGCCGATTCTTTTATCGCCTCTTCGGCCTGTTCCCGGAACGCGACAGCCGAAAGGATCGCTCCCGCGAGCGGTTCGGGCCAATGCTGGGAATAGAAATTGAGCACCTGCCGCATGGTCGCCTTCAATGTGTCCTTGAACTTCTCCACCGGAATCTGCCCTTTCTCATCGGCAAGGTCGGCCCATTGGTTGGCATATTCAAAATACAGCTTGCCCTTACGCACGATGAGAAAGTCGATGCCCGAATTATCGACGTCCACCAGCACATATGAGCGGCTCATGTCCACGCCGGTCCCTTTTTCCCGGAGGGTGTGCACGAGCGCGAACGCGCGCGACTCCACGCCGACCGTAATGAACCCCGACGCATACAGCGCCTGCGTCATCTCGTCCACCACCGTCTTCTCCACGAATGCCGCGGCGACCTCGGTGCGCACGCTCACTTCGTCCCGGCCAATGACCTGCCAGCCAAAGTACGCCTTCGAAACATCGAGCGGCGATGCCATCTGGACATTCAGATCGATCGCTTTTTCGAGGTCCTTCCCCTCCATCGCGGGCAGGGTGAACGCCTGGGTATAAATATTGACGGAGCTCAGCGCGACGACGACATTCGCTTTCTTTCCTTTTCCGGCGATGGAGGGTATCTTTGCCTTCAGTTCGTGCAAGGCCGCCGCAAAGGCCGCCGCATCTTTTATTTTTCCGCGCTCCATGACGCCGGGCGCGATACGTACCGCTTCCATCTGCCATCCCTTTTTCCCGGAATACGCAAGGCGCAGAACCTGGTCGCTCACTTCAAGACCGCCGACGCGGGGACGGATGCGCAGGAAGGAAAGTATCTTTTGAAACTGGCGCTTGATGCTTTGCATGAAATATTATTGTATTTCCGTCCATGAAACGACGCTCACCTGTCCCGTCGTCGGATCTTCCGAAACAACGGCACTGATCTTTTTCGTATGCCCCCCCACCGTGGAAGCGGAGAGGATGGCCACCTGACCCGCCGAAGGGGAATTTTGCGTCACCGTCACCGTCGCGGATGCGGATCCGGAATTCACGGCATATCCCGATGTATTGCTGAACGCGGCATTGCGGTCAAGCTGTAACAGGGCATCTTCCGCTCCCGCCGTCGCGGCAGCGTCCGCCCGGAAGGATGCGGCTGCCCCGTATCCAGTATCAATATATGAAAGGGCAAAGAACGCTATCAGAATACCTGCAATGGCCAGGATCCCTCCTATAAAGAACGTCAACGCCAAAAACGCCTGCCCTTTTTTAAAAAATCCCTTATGATCCACGTTTTTATTATACCCTTTCGCGCCTGCGGGGGCTATCACGTCACCATCCGAACGATAATATCTCTGTGTACGGCGTAGACGCGTACGAAGGAGAGGAAACGCCGTTTGCCGGCACGAACGCCGCGAGAACGCCGAGATATGTATCCGATTCAGAATTGGTCGCATACGCCGAAACGGGCCCCGCGGACGTCTGCACCATATCCTCCGCTCCCGACCCGGTGTTATTCGCGCGTACAGTGTATCCCGAACCAGGGGTCAAGAAATCGGTGTTGTCGTCCGTCAAATGGCTTATCATGCCGAAGACGAGATCGCCGTTATGGCTCGTAGTGGATGTCCCGGTGGTGAAGAAAGTCGTGCTTGCCGACGAATACGACGCCGAAGTCGTATCAAGCGGGCTCGAAGTTGCAATGCCGGCATATTCCGATGCGGTGATTATCTTGGCGTATATCGAGTGACCCGATGCCACGGTGCAGGTAACCGTATCGTTCGCGCCGCCCGTCACGTTCGCGGCATACCAGACGTCGATAGAGGCGAATGCGGGCACGCTGCTGGTCGCTGCGGCAAGATGATATGAAGATGAAGAATCATATGTATCGCTGCAGCCGGTGATGCCCGTCGTGGCGTCACCGTATGACAGTCCGACCACTATTGTATCCCCCGTTGTCACAGGATTGATGAACGTGGTGGTCGGGTTCACGCCATTCGTGATGATATTGTTCGCATTTTGGATCCACCGTATGCCAGAAGGAAGCGAAGCGCCCGCAGGACGGAATGCCGCCATGAAGGCCTCCTGATGCACTACGGCAACCGAAGATGTGGCGGCAGCCGCTATGGAACCGGCCGAGGACTGTATCGTATCCTCCATCATGAGCCCGGTGCTTCCGCCTTGGTCGATCCTTTTTGTAAAACCGGATGCGGGAGTAAAGGTAAGCGTCTGATACGGGGCTTCGAATCCGCCGATGATGAGGTCGCCCGAGGATTGCGTCGTGGCGCTTCCCGAGCTCCAAGACGTCGATGTGGGAGAATCATTGATAAATGTGGCCGTGTCGAGAGCCGAAGAGGCCGCCACGCCGGAATATTCCGCGATGCCCATCGAAATATTGCCGACGGCCGGATTGATCGTGCAGGTGACCGTCGGAGCCGCACCGCCCGTCACATTCGTGGCATACCACAGATCGATGCCGTTGTAGCCGCCGCCCACCGCATCGATCGCCTCACGGTAGCTCGACGTGCCGTTGTTCGTGTCGCTGCACCCTGTCACAACATCATTGCTCGTCATGCCGCCATAATAATTGCTGTTCTTCCCGTACTGGATGATTACCACGATCATATTGCCCGTCGTGACGCTGCCGGTGAACTGGGCGCTCGCGCTAGAATAAGGCCCGCTATTATACTCTGACGTGGAGCTCGCGGCCTGCACAAATGTGATGCCGGTCGCACTGGCCTTCTCCCGCAACCCCATCACCACCGCCACGCACGCGACGACCGTAAGCGCAAAAGCCAGAATGAAATATCCCTTCTTCATCATTGCGAAGCTGCGGCGACATTCACCGTCGTCCACGTAGGAGTTCCGGCGGTCGCGGTCACGCTGCTGAACAGATACCCGCCCGCGGGGATCGTCGCGTTGGTGAACGACGCCGTAGAAGCGCCTGCATGGCCGCATGCAATGGACGACAGGACGACCGGCCCCGTCGTATTTGCCGTGGAAGTAGTGTAGAAAAGCTGCACGGTCGTCGTCGCCGATGCGTATTCGGAGCACGAGACCGATACGACCGTCTTTGCATTGGCAGTATAGATCTTGGAGAGGCTGTACGGCACCGTTGTCGTCGCGTTATAGATATTGAAGGTCACCGATGATGAAGTTGCATATGCGTTCCCCGACCCGTCGTACAGTTTTCCTGTTACGATTTCAGACCCATTGTCGTTGATGCCCACCCCAAGGGAAGTCGAGGTGGTATTCACGTCAAGGGAACCGTTGCTCGTGAAGCGGGCGTCTTCCGTCAAAACATTGTTCCTATCTGTTTGAAAAACCAAATCCGCATCGTAGCTGCCGACAAGACTGGTTCTTACTTGATGGATTTCCGCTTCCGTTGCCCAACCCCCTCCCACAGCGCTGAACACAATTCCTGCGCCGTTCCCAGTACCTCCCGAATTGTTGTGGAGCGCAAGAAGGTCTGTGATGCCGTTGCTATTTACGCCTTCTATATCAAGAGCGGCCACAGGAGCGAGAGGGCTGCTTTGGTTGTTGTAGATTTCAAAATTGCCGTTCGTCGCCTCGAACATTCCATAGCTCCCTGTGGCGACGGTAAACACTCCACGCTGGGTGGATGTGTTGATGCTGACGGGACCAGTGAACGTCCCGCTCGCGGCGGAAAGGGTACCGGATACGTTCACGGCCGCCGGAAAGCTGAAGTTCCCGCCTCCGGTATTGGAACCGAACTGTCCGGCAGAAACATTTCCCGCGCTGATGGTGGACCCTCCTAATCCGCTCGCGGTCACGGTCCCGCCCACGACGAGGTTGTTGCCGATGACCGTGCTCCCGGCGGTCACGGTCGTGGTGGCGATAGATACCGCTCCGTCGTCACGGACAAGCAGAAGCGGGGTTGCATTGCTGCTTTTTATCGCTATGGCGTAGGTGCTTGCGTCATTCGACGCGCCAATCACCAAAAATTTCGTCGTTGACGCCGTCGTCGAAGTGCCGATGGCAAGGTTATTGGAACTGTCGCTCGCAAATGCCCCATTCCCGCCCGGCGGATTCTGCGTCGGTCCCACGAACGCGAGCGCGTTGAACGCAAAGGCAAAGATCCCGCCGAAAACGGCGGCTGCCGCGCTGATGGTGATGATCTTTTTCTTCATGATGCGTTGCTATTGTTTTGCCGTTACGATGATGTGCCCGACCGGACCTTTCGCCGGGCCGCCGCATGATCCGCAATAGAAAATGAAGTCGCCGGTCTGTAATGCCTGGAACTGAATACGTTGGGTCTTGCCCTTGGCGATCGCGGCATTGAACCCGTAATCCGGCTGCGTGAACGAATAGGCCGCGTCGGCAGCGGTTATTTCAAGGTCAACGGTATCACCTTCATTCACCGCAATCGTCGCCGGCGAGAACGTGCCGCCCTGCGCGGTGATATTGAAACTGCGGTAGCTCGTATTGCCTGACGGGTCGCCGATGCTCTGCACCGCGGGAACCGCGACACCGGCCGGCGTATCGGTCGCGCCCTCGTTCGGCACGACCGTACCCGCGGGAACCGGCGCGCGCGTCGCCGAGGTCGGCGTCCCTGTCGCAACAGACCCTCCGGAACCGCCTTCAGTTCCGTTATGGTCATATGAGATCCACACCCACGCGCCCGCGGCCACTATCACGAGCGCCGCGACGACGAGTGCCAGAGTTTTTTGTCTATTGCTCATACATCCAGTATATCATTTATCGTTAATATATCTGCTGCCAGCCAAGCGTCCCGCCGCTGTTCTGCGCGCAAAGATAGAGGGAATCCTTACCTCCCCCGCCGGCCTGGAACCACAGCGTCCCGCGCGCGCTCGAACTGCTGTTGCACGCCGGCTCCGAACCGCTCGGATTCAGCCGGATGCCGCCGTTCACTTCGAGCGCCTGTCCGGGCGAAAGCGTGCCGATCCCCACATTGCTTCCGCTGAAATCTATCGTGCCGTTTATGGAACTCCATGCCTGGCCGCTCGCGCCGAGCGGTTCGGAACCGTTCACCGACGGATATACGCCGGTGTCGAACGTGGCGGCGGAAACATGTTCGATCGCCGTCTGGAACAATTGGCTGAACGCCTGTTTGACGTTCACTGTGTTGTACGACATGGCGTACGAAATGCTCACCAGGTCATGGCCGGGAGGATTGGACTGGCGCGTGAACGAAAGATTTGAGACCGTGACACGGTTGGAAGTGAGCGCCTGGAGCGTGCCGCTCGCCTGCTGAAGGTATACGGTGCCGCTCGCAAGCGTGATATAGGTCGGGTCGAGCGACGAACTCGCCACCTGAAGCTTGAGGGTAGACGTCGGAGTGGAGGTTACAATGTCGACGATGCTTGCAGTGCCGATATAATATTGCAGTTTCTGCAGGAGGAACTGGCTTTCCTGATCCACCGCGGCGGCGGACGAAGAACGCACCTGCACCTGTACCACCACCGTCAGGATCGCGATGAGGGAGACCACGATGATGGTGAACAGACCGATCGCGATGAGCATTTCAACAAGCGTGAATCCTCTTTTCATATTTTCAATTATAACATAGGGCGGTGCTTTTTTATGGGCTCCAATTGACGATCACCGAGTCAACACGCGGCGAAACCGTCTGCGCGAGATCGGAAGTGAGGATGATGCGGTATCGGAAATAGCGTCCGCTGAGGGATGAATAATTGGTCAGCGGCGTGGGAACCCCCTCAAGGGTGGGATAGGTCGTTGCCGAAGTGCCGTCGGTGCCCTGGAAGTTCCACGGACCGCTCGAGCTGTTGCTCACGGCGATCTGAAATGCCACGGATGTGCCCGCAGGCAAAGAGCCGTACCACGTGACCGAATTCAGCTGCGCGCCGGCAGCGACGCCGGTGTCAAACGTCTGAGAATCGAGGGTCCCTGTCGCCGCTTGCGGGGCCCACGATGTCGCGACTTCGAAGTTGGATGTTGAACAGATACTCTCGGAAACGTTGGCGCAATTGAAATCGATCCATCCCACGTCGTCATTCCACGCCCACCCCTGGAATACGCCTGAGCCGTTTATGGAAACGCCGCAATATGAACCGTAGGACTGGCAAAGCGCGGTCGTTGTGGCCGCGGAATTTGCGGACGCGTTCCCCCAATAGAACGATATCCAGCCGATCTCGTCGTTCCACGCCCACCCCGAAAGATCTCCCGATCCATCGTTCGAGACGTCATATTCGCTGGACGAGCAGATGTTCCCCGACGGGCTTGTGGCGCAATCCAGGGATATCGGGCCGGCCGATGAGCTTGCATAGCCCGTGAGCTGGCTTGATCCCACCGTCACATTGCCGGTACTGTAAAAATCTATCCAGCCGATCTCGTCGTTCCACGCAGAGTGCTGCGACGAGGTCGCATTTATATTCGTCGCGGCAAGCGCGCGCGACGGGGAAAACGCGAACGCGAAAAAGATGCCGCCGATCGCGGCGCAAACAAAGAACAGCCCGGAGCGGATGGAACAGCGCTTGCTCTTGCTGCCGGCGATGGTCGTTCTCATATCCTTATAGTATCAGCGCGAGCAGCGAAAGCCCAGCCAATTGCCGGAGCCGCTCGGATCCACCGGAAAGAACGCGAATGCGCCGGCGCTCGAGCCGTCGTCAGCGTTGCCGCCACGGGCAAAGCCGGCGGCCCCCTGATTCCCGCCCGAGCCGTACGTTTGGACCACGCCGACATTCTGGGACGAATTCCACGAAGAGTTCGGCGGCGCGAGCATAAGCTGCGTGAGGTCCGAGGTATACGACGTGATATAAGGGATCGTCGAATTGCCGAACTGGCAATCTTCCCACCCGTTATAGTTATCGGAACAGGAAGGCATGGACATGGTGGTCGTGGCGTCACCCGAGTCGTTCACGCTCCGGGAAACATCCTCCCAAACATTGCCGGACATATCCCAGACAATGCTCCCGTTCGAAAGCGTGAACGTGCGCCGCTCGTCGTTCGTATATGTGACGGTCAGGTCCGATTCACCCGCATAGCCGTTCGCATCGCTTGAACCAGCGGGGTACGGCTCCGGATTGTTCGCGTTGCCGATATATATGCCGCCGGACCCGACACTGCCCCCTGTCCAGTTGGAACCCTGGTTTGCGGCGTTCGTCACGATCGTCATATACTCGTCGTTTGTGAGAAGATGCGCGCCGATGGACTGGCAGTAAGAAGAGGCGCTCGTATGAGAGACATCCACGATGGGGTCGCCGCCGGGAAACGAGCCGATCTGCAAGCTATTTGCGGATGTGCAATTCTTGGAAGCATCATCGTAGCCCCCGTCATCAGAGGGCGTATTCACGACGCTTCCGCTGCCATTGGTGCAGACCGCCGCATATTTCATGACCCAAAAGTTCGGGGTCCCGAAGGTGCTGTTGCCGGGAACGAGCACCCACGTGCCGTATTGGTCCGTTATGGAGTTCAGCGGGATGGATATCGAACCCGATATGTCCGTGTAGTCGATATTGGAGGACGAGGAAAACTGGCTGCCGACGGTGGTCGCCACCCTGCCCGGATTGGGGCCGCCGGACCAGTCCGTCTGAAGGAACGTGACATCGCCGTTCCGGGTGAGATACGCGCTCATTGTGCCCGTCGCCGAGCCCGCCCATCCATACACCACGGTGATCTGCTTGGTGGAGGGATCATAGGTGTTCCCCGAGGACGCGTTGGAGATCGCGCCGCCGCTCGCGCGATACGCATCGGTCAGATAAAAATATCGCGTGTATGTCGTCGTGCCGATGACGATCGACTCGACTCCCGACGTCGCCGTGTACGGCGTTGACGATGTGATCAGGTAATAGTCGCTCGCCGTGCCGGTCGCAAGGGAAAGGACGTTGCTCCAGTTCGCTTCCGACCATACGCGCACGCCGGCAAGCAGGGATTGCGCCTCCGTCGCGGCCTGCTGGATCTTTCCCGCCTGGCTGTTCTCGCGCAGGGCGGGCGCGATGATCGACGCGGCGCCGGCGGCGAATATCCCGGCGATCGCGATCGAGATCAGCACCTCCGTGATGGACTGCCCGCGGCGGGAGTGAACGGTCATGCTCTCATTTTATCACATCGGCGGCCCGGGGCGCACCGATGCTAATAGCTGACCGCGCCCGTGGGCGCGACCACGATGGTGGACGAAAATGCCGTATTCTCCTTCGGCATGTAGAACCCGATGGTCGCGGAAGCGGACGGGAACCCGGTGACGGGGGAAAAGATCACGTCGAGCGTCGCTCCCGCGGGGAGGGTGGAGGTCTGGTACGCGACGGTCGAAAGAAGCGGATAAGAACTGACCGTGCTGCTCTGCGAATAGCTTCCGGTAAAAAGCGCATAGAACGGCGCCGTCGCGGTCGCGTTCGAAAAATGGACGCCCCACGCGGCGTCAACTGCCTGCGAATTGTTTTCCTGCGTCATCGCGTCGGTTTGCGCTTCGCGCAGGAGCGTCGTGACCTGCTGGGTCGTCGCGGTAAGATCGGCCTCCGTCCGCTCCCCCGCGAGATTGGAAAAGACCACCGCGCTCACGGCGAGCATGATCCCGACCACGACAATAAGTTCGATGAGCGTGAACCCTTTGCGCATGCGCTTAGAACGAAGTAGTAAGCTGGTAGATAGGCACGATGATGGAAAGGGCGATGACGCCGACCATGACGCCCATCACAAGGAGCATCGCGGGCTCAAGGAGCGACACGAGCGCCTTGATGTTGCCGTCGATGTTCGATTCATAAAATTGCGCGAGCGTATCCAGCACCTCTTCAAGGTGGCCGGCCTTTTCCGAAATGGCGACGAGGTTGGACACCATCTTTGGAAACACCGTTTCCCGGCGAAACGCTTCGCCGATCGTGAGCCCTTTGCTCAATCCTTCGTTTGCGATCCGGAGCAGCGCGGACCGATATGAGTCGAGTCCCACCGTTTCGGCGGCGATCTCGATCGTCTGGACGATCGGCAATCCGGCCTTCATGAGCGAGCTCATGGTCGACGCCATGCGCTGGACGGCGATCTCGTGATACACCGTGCGGACAAGGGGAAGCTGGGTAAGGACGCGGCTCGCGACCTTCTTCCCTGCGTTGGTCTTCGTGGACACCCATACGAGCACTGCCACGAGGATGACGACCCCGGGAAGGATGATGAATATGTTCGCGCCAAGGAACAGGCCGACGGTGAACACGATCTGCGAGAACCACGGCGGATTGATGCCGCTCTGCGAGAACACATTCGCGACCTTCGGCAATGCGAATGTCACGAGGAACGTGAGAATGCCGGTGGCGATGCACACGAGCACGATCGGATAGATCATCGCCGAGCGCACTTTGCTCCGTATCTCCGCCTCCTTTTCAAGTGAAACGCTCAGGTCTTCGAACGTTTTTTGAAGCGTCCCCGACGCTTCCGCCGCTTTTATAAGATTGATGACCGTCGGCGAAAATTCCTTCGGATGGCGCGCGAATGACATATAGAAAGGCTGCCCCTTGCTCAGGTCGTCGCGCACTTCGAGGAGAAAATTGCGCATGGACGGCTTGTCGAAATCGAGGATGAGAATATTGATCGCCGAAAGGAGGTCGGTACCCACGCGAAGCATGAGCGCAAGATATTTGGTGAGGAACACCTTGTCCGACGTGTTGATCCCGCCGAAAAAACTTTTAAAGAACCCCACCTTGACCTTCTGCATCGGCTTTACCGATACCGGACGCAATTGCTTGCCGCCAAGAAAACGAAGGACGTCAGCCAGCGTGTCCGCTTCGTGCTCCCCTTCCTCCATCTTCCCCGCTTCGTCTGCGGCAACGTAATGGAACAGCATATCTACATGATACCACAAGAGAACGGCCCCATCGGGCCGTTCTCTTGTGGGAAAAGACGTCAGTTTTGTCCGGAGATGTATCCTCTCGTGATCGAACCGAAGTATCCCGATGCAGGACTGATCCCGTGCGCCTGCTGGTACGCGGCAAGCGCGCTCTGCGTTCCGGAGCCGAAGTAGTCCGACTCGTTGCCGGAAGAGCCGGGGCCCGACGAGGCAACCGGGTAGCCGTTCTGGTTCAAAAATTCCTGGAGGGCCTGGACATCACTGCCGTAGCTTCCGTAATGGAGGTCGCGGGAGAACGTATGGGAGGAATTATTCACCTGCGCCTCGAGCGTCGCGAGCTGCGCCTCGAGAGAAGCGATGAGCGCCTGAAGACCCTGTATCGTCGTCGGAAGGACGATCGTCGATGAGGTTTCTGTGCCGGTGCCGGTGCCCGATCCCGAGCCTGAACCCGAGCCAGTGGAAGATCCCGCAGTATTTACCGTGAACGTGAGCGAGTTGCTCGTCTGGCCGTTCGTGAGGACGCTCACCGTATACGAGTTCGAGGTCACGAGCACCGCATACGCGGGGCATGCCCCGCCGTTCGTGCAATTCGGGGTGAGCGATGACGGTATCGTGAAGGTGAGCGACGAACCGTCCGACGAAACATCCGTTGCGGCAACAAGGCCGTTCATGAGGACCGTGTTCGCGTTGCCAAAGTTGGCGCCGGTGACCGTCACCGACGTGCCGACAGGACCGGATATCGGGCCAAGGCCCGTGAGGGAAGGCGCCGCTGATGTCGTCGATGTCGGATTTGAGACGGTCGAGTTGAACGTCGCCGTCACGGACGCGTCCGAGTTCAGCGCGAGCGTGCAGGTGCTCTGCGTGCCCGAGCAGGCGCCGGACCATCCGGCAAACATCGAACCTGGATCCGGGACCTCGGTGACGATCGCTGCGACAGGACCGTTCGACGTGCCGCTCACCGTGGCGGTGCAGGATGAGCCGCAGTTCTGGCCGGCCACTGTCATGCTGCCCGAGCCGGTTCCCGCACTCGAGGCCGTAAGGGTGAAGTTGACCGGGGTCGGAGTGGGAGTGGAGGCCTGTGCGGCAGCGATCGTGATCTGAAGCGTGGCCATGCCGGTACCATAACCGTTCACGGCGCCGAGCGTCACGGCATACGTGCCGGCGCTTGTCGGGGTTCCCGAGATGCGGCCGGCGGAGTTACTGATGGAAAGGCCGTTCGGAAGGCCCGTCGCGGTGAACGACGACGGGGAGTTGCTTGCGCCGATCTGGTAGCTGAACGACGATCCCACGGTGGCATTCGCCGTAAGCGGGCTCGTGATCGCGGGCGATGAACCCGAGGGCGGCGTGGTCGAACCGCCGCTCGTGGTGCCCACGATCACGTTGCAGACGGTCTGGGTTCCCGCATCATCATGCGCATCGAGATACGCGATGGACGAGGCGGCCGCCTGCGTGTCGCGGAACGGATAGTTGAGCGCGACGGTCGTCGTCGCATGGCCCGCGGAGCTCACGGTCGCTGAATAGGTCTTTGTGCCCAGGTTCACCGTCATCGTGACGTGGTATGTGATTCCTCCCTGATACGGAAGCGTGCTCGCCGCCAAGTAGTTCGGCCCGTCGATCGCATCAATGTCTCCCGATGTGTTGAAGCGGACGATAGCGGCCATGTCGGTGAACTGCGATGCGGCGCTCGTCGAGAGCCCGGTCACCGCATCAATGTCGTTCGCCGCCGGCGTGGCGTCAAAGGAGACCGTAAAGATTCCGCTTGTCTCCGATGTGATGGGGACATTCGTCCAGCCAGAACCGATCGTTGAACAGCTTCCCGAAGAAGCGGGCGGCGGGGTGGAAGTTGAGCCGGTAAAGTTGGCGGTAATGGTCGAGTTGCCGGTGATCGTAAACGTGCAGCTTGATGATGTCGAGGTGCACGCGCCTGACCATCCGGAGAATGTGGATCCCGAGGCGGGGGTCTCGGTGACCGTCACGCTCACAGGACCCTGCGAGGTCCCTGTCACCGTCGCGGTGCAGGATGAGCCGCAGCTCTGGCCGGCCACTGTCATGCTGCCCGAGCCGGTTCCCGCGGTCGTAGCGGTAAGCGTGTAGTTGACCGAGGTAACCTGTGCCGCGATCGTGATCTTCAGGGTGGCAGTGCCGACGCCTGCCGCATTGTTCGCGTTCAGGGTCACATTATATGTGCCGGCGGAAGTAGGAGTGCCGGAGATGACGCCATTCGCGGAGTTCACGGACAGGCCGGAGGGGAGGCCGACGGCCGCATAGGTCGTCGGGCTGTTGATCGCCGTGATCTGGTAACCGAACGACGATCCTACGGTGCCGTTCGCGGAAAGGGCGCTCGTCACGACGGGGACCGAAGGCGCCGCGGTCTGGAGGGTAAAGTTCGCCGTGACATTCGTGGCGGCATTCAAGGTAACGGCGCACGTTCCCGTTCCCGTGCACGCGCCTGACCATCCGGAGAATGTGGATCCAGAGGCGGCCGAGGCGGCGAGCGTGACGCTCGTGCCGGCATTCGCCGACTCAGAGCAGGTCGAGCCGCAGTTTATAGAGCCGCCGGTTACCGTACCGCTGCCCGTGCCTGCCTTTGCGACCGCGAGAGTGTACTTTGTGACGGCAGCGGATGCGACCGTGAGAGTGAGCGTTGCGCTGCTGGTGCCGCCGCTGTTCGAAGCGGAGATCGTCACGGAATATGTCCCCGCGGACGACGGCGTGCCGGAGATCAATCCCGATGCGGAGTTCACCGAGAGTCCGGACGGAAGGCCGCTCGCACCATACGAGGTGGGGCTGTTCGAAGCGCCGATCTGGTAGCTGAAGGAGCTGCCGGCCGTTGCGGAGACCGAAAGCGCGCTCGTGATGCCGGGCGCGGAAACAGTGGTGCCGCCTCCCCCGCCGCCGGAACCAGCCGAAACCTCATATGCGCCGACATCCCATGCGCCCGAAGAAGGCCGGGCGACGCCGGCTATGTCGGAATCAAGCGTGCCGATGCCGAGCGACGTCAGGTTCGCGCCGGCGCCGATGGCAGGAGAGCCGGATTGCGGCACGCCCAGGGAAGAAATGTTCGCCGTTGAAACGTAGGTGGAATTCGTCTCGCCGGTCTGCGACTCCCAGGTCGAAAACGAGCCGTACCAGCCGGAACTGCCGTAATCGAAGCAGTCGTCGCCTCCCTGTGAGCAATTCCCGGGCCCACCCGTATAAATGTTGTTATGGATCTGACCCGACGCGACGCTGCCGCCGCCCAGATACATCAAGCCAAGCTGGCAGCCGCTCACGAGGTTATTGATGAAGGTGATGTTCGGGGAGTTCGAAGTTCCAACCGCGATATCCTGGTTGTTCGGGTTCGTGCACGCGATCGTATTGTTGTATATCTTGTATCCTCCGTCCTGGCCGGTAGTGATCAAGCCGTCGTTATCGGTACCGGCGCCGGTATCCATGACAAGGTTATTATAGATGCTGACGTTCTTGGTGTTTCCGCCGTTCCGCTCAATGAAGATCTGCGCCGTCGGATTCGTGCCGACGCTCCCGCCGAATGTGTTGTCGTAGATGTTGACGTTGCTGATCGGATCGGAACCGTCATCGTTGTAGCCCCAGATATGGATACCGTCATGGTGCCATACATCGGCAGCGCCGGTATCCCAGTTGGAATAGTCGTGGATGTAGTTGCCGTAGACATTGACGTTCGTTAACGTTTCACCCGCAGATCCGCTGCCGAGCGCGATGCCATGGTCAATGTTATAGATGTTGTTATCGGAGATCGTGAGGTTTGATGACGTGCCGCCATTATACTGGAGACTGATGCACCACCCCATATCGTGCATGATATTATCGGTGATCGTCCAATTGCTCACATTGCCGTTGTTATACATGCAGCTGCCGCCTCCCCCGCCCGAGACACCGCTTACCGCAACATACATGTCGCTAATGGTGAGTCCTTCAATCGTGACGTTCTCCGCGCCCGCGTCCGCTTCAATGCCGTTACTGTCGCCATGAGACGTGCACGACCCGCTGATGCAGTGCGCGTTGGAATCGCCGTTCGATGTTGCCTGGATGACGCCCTCCGTCATTCCGTTGGTTCCGCCGTTTCCATTGACGGTGACATAACTGTGGCTTCCAAGGTCGATGGCGCCACCGGAGCCATCGGCAGGCCATTCGGGCGACGTAAGGACCGCGCCGCTCTCAAAATACAGCGTGATCGGACTGCCGCTCGTGCCGCTGCCATTGAAGACAAGCGCTTCCTGGTTTGCGCCGACGGAGATCGTGCCGCAGACGTGGACCGTGGTGCCGGGACCTATCTGGCTCGCGCCGCTTCCCCAGTTGCCGGAACTGTTAAAGAAGCTGTACGCGTATGCGTTCGCGCAGCTCGAACCGTTTCCGGAACCTGCCGCGCTCTGGGCGATATACACGTTCGACGCTGCCGCGTGTGCCGACTGGTTATTTATTAAAAGGAACGCGGCCGCAAAAAAGGATGCCACAAGGACAAACCTTTTGACAGACATAGGTTTATATTTCATACATATATAGTACTAAGGGTGCCACCAAAGCGCCATCAGTCGCTGTGTATAACTTTTCCTATTCCCGGATCACGCGCAGCACCTCCTCGAGCGTCGTAAGCGCCACCTCCACTTTTTGCAGGCCGTCCTCGAACATGGTCTTCATGCCCGCCGCCTGCGCCGCCGCCCGCGTGCCTTCAAGATCGAACTCCGGCTTTACGATCATTTCCTTCATCTTTTCGTTCACCTCCAGCACCTCATAGATGCCAAGCCGTCCGCGATATCCCGTCCCGCCGCACGACGAACATCCCTTGCCTGCGTAAAGCGTCTTCGGAAGATGTACCTTCTCCGGATCAAGGCCGTTCCCCTTCAACTGCTTCTTCAGCGTTTCAAGGACATCCGGCTCGGCGTCATAGGAATAAATGCAGGTCTGGCAGACCTTGCGCACGAGACGCTGGGCGATGATGAGATTCAGCACCGAACTCACGAGGAACGGCGGAATGTTGAGGTCAAAGAAGCGCGGGATCGCCGTCGGCGCATCGTTCGTGTGGAGCGATGAAAGCAGCAGGTGTCCGGTGAGCGCGGCCTGCACGGCGATATCGGCCGTCTCGGCGTCGCGGATCTCACCGACCATGATGATGTTCGGGTCCTGGCGCAAAAGCGCGCGCAATCCGGACGCAAAGGTGACCCCGGCCTGTGGATTGATCTGCGTCTGGTTGACGTAGCGCATGTTGTATTCGATCGGGTCCTCCACCGTCGTCACGTTCACCTCGGGACGGTTGAGCATGTTCATGAGCGCGTAGAGCGTGGTCGTCTTGCCGGAACCGGTCGGGCCGCACGAGATGAGCATGCCGTAGGATTTCTTAAGGTTGTCCGAAACAAGGCGCGCCACCTCCGGCGTCATGCCGAGCTCTTCGAGCGAGAGCGGTTTTTGCGACGACTCGAGCAAGCGCATTTCCACCTTCTCGCCGTAAAACGTGGGCATCGTGGAAACGCGGACGTCGATCGTCTGGCCGCCAAGCTGATAGCGGAACCGTCCGTCCTGCGGCGCAAAGTGTTCGTCGATCTTCAATCCCGCAAGCAGCTTGATGCGCGCAACGATGCCAGGATGGATGGCCTTCGTGACGTCCATGATCTGGTACAGGATGCCGTCGATGCGGTAGCGGATGAACGTGGATTCCTCGAGGATCTCTATGTGGATGTCCGACGCGCGCGACGCGAGCGCGTACGACAGGATGTTATCCACGATGCCGACGATGGGAAGGTCGCCGGCGGCCTCTTTGGCATCCTTGGATTGGCTGACGAGCGAAGCGCGTACGTTGTCCTCTATTATCTTCTTGAAATCCTGGCCAAGCTCGTAGCCGTAGACGGAGAATCCGCGGTCAAGGTCCTCCGGCGAGGCAAGGAACGGCTTTATCTTGCCGCCCAGCTTCTGCGCAAGGAATTCGCGTGTCTCAAGGTCCGACGGATCGGTCATGGCGACATCGAACGTCCCATCGCTCTCCTTGCCGAAAACGATCACCTGGCGCTGGCGCGCCACCGACTCCGAAAGCAGCTTTACCATCTCCTTGTCCACCGGCTTGAGCGTAAAGTCCGCACGCGGCACGCCGAGCAGGGACGCGATGAGGTCGTTCAGATAGCTGTGCTCGACGATCTTTTCCGAGACAAGGACGTCGATCACGCTCTGGTTCTTGCGGTCGGCCTCCTGATACAGATCATCGAACCGTTCGGGGGCGATGAGATTCTGCTCGATCAATAATTTTTTGAGCTGATCCGGGGAGATAGGGAGTTTCATGGAGTATGACTGTAGGTTAATCATACCAAAGCGCACGGCAAAACAAAAAGCGCCGGTCTTTCCGGCGCTTTTTGCGGATACGTTCCGAAAGCGATTACAGTTGGGTCAGGTTCGTTCCTGCCTCGTAAGTGCTTGAACTATTACCCCCATCACCCTGAGTGACGTTCGAAACACTTGTTGCTCCTCCATACTTCTGGCTCTCCATTTTAGTGGCGAGCTTAAAAACGGTGCTTGATGCAGCATAAACATACAGGTTTCCACCTGTGTTCGAAGGATCGACTGGATAGCTGCTGATCGGGGCACCCGAACTGATCGCATTCAAGTTAACCGGGATCCAGCCTGATCCATCAACCGCTCTGGTATTGGTGGAAGTCACTGTTGTCTCACCGCCCAAGAATCCCCATGTGCCCGTAGTATTGAAGAAAGCTGATGACGAAGCAGTCGGATACGAAGCATAGAGGTTCAACGCACTGGCGCCGGATTGTGCTCCATACATCGGCGTCGAAGTCGATACGTCCGTCGCGTACAGCGACAAGGCGCTCTTCAGCGTCGCGAAGTCGGAGATACGGTTTGAGTCCCTCGCCTGGCGCAAAAGTTCGGCAGGATTCAAAGTAAGAACGACCACGACCGCCAAGATCGCGATGATCGCAATGACAACGAGAAGTTCGATGAGGGTAAAGCCCTTTTTCTTCCTGTTAATTTTCATGATCGGTATTTTACGCGTTGTTAGAGAAACTCGACCTTTCCGTACTTCTCTATAAATATATTATACGGCATCGGCCATTTCTGCCCTGTGGATAAGTGGCTTGTCATGGGCGGATGGCGAAATCTTCCGGCAGGGGCGCCTCGAACTCGAACCGGTTCCCGGCACCGTCGGAAAACGCGAGCGCGGAGGCATGGAGCATCAGGCGGGGAGCGCCTGTCTTTTTCCCATACAGCACGTCCCCTACGATAGGGTGTCCGATGCTCGCGAGATGCACGCGGATCTGGTGGGTTCGCCCCGTCTTCGGGCTTACCATCAATAGCGTCCGCCGAGCAGCATCGTTGCCGCCCCCGCTGAGCTCCTTTACCACTGAATACTCCGTCACGGCCGGCTTTGCCATCTTCGACGAATGGATGCTCCGCTTGAGCGAGCCGCTTTTTATCCCGATCGGCGCATCGATGGTCCCCTTTTTACCTTTCGGAGCGCCTTCCACCACCGCGAAATATGTCTTCGCCATGCGGTGCTCCTGGAAAAGTTTTTTGAGCCGCTCGAACGACGCCGGTGTCCGCGCGACGATCATCACGCCGGACGTCGCCTTGTCGAGCCGGTGCACGATCCCCGGCCGCACCGATGGATCGTCACCTACGTTTTTTATTTCCGGATAGCGGACGAGGAGCCAGTCGACGAGCGTCGGCTCGACGGCGCGGAGCTCATCCGCGCTGCCCTTCTTGCCGCGCCGCCGCCCGCTCACGCGCGCCGCGTGCACCATGAGCCCCGCGGGCTTATCGACAACGACAAAGTCCTTGTTCTCGAAGATGGTTTTCGGCTCGGACATTTTTGTTTGTGCGCGTGGTAGGAATCGAACCTACGACCTTTTCATTATCAGTGAAATGCTCTACCACTGAGCTACACGCGCAATCGCAGCGGCCACACTCTTTTTTACATCAGAAGTGTCCGGACCGCAAGCGTATCATATGTGCGCGATGGAGGGATCGGACCTCCGGCCTTCACAATGTCAATGTGACGCTCTACCACTGAGCTAATCGCGCCCGGCGCGGCCAAGGCATGGTTCATGATACGGGGTTGTCCGGATTTTTTCAATAGCCGCGCGCCCCTACGATCCCCGTTATTATGGCGTCGGCAGCGTGGAGGAGGCGGTCGCGCTCGCTGTCTGCGGCGCCGACGCTGATAGGGACGAGGAACTTACCAATCCGCGAAGGTCCAGCTTTGACGCGCTCGCAAGGTCGAACCCGCTCACGCTCTCCGAACGTGGCGTCGCGAGCGCGGTGTGCAGCGCCATGAACACATCGTTGATCGCCCACGAATATGCCGCGAAGAGCGCCGCGACAAAAATTATCGCGAGGGCCCCGATCACAACGCTTGGATGATGGCGTAAGAATTTTTTCATGCGGAAGCGGTCATTTAAAGAACAGCATGCCCTGCCCTGTCATGGTTTCCTCCCCTCCGGATCCTGTCACGTCAAACGAGGTGAGCGATACGAGAAAGCCGGATGACCGCTCGTTCATGCCATCGAGAAATGCGCTGAGCGCTTGCGGAGTACCCTGGGCGCTGAAAGAGAACTGCGCGCTTCCGGGGTCGCTCCCCGACGGCGGCACGCTCGCCCCTTGGAACGCGGCATTGGTCGCGACGCCGTACTTCTGCCCAAGGGATGAAAGCCACTGGGTGAACGTCACCACCTGGTACTGGCTCGGGAAAAGCTGGTCGATCGCTGTCTGGTATTGCGCCGCCTGGGCCGCGCCGGACTCGAGCATGGCGAGGTTCGCGACCGCGTCGGTCTTCTCCTGGATCGCTCCCCGGTCGCGCGCGATCGCGGAAGCCTGCGCGGTGATCGCGCCGGAAAGGAAGTTCAAAGCAACGCCGGCAGCGATCGCGCTTACGATAATGACGCTGAAGCTGATCCAAAATTGCTTTCTAAAGCGCTGTATGACCATTACCTGATCATTATAACAGAACTGAGAATTATTAAATCATCGTTAAGCCACATTTCGCGATTTTTGCATATTCTGCTAGGCTCAATAATCCATGAACGACGCCCACTATTATTATCACGCCATTGCCGCCGCCACGCACGGCGGCTATGCAACCATAAAGAAATACCGGAATGCCGCCGCTTCGTGGGAAGCGGCATATCGCGCGTTCGCGCGCAGCGGCGCGCCGGGTCCCGATCCGGAACGGGAATATGCGCGGCTGGAACGTGCGGGCATCCGCATTGCGCTGCGCGAAGACGCGGAATTTCCGGAGACGCTCCGGCACATCCCCCATCCGCCGTTCGCCCTCTACCTGCGCGGCGGCACGCTCGCGCCGCAACGCACGGAAGCGCCGCCGCGCGTTGCCATCGTGGGAACGCGGCGCGCAAGCGCCGACGGAAAGCGCATCGCCCGTCAATTCGCGCGCGAACTTGCGGCCGTCGGCTTCGCGATCGCAAGCGGCCTGGCGTTCGGCATTGACGCGGCGGCGCATGAAGGCGCCCTCGACGCCCACGGCGCGACCGTCGCCGTCCTCGCCGGAGGATTGGACAACGTCTATCCCCACTCGCACCGCGGGCTTGCGGATCGGATGCTCGCGGCGGGCGGCACGCTCGCATCGGAATATCCGCCGGGCGAGGCGCCGCTCAGCTACCGGTTCATCGAGCGGAACCGCATCATGAGCGGAATATCGCGCGGCGTGCTTATCGTGGAGGCGCCGGAGTCGTCCGGCGCGCTCGCAACGGCGCGCTACGCGGTGGAGCAGAACCGCGACGTGTTCGTGGTCCCCGGCGCGATCACCGTGGACGGCTTCAAAGGGTCGCACGCGCTCATCCGTCAAGGGGCGGAACTGGTGGCGTCGCCCGATGATATTTTTGAGGCATATGATGTTGATAAAAAGGGCGAAGCCGCGCGGGCGGCGGATGGCATGCCGCCCGAAGAAATGCTTATTTTAAAAGCCCTCACGGAGATCTCGGCGGCGGCGGATGTTGACAAATTGGTCTCGTTGACTAAACTTGAACCCCAAATCATCAATCAGGCCCTGAGCTTCCTTCTTATAAGAGGAAAGATCAAAGAAACAGACACAGGGTATACAATATAAACAATTCACTCTATATATATGGAACTGATCATCGTCGAGTCCCCCACCAAGGCGAAAACCATCGGCAAATTCGTCGGAAAGGAATTTGTGGTCGAATCCTCATACGGACATATCCGCGACCTGCCCAAGAGCAAGATCGGCATCGATATCGCGCATGACTTCGCGCCAAGCTACATGATCCCGAAGAAGGCCGAACCGGTCGTGGCCCATTTGAAGTCGCTCGCGAAGAAGGCGGACAAAGTGATCCTCGCAACTGACGAGGACCGCGAAGGGGAAGCGATCGCATGGCACCTCGTGAGCGCCCTTGATCTCGACGGTACGAAAACCGCGAAGGGCGCCGTGACGGGGGCAAAGCCGTACGAGCGCATCGCGTTCCACGAGATCACGAAGAACGCGATCATGGAGGCGCTCGAGCACCCGCATACGCTGGACGTGAATCTCGTCGATGCCCAGCAGGCGCGCCGCGTGCTTGACCGGCTCGTGGGGTATGAACTCTCGCCATTTTTGTGGCGCAAGATCCGCTACGGGCTTTCCGCCGGACGGGTGCAGAGCGTGGCAGTGCGGCTCGTCGTGGAGCGCGAACGCCTGATCCGGGCTTTCAATAAAGAGGAGTATTGGACGATCGAGGCGGCCTTCCTGCCGCCCAAAGGCAAATCGGCGTTTCCCGCCGTACTGAACTCCGTCAACGGGAAGGCGGTCGGCAAGATGGGCATCAAAAGCGCCGCCGACGCCCGCTCTATTATAGAGGGACTCAAGGGCGCGGAATACCGCATCGCGGACATCGCGGTGAAGGAAGTGCGCCGGAATCCGTCGCCGCCGTTCACCACGAGCACGCTCCAGCAGGAAGCGGCGCGCAAGCTCGGCTTCAGCGCGAAGCAGACAATGGTGATCGCCCAGCATTTGTATGAGAACGGACACATCACGTATATGAGAACGGACAGCCTGAACCTCGCGGCATCCGCGCTTGCACAAGCGCAGCACGTGATCGGCGAGGAGTTCGGGAAACAATACCAGCTTCCCTCGCCGCGCTATTACGCGAACCGCAGCAAGGGCGCGCAGGAAGCGCACGAAGCGATCCGCCCCACGAACCTCGCGGCAGTGTCAGGATCGCAGATCGGGCTGAAGGATCGCGGCGAGCTCCGCCTCTATGACCTTATCTGGAAACGCACGATCGCATCGCAGATGAAAGAGGCCACGCTCGAACAGACCGCCGTGGACATCGCGGCGGACACATCGCACGGCGAGATATTCCGCGCGAACGGCCAGACCATCATCTTTGACGGGTTCATTCGCGTATACACCGAAGGGAAAGATGACGATGCGAACGGGGAGATCGAGGGCGGACTTCCGAAGCTGGAGAATGGCATGGCGCTCACGCTTGCCGCGGGCGGCGCCGCGGAGGGTTCCAAAGAAAATCCTGCGGGCGTCCAGCATTTCACCGAACCGCCGGCGCGCTACACCGATGCCACGCTCGTGAAAGCGCTCGAAGCGGAAGGCGTGGGCCGGCCGTCCACGTACGCGCCGACGCTTTCCACCATCCAGGAGCGCGGCTATGTGGAAAAAGAGGATAAGAAATATAAGCCGACGGAGATCGGAACCCTGGTAAACGATTTACTGGTAGAGAATTTTCCAGAGATTGTAGATGTTAAATTTACTTCTCACATTGAAGAGGAACTGGATGAAATAGCGGAGGGCCAGATGAAATGGACCGACGTGTGCCGCGAATTCTACGGCCCGTTCAAAAAGAACCTGGCGGAAAAGGAAGCGAGCGTGGAAAAGCAGGTGGAGATATCCACGACGCCGTGCCCGCACTGCGGCAAGCCGATGATCATCAAGTTCGGCCGCATGGGAAAATTCCTTGCCTGCCCGGAGCCCGGCGTGAAGGTCACGCTCCCGATGCCGGAGGAAGCGGCGCAGATCAAGGCGCTTGAGGAAAAGACAAAGGACGAGCGCTGCCCGATCTGCGGCAAGCCGATGAAGGTGACACGCGGCCGCTTTGGCTTCTTCCTTGGCTGCACGGATTATCCCAAATGCAAAGGCATCTCGAAGATCTGGAACAAGACCGGATTCAAGTGCCCGAACTGCCTGGAGTCGCCCGAGCGGCGCGAAAAACCCGGCGACATCGTGGAGAAAAAATCCCGAGGCCGCGGCAAGCCGTTCTTTGCCTGCACGCGCTATCCCGACTGCACGTTCGTGATGAACAAGAAGCCGGAATCCGATGAGGAACTCCAAGCCGCGTTCAAGAATTGGAAAGAGAATCCGCCGAAGCCCAAGAGGGCGCGCGCGAAGAAATAGCTCCGTTGCCGCCGGATGGTATAATGAAAACATCATGCGCCGGCATTTAGCGGTCCAACGACGGGGGTTCACGCTCATAGAGCTGCTGGTCACGGTCGCCATCATCGCGATCCTGGCGAGCGCGGTCGTTTTCCTGATCAATCCGGCCCAGATCCTGCGCCAAAGCCGGGACGCGCGCCGCGCCACCGACATCTCCACGCTCAACAAGGCCGTGTCGTTGTATTATTCCGATGCGCTAAGCAATCCGTCGACCATGTTCATGGGAACGTCGTCCGTTGTCTACCTGTCCATCCCTGACCCTTTGGCGACGTCAACCGCGGGAGACCAATGCCAGGGCCTCGGCCTTCCGCCGCTCCCTTCTTCCACATACTCCTACCATTGCGCGGCATCATCCACGTACATGCGGGTTGACGGCACCGGATGGCTGCCGATCAACTTCAACAGCTATTCCGCGGGAAGCATCATCTCGTCATTGCCCGTCGATCCGGCGAACGCCACCTCGACGGACCTTTACTATACCTACACGACCGATGGCGTCGGCGGCTATCGGCTCACCGCGTTCTTCGAATCGCAGAAGGAAGCGCCACTCATGGCGAGCGACGGAGGGAACGACCCCGAACTCTACGAAAAGGGGACGAACATGGCGCTCACATCCGGTCGGGGGCTTGCCCTTTACCTGCCCCTTGACGAAGGCACGGGGACGGTGACCGCCGACGGGAGCGGCGCGGGGAACAACGGGACCCTGACGTACGACGGCGGCGGATCGCTCCCGGTCTGGTCACCCGGACGGGTCGGCCCGGGCTCCCTCTATTTCAATCCGCCGGCGCAATCCGACCAGGAATTCGTGAAGGTTTCGCCCGTCAACGCGACGGCCACGGCTGGCACGGTGATCACGGTCAGCTTCTGGGCCGATCCGAACTCCAGCCAGGTCGCAGGAGGGTGGATGGTACGGAACGGCACGGTCACAGATGAAAATTATGGATTCAACCTTAACGGCCCCGCAGGCGGATATTACTCGGTGGAGTTCACCGGATATAATGGGAGTTTTCAAGGGGTCCAGGTCACGGGCAACGTCGTCCCCGCAAACACGTGGACGTTCCTGACGTTCGTGTTCGTCCAGGGAACCTCCCTCACCGCATATGTGAACGGCGCGTCGCAGGGCGTCACGGCATATCCGTACGTGAATGCATTGCCAGCCACCCAGCTTGATGTCGGCGCAAACAATAACGCGACATTCCAGGAATATAACGGCTACCTGGACGATGTGCGCGTATACGACCGGGCCCTTTCCGCCGCGGAGATCCAGGAGATGTACAACGCCACCAAATGATGCCGGCAGCCGCGTCGGCGATTTGTAAAATTTCCCGCGCCGCGCCAGAATGGAACGTATGGCAACGATAAAAGAACTGGCACAAGAAGAGCCCCAGGGCCTGGTCGGCCGCGCCTATGCGTTCGCGGAGCGCGCGCACGAAGGCCAGAAGCGGAAAAGCGGCGAGCCGTACTTCAACCATTCGCTTGCGACCGCGGAGATATTGCACTCCTGGAACCTCGATGAGGCGACCGTTGCGGCGGGGATCCTTCACGACACCGTTGAAGACACCGGCGTACCGATCGACGCCATAAAGAAAGAGTTCGGTGCGGAAGTGGCGTTCCTCGTGGACGGCGTCACCAAGCTGGGACGGATAAAATACCGCGAAGAGGAAACGCCGCGCCGCGCCGCAAAGAAAAAGAGCGAAAAGCGCGAGCAGGCAGCGGAGGAGAACAAGGCGGAGAACCTGCGCAAGATGGTGCTCGCGCTGTCGCAGGACCTGCGCGTCGTCTTCATCAAGCTCGCCGACCGCCTGCACAACATGCAGACGCTGCGGTCGCTGCCGCCCGCAAAGCAAAAGCGCATCGCGCTCGAGACCGACGAGATCTACGCGTCGCTCGCCTACCGGCTCGGCATGCACAACGTAAGCGGCGAATTGCAGGACCTCGCCTTCCCCTACCTCCATCCGCGCGAGTACGAGTGGCTCGTGTCCGCCGCGAAGGCGCGATATGCGGAACGCTCGAAGTATCTGGAGAAGATAAAGCCGCAGCTGCGCCGCCTTCTTGAGTCCCACGACATCAAGCCGCTCGACGTCGAAGTGCGCGCCAAGCGCTACAGCAGCCTATATAAAAAGTTATTGAAACGCGACATGGACATCGACCGCGTGCACGACCTCGTTGCGATGCGCGTGATCGTCGCAACGCTCCCCGAATGCTACGCCGCGCTCGGCGTCATCCACGAACTGTGGCCGCCCGTGCCGCGCCGCATCAAGGACTACATCGCCATGCCGAAGCCGAACGCGTATCGCAGCCTCCATACCACCGTGATCGGCCCCGAAGGAAAACAGGTGGAGATCCAGATCCGCACCCAGGAAATGCACGACGAAAACGAGTACGGCGTGGCGGCGCACTGGCTCTACAAGCAGCGGAGGGAAGGCATGTCCGTTTCCGGGAAGAAGCTCGCACAGGAGATCGAGTGGGTGCAGCAGCTCAAGAACTGGCAGGAACGGTTCGGCGGCGGCGCGACCGATCCGGAAGAGTTCGTGCGCGCGATGAAGATCGACTTCTTCACCGACCGCATCTTCGCCATCACGCCGCGCGGCGACGTGATCGACCTTCCCGCCGGCGCGACGCCGATCGACTTTGCCTATCACGTCCATTCCGAGATCGGCAACTCCGCCGTCGCGGCAAAGGTGAACGGCGCCATGAGCACGCTTGATCACGCCCTGAAGTCCGGGGACGTCGTGGAGATCGTCATGCAAAAAGGGAAGAAGCCGTCGGAGGACTGGCTCCGCTTCGCAAAGACCGCGATCGCGCGGGACCACATCCGCCTCGCGCTCCGCAAGCGGAACGCGTTCGCGCGATCGCCGGGCCTTTCGACGCACGCAGAGGTCAAGCTGGCTGTAGAGGACCGCATCGGCCTCATCAAGGACATCTCCGGCGCGATCGCAGAGCTGCACATCGGGATTTTGAGCTTTCACACGGAACCTTCGCAGGGAAAGCCGCTCCACACCGACAGGGTGGAAGTGCGCTCCACCGACAAGAAAAAGCTCGAGAAGCTCGTGGCAAAATTGCGCGGCGTGAAAGGGGTGAAGGAGGCGGCGTATCGGCTGGTCTAAGGCCCGCTATTTCTCCGAGTCGTAGAGTGCCATCACCTCCGCCGGAGAAAGCGCGCGGCCATAGACGCGCACATCGTCAATGGATCCCGGAAAGAACGAGGATGCGTTGTAAGCTCCTATTTCGCCAGAGGCGCCGCCGATCGTGGTGTAGCCGTACGAAAAAGATCCGGGAGTGACGTTGGCGCCGTCGATATATAAATACGGGCTTGACCCGTTCCATGTCGCCGCCACAAAATGCCAAGCGCCGACCGTGACGCCGGCCGTTGTGGACAATGCAACTCCCCCGGTGCCAGTTTTATTGAAATTAAGATTTCCGCCATCGATTTCAATATCTGCGGGCGACACCCACAGGACAAATCCCCTTCCCGGGGACGACGAAAGGTCCACCCACGCAGCAAGCGTAAATGTGGTAAGAGTGGGAAGGTTGGAGGTCGTTGTCACATAATTCGTGCTCCCATCAAAATCCCCCGCATAGCTTCCCACTTTGCCTCCGGTATAGTAGGTGCCATTGGATCCGATGGGCGTGCCTGTCCACGTCCCCGTATTGCCATTGCCCGAGGCATCGATCGTAGAAGATCCACTCCCCTCGTTCATCGGCCAGTAGCCCACGAGGCCTGACGGGTTGTACAAGGCAGAGATGCCCTGGGTGCCTCCTGATATGACCTCAGGGAAATAGCTGGTATTCGGGGAATTCCCGTATTGTGCCTTGTATTTTGAAGATTCAAGGTCTGCAGTGACCTGGAACTGGGACCCATTCGTATTGTATGCGTAGAAGAGGCCTGATGAGGTCTGGTTCGTAGGGTCCTGGGGAAGGTTGCTCACGGGAGAGCCTGCAGAGATGGATGAGAGGTTCACGGGGATCCAGCCCGTATCGTTCACGCTCCGGTAGGATGAGGATGCCGCGCATTGCCAGTTCTGGCCGGTAGAGGTGGAGAATGATGCCATATTGAGCCCCTGGCATTGGTCCCCTGCGGTAGAGGTGGCATTCGGGTCATAGATAGAGGGATATGTGTCTGATGCAATACCCAGATTGAAGGTTGATGCCCCTGCCTGATCCGTCACATAGAGGTTCAAAGCACTTTGGAGCGTTGCCATGTCTGAGACCCGGTTTGCATCACGGGACTGGGCCAGAAGCTGGGCCGGATTCAGGGTGAGGACGACGACCACCGCAAGGATGGCGATGATGGCGATGACGACGAGAAGCTCGATGAGGGTAAAGCCATGGCGCGAGGCACGAGGGTTCATACTCTATATGATAGCAAAATGCGAACTATCCCTGCTCCTTTCCAAGCTTCCTCAAAATATCTTCCAATTCCTCCTCCGAGAAGAATGTGATCGTGATCTTGCCGTTGTTGGCATTCTTGCTGATCTCCACCGGCGCGCCGAGGGAGCTTGAAAGCTCATCCTGAAGCGCCTTCACCTCCGGCGCGAGGCGCACTTCCACGAGCGGCGGCCGGCCGCGCCGGTGCGCCACCGTGCCGCCGGATGCCACTGCCGTGCGCTGGATGCGCTCGCGCACGTCGCGCGTCGTAAGCTTGTTTTGCACGATGTCGTCCAGCATTTTTTTCTGCTCCGCCGGATCCTCGATCGCGATCAGGAGCCGCGCATTGCTCTCGGAAAGGGTGCCTTCCTCCACCGCACGCTGGACGTATTCCGGCAGGTCAAGCAAGCGCACCGCGTTCGCCACCACTTCGCGGCTCTTGCCGAGCTTGGCCGCGATCTCGCGCTGGGTCATGCGAAATTCCTCTTGAAGGCGCTGGAACGCGCGCGCCATTTCGATCGGGTTCAGATTCTCGCGCTGAATGTTCTCGATCACGCCAAGCTCCAGCTTCTCGCGCTCAAGATTGATGTTGCGGATGATCACCGGCACGCGCGGAAGCCCGAGCAGCTTCGCCGCCATGAACCGCCGCTCGCCCGCAATGATCTGATATTCCACGGCGATGCCGGTCGGCGTTTCTTTTTCCACCTTTGACACGACGAGCGGCTGGAGAAATCCGAACTCGCGGATGGAATTCGCGAGCTCATGGAGCGCCTCTTCGTCAAAGTGCCGGCGCGGCTGGTCCGGATTCGCGGTTATCTTTTCCGTTTCGATATGGAAGATGGATTCCTGCGGAGCCGGTTCCTCGCGGCGAGGCGGCACATACGATTCACGCGCCGGCTGGGATTGAGGATGGGGCTGTGGCTGTGGCGTCGGCTGCGGCCGCTGCTCTTGCGATGGCATCACGGACTGAACAGGCTGCGAAACCGGCTGGGCAGGCTGTGCCGGAGGAACGAAGCCGGGATGGGGCTGGGGTTGGGAGATATTTTCACCACCGGCATTGTTCGCCTGAGCGCCGTCGCCTTGGTTGTTGTTCTTCGGTATGAGCGATTCGAGTCCTTTTCCAAGCATGGTGATGATGTCCCGTTAAAGGTTAAAATTTCCGAACCCTTCGCTTGTCACGGGCGCAACGGCGGCCGCGAGCGCCTCTTCCTGCGCCATCACTTCCTGCGCAAGGCGCTCGTAGGCCTGCGCGCCCGGCGAGTCGGGGCGATACAAGATGATCGGCTTCGAAAAGCTCGGCGCCTCGGCAAGCGCGACCGCGCGCGGCACCTCCACCTCAAAGACGTGGTGCGGGAAATGGCGGCGGATATTCTTGGAAACCTCGCGCGAAAGATGCTCGCGCTTGTCATACATCGTGATCACGGCGCCGGAGATCTTGATCGGATGCGCAAGATTGTCGCGGATCAGATTCACCGTCTCGAGCAGCTGGCCGATCCCTTCCAGCGAGTAATACTCCGTCTGGACCGGGATGATCACCTCGTCCGCGGCCACCATGCCGTTCACGGTGAGCAGGCTGAGCGACGGCGGAAGGTCGATCAAAATGTAATCATAGCTGTGGCGCACGCGGTTCACAAACTTGCGCAAAAAATATTCGCGCTCGGGCACGTTCACGAGCTCCACGAGCGCGCCCGCCAGGTGCGGCGCA
Source organism: Minisyncoccota bacterium (assembly GCA_035509435.1). GTDB lineage: Bacteria > Patescibacteriota > Minisyncoccia > UBA6257 > 2-01-FULL-56-20 > JAKAGE01. The sequence continues at coordinate 52,206 of DATJLR010000002.1, read as the reverse complement.
GCGGGCACATAGTGGAAGTTATAGATGACGCTCGGCTTGATCACCTGCTCGGGCGTCATCTGGTCCAGGATGCCGTGATAGACGCTCCCTTCGCCCGCCATCTGGTTGTGCCCGAGCGCGGAGCTCGCATTCGCCTGCGGATCAAAGTCGACGAGCAGTACGCGCTTGCCCGCGGCGGCAAGATAGGCGCCCAAATTTACCGCCGTGGTCGTCTTCCCGACGCCGCCTTTTTGGTTGCAGATAGCAATAACACGCGCCATATTACCTTGATTTTACCTTTATAAATGGCTAATATCAATTGTGCCGAAGTAGTTCAAAGCCCAGGTGGTGAAATGGTTATACACGCGAGACTCAAAATCTCGTGCTCGCAAGGGCGTGAGGGTTCGACTCCCTCCCTGGGCACAATATATTTATTTCTTCGCCCTCCTGCTCATGACGAATTTCTGCGCAGGACTGAGCGGCTTGTCTTTCCGGTGAGTGCAGCCCACCCAGCAGCACGGGCGGCGCATGCCTTCCTTGAGCTCCGAGCGCACGTGCGCAACGTGCTCCCGGCGCGTCTCAGGCTGCTTGACCGAGATGGTCCAGCAGATCCACTCGTTGCGCGCGAGCGGCGTGATGTCTTCCCATTTTGTGAGCGCCTTCGAATCGGAGAGCAGCGCCTTTTTCAGGTCTGCCGGCAGCGGATGCGCCACACCGCCGGAAATTTTTTCAGCCATATGCTTTGTTATATTATTACACCTCCATCCTCCATTCCTTATACTTTCCTCCGTCGGTCCCCTCCTGCGCCGCAGAATATTTTTCGAGCAATGTCTTTGTGATCGGTCCGGCGGCCCCTGCCTCGCCCGCGCCCGCGTTGCCGCCCACCGGCCGCTTGTCCACCGAGAGTATCGGGATCAGCCGCGCGGAACTGCCGCAGAGGAACGCTTCGTCGGCGATGTACAATTCACTGCGGTCCATCGCGCGCTCTTCAACGGGGATGCCCGCGTCGCGCGCGACCGTAAGGATGCTCGCGCGGGTGATGCCTTCAAGCAGGTCCGAAGAAACGCCCGGCGTCACAAGCACGCCGCCGCGCACGATGAATACGTTAGCCACCGTCGCTTCCGTCACATGGCCCTGCGCGTCAAGCGCGAGCGCATCGTCATAGCCGTTCAGGATCGCCTCGTTCTTCATGAGCGACGAATTGACGTAGCCACCGTTCACTTTCGCGCGCGCCGGGATCGCGTTGTCCGGATTGCGCATCCAGCTCGACACGCACACGTTCACGCCGCCGCGCGGCAGGATCTGCCCCATCGGATAGACGTATGCCGCGAGCGACTGCGGAAGATCGTGGATCTTCGTCCCGGCGATGTGGGCGTCCACAAAAACGGTCGCGCGCACGAGCACCGACTCGCCCGCAATGGCATTGCGCGTCACAAGCTCGCGCATCGTGGCCTCGAACTTCTCGTACGGCCACGCCGCGGCGAAATTATTGAAGTCCATGATCGCGGCGGAGTTCACGAGTCGGCGGTAATGGTCTTTCAGCCGGAACATATAATGTTTCTTCTCCGTCTCGTTCCAGTTGACGCTGAAGACAGTGTAGATGGAGAGGCCGTACAGCACGGGCGAGCTCGCGATGCTCACGTTCGCCTGTGCGAACGGCACAAACGAATCGCGGAAGAAGGCCTGGCCTGTGGTGTAGTCGAAGGAGGGCATGGCAGTGATTCTATTATAGACCCTTGAATACGCTTATGAAAGATTGACGATAGCAACAGAGCTGGGATAGGATGAGGGCAGTAAGGAGGTGTCATGCCAGATCAATCCGCCCCCGAGCAAAGGGGCGCCGAAGAGCTCACCTATCCGTACTGCCCCGGTTGCGGGCACCGGTATTTCAACCGGCCCCAAGTTCCGGAGAGTCAGGCAGCTGCGGAAGAATGTATTTATTGCCTGGCGGAAAAAGGAGGGTTCACGGTTCCCACTAATTACCCAATGCATGACTGAGGGCATCTCCCAAACCCAAAGAGTGGCGTCGCTACGCCACTCTTTTTTTGTGCCCAGGGTCGGACTCGAACCGACAAGGCCTTACGGCCACACCATTTTAAGTGGTGCGTGTTTAACCAATTTCACCACCCGGGCAAGCTCTATCTCTCATGTATGAGGCCACGGCGGGATTCGCACCCGCGTATGACGGTTTTGCAGACCGTCGCGTATCTCCTTCGCCACGTGGCCGATGCCTACATATCTTAATATTATTTCGACCTCTTTATCAACACGCTGGGGCCGCAGGCTAAAATAGGCTGCGAAAGTCTCAAATTTTCTTGAGAAAAATAATTCTTCAGGAGTATTTTCATACATAAATTTAAAGAGGGTGACACTGTCGCGAGTGCTGAATCGCAACTGGAAAGCGCGACTATTTGGATATATCCTTACTAAGCGCAGCGAAAATCTTTCATTTAATACTCTTAGTAAATCCTCTAAAAACAGCTGGCTGCCACTGGTGAAAATAATTTTAAGCTGTCGAAGTATGATCTCTTGGGTTAGGCCCCTTGAGCGATAAATATTTACACATCCATCACCATCAAAATATCCACGAATGAAATCTTTCAGGACAAAGGCCGGGACATCAGGCATCCGGACGGTGAGCGATTTGCTGGGGGAAATACCGAGCTTTAATAAATCGTTATATATCACTTTGTTGCCAATCCTTAGGGCAAATTTGGGTTTTCTGTTATCGGGAAAGGTTGTTTTGGTGATAATGTGAGCAGACTCCATCCATCGTTTTATATTGACGATGATACATTCATCAGCGCTGGTCACCGAAATATAACTTCCGCGCACAGAAGTATAAATACAGCCATCGGCATATATAAATCCCAACACATAAGCCATGGTTGGATTCCAATTTTTGAAGAAATCTTCGTTCACGCGATATTTAATCCCCATACATCAAGTATGAGGATTAAATATCGCCAACACAAAAACAATTTAATGGATTTTTAATCTATCCTTTCTCTTTATTGTCTAAAAGTTTTTCAACTTTCGCGGCGTTTTCCGGGCCGTGGTCGATGGCGAACGATATGCGCGGCATCGGCTTGATGTTGATCTTTTTGAGAAGCAAATGCTGAAAGTGGCCGGCCTGCGCGGTGAGCGCGTCGAGCACCGCCTTCTCGTCGGCTGGCGTGGACGGGATGACGCTCACCTCCACCCGCGCGGTTTCCAAGTTCTTGTCCACCACCACCTCGGTGATCGTGGCGAGCGCGGGAAGCTCGATCTCGCGCAAAACCATGAGCGAGAGCTCCTCGCGTATCAATTTCCCTACGCGCTCTGAACGAAAGTTCATGATTTTTTAATGTAGCGCCAGCCGCTATTTCCTGATCACCAATTTGTCCCCCACTTGCACGATCGTCTGCGAATCGAGAAGGACGCCTATTTCTTTTCCATTGTCCGCCTGGAAGATCTCGCTCTTTTTTTCGCGCAGCGATAAGATCTTTCCGTTGCCCACCGGCGTCGTGCCCGCGGGGCCGCGCACGATGTCCACAGACGTCTTCGGCCGGAACGTGCCGTCTGTAACGCGCCCGCCCACCAGTTGTTTCTGCGGTTTTTCCTGATTGAAGACCGCGAGCACCTCGAGCGATCCCGATGCCGCCGGTCCCCGGGCGCCGCTGAAGAATTCCTCCACCGCCGTCGAAAGGTCGTACACGATCTCGGAAGTGATGATCGTCACCGTCTGCGCATCGGCGAGCACCTTCGCGCCTTTCTCCACGCGATTTTTGAAACCGATGAGCGTCGCCTTTGTGGCGATCGCGTGGCGCACATCGCCGTCCGTGATGTCGCCCACGCCTTCATCTATGATATTGATCTCTTTCCCGCCCTTCTGGTCGATCCCGCGCAAAACCACCGAGAGCGCCTCGAGGGATCCCGCGTCGCCGGCTTTCAAAATAAGGTTCAATGTGTCCGGCTTTGATTTGGAAAGCTGATTTAGCGTCAATCCCGCCGTGGAACGCACCGGCGCTGCCTGGATACCTTCTTTTATATCCCCGGCCGAGAACTCTTCGCCCACTTTCGGAATGTTCTCGAGTCCGATCACGATCGCGGGTGCGGACGGCTCGAGCGTCGACACCGTCTTGCCGAGAAAATCTTCCAAAATTTTTACCTTGCCGGATGCCGTCGCCGTCCGCACGGTATCGCCGCGCGAGAGCGTGCCGTTCTTGACGATCACCGCCACCTCGATGCCGCGCTTCGGATCGCGCGACGCCTCGAGCACAAAGCCCGACGCTGGCGCCGATGCATCGTATGTCAAGTTTTCCAAATCGGCGGCGAGCAGTAAAAGATCCAAAAGGTCGTTCACGCCTTCGCCGGTCTTGGAAGAGACCGCGTGATAGCTCACCTGGCCGCCATACCCCTCGAACATCACGCCCGCGGCCATCAGGTCATTGCGCGCCTTGTCCACGTTGCCGGACGTCTTATCAACCTTCGTGATCGCGACAACGAACGGCGTCTTTGCCTCCTCTATTATCTTGATCGCCTCCTTGGTCTGCGGCTTCACGCCTTCGTCCGCCGCAACGACGAGGATCGCAAGGTCGGCAACGCGCGCGCCACGCGAGCGCATGGCCGTGAACGCCTCGTGTCCGGGCGTGTCGATGAACGTCATCTTGCGCGCCTCGCCGCCGCCGGTCGGCGTATGCACGATCTCGTACGCGGCCGTCGCCTGCGTGATGCCGCCCGCCTCGCGCGCGGCAATGTTCGCCTTGCGGATGTAATCCAAAAGCGACGTCTTCCCATGGTCAACGTGTCCCATCACCACAACGATCGGCGGCCGCTGTTGCACGCCCGTCTTTATTGAAATGTTTTTGAGCGTTTCTTTTGCCATGCGAATAAATAGAGGTTCCAAACTCCAACAGATTATAGCAAAAAATGATGATGAATACAAGTTTTAATGGTGTAGTAATATATGAAAAAAATATAAAAAACTACCCATGCCAAGGAAATATAGCCCAAAAGCGCAGAAAAAAGTGGCAGCCGTGATGCGCGAGTACAAGCGCGGCACGCTTAAAAGCGGCCGCAGCGGCAAAACGGTGAAGAGCCGTAAACAAGCCGTTGCGATCGGCCTCTCCGAGGCGCGCAAGCGCGGCGCCAAAGTGCCGCGGAAAAAGAGTTGAACGCCTCATCGTCAGTTTGATAAAAATGGCCCCCTTTGATATGCTTCTAGGGAATTTAAAACAAAGGAGGCGTGGCAGAGCGGCCTAATGCAAATTCCTGCTAAGAATTTGACCGGGAAACCGGTCCGAAGGTTCGAATCCTTCCGCCTCCGCATAAACAACAAAAGAGGCCCATCAGGCGCCTCTTTTTTTTGTTCTGCTCTATAATATTTACCGCCCCAGGAATTTTCCGAGCTTGTCGAATTGCTGGCTCCAGCCCGCTTCCATCCCCGCGATCATCTGCTCCGCGGACGGGAAGCCGCCGTTTGCCGCCGGATTCGTCTTTGTTACGAAGGTATGCACGGTCATTTTCGTTTTTGCGCCGTCCTCGGTGAGAGTGACCTCGGTGGTCGTCTCGATCGCCGCCTCTTTTTCATCGGCGGTTGAAAATGCGCTGGACTTGAATACAAGCCGCTCCGGCTTAACGACCTCGGTAAAGAGCCCTTTCATGGGCCACCGCATTCCTTTCGCCGCGCCCAGCTCTTCGCCCGCCTCCATAACGATATGCAGCGCGCCTCCGACGCGCGCGTCCACCTCGCAGACCGGATTTGTCACGCCGCTCGGACCCCACCATTGCGCGACCAATTTAGGATCGGTCCATGCTTCCCAAACCGTTTCCCGTGAAGCGTTGAGGACGCGTTCGAATGTCAGATCTTTTTTTGGTTCCATATTTTTTATTTGTTCAATTTATTTTTCCGCCGTTGTTCAGCCTTTATCACCCTGTCCAATCTATCAAGCCTTCCTTCCCACATCCGCTTTGTCCTTTTGACCCATGCCTCGATCTCGTGCATCGCCCCGGGATCAATTGAATAGATGCGCTGTTTCCCCTGCTTCTCCACCCGTACGACCTTTGCCTCGCGCAGGACCTTGAGATGCTGCGAGATGGCGGGCGGGCTTGCGCTGAACTCGTCGCCGATCTCCGATGCCGGCATCGCGCCACGCCCAGCGAGCATCTCCACGATCGTCCTCCGCGTCGGCTCCGCCAATACCGTGAATATATCCATATAGGTATATACTATTCCTCTCCGATAATTAAGTCAATACTTAATTATCAACAGATTTCAAGGAATGACGGCTGATAACAATCTTTTTATTGTGCCGTACTATATACGCATGCGCCCCAGCGCCGGAGTGCCACGCACTACGCGCAATGAAGAAGATATGCTAGTCTAAGCACCATAGCGTCACATGAACAAACGCGACTACACCATAGCCTTTATCGTCGGGCTGGCATCGAGCGTGTTCTGGTACTTCGTGCTCAGGAACCTGTCCCTCCATTCCGAGGGCGAACTCGTCGCGGCGATCGCACTGATCCCGTTCGCCTTCCTGGCGATCGTCGCGCTGGCCCACCGCTTTTTTAGCAGCCACAACTTCCACAAAGCGGCGAAGTTCCTGATCGTCGGCGTGCTCAACTCCGGCATCGACTTCTTTGTGTTCAACATGCTGATCGCCGTCACCGGACACGAGACGGGGGGCACGATCGTGCTCTTTAAATCCACCTCGTTTGTGTGCGCCATGATCAACAGCTATGAGCTCAACCGGTTTTGGACGTTCAGCGGCGAGGCCGAAGAGGCGCACACGCGCCGGGAATTCGGACGGTTCGCGATCATCACGGTGGTCGGGTTCCTGGTAAACGTGGGAACAACGACGCTCATCGTGGCGTTCGCGCATCCGGCATTCGGCCTGTCGCAGGTGCGATGGGACAATGTCGCCGCCGTCGCCGCAACGGCGCTCAACCTTATCTGGAATTTCGCCGGCTACAAACTATTCGTGTTCCGTTCAAAAGACCCGAACATGATCTCTCCCAATGTCATCTAACATTACCGCGTTCGCCGTCTATATAGTGAAGACCTTCGGCTATCTTGGCGTTGGCGGCATCGTGTTCGCCGAATCCGGCCTTCTCCTGGGATTCATCCTGCCGGGCGACAGCCTGATCTTCCTTGCGGGACTTCTCGCATCGCAGGGATTCTTCAATATCGGCATCCTTCTCGCGGTGACGTTCGTGACAGCGGTCGCGGGAGACAATGTCGGATACCTCATCGGCAAAAAGCTCGGACGTAAAGTGTTCAAAAAGGAAACATTCATCTTCAATCAGGAAAATCTCCGGCGCACGGAGGCGTTCTTCGAGCGGCACGGGCGCTCCACGTTCATCATGCAGCGCTTCATCCCCGTGATCCGCGCCTTCGCGCCGCTGCTCGGCGGCGTGGGAAAGATGGAATATCGCGCGTTCTTCTGGTTCGACCTCGCCGGATGCGCGCTGTGGGGCGTCGGCGTCACCCTGCTCGGCTACTTCCTGGGCGCCACCGTGCCGAACATCGACAACTATCTCCTTCCGGTCATCCTCGCCGTCATCGTGATCTCGCTCATCCCCACCGCGCTCAGCCTCCGAAAGGAGTCGCGCCGCGCCAGTCGGAAATGAACGTTTTGACGAGGCCGCTTACGATCGCGGGATCGGCGGTCACGATGCCGAGCTCCCGGTTATTGTCAAGCGACGCGGCGGAAAAATTCTCGGAGCCGATAAAGGCGCGCGTCGCCACACCGCCCGCATCCGCAACGATCATCTTCGCATGGATGTAGAGCGGCGCGTCGTCCGCATCCGCATACGTGCGCACATGCGCGCCCGCGGTCGCGAGCTCTTTGAACTCCCACTTCCATTCGTCAGCGCCCGTCATCACCACATACACCGCGGTGCCGCGACGCGAGGCATCGATGAGCGCCTTCGTCATCGCGGGATCCGCCATCTCCTCGTTATAAATATAGAGCGTCCTCTTCGCGCTGTTCACGAGATCGAGCAGGGCCGGCCGCGCGCCGGGACTCCACACAAGATCGTCCCCCGCCTCACCATTGTTGCCGCCCGCCTCCGCACTGCCTGCGGCGGTCACCGCCGCATCGGCACTCCCATCCCAATCATCATCGAACGTCCGCACGATCGCGGCCACATCGCGCGGGTCGCTGTCCGCAACGCCAAAATCGCGTCCGGTCGGATAATACTTTGACACCAGATTGAACGTCATGATAAGCGCGCGGTCGCCGTCCGCGACGAGCGACTTCTGGTGCGTCAGGGAAAAATATCCGGGCGACCATCGCACCGGCACGCCATGCGCGCGCAGATATCCGTACGCCGCCGAGTTCACTGCGGCCGGACCCGTGGAAAGCGTGCCGTCGTATCCGGCGCCAAGGATCACCCGCACCGCCACGCCGCGTGCCTCGTCCACCGCGAGCGCGGATTCCACCTGCGCATCATCCAGTTCGTACATCACGAGGTCCACCGATCGCGCGGCGCTCCGGATCATCGCGAGCACCGGCGTCACGCCGTCGTCCGGCTCCGTCACAAGGGAAAATCCCGCGCCGCCGACAGAACCTTTTGCGGGCGGCAAAAGATGCCGCCGCACGACATACATCGAAAACGATCCGGCGGCGAACAACGCCACCACGCAGAAAATAACAATATATTTGGCTTTCATAATACCCACCCTACCACTGGCTCATTAAAATTTGGTTATGGTACAATCAAAACATCTCCCTACTCCTGAGGAGATATCCAAGGCAATCGGGACGTCACCCTGGCGTCCCCTTTTTTATCTTTGCCTTTTCTTACGTCATTATTTCCATTATGCTAATGGGCATCATGGCAAAAGACGCCGATCCTAAAAATTTCTGGGCCTCGCTGCCCCGCCCGATCATGACGCTTGCGCCGATGGCGAACGTCACGGACGCCGCGTTCCGGCGGATGTTCGCCGAGTGCGGCAAGCCGGACCTCCTCTGGACGGAATTCGTCTCGGTGGAAGGGTTGCTCTCCCGCGGCCGGGACCGGCTGCTGCCCGACCTGTGGTTCACGCCCGGCGAACATCCGATCGTCGCACAGATCTTCGGCGGCAAGCCGGAGCAATTTGAAGAGATCGGGCCGTTCGTCAAAAAGCTCGGTTTCGACGGCATCGATATCAATATGGGCTGCCCCGACCGCGGCGTGGAACGGTCCGGCGCGGGCGCGGGGCTGATCAAAGATCCGGCGCGGGCGCGGGAGATCGTCCGCGCCACAAAGCGCGGCGCGGGCGGCCTGCCCGTTTCCGTAAAAACGCGGCTCGGGTATCGCGATATTGCCGAAATGGACGGATGGCTTGCGGCCCTTCTCGAAGAAAAACCGGCCGCGCTCACCGTCCACCTTCGCACCCGGAACGAGATGTCGGACGTCCCCGCGCACTGGGAGGTCGCCGCAAAGATCGTGGAACTCCGGAACCGGATCTCTCCCGATACCGTCGTTCTCGGCAATGGAGACGTGGAGTCCGTGGCGGATGGGCGACAAAAAGCCGAAGCGGCAGGCATGGACGGAGTGATGATAGGAACCGGCGCCTTCGGCAATCCGTGGTTTTTTTCCGGCCGGGTGCCGGACGTCCGGGAACGGCTTACCCGCCTTGCGACCCACACCGAGCTCTTTCAGGAGCTATACCGGAGCAATGACCTCCGTCCGGTAAGCCAGGGAGGCCGGATAAAGAACTTCGAGGTCATGAAAAAACACTATAAATCCTACACGAGCGGTTCGCCGGCAGGGCTTACCTCCTTCGACGGGGCAAGAGAGCTCCGGCTGAAGCTTATGGAAGCCACGGATGCCGCCGAAGTCCGGGAGATCGTAGAAAACTTCGTAAAATAGGGCCTTCCGGAGCATTCCGGGCAAAGCCGGTTGACTTTTTGAGCAGGCCCTGCTAAAATGCCAGTACAACTCAATGAGTAATAAACGATACCCCGAGAGGGGCTTTTTTATTGGGAAAGCCAATAAATGCATGCTGTTTCTGATGGTGGCAGGCCTTTTGGTCTGGCCGGCTGGCATTAAGGCCGATACCGCCATCCTTCATCCTCAAAGCACTACGGCGGAGGCCTATCCGAACGCGGTTTTGGCCGTGGCCCCCATCGCAACGGTCGCGAACGCGCCAGAAACCAAGACGGTATGGGTAACCGCCTATACAAGCGATCCGGACGAGACATCCGACCATCCCCTGATCACCGCTTCGGGGGCTATGGTGCATGATGGAGTCGTGGCGGACAACCTTCTTCCCTTCGGAACTGAGATAGAAATTCCCGCGCTCTTCGGCAATAAGATATTCACCGTGGAAGACCGGACGAGCGAGAAATTCACCGGTCGCGTGGATATTTGGATGCCTACCCGCACGGAAGCCGTCGATTTCGGCATCCAAAAAGCCCAAATCGTGGTTCTCGACGCGCCGCTCGCAGTACAGTAAAATACTCTGGTGTCACGCCAACTTTTCCAGTTCCTTATCCGATATAAGTACTGGGTGATCTTTCCTGTCGCCACGGCAGAGGGGCCTATCATCACGCTCGTCTCCGGATTTCTCATATCGATCGGCATTCTGAGCCCGATCCCCACGTTTCTCGTGGTGTTCGCCGGAGACCTGATCTCCGATTCATTCTATTTTGCCCTCGGCAGCCGCGGCAGGAGGTTCGTCGAACGGATAAAATTCCTTCACATCACCGAAGCGCGGCTCGAAAAAGTGGAACAGCACTTCGAGAAACATCCGGGGAAGACCCTTCTTGTCAGCAAAGCGTCGTACGGCGTGGGATCGCTCTTTCTCATCGCCGCCGGGGCCTCAAAAATGGCCTACCAGAAATTTTTGGAATATATCACGCCCATGAACGCCGTCCGCTCGACGACACTTCTCGTCATCGGATATTATCTGGGGCGCGCCGTCCGCTATTCGGGGACCTATATCGAATATTACACGATCGGGGTCATCATTCTGCTTTCAATAGGGTATTATATTATACATAGCATCCGCGACGCGCGATTGGAGGCGCGTGAAGAGAAAACCCAACCATATCAATGATCAAAAATATACTGAAGGGCTTCAAGCAGTTCATCGTGCGCGGCAGCGTGATCGACCTCGCCGTCGGCGTGATGATCGGCGCGGCGTTCAACAGCGTCGTCTCCTCGCTCGTAAAAGACCTGATGACCCCGCTCATCGCGGCGATATTCAAACAGCCCAATTTTTCCAACTTTACCTTTACGCTTCGCGGGAGCCAGTTCATGTACGGCGATTTCATCAACAACCTGATCTCGTTCATCATCACCGCGGCGACGATCTATTTCTTCATCGTCCTTCCGATCAACGAATGGAGCAACCGCCATAAAGGGCCGCCGCCGGAGGCCACCACGAAGGCGTGCCCCGAATGCCTCAGCAACATTCCCGTACACGCGCGCCGGTGCGCGTTCTGCACGAGCGTCCAGCCGGACGCAAAGAAATAACGCCGATCCATCCGAACGTTATGCCGATGGAAACGATGCCCGTCCCGGAAGCTCAGGTGGAGAAAGAGGCCGTGATGGAGCGATACAAAGGAGAACGCGCGCGCCTGCTCTCAAAAATATTCAACCGCAGGACCGTGGAATCGGTGGCCCTCCTCACGCCCGGCGCCGATGTCGCGGGATTGGCGGCGTTCGCGGCGCGCGGCGAGACGCTTGTCGGGAAAAAGCTCAATCCGCAGGAGCGGCTCAACTATGCCGCCATCGCCGGCTTCCTCACGCTTTCCTATATCCTCTATTTTTCGGGGATGGAGACCGAGGCGCTTGCCGCGCGCGCAGCCGCGTGGGAGCGGAGCGCCACGGAGTTCGGCCCCGAGCTTCTTGACGGGACGGAGGCCCTGGCACGAAAGCTCATCCCGTCAATGGCGCCGTTCGTGGAAAAGACCGGATCATTTTTGAAGGATAAGGCGGCGCTCGCAAAAGAGGTGGGGCGTTCAATGCTGGAGGTCCCCGCGGGAGACCCCGACCTTCCCACGCTGAACTTGAACTGACCGCATGGACGACCGCGCCCGCGAACTGCACGACGTGGTGGAAAAGCTCATCGCCCTCGGCGAGGAAGCGGACGAACTGCGCTACTGGGAATCGATCTTCGCCGACCTTTCGGACGACGAGAAAAGCGCGATCGTGCTGAATCTCAAAAGCGAACTTGCGGCGCTCGAACGGTCGTGAACGGCATTCGCCCGACTTTGATTTTTATAGTATAATATAAGTCCTATGGCACGTTCACCGTCCGGCATCAACCGGAGCACATTTTTTAATGGCGCCGCGATCATCGCGCGGCAGCTGCGTCCGTACAAAAAGATCCTCATCTGGCTCTCCGTCTTTGGGTTGCTCAACGCCACGGCGCAGGCGTTCGTCCCGCTCGTGTCCGGAAAGATCTTTGACGCGATCATTACGATCTCCCAAAATCGGGCGGCGGTGCTCATGCCGTTCATCGACCTGCTCATGATATGGACCGCCCTGCAGCTCGTAAGCAACTTTATCAGCTGGTGGAGCGGATTTCAGAACGACAAGCTGAGCACGTTCCTCCAGGCCGAGTACACGGCGGAGGGTTTCGCCAAGCTTTTTGAGATGCCGCTCGCCTTCCACACCATGCAAAAGCAGGGCGACACGAGCGACCGCATCACCCGCGCGGCGAACTGGATGGACCAGATCGTGGGCAATTCCCTGCTCACCCTCCTGCCGAGCTTTTTGAGCATCGGCGTCGCGCTCATCATCACCTATTTCATCAACTGGCAGCTGACACTCGTGCTCCTGGCGGCGATCGTGGTCTACGCCGGCATTTTGTGGAGCGCCGTGCCGCGGCTCTCCGGCCTCCAGAAGCGCATGCACCGCGCGTGGAACCGCGCGTACGGCGACGCGCACGACGCGCTCGGCAACATCCGCGAGATCAAGCAGGCCGCGACGGAAAAGCAGGAGCGCACGAAGATCCGCCGCAACTTCATCCACCGCGCCGCGCAGTTCTGGGTGGACCTCAACACGATCTTCGCGCGCCTCACGTTCGCGCAAAAGATGCTCGTCTCGCTCACCCAGCTCGCGATCTTCGTCATCTCGATATTCTTCGTGCGCAACGGCACGCTCACGCCGGGCGGCCTCGTGGCATTCAATGGATACGCAGCGATGATCCTCGGGCCGTTCGTCCTCCTTGGCCAGCAGTGGCAGACGATCCAGAACGGCCTCGTGGCGATCGTGCGGGCGGACAAACTGCTCTCCCAGCCGGTGGAGATCTATACGCCGACCGGCGGCATCTCGCTCACGACGATCAAGGGCGACGTGGAATTCAAAGACGTGCGCTTTGCGTACAAGAGCAACATTGAAACGCTGAAGGGCATTTCCTTCCACGCCCGGCCCGGCCAGAAGATCGCGCTCGTCGGCGAATCCGGCGTCGGCAAGACGACGATCATCGATCTCCTTTCCGGATTTTATTTCCCGCAGAAAGGGCACATTTTGATCGACGGCGTGGACATCAAAAAAATAAATCTCAAGGACTACCGCTCGCGCGTGGGCATCGTTCCGCAGGAGCCGACGCTCTTCAACGACACGATCGAGGCGAACATCCGCTACGGCAATCCCGGCAAGACGTACGACGAGATGGTGGCCGCGTGCCGCGACGCCTATGCGCAGGATTTCATAGAGGCGTTCCCAAAGAAATATCGCACGATCGTCGGCTGGCGCGGCGTCAAGCTCTCCATCGGCCAGAAGCAGCGCATCGCGCTCGCCCGCGCATTTTTGCGCAACCCGGACATTCTGGTGCTCGACGAGCCGACGTCCGCGCTCGACGCAAAATCCGAACAGCTCATCAAAACCTCTCTCGAGAAGCTGATGGCCGGCCGCACCACGTTCATCATCGCCCACCGGCTCTCCACCGTCCGCGAAGTTGACCTGATCCTGGTCCTCAAGAACGGCGAGATCGTAGAGCAGGGCAACCACGCCATGCTCATGCAGCAGCCCGGCGGCGTCTATCGCGGCCTCTACGAGATGCAGACGGGGTTTGGAGGGTAAAAGAATGGCTCAGCGTTCACCTGCTGAGCCATCCATAATTTCCCTTGAAAATCGCTCTATATCGCAACTCCGAAACGGCTTTTGAATGAATCTATTTGCCACCCCTTCCCAGATTTACAGGCAACAAATATATTCTTCTTTGGTTTCGACCGGACAATTTCCCTGTTAAAGTCGGAAAGTTTTTTGTCGGACTTTACTTCAAAGATGACAAAGGCATTGTTCGGGATCTTTTTCATCATGTCCGGTCTTGTCGAAATAAAACTATTGAAGTCTGCCGATAAAGCCAGGTTTTTAGAAACTATCTCTGATTTGGTCATATTATTTTGAGTACTTATAGTTTTCGACTATCTCTTTGAAATTCTTTGTTATATCTTTTATGACGTCGGTGACCATCGGGCCTAGGTCCGCTTTTTCGTCCCCGATAAATTCCCTGTGGTGGGTTCCATTTTGTTTATAAATATGACAATGAGGCTTTGAGTCGTGTTTTTTGGTGTTATCGTATCTCTTTATATTATACCAACTTGGCCCAATTTTGTTTCGCAGCACCACGGAAAACCTTACCACCTTGCCTTTGTCAATCTTCAAGCTAACCTTTAATTGCAGATCTTCTGCCAATGGCGATGTATAATTTGTGTTCCAGTATCTTGCCATATAAATTTGCGTGAGTCAACAAAAATTTTATGAAGTTTTAATCTTTTGTTTTCAGAATAAATGCGCCACACATATCGCAGCGGAATTGTATCACAATTTTAAAAATAAAAATAGCCGCAAAATTATCCTTCCACTGCATTCCCCTCGCACACCTTCTTATAGAACAGCGCCGACGGGCGCGGCTTCCGCGCCTGTGTAGCGTAGTCGATCTCGACGAGGCCGAAGCGCGGCCAGAAACCGTGCTGCCACTCAAAGTTGTCCATAAGCGACCAGTGCAGATAGCCGCGCACGTCCACGCCGCCATCGCTCATCGCGCGGTGAACGTTCGCGAGCGTCTCGCGCAAAAACCATTCGCGCTGCGCGTCACGCGCATCCGCCAGGCCGTTCTCGGTCACATAGATGGGCACGTTATATTTTTTGAGGTCGACGAGCACGTGGTAGATCGCCTCGGGATAGAGCTCCCATCCCATGTCGCTCACGCGCGCGTTCTCGTTTTTGCCAAACCATCCGTCGATGCGATTGTGAAAGTAATGATTGAGGCCGATGAAGTCCTGCGCCCCTTGTATGTGATCCAGAAAATAAAAGTTCCACGCCCAGTCCGCGGCGCGCTTGAGAAATCGATTCCATGCGCGGCCGTTGTGCGCCTCGTAATAGATCTGATTCTTTGCGATGCCGACCTGCGCCTCCGGCTGTGCCGCCTTTATCGCACGATACGCGGCGCGATGGGCGCGGATGAGATTTTCATATACCGCGAACATAAGGAATGGATCGCGCTTCTGCGGCGGCTTGTCGCCGCGCAGATAGTGTCCGTTCGCGTAGACCGCCGGCTCGTTCAGCGTGATCCAGAATTTTACGTCCGGCAGTTCGCGCGCCATCCTTTCCGCAAAGCGCACGAAGTAGCGGACGTTCCCCTGGCGCTCGAACTCGTGCCTGTGGCGGAACCAGAGCGGCACCGTCCAGTGCCACAGCGTGACGAACGGCTCCATGCCGTTCGCGCGGATCGCGGCGATGACGTCCCGATAGTGCGCGATCGCCGCAGCGTCGAACTTCCCCTCCTCCGGCTCCACGCGTGACCATTCGATGGAGATGCGAGTGGCATTATGGCCGAGCTGGCGCGCGAGCGCAAAGTCCTCTGGGTAGCGACGATAGTGATCGCACGCCGCGCCGGAGATGTAATTCTCGCGGCCATGCTTTGCGATCAAGCCGTCGCGCTCAAGCTGTGCCAGGCGCGCAGGCGACCGCTCCCACTCGCTCCAATTATTGCGCGTTCCGCCCTCCACCTGATGCGCGGCGGTGGAAGCACCCCAGAGAAACCCTTTTGGGAATTCAAGTTTCATTCAAAATCCAGATACATGGCGAGGTGGTCCGAGACCTCGTCCGGCAATATTTTGAACTCGTTCACCGTGATGCCCTCGCTCACCAGCGTGTAATCGGCGAAACGCTGATCCTTTTTATAGAAACTGGAACGTGTGGAAGTAATGCCGAATTCTTTTATCAGGTTGCGCATATTCGATCCCTGTATCAATTTGAGGCTTTCTGAATTTGGCAAAAGATTAAAATCCCCGCAAAGGACATGCGGGTCGGTGAGGCCATCAAGAAAACGCCTGAGATTCTCCGCCTGTCGAAAACGATCTTCTGTGTCTTCCTTACTGATGCCATTCCAAAGCCCATGAAAATTCACGATCACCCGAATTCCTGCGGGCGTGTCGATCTTCACATATTCCAAGTTACGCGCACCGTTTTTGGCATCTATATTATCGAACATGTTCTCACGACCCTTAAAAACAAATTCTTCTCCCTCTTCTAAAATGTTGATTTCCTTCTTAACGAATATCGCTAATCCGAAAAATCCGAAAAAGTGCGGATAGAAAAATGAATTATATCCATCAAGGACTTCCTTCAGGTGGGTATACAGCAGCGAATCCACGTTAGGGCCCCACATATCTTTTTTCTCATGGCCGCCTTCCCAAATTTCCTGCAAACAAAAAATGTCTGTCGTACCCTTATTCCGCGCGAAAAAATCCAAAAGCTCCCTGTTACCGCCGCGGCCCGCCCATGTGTTGAGCGAGATAAGCTTCATGCCTGTTCCAATCCCCGCCTGCTCCCTTTAAGCATCCAGTGGACGAACCACGCGCACGCGAGACCCACTGCCGCGCCGCCCACGATGTCGATCGGCCAGTGGACGCCGGCGTAGATCCGCGCGAGTCCCATCAGTATCGAAAGCCCGAGAAACCACCATCCCCATTTGCGATTGGCGAAGAAGACCACAAGCGCGAGCGCGAAGAACCACGCGGCGTGCGCGGATGGGAACGACCATCCGGTCTCGTTGAAGAGCGGCGCGAACCCGTAGAACGAGAACGGGCGCGGCTCGTGATAGAAATAGCGGATCACCTCCGTGACGATCCCGCGCGCCAGGATGATGGCAAGCATGCCCTCGCAAAAAAGATATACCCTCCGGCGCCATCCTTTTTGATAATAGACGAGCAACAGAAATGCGGCGCAGAGCAGATACGGCATCCACTGGGCGAAAAATATCGCAAGCACGTTCCAGAACGCGTTATGGTGCCCGGACGCGTAGAGGAACTGGAAGACCTTCTCGTCGAGTAAAAACATATTTTTCTATTATAGCACGCAAAACAAAAAGGGCCGACGTCGCATCGGCCCTCGTTGTTATTTTCTTATATAGGGAAGTAGCCCCATAAACCGCGCCTGCTTGATCGCGGTGGCGAGCTTGCGCTGGTGCTTCGCGCAAATGTGCGTGTGGCGTGGGTCGATGATCTTTGACTGGCTCGAAACGAACCGGCGCAAGAGGTCGATCTCCTTGTAGTCGATGTTCTTTAAGTTCTGCGAGCAGAAAAAGCACTGCTGGGATGTGGTGATGGGAGGCATGGTTCTTGTAATTCGTTACTGGGTGACCTGGTTACTGGGTTTGCTGGTTGCTAGACCTTCCGCACTTGGAGCGAATCCAGCTCCACGGCGGTGTCGCGGCCGAAGATGGGCACCAAAACCTTGATGCTGCCCTTCTCTTCGTTCACTTCGGCGATCTTGCCGTCGTATTCCTTGAACGGACCGTCGGTTATTTTTACCAGATCGCCCACCTTCAAGTCAAGGACCATCTTGTTCCCGTCGCCTTCGCCCGTGCGCGCGAGAAGGAAGTCCACCTCTTCTTTGGAGAGCGGCGTCGGCGTCGTGTTGTCGGGACCGACGAACCCGGTCACGCGCGGCGTGTTGCGGACGACGTACCACGAATCCTCCGTGAGGATCATCTCCACGAGCACATAGCCCGGATAGATCTTCTCCTCGACGGTCGTGCGCTTGCCGGCCTTCACTTTGATCTTTTTCTCCTTGGGGACGAGGATGTTGAATATCTTGTCGCCCATCGTGAGCGATTCCACGCGCTGTTTGAGATAGCGCGCGACCGCCTCTTCGTAGCCCGAATACGTCTGCACGGCGTACCACTGGCGGACGGCCGGCTTTTCGTTTTGCGTGCTTGAGTGCGGATGGTTAAGTGCCATAGCTTCCCCTGTTAATACAATATTACGCCAAAATAAAATTCTTTATCAAGAACGAGAAAAGATAATCAAAGGCGCCCAGATACAGCGCGAGGCCGAGCGACATCCCGATGACGATGAGCGTGAGCCGGGTCGCTTCCTGGCGGGTGGGCCAGTTTACGTGACGGAGCTCCGTCCGTGCCTCACTGAAAAATTTTCCTATGCGTGAAAACATTTTTGCCGGTTTTTCTAATTAAAATACCGCTATACTCGCGGTTGGGAGGTATCACGAGTATAGCACGCCGCAGCGAGCGGAGTCAAATGAAAAGGCCGCCCGGAATATGCTCCCGGACGGCCGTGACGGGCGCCCTCTTATCCTATCACTGCTCGGATATCGCCGTTTCGGGCCGCTTCGGCAACCGCTTTCCCTACACGCTTCTTGCGCATCGCCTCTTCCGCCAAAGTGGCAATTTCCCGGAGATCTTCCGGGGAGATCCGCATGAACGTGCGAACATCCGGCGGGTTGACATAAAAGCCGCGATCTTCACATATGCGACCGAAGTCCTGTCCGTCGATCAGAACCTTGGTCCCAGTGCTCGTTACCTGCAGTCTTACCATTATTTCCTCCCGATCCTTTCTTACCGCTGGGATTGTTATACGTCATAGATCGCCACAAGTCAAGAACAAGATCCGTCCATTTAAACAGAAGAGTGCCGCTTCCGGTTATATTGACACACTCCTCTGACCGTCCTACTATTATTTTATCGCTCCTTGAGAACAGAATATTATCAAGAGTGAGCCGAGGGATTTGGCCCTACGACGCTCCAGCAACCTGCTTCTACAGTAAGGTGCTTCCAACCCGCACGGGAACGATGATGTGCTGTTCATAAGGAACCTACGCCTGAAAACACCGCTTGTGCATGGTGTTTTTTATTTCAAACGATCCGCTAACCGAAAAGGAGCCGTTATGGAATACGAGAAATATATCCTGCCGGGAAACAAATCGTGGAGTTTGCTTATCGGCAACCCGGAGATCCTCATTCAGGAAGTCGAGGGAAGCATCCTCATCCACAAATTTAAAGGGGGCAAGCTTGCTTGGGAAAAGATCGTGAGCGAGGTGTCGCCGGAACAAGCGGCGGCGCTCACGCGTCTCGGCGAGGCGGAAGGGATTGACCTCTCCCACTGCATCTATCTCGCGAACAAGCACTGCAAGGGATTCTTCGACCTCGTGACGGGCTATCGCCGCGAACGGCCGCGGATGCCCTTCACAAAAACCCGCTTTGACTTTTATGCTGCGCGGCAGGCATAATGGTCGCGGAAACCGGAAGGAGGAATGTATGGCCCGATGCGAAGCGCCGTGGTGCACGAACGAACTTGTCCCCCGGCGGACACGCGCTGTGAACGGCGCAAAACTCTGTAATACCTGCTACGCGGACCTCCACTACGAAGCGAACCGCCTCGGCGTGAATCATCACTCTTTGTCGGTTTTTACAATGAAACCGCCACGGAGATATCCACGCCGGGAGAAGGCGCTGCCGTGTCCCCGATGCCGGAGGCGCTTACCAAAAAGTGTTGACGAGCGCAGGATGAAACGGATCGGCCTGCTCCAAGTTTGCCGTCGATGCTACCAGGCGGCATGGCGGCTTTCCAAGCAGAACAACATCACCATGGAGGAAGCATGGAAGGCGCTTCCTCCGCATCCGGGCTTTCGTAGGCGGAAGGAAAGGATCCAACGCGCCCTCGCGAACCGTGATAACTACGGCGAGTGGGAGTGATGACAAGGCAGGAACTTCGGTTCCTGCCTTTATCTTTTTTCTGCACTTAGGATTAAGCCCGGCGGCGAATTAAATCGTATGATACAATCAGCCTATGATCGAAGCCGTCATATTTGATTTTTTCGGCGTCATCTGTCCCGATCTCCACAAGACCTGGACTGAAAAACATCACATCAAAGATCCGGGGGCGCTGTATCGAGAGATCGGCGAGAAAGTGGATCTTGGCCTCGCACCCGAAAAAGCATATATCGAGACGCTCTCCAAGCGAAGCGGCATCCCGAACGGCGAAATCGAGAAAGAGTTGGACGAGATGAGGATGATCAACACGAAGGTTATCGACATCATCAAGACATTAAAAGAGCGTTACAAGATCGGCCTTCTCTCTGACGCGAGCGCAACCCTTTTAAGGAGAATTTTAGGCGAGAATGGCCTGATCAAATATTTTGACGCAATCGTCATTTCTTCCGAGGTCGGCCATACGAAGCCGAGTGCTGAAATTTTTCGAGCTGTCCTCACCACGCTGGACGTAGAACCCCAAAAGGCCATTTTTATAGACGACGGCGCTTCGAATATACGCGGCGCGGAAGCAGTAGGCATAAAAGGGATTCTTTTCGAAGGCGCGGACGAACTCACAGCAAAACTGAAAGATTTGAACTTATTAAAAATAATGGATCAGCCCTTAGGCTGACCCATTGCACGATGTTGCTTCCAATAACGCCAAAGTTCCGCTATGACGGACTTCCAGAATCCGCGCGGTGCCGGCGGGGGCGCTGTCAGTATCAGCATGGCCACCTGTCCACCGACGAAAACGGTAAGAACGAGCCCGCCTGCCAACCAATCGCGATCATGTACGGAGAATCGGTAGAAGCAGAAGGCAATTGCCGCCACAAAGAGAAACGTCAATGCCCGCCGAATACTTCCCGGCTGCACCATCCTGTCACGCGCCATACTACCTCCATATTAACGGTCTGATAAATTTCCCATTGAACTATATATCCCTGTCGGGGAGTGGTCAACCGCCATCACAGTTCTAATAACGCGACGTATTATCCGAATCACGCCAGTGAGTATAGAAATCAATTCGATTGGAAATCTATGAATTTTCTGGTATGGTACCTGTAGGTTTTAATAAGGAGGTGTCGTGCCCGTTCCACTGATCGACGTAAAAAATGATCGCATCCTTCTCGCGCTCCTCTGGATCCTTCTGGCCGCCGTGGCGATAGTCGCGCTCGCCACCCACCAGCCAATGGGACTTCTCCAAGACGTACTGCTTGGATGCGCCCTAGTGGGGATCGTGATCACCTACCTCATCCTTTACCACCGCGAAGCGTAGCGACTCGAGGAGCCGATAGAAATATCGGCTCCTTATTAATTAGAAAGGTGTAACTATCCAGCCCCTCGCAAAGAAAATCACAACCATCAAGATCACCGTTCCCGACAGGGAAAGCGCCGAATAATTGTCTTGGTGGGTTTTCCCGCCGATAACCAGATAGGTCAATTCGTCCACGAACAATCCCCATCCCACTGCGTAAAGGATGAGCGAGTGGATCGCAAGCGCGATCACAATTCCCAATAGCCCGTACATATAATGGTGCACCCTCAATTTCCCGACCGTCGGCGCCGGCAACGGCTTCATAAAAAGGAAAAGTCTTGTTGCCACTATCGTACCCAAAAAGATAAAGAAGAAGTCATCCGCCATCCATTTTATTATACTGTATTGTGCGCACGGAGATGCTTTACATGAGAACGACAAAAAAAATAGCGCATCCGAAGATGCGCTGTCCTAACCGAAAAATCGACCGCTCAATTCCTTATCTGCTGAGACCGACCTGCTCCGTCACTTCGTTGCCATGCCGTTTTCCTCTGTGGGTAGGATAAATCAAGCCCACATTATTCGCAAATGTGGGCTCATATCTTTCCGATCTCTGGAAGTGATGCGGCGCTAACTTCCATTTCAAAGCAAGCAGACACCGCTTTGAGAATATCCGCTTCTTTAAAGAGCTTTTTGCCATTCGGCGCATGCACCGGACGAAGGCCTTTGATATGTTTCGGCCGTTCCGATCCCTCATCATGGCAATTCGTCCATCGTTGAAGCGTCCGCGGCGTAATGCCGAGAAGCCGTGCAGTTTCTTCTATGTTGTAAAACTTTACCCCTGCGATTTCAATCATGAGAAACTCCCTTCGAAAACTGCCTGCATTATATTATTTGATTTTGCGGACGTCAAATAAATTAGAATCACGCTCCAATCAATTTATTGACGAGCCGCTTGTGCCGGCGCTATAGTTCGGAAGGTATTTGCCATATCACAATGAGAGGAGGTAACCGAGCATGTCAGCCAGGCTCATACAGCCAAGAAATGCCAAGGCGTCGCTTTTTATCTTTGTAGTGTCAGGGATAGGGTTCTGTGGATACCGCTATTCCATCCACGACCCTCAATGGCTGGGCATCGGTCTGATGCTAACAGTTGCTCTCGGAGGACAATTGTCGCTTGCGGTGTTAAGCGGCGGACCTCCATCACCTGGATGTTGGTCTCGCGTGATCCGCTCGTTTCGGCGTCGGAAATCTTGAGGGCTGGCCGACGGAGATGACGCGATGGCCAACCCCAAAGCCCTGCTTCACGCAGGGCTTTTCTGTTATAAAGTTGACGCTCGCCGACCAACTAGTATAGATTTTATACAGTAGGAGGTTTATATATGTCTGCCGTGGCGGAAGATGATGGCGAAGAAAGGGTCTATCTTGGTTGGCTCGCATTTCGGAATCCCCGTTCCGTACCTACAATTTAAAAACATATGAATATACTACCGAACGAAATATCGACGAGATCGTGGGATTTCTTTATTCCACATCATATGCCAATAAACGGCTCTTCGGAGACCGAGCGGAGGAGTTTGAAAAAGAACTGCGGGAAGAACTCTTAACGCTTGTTCCCTCCAATAAATTTATCGAGGGAGGCAAAGCAGAAATGTTCCTGCTAAAAAAGTAGCGTTGTTTGGTTCGGTTTTTATGTAGGGGCACTGTGACGTATCTCAGAAAAGATAGCATCTATGCACCTCGGTCTGGTCTCACTGCCATGTGCTCTCGACAGGAATCGAACCTGTACCACCTCCTTCGGAGGGAGATATTCTATCCATTAAACTACGAGAGCGTGTCGCGTGCGGAGCGCGCCTGACGCCTCTCTTTATACAACGAAATGCCAGATCTCGTAAACTGCGGCACAGATGAAGACGACGGCAACGACGTCGAGCAGGATCTTCTCGCGCTGCGCGAGGGCGAGCGTGCGGCGTCCGACGGAGATGATCAGAAGATACTGTGTGCTGATGAAAACGCCGCCCGCGAGACCGATGATCGCGAGAAAGTTATTGAATCCCGACAGCACCGCGGCGAGCGGAAGGAGAACGATCACCGAGCGTGAAACGGTCGAGTTCCATCCAAGGTCCTTTTCCATCGCGCCGCGGATCTCGCGGGCGATCGGCACCGAGACGACGCACACCGAAAGAAGTCCGATCGCGGCAAGGATATCCTTCCGCCACAGCGGCCATGCGGCGATGCCGGATACCGTGTCCGCCGTCATCTGCGAACCCGTCGTGCCGATGACGCCTGCGGCAAAAAGCCAATAGAGCAATCCTGCGAACGCGGTGCCGAGCGCAAAAAGCCAGAACGCCCCCGGGAGCGCAAGGGGCTTCTCGCCGCTCTTTGCGCTCTTGGCACCGCGGTCATCGCCCTTCCGATAGGCAAGCTCGTACACCGGTTCCACGCAGGTCCATCCTGCCAGCGCAAAGATCACGACGCCGAACGGCAGGAAAAAATTTTCCGGAACCGCGAGAGGAAGCGACGCGAACGCCGTGCCGGGATGGCCCGAAAAAAATATGAACAATATTGCGATAGAGACGAGCGCGATGCCTGTCGCCTCGAACCATGCAATGCCGCCCTCGCTCCCCCACACAAGGATCGCGAGCAGCGCCCAGAAGACGGCGAGGGCGGCAGCGGGAGCGATGCCCGGGAACAATATTTGCAGGAACTGGGATCCGAGAACGAGATACGCGACAGAACTGAGAAGAAGCCCCACGACGATCGCGACGAATCCCGTCCAAAAACCGGGCGCGCCGAAATAGTTCCGGGCGAGGCCGAGCAGGCGTTCTTTTTCATCCGTGGATGCGAGCGTCCGCAGATACAGTATGTGCGCGACCGAAACGAGCGCGATGACAGCGATGAAATATCCGAACGTGACGGCCCATCCCGAATTCTGGATGATATACGGCACCGCAAAGACGCCCTCCCCGATCGTTGCCGCGGCCACGATCGCCGCGATGGTCAGGCGCTTGTTCATCGTGCCGCGCTATGCTTTATAAACACCATCGCCTTCCCGCACACGCTTTTTTAGCTTGATGCCGATCTGCTTCCCCTTCTTGGCCACTGCCACCGGCACATGATCGAACTGCATGGACTTTGCCGCTTCCGTAAAGTCCGTCGTTGCACCCTTGAAATACAGCGAGGTCCCCGCCTTGACGTTCGTGTTGAACTTTACGATCGCCACCTTGATGTGCGTGTAATAATGCGTGACCCTGCCGATCGGCTTCACTTTTTTAACCGGCGCGGCCTTCCGCTTCGCTGCGGATCTGCGCTTCGACGCCGCTTTTTTCTTTGCCGCCTTCTTATTCGATCTCGCGCTTTTCTTCTTCTTCATGGATAAGTTCTATTACTTTTTCGACCAATAGTTTTGGATCCTCTTCGAACACCGCCTTGCCGTTGCCGCGGTGCGCGATCTTCAAAATATGCTCGAGCTCATCGCTCGTGCCGCCGGTGTGCGTGAGCACGCCCTGCGGTTTCTTGTCCTCGAATGCGATCGTGAACTCGTTCAGGGTGCCGATGCGGCCGTAGATCGTGATGACGGCATCCGCCGATCGCGTAAGCAAAAGATTGCGCCCGGAATAGCCGAAGCCCGTGTAGATGATAAGGTCATGGTAGTCGATCGGCAGGCGGTACGTGCGCACATGCGCGGCCTTTGATTCCGCCGGCGAAAGCCCGATCACGATGCCGCCCGCTTCTTTTGCGCCCTTCGCCGCATAGTACGGGATGCCGGTGGTCGCGCCGTCAACCAACACCACGCCCGCCTGCGCGATAAGCCGCCCGATCTGCTCCGCCTTTTCCACCGTGCCAGGGGGACAATGTTCGATCTCCGCGGCGCCCGAAATGCATATCTTATATTTAAGGTGATATGCCGTGTCTATTTTTTTTGTTGTCATGATATTTTTTCCTTGATGTATTTATAGTGTAACACTCTCGCCGAGATGCGGCACCTCCGCGGCGACGCCGAACCCGTCGATGATCTTATGCGCGAGCGTTTCACTCGACGCCTGTTCGCCCTGCACCACGTAGACCTTTTTTAACGAATTTTTCATGCTGCTCAGCCAGTCAAGCAGGTGGGGCTGGTCGGCGTGGGCGGAATATCCGGGAATGTCGATCTTATGGCACCGCACCGGCACCGTCTCGCCGAAGATGCGCACTTCGCTCGCGCCCATCAGCATCTCACGCCCCATCGAGCCCTCCGCCTGATAGCCGACGAACACCACCTCGCTTTTGGGATCCGGCAAATACCGCAGCTCGTGGTGAAGAATGCGACCGCCGTTCGACATGCCGGAACCGGCGATGATGATCTTGGGCGCGGGGATGTTGTTGATATCCTTTGACTGCTCCGTCGTGAGCGTGACGCGCAGGTCGGGAAAGCTCAGAATGTCACCGTCCGTGCCGGTTTTTATGATATTCTCCACTTTATCGCTGAACGCGTCCTCGTGCTTTTTGAAAAGCTCGGTGAGTTTGATCGCGAGCGGGCTATCCAAAAAGATCGGCTCATCGGGCAATTTTTTTTCCTCATACAACTGGTGAAAGTGGAAGAGCAGGTCCTGCGTGCGCTCCATCGCGAACGTCGGGATCATGAGCACGCCGCCGCGGGCGAACGTTTCCGTGATCGCGCCAAGCAGCATCTCGCGGCGAGCCGACACGTCCTCGTGCACGCGGTCGCCATACGTGGATTCGATCAGGCAATAGTCCGCTGACGGGATCTTTTCCGTCGGCTTGATAAGCGGCGACGGCACATTGCCGAGGTCACCGGAGAACACGATCGTCTTCCCCTCGCACTCCACGTGGATGATCGCAGAGCCAAGAATATGTCCTGCGTCATAGAGCTCAACTTTGAACGGCCCGACCGTGACCGGCTCATGATATTTCACGCCTTTCCACAGCGCCGTCACTTTCGGGATGTCCTCATCGCGATAGAGCGGCGGCCGCGCTTCGCGTTCGGCTTCCTTGGCAAGCAAGTGCTCGGAGTCCTCGAGCATGAGCGCCGCAAAGTCGCGCGTGGCGTGCGTGGAATAGATGGTTCCAGCAAAGCCGGCGAGCACCAGGCTCGGCAGGCGGCCGATGTGATCAAGATGCGAGTGGGAAATGAACACCGCCGACACCGACTTTGGGTCGTACGCGAACTGTTCGAAGTTCTCGCGGTCGGCATAGTGGCTCCCCTGGTGGAGCCCGCAGTCGATCATGATCTTCGTGCCGCCGGATTCCAAAATATAGTTCGAGCCCGTGGCCTCGCCCGTGCCTCCGTAGAAAGTAAGCTGCATATAAGCTAATTATACGGTGGCTTGCACCCGCCGACAAATCGGAGTATGGTTAAGGGTAGAACCAATTCATCCTACGGAGTGTGCGCAACATGGAAAGAACACCGGAACCCACGCCCCAGCAAGTTGAGGCGCGCCGCTACCTCGAACTGACCGCACCCACCACACTGGCCCCGATGCCCAAAAGCAACAAGGCCCCCAGCGATGGCCTTATCCGCGCAGTCACGACGCGAAACCTGGACGACCCCAATCGACCACCCCGCATCGAGGCATTCTTCAGAAACATCCCTTCGCCGCCGCTTCCGGCTCCCAAAGCTTCACAAGGCATCATCTTTGATCCCGGCGCGTTGGATGGCCCTCCGCCAACTCCGGTACGACAGCCGAATGTCTTCGCTTCTCCCAAGCAATCAGCAGCCATCATCCAACAGATCGCCCGGAGAGAAGGCACGAAGCATGAGACGCGACACAAGTCACACCACGCCCGCACCGCCCGCCCTTTCATCGGCGACCGCTAAAGTTGCGTAACTGGCCTCCCGGCCTGCTCCCTTTCACGAGCAGGCCGTCTTTTTTTATTTGGTGCTATTTCTTTGCCTTGAGCGCAGCCTCGAATGCTTCGCGTTCGTTCCACGGGATCTTCCGGCCATCTTCTATGTGGATCCAATCCTCGCTTCCCTTGCCGGTGCCGATCACGACATCGCCGGGTTCGGCGAGCGCGACCGCTTTTTTGATCGCCGTGGTGCGGTCCAGGATCTTGTATACGTGTTGGTCTTCGCGCAACGGCTGCGGGATCCCCGCCTCAATCTCGTTGATGATCTCCACAGGATCCTCGTCGTACGGGTCCTCGTTCGTGATGATGATCTCATCACAATGGTCCGCGGCGATCGTGCCGAACGCCGGACGCTTCCACGTGTCCCGGCCGCCACCCGCGGCGCCAAGCACACAGATCAGGCGGGGGTGGGGAAACTCGCGCGTGGGCTTCGGTTTCGCGGCGATGTATGCCGCCTCGAGGGATTCCGGCGTATGCGCGTAATCCACGATCGCCGTATAATCGCCGACGTGCACGTACTCCATCCGTCCCTGCACCCCTTCGAAGCCCATGATCGCCTGATCGATGAACTTGTTCGCGATACCGAGCTCCTTTGCGATCGCCACCGCAACGGCGATGTTCTCCTCATTGAAGGGACTCATCAGGAAATGCGGCGCTTCGCCGCTGCTGCGCATCTTTGTGGTGCGGATATGCGGCAGGGAATCATGGAAAAACTCATCGTCCTTTGAAAACGTGATCGGGTCGCTCTCGGCAAGCGCCTCCATGAAGAAATCGAAGTTCTTGTCGTCGCGGTTCAAAAACACTTTTCCGCCTTCCTCCACCACGTACTTCAAAAAATCCAGCTTTGCCTCCCGGTAGTTCTCGAAGGAACCGTGCGATTCGATATGCTCCGGCGAAAGGTTGGTAAGCACGCCCATGTTCCAGTGAATGAAACGGTGCCGGTGCTGGACGACGCCCTGCGATGTCACCTCCACGATCGCGTAATTGCAATGGGCGCGCGTGGCGCGGCGCAGGAACCGCTGCAGATAATCGTGTCCCGGCATGGAATTGCCGACGGCGTTCTTTTTGCTCTCGTCGCCCACCTTCACCCGCAACGACGAGATGAGCGCCGTACGCTTCCCTGCCGCCTCGAGAATCGCGTTCACGAGCTCCACCGTCGTCGTCTTCCCTTTTGTGCCGGTGATGCCGATCACAAAAAGTTTCTCGCTCGGATGCCGGTGCAGATGCGCGCCGGTCCATGCCCACAAAAAATGGTATACGGAACGGGGCCCGTTGAAATCGTGAAAGAACTTTCCGATGCGCGAGCGGCCGGTGGCTTCCATGTTATTTCTGTTTGTTCGCAAGGACGGCGAGCGCCGCGCGCAGGCGCGCTTCCGTCCCCTCCACATCCTTGCCGACCTTCGCGAGCGCGGCGCGCGCCTCGTCGCGGCGATAGCCGAGGCCCGTGAGCGCCTCCACAAGATCGGAGTCGGTCTGCATCTTGTCCACCATCGCACCGCTCTTCGCGGACTGCACTTTCGTCTTGAGCTCAACGATCACGCGCTCCGCGGTCTTGCGCCCGATGCCCGCGGCGCGGGTCAGGAGGTCCGGCCGGTTCTCTTTGATGGCGGCGGAAAGCTCCTCAAGCGGCCCGGTGTCGAGGATCGCGAGCGCCGAGCGCGGGCCAACGCCCGAGACGGAGATCAGCATCTCAAAGAATTGCAGCTCGTCCGGCGATGTGAAGCCGAAAAGGTCGAGCGCGTCCTCGCGCACGTGAAGATGGCAAAAGAACTTGATGTCCGCGCCCACCGCCGGAAGACCCTCCAGCGTGAGCCGGCTCGCAAAGAGCTTCACGCCGATGCCGCCGGCCGTCACCACCGCAAAGCCGCTTTCTTTGAGCGCCAGCTTGCCTTCAACGCTGTATATCATGGCTTCATTATAGCGTAAGTGGAGATTAAAAATACATTAAATAGAATTTGACGGTAGAACACTGCGGCGGTAGATTGAATATAGATAACCCATAGCTTTGTATCTGACGGCAGAAAGGCGTCCACTGCGGGGGCGCATCGAACGATGCGTTTTCGATGAGGGAATCTGACGAAAGTCGGCGCCGCCCCTCCGGATACAAAACTATGGGTTAAAGTGAACTTATCTTTGCGCTGACGGCAGAAAGGCGCTCGCTGCGGACTTCCCGTAAGGGATGATCGATGGAGGAACTGCCGCCCTCCCAGCGCAAAGACAAGTTCATTTCATTTTTTCGAATCTTCCTAACTCACGATAAAATAGGTTATACACGATTTTTATTTCATTGTTGAGCTGATAGACGACCAAAAGGGCACGGCGCTCGTGCGGATATGCCCTTCCGACAATTCGACTATTCGGATATTTGCCATTGGTGTTGCCGATATCAAGCTCTGGGTAGAGCATTGTTTCCACAGCACGCTCTACCATATCTTTTATTTCTTCCACGGAACAGCCATCTTCTTTGCGGGATTCTATAATATGTTTCAGTCCCATCCTTCTGACGCATACATATTTTGCCAATAACATCTCACCCTTAGCATTCCATATTTTTTCTCCCCTTTCCATCAGAAAAAATTCTTCAATACAAACGTCGATTTTCTTTTTTATAGAATCCTCCATCCATCCCACAATACGCAATTGGGATTAAGAGGATATTAAAAGCAAAAAGGCCGTGCTTGCAAAAATCCAGCCCTACGCTATACTAATCCCCATGCCGATAACACAGTCAGCCAAGAAGGCGCTCCGCCAGAACAAGACCCGGCGCGCACGCAATGTCGTCCGGAAGGACGCTTATAAGGCGCAGGTCACGGGCTTCCGCAAACTCGTCGTGGCAAAGAAGTTCGAGGACGCCGCAAAGGCGCTCCCCGCGGTCTTCAAGGCGCTCGACAAGGCAGCCAAGACCAAGGTCATCGAAAAGAATAAGGCCAGCCGCCTCAAATCCCGCCTGTCTCAGCTTATCAATAGGTCCACCAAGGCCTCTTCGTAGTCCACCTTCCCGGATTTTACGGCCAGATCATACTCCGCCATGTGCGGGGTTTTTTCTTGCCACTGCGATGCCAGGATGTTGAATATCTTTGCCGGAGGATCGTTGCCTGCGAGCATCGTCTCGAACGCATACAGCCGGTTCCGCATGTCAAAGCTCTTAAGGCCGTTCATCAGCCCCCAATAGTTCGGCGCGACCTCGAGGTCGAACACGTTGAGGTCTTTCCTGTCGATCGTCTTTCCAGCGTCGCCGAAGCCGCCAAGCTTCTGCAGCTCCGTCACAATTCCCCACGTGTCGCCTCCATACACCGACGCAAGGAACTGAGCCGCGGCGGCCGTCAGCTTCACATCGTTCTTCTTTGCCTCGCCCGCGATCCACGCCGCGAGCTCCGCGCCGGCAAGCGTCTCGAACTTCTGCGAGATCGTCGGCTTTTCGAGAAGGAACGCGAGCGCCTTCACCGGCTTGTCCTTCCCGGCGATAAGGATCGTGATATTTTTCTCTTCAACGAACGGTTTCAGCAACTTTGCGAGCTTCGGCGCTTCGAGTTCGAACGCGTTCTCGAGAACCGCAAGTTTCGCGGTCTCAAAAATCGATTGGGTGCGCAAGAACTGTGTGAGGTTCTCGAGCGCGGTCTTGTCTTCAAGATCAAAAACGCCGAGCCCGATTTCCGATCGCTTCTTTGAAAATTCCGCAATGATGGACCGCTTCTTTTCGGAGCGGCGATAATCATCCGGCCCGTAGAGAAAGACGATCATGCAACGAGATGCTCCGATTCGCGGCGCGCCTTCGCCGCCTTCATGAATTCCTTGAACAGCGGATGCGGGCGCAGCGGGCGCGACTTCAATTCCGGGTGGAACTGCGTGCCGAGGAAGAACGGATGGACGCTGCGCGGGAGTTCGGCGACTTCCATCAAGCGGC
This sequence comes from Minisyncoccota bacterium, assembly GCA_035509435.1. Lineage (GTDB taxonomy): Bacteria > Patescibacteriota > Minisyncoccia > UBA6257 > 2-01-FULL-56-20 > JAKAGE01. The sequence goes on along the minus strand of DATJLR010000002.1, from coordinate 21,237 downwards.
GCGATGGCGAAACGCCGGAAAAGATCAGGCCTCCGCGCTCAAGCCGCTTCACGTACACCGGGTTCACCTCGAAGCGATGCCTGTGCCGCTCGGAGATGTTCGTCTTGCCGTACGCGCGCTCTGCGATCGTCCCCTTTTTGAGCACGGCCGGATACGCGCCGAGCCGCATCGTCGCACCATACTTCTTCTCCGCCATCAGCTTCTTCTGCTCCGGCAAAATGTCGATGACCGGGTATTTCGTTTTGGGATCCACTTCGGTGGTATTGGCGCCCTTCATCTTGAGCACGTCACGAGCGAATTCCACCGTGGCCAGCTGCATGCCGTAGCAAAGCCCAAAATACGGGATCTTTTGCTCCCGGCAGTACCGGATGGCCGCCAGCTTGCCCTCCACGCCGCGCGAGCCGAAGCCGCCGGGCACGATGATGCCGTCAAAGCTATCCAGCTCCTTCAATCCTTCCGGCCCGCGGCCGCCGTCCTTTACCGGCTCGAACTGGCCCGAGTCGAGCCACTTGATCTCCGGCCTCACGCCCCAGAACGCGGCGCTGTGCTTGATAGATTCAATGACGGAAAGGTACGAATCCGCCAAAATGAATTTTCCGCTCGAAAAATATTTCCCGACGATGCCGATGCGCACCACATCCTTCGCGTTGTGTATCTTCGCGGCGAACGCGCGCCACTCTTTCATGTCCTTCGCGCGCGGGCGCATGGAAAGCTTCTCCAATATCAGATTGCCGATCTCGTCCTTCTCAAAATTGATCGGGATGTCATAGATGCTCGACACGTCCGGCGCGGAGATCACGTCCTCCTCGCGCACGTTGCAGTTGAACGCGATCTTTTCCTTGCGCTTCTCGTCGAGCGGGTACTTCGCGCGCGCGAGGATGATGTCCGGCTGGAGGCCGGTGGCGTTCAGCGCGCGCACCGCGTGCTGGGTCGGCTTCGTCTTCAGCTCGTTGTCGTCGCTCATGATCGGCAAGTGGCTGACGAGGATCAGGATGACGTCCTTGGGATGTTTGATCTTCGCCATGCGGATGGCTTCAAGGAACAGAATGTTCTCATACTCGCCGGCAGTGCCGCCGATCTCGGTGATCACGATGTCCGCCTTCGCCAATTCCGCCGCGCGGTCGATGCGCCCCATCACTTCGAGCGGGATATGGGGCACGACGCTCACCGAACGGCCCCCGTAGCCCATGCTCCGCTCGCGCTCGATGACCGTTTTATAGATGCTGCCCGTCGTCATGTAGTTCGCGCCGGAAAGGTCGCGGTCGAGGAAGCGCTCATAGTTGCCCATGTCCTGATCGCACTCGGTTCCGTCGTCCAAAACAAAAACCTCACCGTGTTCGGTGGGGTTCATGGTCCCCGCGTCGACGTTCACGTAGGGATCGATCTTGATGGACGTCACTTCCAGGCCGCGGGACTGCAAAATTTTTCCGATCGATGAAGATGCGACGCCCTTGCCGACTCCCGACATTACTCCTCCGACTATGAAAACGTATTTGTGATGGGGCTTGGGTTTCGACGGCGTCATTTCGTATACAAGTGTACACGAAAAAAGAATCAGGGGCAAAGGCATGTGTATAAAAACCAAAAAGGCGCGTATATTTCTGGGAAAATCGCCGTCTCTACACCAACTCCTCCGCGCCGATCTCCATTTTGGGGACGAGATTGGGGTCGGTGGGAAGCGCGAAGGAGATGGTGGTGCCGCGGTTCAGCTCCGACTCGGCCCAGATCTGGCCGCCATGCGCGTTCACGATGCCTTTTGCGATGTAGAGGCCGAGGCCGGAGCCCTCCGTCTCGCGCTTGATCGCGTTGTCGGCGCGATAGAACTTGTTGAACAGCTTTTCGATGGATTCCGCCGGGATGCCGATGCCCGTGTCTTTCACGCTCACGACGACGAACGGCTTGTCCTGCATCTTGTCCACCTTGACCGTCACTTCGCCGTTCTCCACGTTGTAGCGGATGGCGTTCTCAAGAAGGTTGGTGAGCGCAAGGGAAAGACGCGCGGCGTCTATGATCACATGAGGCAGCACATCCGCGGGGCGGTCGAAATAGAGCTTGATCCCGGCCTTCTGCGCGGCGGGCAAAACGTCCGCCAAAACCTTCGCGACAAATTCTGTGACGTCGGAATCCTCGAACTTGTAGCCGAACTGGCCGTCTTCCATCTTGGCGATGTTCAGAAGGTCCTCGATGCGCTGCAACAGGCTCTGGCTTGCCGCGAGCGCGTTCGTGACGATCGCTTTGTTCGTCTCGTCCAACCCTTCGGCGCTGTTCAGCGACTGGAGCGCCCAGTTGATGTCCGTCACCGGCCCGCGCAGCTGGTGCGACGCGACGGTCACGAACTCGCTCTTGGAGCGGAGCGCGAGCACCTGCGACGTCCGGTCGCGCACGATCTTCATGAACGCGAGCGGCCGCGCGGGATCGTCGCCCACCGGCGCGGTCGTCACGCGGAATTCCTGCGGCGGATCGGTGAACGAGATGTCCACCACCTGCGGATATTCGCCCTGCTTGCTGTGCGCGACAACGCGCGGCGCGAGCGAAGGGAACACGATCTGCGTGAGCGTGCGCCACCCTTCGCTCTCCACGTCGCGCGGAGAGAACACGTGACCCAGCACCGCCTTCGCATCCAGCTTAAAGATGCGCTCGGCTGCGGGATTGAAGAAAACCACGCGAAAGTCCGCCTCATATACGATGAGCGCGTCGTTCAGGCTGGCAAGGATGCTTTTGAGCTCGCTGCGCTCGATCGTGGTGTCGCGATCAAGCTTGGCGCCTATATAGATCGCGCCCGCGGAGAGCGCGAACGCACCGAACAGAAGTGCCGCTTCGGCGTACGATACCCACGCACCATGGCCAAAAGCACCGACGAGGATAAGAACGATGACGATCGCGAGCACACCCCAAACTGCCTGAAACTCAGGCCATTTGATGACGTCCGTGATTTTGGAGGTTTGGTTCTTCAATATCCTCTATTATAGCATCTTGGGCGCGATAACGGCTCTAAAAGAGCGACGCCTGATTGTCGGCCGGCGCATTTTTTGGCTTGGGCTTCGCCCGCGGCTCCCGCTTCTCGTCAGCGCCGGGCATGATGAGCCGCTTAAGGAGGGTCGCAAAGCCCATCTTTTCAAAGTATGCCGCGGCCCCCGCCGTATCGCTTGCGGGCGCAAGCTCCGCAAGCGGCGGGATGTCGATAGGCGCATGGCGTTCGAGCGTCACGAGCATCTCCGAAAGCTCGGCTTCCTTCTTGAACGCGCCGAACTTTGCCTCGAGTTTGGGATCTTCGCCGATCCGCTCGTACATCTTCTTTACCGTGCCATATTTTTTGATGAGCTCAAGCGCGGTCTTCGGCCCTACGCCCGGCACACCCTTGATGTTGTCCGACGTGTCGCCCACGAGTGCTTTGTAATCGATCAGCTGGTCCGGCGCGAGGCCGTACTTCTCCTTTACCGCCGCCTCGTTGTAGATCGTCGTGTCGCTCACGCCTTTGTTGAATGTCTGCACGACGAGCGTGTCTCCCGTGACGAGCTGGAGCGTGTCGCGGTCGCCGGTCAAAATCACCACCTGCAGATCGGGCGTCGCCTTGAACTTCTCCGCGAGCGTGGCGATCAGGTCATCGGCTTCATATCCGGGCTTTTCGAACGTGCGGATCCCGAACGCGTCGAACAACTTGTGCGCCTCAATTATCTGTGCGATAAGCTCGTCCGCCGCGGGCGGCCGCTGGGCTTTGTACTCGGCATATTTCTCGTCGCGGAACGTCGGCTCCGGCCGGTCAAAGAGCGCGGCGGCGTAATCCGGCCGCTCGTCGCGCCACAGCTTGAGCAGGATACTTGCGATGCCGTAGATCGCGCCCGACGGCATACCGCTCGGCGTCGTGAACGGCGGCAGGGCGTGGAACGACCGGTGAATGATGGAATTCGCGTCGATTAATAAAAGTTTTTTCATCGCGTAATGATAATTGTACGCTCATTCTCCGTTTTTCCATATTTGAACCTGATCCACATCGTTCTCTTCGGCAATAATTTCTTTGCCTGTTCAGGCCATTCGATGAGCACCACGTTGCGCGGCTCGCTCAATATCTTTTCGAAGCCAAGGACGGAAAGGTGTCGCGGCTTCTTCAGACGATATGCGTCGACGTGATACGCGTCCAATAATTTTGCGCGAGGACCGGTGCCAAGCTTGTGCCGCCGCATCAGAACGAACGTCGGACTCGCCGCGCGCCGCTTCGAGCCAAGCCCTTTCAAAAATCCCTGTACGAAGGTCGTTTTCCCCGCGCCGAGATCTCCCTGGAGCGCGATCACGAACGGCCCGTTCTCGCGGATCTTCGCCGCGGTGCCACGCGCGAGCGACCGGCCGATGTCATGGCCCAATTTTTTCGTCTCCGCCGAAGAGGAAGTGCGATATGTTTCGGTTATGGTATGCGACATAGATGAAGAATAGGAGGAAGAACGACGCAACGCCGAGCATGAGCAACACGAACGTCCCGATCCCGGCCGGCCGCGTGAGCGGAACGCCGAACGGATAGCTTTGCGTGGCGACCGACATATCGATCGTACGGTTCGCTGTGCCGGGCGTGGGATAGGTGAACGCAAAGTGCCCGATGTCCGCCGCGCTGTAATCCACGCGCGAATAGCTCTTGCCCTCCGGTGCGGCGCCCGCAAAGGCCGCATTATCCACCAGCCGCCCGTCAGGTCCATATAAGAATAATGCCCCGTCGGTGTTTTTCAAAGTAAGCTTGTCCTCGGCGTGCGTGAGCGATAGATAACCGCCGGGCGGAATACTGTATCCGTCAAGCGAGAATCTTTTCTTGGCGCCATCGCCCAATGTATAGCCGGCAAGCGGCACGCTGACGGTGCCGCTGTTATAGAGTTCCACAAACTCCCCCGCCGCGTCATTGCCGACCGGATTGGGGAACCATTCGTTGATATAGATCATGCATATTCGAATTTTATTGTTAAGAATAACTCCGGCCAGAACAACCTTAAGCGCTGACCATTAGGGGTGCGTCATAAAGGACGTCGAGTTTTGCTGTATTCTGAAATCACAATTTGTGATTTCAGAATGCCGAATCCAGCTATGTTAAATGGGATTTGCGCCAATTGCGAGAATGCGGCCCATTCAGGCCCATGCCCACCGGCAAGAGCAGGCTAACAAAAGGGCGATTAAAACTATCTAAAACAAAAACAGCCCCACTAAGGGAGCTATCCTTGCGACAAACGCGAATGCTATTCCCAGGTTCTTTTCTTGTTGATCTCCTCTTTCTCCCTGAACGCCTTTTCGAGATCGATGTCGAAATGGTTGCAGATATCCAAAAGGTATACCAGGACGTCCACCGCCTCGTGGTCAATGCGGAACTTCTCGGAATTTTTATCCGTGTGGATGTTCTGGCTTTTCCGCGCCGCCTTTGCCATCTCGCCGCATTCCTCGAGAAGAAGCATGAATATCTCGGGGATCGCCTCCCTTTCGAATCCGCGCTCTTTGATCATCTCCGCCACATAGCGCTGGAGGTCGCGCAGCGTGGGATCTTCTTTAAGGACGAGGGCGCTTTCCATTGTGATTACACGTCCAGATTTTGCACCGTCGCGGCGTGGGCCTGGATGAAGTTCTTGCGCGGTTCCACCGCATCGCCCATCAGCGTGTCAAAAAGCTTGTCCGCCTTCTCCGCGTCTTCCACCTTGACCTGCTTCATCAAGCGCACTTCCGGATTCATCGTGGTCTCCCACAGCTGCTCCGCGTTCATTTCGCCAAGACCCTTGTAGCGCTGGATGTTCGGCTGGCGCTTGCCGTCGCCCTGGCCTTCGTTCACGCCCTCGGGAACCTGGTCATCCTCGGAAACCTCGTCGCCAGTTTCTTGGGCGGCGGCAAGCTCCGCGAGTTCCGCAGCGGTGGCAACTTTCTTTTTTCCCGCTGTGACACCCTTCGCGCCTTTTGCGCCCTTCCCCGGCACCGCCGGCGCGTTCTTCTGCAGTTCGGCGATCACTTTTTCCTTCTCGTCGTCCGAGAACGCATATTTGACCGTCTTGCCGAGCTGGATGCGATAGAGCGGCGGCTGGGCGATGTACACGTAGCCGCCGTCCACCACCTCGCGGAAATAGCGGTAGAAAAGCGTAAGGAGCAATGTGCGGATGTGCGCACCGTCAACGTCGGCATCCGTCATGATGATGATCTTGTGATAGCGAAGCTTCTCCATATTGAACTCCTCGCCGATCGCGGTGCCGATCGCGATCACGAGCGAGCGCACTTCGGCGTTCGCGAGCATCTTGTCCAAGCGCGCGCGCTCCACGTTGAGCGGCTTGCCGCGCAACGGCAAAATGGCCTGCGTGTGCCGGTTGCGGCCCTGCTTGGCCGTGCCACCTGCAGAATCGCCCTCCACAATGAACAATTCTGATTCTGCCGCGATTTTCGAGGTACAATCTGCCAGTTTACCGGGCAATGTAAGTCCTTCGAACGCGCCCTTGCGCAAAACCGTTTCGCGCGCCGCCTTTGCCGCAAGCCGCGCCTTTGCCGTCAGAATGACTTTCTGGATGATCGCCTTTGCCTCTTGCGGATGCTTTTCCAAAAATTCTTTCAGTGCTTCGTTCACGACCGCTTCCGTGGAGGTGCGCGCTTCCGGATTGCCGAGCTTGGCTTTTGTCTGGCCCTCGAACTGCGGATCGCGCAGTTTTACGGAGATGACGGCGACGAGCCCTTCACGAACATCGTCCGCCGTCAGGTTCTCCTCTTTTTCCTTGAGCCACCCTTCCGCGCGCGCGTAGTTGTTGAGCGTGCGCGTGAGCGCGGAGCGGAATCCGGTCAGGTGCATGCCGCCCTCCGGCGTGTTGATGTTGTTCGCAAAGCTCATCTCTACCACGCGCGTATCGTCCACGTACAAAAATCCGACCTCGATATCCAGCTTCTCGGCCTCCTTCTCCACATAAAAAATATCTTCGTTGAGGCGATTTTTTTTCTGCGAAAGATATTTTACGTAGGAAAGCACGCCGCCTTCAAAATAGAAGCCGTAGAAATACGGCACCGGCTTGCGGCGGTCATAAAAATTGATGCGGACGCCCTTCGTCAAATATGCCTGCTGGCGCAAACGCTCCAGGATCAGTTTGTCGCTGAACTCCATTTCGGAGAATATCTCGGGGTCCGGCGAGAACGTGGTCTTCGTGCCGTGCCGCTTGGACACGCCAATCTTCTTCACTTTGTATTCCGGCTTGCCGCGCTTGTACTCCTGCACGTACATGCCGCCGTCGCGTTCAACCTCTACCTTGACCCACGAAGACAGCGCGTTCACCACGGACGCGCCGACGCCGTGCAATCCTCCGGAAACTTTATATCCTTCGCCGCCGAATTTTCCTCCCGCGTGGAGCACGGTCATGATCGTCTCGAGCGTGGACTTCTTTGTCTGCGGATGGATATCGACGGGAACGCCGCGTCCGTCGTCATGGACGCTCACTTTGCCATCCGGCAAAAGTTCCACGGTGACGGTCGTGGCGAATCCCGCCATCACTTCGTCGATGGAATTGTCCACGATCTCCCAGATCAGGTGATGCAGACCCGTGGTTCCGGTGGAACCGATGTACATGCCGGGGCGCTTGCGGACCGGCTCCAGCCCCTCAAGGACGGTAATGTCCTTCGCGCCATACGTGGCGCTGCCTTTGTTGTTGGCGTTGACGCCCTTAACCTCGGCTTTTGACGCTTTTTTTGCCTCTTTTTTCTCTTCCTGCTTCATCGTTTTTTGGGCCACTTTTATTGGGTTTTTCGCTTACGTTTCGTTAAAAAATGCCGCTGCGGCAATACAGATATTTTAGCATGTTTTAGCCCAAAAATCCAAGCATCTTCCCTATCCCAAATTGACAAAAAATACCCCGCTGATACCCTTATATTTAGCGGCCCCGGAGGCCAACTGCATGTGGATCCATGCTGCAAGAATCCTTGTTCTCGCCTTGGCGATCCCAGCAATGCTCGTTGTCTTTGTTGTTTCCCATAGGGCATTGCGGCCTACCAACACCCTTGATTGCGGACTGGCGATCATTGTGCTGCTCAATTTGATACTTCTCTACGTGAAGTAAGTGGCGCGGGATCATCTGATCCCGCGCCGTTCTTCTTTTTATGATCGCGCGCGACGCCTAAAACTTCGTCGTCTGCGGACTTCCCAGCCCCGTCACATAGTCGTAGCGCTTCCGGGCGTCGCAGTAATATGTGCAATCGCCGTTGGACCCGCTCGTGATGTCGCGGAAATATTTGAGCGTACTCGTGGATGCCTTGTCGGTGTAGAATTTTGCGAGCGCGGCGGAACCGCCGAGCGCCTGGATGGCGGCCCACTGCGGCGCGCCCGCGCTCGTTCCGCCGACCGTGTTCCACGAACCCTTTGCTTTACTGCCGGTGCCGGTCGTGAGGTATACCGGATAGCCGGACGCAGGATCCGCGTCATACGAAACGTCCGGGATCGCGCGCATGCCGCCGGCTTTGGAAATTTTATATGCGGTCTGATATGCCGGCTCTTTTTCGTACGCGCTCACCCCGCCGCCGCTCCCCGACCACGCGCTCTCGGCGATGAGCGCGCCGCTCGACGCGAGCGCAAGCGACGTGCCACCGACGCCGATCACGTTCGGCGAGGACGCGGGCCAGCTCGCCCCCGCGCCATCGTCACCCGACGACGCAAAGAACGCGGCGGCGGGGTTCGCCTTGTCCACAAAGTGTGAGTCGTACGAAAGCTCGTCAGAAAATTCCGCGCCGCCCCAGCTCATTGAGATCGCAACGACATCCTTGCGCGACGTCGCGTAGTCGATCGCGTTCAACAGATTGGTGCCGCTGGGCGTCGTCGCCTCCACGAGCAATATCTTGGCCTTTGGCGCGATCGCGTGCGCCCATTGCACGTCGAGCGCCATTTCCATGGACCAGCCGCTGTTCGCCGCCACCGAACTCGACATCTTATGCTTTTCAAAACAGCCGTTCGCCGTCGTACACGCGGGCAGGTTGAATTGCTTGTCGAACACGGCAAGGTCGCTCTCGGCATTCGGATCGTCGTACGCGTCGATGAGCGCGATCGTCCCTTTGCCGCCGGTCGCCGGAAGGTCATAGATCTTTTTTATCTCCGCCGGTGTCACGCCGGAAGGCGCCTTTTCGGCCGACCGATAAACATGCACCGGCGGCTTTCCCTGAAAATCCGAGAACCGATATGCCGCGCGGGCGGCCCCCACGGGAACAAGCGCGGAAGCGGCCGCGAGGAGCACGGCAAGCACCGCAGATGGTTTTTTTGTCGTCATGCACGGAGCGTAGCACACCGTGCATTAAAACTGTCTTAAATAGCTTATTTCTCTGCGTTGTATAGCTGCTGGACCTCCGAGGCGGAAAGAGCGCGGTCGTAAATGCGAACGTCATTGGCCTCTCCGGTATACCCAGTGACACTACCCATGGTCAAAGTTTCCGCCTGACCGATCGAGCCAAGGCCAGCGAGGCTTTCCGTCGCAAACACACTTCCATTAAGATACGCAGTGCCGATATTGGTCGCGCGGTTTATGGTGACGAACAAAAATGACCAGGTGCTCGTTGGCAATCCAGTATAGGTCATCACGGGCCGCGTGGCGCCGTCGCAGATCATGACCAACACCTGATTGCCGGTCGTTACCCGAAAAGTAAATCCCTGATTACTTGTCCCGTTATCCGCACCCGTGACAAGCAAAGGGCCATTGGTTGGCCACGTGGTAGGATATGCCCATACGCCAAAGCTGAAACTGCTGGTCCCCATCACAAACGAAGACGGGCCGCCTATACTAACTTTATCGTTCACTCCGTTAAAATATCCCGCCCACTGGCTTGTCTTTCCCGAAGAATAATAACCGGAGGTGCCTGATGCCGTGCCTGTCCACGTACCATTATTGCCGCCACCACTCCAATCCACGGTGCTCGAACCCGTTCCCTCATTGAGCGGCCAATACCCCACAAGCCCTCGCCCGAGGTCAGGGAGGGTGGCGATCCCCGATCCGGCCTCAAGAAGAGAGGGGTCATTGCCTCCGTCAACAAGGGCAATTTTTGCATATTTCTGGGACTCCGTGAAGGCGCTCAGGTCGTAGACCGTACCATTCGTGTTGTAAGTATAGTAGAGGCCGGAACTTGTCTGGTTCACGGGATCCACGGGGAGGGAACTTATGGGGCTGCCGGCGGTAAGGGTAGAAAAGTTGACGGGAAGCCAGCCCTGGGAAGAGACGGCGCGGTAAGTAGAGCTTGCCGAGCAGCCGTACAGGTAGGAGCCGGGGGTGGCGCCCATACCGAGGCCTTGGCACTGATTCGTGCTTGTCGCGGTGGGATCAGGAATGGAGAGGTACGACGACGAGACGTTCCCTAGGAAATACGATGGGTTCCCCGACTGGTCCGTATTATAGAGGTTGACGGCAGAAGAGAGCGTGGCGAGATCGGAGAGACGGTTGGCATCGCGGGACTGGCGGAGAAGCTCCGCCGGATTCAGCGTGAGGACGACGACCACGGCCAGGATGGCGATGATCGCGATAACCACTAAGAGCTCAATGAGGGTAAAGCCCCTTTGGGGACCATGAGGATCCATGTTTTCAGTATATCAAATATGCTTTTACATTTCTTAATCCTCCGCTTATACTTTGAGCAATGGAAAACAATGCTCCCGATCTGAAAACCGAACACGCACGCTGGGATCTCTCCCTTCTTTACACGGGCGTGGATGATCCGCAGATAGACAAAGACATCGCCGACCTTGTCGCACGCGAAAAAAAGTTTTGCGAAGACCACAAGGGCACACTCGCGGAGAAACTCGGCGGCGCGATCACAGACCTTATGGATATCTCTATGCTCGCGGAAAAGATATTCGGCTACCTCTACCTCAAGCAAAGCTTGAACGTGGCGGATGCGGCGGTAAAGGCAAAGATGGCGGAAGCGGAGCGGATCGCGAGCGAAGCGATCGGCAATTATCTCACCTTCTTTGACATCGAGCTCGTGGCGCTCGACGATGTGACGCTCGCAAAGCTCTACGCATCGGACGCGCTCGTCGCGCGCCACCGCCCATGGATCGAGCACGCCCGCGTGTTCAAACCGCACCTTTTGAGCGAGCCGGTGGAAGCCGCGCTCTCCAAACGGTCGCCGTTCGGCCCCGCCTCATGGGCGGAATTTTTCGATGAAGTGGAGGCGGATCTGCGCATGCAGTTCCGCGGCGCCGAGAAGACGCTCACCGAGATGCTTGATGTGCTTACCAATTCCAAAGATGCCGCGGAGCGCGAGGAGGCGCTCGCGCTCATCAACGCCGAGCTTGGCGGTTACTTTGCAAAATACTCCGCCCAATCGCTCTATATGGTGGCAGGCGAAGCGGCTGTCGAACGGCGCGAGCGCGGCTACAAAAATCCGATGGATTCGCGCAACAAATCCAACCGCGTTCCGGACGCGGTCGTGGACGCGCTCCACGAGGCGGTGACGACGACCGCCGGCCCGCTCGCGCGTCGCTACTACGCGCTCAAGGCAAAATTGCTCGGCATGGACAAGCTGAAGTGGAGCGACCGCAACGCGCCGATGCCGTTTGCCGACACGACGATCATCCCGTTCGACGCGGCGATGGAAACGGTGCTCGCCGCGTATGCAAGCTTCAGCCCTACGCTCGCGGGATTGGTAAAAGATTTTGCGGACACGCACCGCATTGACGCGCCGGTGACGAAGGGACGCCGCGGCGGGGCATACAATTATTCCATCGTTCTCCCCGGCAACCGGCCGACCTCGTATGTCTTCATGAACTATCTCGGGTCGAGCAACGACGTGATGACGCTCGCGCACGAGCTCGGGCATGGCGTGCACGGCATGCTCGCGGGCCAGGCACAAGGCGCGCTCATGATGCATGCGCCGACAGCGTACGCGGAAACGGCGTCGGTGTTCGGCGAGATGACGACCTTTACTTTTTTGAAGGGTCAGCGGGAAAAATCCGGCGATACGAAAGCGCTCCTCGCGCTTGTCGCCGATAAGATCGAGGGCAACATCAACACGATCGTGCGGCAGATCGGATTCTCCAACTTTGAGCGCCGCCTGCACGGCATGGACGCAGCGTACAAAACGTGGGGCGAGCCGAAGAAGTTTTCGCCGGCAGAGCTGGACGCGATCTGGCTTCAGACACTCAAGGAATTTTACGGCGCGGAGGGCGAGGTGTTCACCTATGAAGATACCGAGCACCTGTGGACATACGTGAACCATTTCCATCGCCCGTTCTACGTGTACGGTTACGCGTTCGGGGAGTTGCTTACGCAAAGCTTATATGCGGAACGTCCGCGCCTTGGCGACACATTCGAGCCGCTCTATCTCGACCTGCTCCGCTCCGGCAGCACGCGGGACGCCGTGGGGCTCCTTGCTCCCTTCGGCCTCGATCCCACAAACAAGGATTTCTGGAAGAACGGCATCACCGTGAGCCTGGCCGCGATGGTGCAGGAAGCGGAAGAGCTCGCGAAGAAACTGTAGCGCACCAAACAGCCTGGCACCATCGTAGAAGGCAGAGTATACTATCACCCGTAGCCACCCATAGACAATGAAAAAATATATCATCGCGGGCGTTCTTGTCGTCGCATTCATCGCATATCTTGTCTTTGCAAGTAGGAATCCCTCGTCGGTGGCAACGCTCAACGGCCCGTCAACGACGCTTCCCGCAAGCACGCCAAGCACGACCGGTCCGACCACAGAACCCACAACCACGCCATCCGGCAATCCGCCGGGGAAGATGCCTCCCCCGTTCATGGGCACCCTCTCCCTCGGCGCCACCGGCCCTCTTGTCTCGTGGCTCCAGCAATTCCTGATCGCAAGCAAATACCTTACGGCCGTCCCCGCGCCGACCGGATACTTCGGAACATTCACAAAGGCGGCGCTCGCGGAATTCCAAACGGCGAATGGCATCTCTCCAGCAACGGGATCGCTCGATGCCACGACGACAGCGCTCATTAAAACCATGATCATGGCAACCAGCACCACATCGAGCGGCCAGTATAAAGACGGCACTTACACCGGCAGCGTGGCTGACGCGTTCTATGGAAACCTCCAGGTGGTCGCCACGATCCAGGGCGGCGCGATCACCGACATTACCTTTCCGCAATATCCCACCGGCGGCAATTCAAGTAACGTAAGCGGCTGGGCGCTTCCAACGCTGAAGCAGGAGGCGATCACCGCGCAAAGCGCGGATGTCCACATTGTTTCCGGGGCGACGCAGGATTCCCAGGCCTTCCAGCAGTCGCTCGCGGTCGCGCTCGCGCAGGCAAAAAAATAAACCAAGGCAGAGCAAGGCCGCGCACCGCGCGGCGCACACTATGAAGCAGACGCGATTCATGATGGGAATGCCCATCACCGTGGAGATCGTGGATCCGCAGGCGACCGCGGCCGTGTTCGGCGAAGTGTTCGGCTATCTTGAACACATCGACGAAGTGTTCAGCACATATAAGAGCACGAGCGAGATCACGGCGATCAACAACGGCACGCTCGCGCTCGAGGACGCAAGCGAGGAAATGCGGCTCGTCTTCACGATGTGCGAAGAGACAAAGCACGAGACGAACGGATATTTTGATATCAAGACACCTGCGGGAAACTACGATCCGTCCGGCCTGGTAAAAGGATGGGCCATCTGGAACGCGGCGAAGCTGCTCGAAAAGCGCGGGTTCCAAAATTTTTATGTTGACGCGGGCGGCGACATCCAGCCGCACGGCAGGAACGCCGATGGCGGAAAATGGGCGGTCGGCGTCAAAAATCCCTTCAACGAGATCGAAAACGTAAAAGTGGTCTATGTGACGGACGAAGGCGTGGCCACGTCGGGAACGTACATCCGCGGCCTTCACATCTATAACCCGCGAGCGGGCAACGCGCCCGTGAGCGACATCGTCTCGCTCACCGTGATCGGCCCCACCATCCACGATGCCGACCGCTTTGCGACGGCCGCTTTTGCGATGGGCGCCGACGGGATCAAATTCATCGAGGCGCTTCCCGGCTATGAAGGATATATAATAGATAAGAACAAGGTCGCCACCATGACGACCGGCTTCGAAAAATACACCGTTGCGCAATAGCGCGCGCCCTCACCATATGAATATCATCGACCGGTTCCTGAACAACATCACGATGTACCGTCTCGTGATGTACTACCTCATCGTCCTGCTCGCGATCGCGGCGATCTTTGGCGCGGTGGGCTGGCTCCCCTATAGCCCGATCGCGATCGTTTTCTCTACCCTTTTCCTTGTCATCGTCGCGTGGATCGTAAATGGGATCTGCGCGGCGTTCATGAAGATCCCTGCGAACTCGGAGTCGGTGTACATCACGGCGCTGATCCTCGCGCTCATCATCACGCCGGGCATGCCGACGGATATGGCGACCATAGTATTCCTGGCGTGGGCCACCGTCCTCGCGATGGCGTCAAAATACGTTTTGGCGATCGACAAGAAGCACATCTTCAATCCGGCGGCGTTCGCCGTGGCCGTGACCGCGCTCGCGTTCGGGCAGACGGCGAGCTGGTGGATCGGCGGCAATCTGCCGATGATGGCGTTCGTGATCGTGGGCGGCGCGCTCGTCTTGCGCAAGGTCCAGCGCTTCGACCTCGCGGCTATCTTCCTCGTGTTCGCGCTCGCAAGCGATGTCGTGACGCACGCGGGCCTTGATCCGGTCTCGACGATCGAGAAGGCGCTCGTGCATACGCCGCTCTTTTTCTTTGCGTCCATCATGCTGACCGAGCCGATGACCACGCCGCCCACGCGCACGTGGCGGCTGGCGTACGGCGCGCTCGTGGGCGCACTTTTCTCGCCGTTCATTGCCATCGGCGCGATCAATTCGTCGCCCGAGCTCGCGCTCCTCGTGGGCAACGTCTTCTCGTTCATCGTGAGCCCCAAGGGCAGGCGCGTGCTCACCCTCGCAAAGAAAGAAAAGGTGAGCAATGACATCTATCACTTTACCTTCACGCCGGACAAGCCGCTCGCGTTCCGGCCCGGGCAATATCTTGAGTGGACGCTCGGCCACAATAAAGTTGACGGCCGCGGCAACCGCCGCTATTTCACGATCGCGTCATCGCCGACCGAGCCCACGATCCAGCTCGGCGTAAAGTTCTATGAGCCATCGAGCAGTTTCAAGCGCGCGCTCCTCGCGCTCACGCCGGGCGACACGATCATGGCCGGCCAGCTCGCGGGCGACTTCACGCTACCAAAAAATTCGGCCCGCGGCCCGGCACAAAAGCTCGCGTTCATCGCCGGCGGCATCGGCATCACGCCGTTCCGCAGCATGGTAAAGGATCTCATCGACCGCGGCGAGAAGCGCGACGCCGTGCTCTTCTACTCCAACCGCACCGAAGACGAGATCGCCTTCCGCGACGTGTTCGACGAGGCGCGCGAAAAGCTCGGGATGAAAACGCATTACGTGATCACGGGCGATGCGGCGCCGGTGGGCAGCCGCATCGACGCGGACATGATCCGTCGCGAACTCCCCGACTACCGCGAGCGCCTGTTCTACATCTCCGGCACGCACGCCATGACGAACGCCTTCCGCCACACCTTGCGCGAAATGGGCGTCCCGCGCGCGCACATCAAGACGGACTTCTTCCCAGGGTTTGCGTAAGCCGGCGCCGGGACTGGTTCTTTTTTTCGTTGCGACTTTATAAATTACTACCCACCTCCCGATAGCGTTCCATCAAAAAATTTCATATACTATCCTCGTATGGCGGACACTCACACGAATAGCCGCGCCAATGCGCGCGCATATTGCCCGGACTGCGGCCCGGCGGGCGTGTCGCACTTTGTTGAGCGGTGGTCGGTGCGAACCGCAGACCTGGTGGGCGTGATCGAAGCCCCGCCCGCGGCGATCTGGCGCGGAATAAAGCCGATCCTCGCGCGGCTCCGGCCCGGACGCCTGGCTCCCGCGACGGCGCGCGCGGCCGCGGCGCTCGGGCTCGGCGAGATCAAGACACGGCCGGACGATAAGGTGAACTGGCGCACGCGCGTGCTCTGGGAAGAGGCCGAGCGCCGCGGCATCGTGATGCGCGAGTTCCGTCCCTTCGGCCTGCCGCGCGAGATATTCTACGCCACGTACGGCGCGGACACGCGCGGCTTTGACGGACTCCCCCGCCCGCGCGCCGCGCACGAATCATCCATCGACTGGATGGACGACAAAGGCGTCATTTTAAAAAAGTTCCGCGCGGCGGGTGTGCCGGTCCCGCGCGGTGGCAGCGTGAGCACGATCGCCGCAGCAGAAAAAATATTCCACGAGATCGTCGATGGTAAGAGCAGCGTGCGCGACGGCTCGTCTGCGGCAAGCAGCAGCGCCGTCATCGTAAAGCCCGCGATCGGATCGCGCAGCCGGCACACGTACATTCATATAACCGAGATCGACGTGTTACGCCACGCGTTCAAGAAAGCCAAAGAGCTCTCGCCGCGCATCGTCGTGGAAGAAGAGCTCGCGGGCTTCGTGTTCCGCATCACGCTCGTCGGCGGCGCGATCGCGGGCGTCATGCGGCGCGAACCGCCACACGTGATCGGCGACGGCGTTCACACCGTCCAGCAGCTGATCGCGGAAGAAAATAAAAATCCGCTCCGGCACGGCGAAATATTCCACGAGCTGCCATTGAATGAAGAAACCGTTGCGATGCTCGCCGGGCAAAACCTTTCGCTCGACTCCGTGCCGGCCGCAGGGCGCATGGTGGTGGTCCACTCAAAAGTGAGCCGCGCGTACGGCGCTTCAACGACAGAGATCGAGATGGCCGACATCCATCCCGACAACAAAAAATTATTCCTGAAAATTGCCGAGGTGCTGGACGACCCGCTCGTCGGCGTGGACTTCATGATGGATGACATGTCGCGCCCGTGGCGCAACCAAAAATGCGGAGTGATCGAATGCAACAGCCTGCCGTTCATCGACCTGCATCACTTTCCGCTCAAAGGCCCGGCGCGGAACACGGCGGGCATTGTATGGGATCTTATATTTAGCGGGAGCGGGCCGAAAGGCTAAGCGGCGACCGAAACGGTAGCGAGCGCCGGAGCTTCGGCGGGGACCACCCATCCTTCCAAAAACTGCAAAAAGTCCTCGCTGCGCGATTCCCAGCGGTCTATCATATGCCAGTACGGGTGGCTTTCCGGCGTGTATTCATAGTGTCCGCGCACTTCGCCGTCAGCGAACACGCGCAAGTGATATTGCCGTTCGAAATCAACGAGCTTCCGCACGCTCACGATCTCCCCTTCATCCTTCCAGGCAATAAAGTGATTGCCCCAACCGTCCTTTTCGAGCTGGGAAAGCAACGCCTCCACCGTCTTGCCGGGGGCGAGCGTCCCTAAAACGAAGTTTTGGCGCCCTTTGTGCCAGATAAAGCCCAATGACAGCAAAAAATCCCGCCCAATGTTGTGAAATGGGTAAATTATGCGCCAAAATATGTATTTTGCCCTGTTATATGCCCCTTTTGGGTACGGAAGCACGGAGTCCGGAATCTGCCGTTTTAACGCGTTTGCGTCCATCCCTTAGAGTATAACATACCGGCGCCGGGCGTAGTAGCCGAACACGGCGGCCGCGAGGCAGACAATGCCGCCCAAAAGAAGCGGTGCGCGGCCGCCGAGCGCGTCGGCAAGCCATCCGGAGAACGGGCCCCCGATCACGGACGTCCCCGCCACGAACACCATCTGGAGCGCGAGCACGCGCCCGTGCATCTCCCGGGCGGCATTGACCTGGATGATGCTCGTCGTGGAGGTCATATACAAGATGCTCGCCATGCCCATGATGAACACCGTAACCCCCGCCGCCCAGACATTCGGCGAGAATCCAAAGAGCAGCATCGCAATGCCCAGCGCTCCGGCGCCCATCACGATGTACCGCATGCCGACCAGATTGCGGTGCGCGACGATAAGCGCGCACACCACCGCGCCCAAACTGAAGATGGAATATAAAATGGTGAACACTCCCCCGCTGCTGTGCAGCGAATCGGTCACAAAAAGCGGCAGGGACACGCTGAAGTTGTACGCGAGCGTGCCGATCGCGGCAAGCATCGCGAAACTGACCCACAGGAACGGCGTCGCGAGGATATAGCGGAAGCCCGCGCGCACTTCGCCGCGTTCGCGCGGCTTCTGCGGACGGCGATACAGTTCGCCGGGATTCATCATGATGATGCCGATGATCACCGCGACGTACGACGCCGCGTCGATCGTGAAGCACCAGCCGAAACCGAGCGTCGTGGCGAGAAGCCCCGCGATCGCCGGCCCGAAGATGCGCGACACGTTCACGATCGTGCTGTAGAGCACGACCGCGTTCGGGATGTCCTCCGGCGGCACCATCTCGGTGACGAACGACCGGCGGAACGGATTGTCGAACGCCAAAAATATTCCGCCGAGGATGGCGAGCGCGTACAGCCACGCGAGCGACGGATGCGGCATGAACGCGAGCACCGCAAGCGACGCCGACTGCGCCATCTCCAGGCTCTGGCTCACAAGCAACATCTTCCGCTTATCAAAGCGATCCGCGATCGCGCCACCCCATGCGGAGAGCACAAGGATCGGTCCGTACTGGCACGCGGCGAGCAGGCCCACGTCCAATCCGCTCCCCGTCAGCTTGAGGACGAGCAGGATGAGCGCGACGTTCGTCAGCCAGTTGCCGGTGTTCGAGATCAGCTGGCCGGTAAAATACAGCCGGAAGTTGCGCGTGCGGAGCGAGTGGAACGTCCTGCGGAGCGTCGCGCCGAATCCCGCCGGCATCTGATCGGTTTTTGGTGAAAATTCCTCCATGAACTCTATATTCTAACGCCTGCGGACGATTTCCTCAAGCTTGGCGATCAAAAATATTTCACTTTTTTGATCCTGACCAAAATTGCCTCCATCGAGCCCCGGCATACAATCGGGCTATGGGACGATGCTCGACCAAATCTGTGATGTGATGTGAGGTGAATCAAAAAACTCCCGGCAGTAAATGCCAGCGTACCTTGGTGCAATATTCAGTATAGCCAGCGAGGTTTTGCTTCAGGAATTTTTCTTCATCAAAGAGCCGCCACACAAGACCGAGGATGGTAAGGACGGCGGGAATGAGCGTCCAATACGAACCCAGCGCGAATGCCATGCCGACCATATAGACCGAGGCGCTCGAGTACATCGGATTGCGGACGGTAGCATACGGACCCGTCATGATCACCTTTTGATCTTTCACGACCTCTACCGTCGCCGAGCCGAACGAATTCTCCTTGAACACCCGATAGGTCATCCACATACTTACCGCTACCATGGCATCGCCCACGATCATGAGCCAGAGGGGCATGGCCGACCAGCCGAACCGATGGTCGAGTCCTGGAAGGATAAAAAGTGCGGCACCCGGAAGCGTGACGACGAGGATGATGATCTTTTGGATCGACCGTTGCTCCTTCGCAGGGCCGCCCTTCGTTCTGCTCTCGACAAGTACAGGATCGTTGATGATAAGTCTCATTAGAGGGATGACGGTGATGACAAGGATTCCAAGGTAGACCCACGCCTGCCAATAATAGATAGTTCCCGCCGAAAGAAATAAGGCGAGCGCCACAAGCAATGTCGATACGATGGCCGAACGCAATGCTCTCGCCTTAGCGTTACTCATATATCCCTTAATGATAACAAACTAAACCTAAGCGCTGGGGCGATTCCGGATCGAAGTTCGAACAAAATTGACATAATGTACGAAATAGATTAGAATACTTGCGGCTCAACTTTCAAAAGGAGATATTTATGCCAGAGGGTGTTTTAGAGATTCTTGTCGTCTTTGGAGGACTCACCCTTATCGGTGGGTTCTACGGGCATTCCTACATCGCCACGGTGGTTGGTTTTCTGATTTTGACGATCTCCATGGGAATTTTAGAAGAGCGGGACAGGCTCGCATTTGAAAAACACGACAGGTATTACTATGTCACAGCAAGCTCCATTGAGCGCGACCATGAGGAATAAGGTCGCGCTCTTTTCGTTTTCTTATCAGCTCCAGCGGGGGCTCCTGAACGACGTTCGAACCTCAAAGACGGCATATTGCTCATCGCTTCTTTAATAGCTATTATCTTCGGAGGAGGAGCTATGATCTCAGCGACCACGACGGACACTTATGTCGATCTTGAGACTGGATTAGTCCATGCGGCGATCCTTTGCGATGGCCTTTGGGAGACAGTCTGTGGGATAGATATCTGCTATTCGATGCTAACTGAAGCCCAGGAAGATGCTGGCGAAAGACTGCCACCTGAGTTACAGCAGGTCAAGTTTCAACATCCACAATCTGAACTGACGTGTCAGGGGTGTCGCGAGGAAATCAAAAAGCTTTTTGAAAATTGAATTTCGTCTTACCGGAAAACAAACAGCAGATCCATTGATCTGCTGTTTTATTTATCAATGTGGGCAGCGTGGGACGATGGAATATTCATCCAGATTGACGGACTGCCCTAATCTAAAAAAGCTCACACATTCTTGGGCTTATCCAAGAAATCTCATCCAGATTGACGCGGGCAGTAGGGCATGTAACGATGTTCGAACAATTCTGATCTCAAATCCACGTCAGAATCGAAACCTGTCAAGCCCCGTTTGAATAAAAATTTTTCAAGAGCGTTATTGGCAATTAAGCTAGGAGATTGCTAATCCGCTTCGACATTTTTTTAAAATCTTGTCCATTTTTCGGGTGCCGTTATCCACAAGATGGGGGCGGGAAACGTATATGCGGTGCTAGAATTATATTAATTTAAAAGCTCCCCGCCTGATCAGCAAAAGGGAGCTCTTAAAGAAATTAATTCAGTGGAGCTGGTCGCCCGCTTAAAAGTCGGATCAGCCAACCCACAACCCATACGGGTTATCTGTATAGTACCATATGGCCCGTATGGGGTAGCTGTGGACAAGTATCAGTTATGACCCCAACACTAGCATTCTATTCGGTCAACGAAGCAAAGAAGGAACGTCCGCGGTATCACAATAATCGCGCTTGCGCCCCAGGTCGCGACATCCCCCTTTCAGAGCGTCGTGCAGGGACGGGCGGGTATAAGTTGTGCGCCGTCTGCAACGAACTTAACGCCCAAGGGCGCTAAGGTTTACGGTTAAATAAAAACGTCTGCTTGATCCTAGGCACATTGCAGACGTTTTTTATTTTCGAAGTTATCAGCCCCGGGTATCTGAAGTGTATATTAAATTCCCACTATGGCAACGCTGGGGGCGGCAAATTATTAGGTGGTGCAGAAGTGATGCTTGCCGTGGATGAAGCTGTGGTTGATGCAATAAACGTCGAACTCCCTAAATTTGTTGGGTCATAATTTTGTACATAGGCAATCATTGATCCTTT
>DATJLR010000001.1:0-127689 GCA_035509435.1 Minisyncoccota bacterium | reverse complement strand
GAAGGAATGGATCTGGGGAGCCCTCTTGGGACTCCTCCTCCTTGCGGGGGCCTATCTTATCCTGAACGTCATAAATCCCCAGCTCGTGAACCTGAATCTGCCGACGCTCAATTCGGTGACGGTGGCAAATTCATCCTTGCTCAGCAATACGACGGGCGCTGTCGCGAACACGAGTTATGGCTGCATCGCAGCCAATAACATCGTGGCATGCAGTCCCGGCAATCAATCCAACTGCTCGGATGTTCCGAATGGCGCGTGCAGCGGAAAGTCGTGTATGCAGGTTACTGCTTCGCAGTGCGGCACCGCCGCAAGCTCTACCACTGCGGGCGGCGGTTCGTCATGTTCTTATTATACGGACCAGCCATCGTGCCAAGGAGGGGGCTGCCAGTGGACCCCGAACGCGTTCAATAGCGGCACATGCGGTGCCGTCACCGCCCAAGGCACCGTGCAAAATGGCGGAACATGCGCATCTACGGCTCAATGCGCTTCAGGCTTGACGTGCGTACAAAGCAGCCACACGTGTAGCGACCTCGCGCAGAATGACCCTTGTGACAGCACCTGTAATGCGGGTTTCACGTGCTCAAGCACCAGCCATACATGCGTGGCGGGGGGTCCGCCGGCGGGAAACAACTCTGCCTGCACCCAATGCCCTCCACCTGACGCTGCCGCATGCGGCTTTACTGCTTCTTATTGTATGGGAACATGTCCCGCGGGAAAGTCTTGCAGGATAACCTCACAAACAACGGTCTGTGGCGCTCTGAACCCAAGCCAAATAACCGTACCTGTTGTACAATGTCAATAACCGGCCATTCGCAACCATGAAACGTTACGCTTATATTATTATCGGAATAATCGTTGCAGCGGCTATCGCGATCTTCGTTCTTTTCCTGATCAAGAACGGTTCGGCGGGGCCTTCTTCGGGTGCCCTTGGCGCAGCGAATACCACGGGGTCGTTACCCGCTGCCAACACACAAACAGGGGGTGGTACAAGCGGAGGATCGACCGGAGAACCGGGCGAAGGTGCGGGGGCGCTCACTCTGACGACGCAAACCGGATCTTCCACCGCGGCCGCCACATCTGCGGTCGGCAACCAAATGAGCGTGCAGGCATTCGGCGTTCTTTCCAGCGATTCCGTCCTTGATTATTTTGTGGCCCCGAACAACGTCATTACCGCGATCGAACCGACGGGGGAGATCATTTCGATCGTTAACGGACAATCCATGACCGTCAGCACTTCTACGATCAGCGATATCATTTCCGCAAGTTTCTCTTATGACGGCAAAAAAATAATGGTAAGCTATGGCGATCCGACCGATCCGCAGGCAGGAGTATTTGATGTATCCTCCAGCGTGTGGACGCTGCTCCCGCAGGGCATACAATCGCCACAGTGGTCGCCCGGCGGCAATTACCAGATTGCATATTTTGTGACGACTGCCAGCGGGAAGCTCGCGCTTGCTACGATCGATGCGAGCAATATAAAGAAAGGGGCTACCACCCTCCTCACGCTCAACGCAAACGATCTGTCGCTCCAATGGCCCACCGTGAACGAGTTCGTTTTCGCGGATAAGCCATCGTATGAGAGCGATGGATCCATCTGGACGTTCAATAGACAGGCAGGCACGCTGGCTCCTCTTATCTATGAAGAAGCCGGCGCCGAAGGGATTTGGAGCCACAACGCCGCCATTCCGTACGGCCTTATCTTCGTGAGCGGCTCAACAAGCGCTGGCGGCGGAAATCTGGAACTTAAAGCTATTTCCGGAAGTTTGCAGGCTCAGCAGCTTGCTTTCTCAACCCTCCCGTCTAAATGCGCGTTCGACACAGAGCAAATGCCGGCCACGGCGAGCTCTTCGGCTTCAGCGGCAACATCAACCCCCTATCTCGCGCTCTATTGCGGCATCCCACGCAGTTCCAGCGGCTTCTCTTCCGCGCACCTTCCCGACGATTACGATATGATGGCCCTCTTCACCTCCGACGACATCTATAAGGTAAACACCGCGACCGGCGCTGAACAGGTGCTGTGGAACGATCCGACGCAGAACATGGACATCTCCGACGTGAAGTTCGCCAACAACGCGTTGTTCTTCGTCAATCGCTACGACCAGAAGCTTTACGGCCTCACCTTCTCCTCTCACTGATCATTTCTTTTCCTTCGGTATAAAAAATCCCTTTCTCTGTTAAGTGAGCGGACGTTCCTACGTCGGGACGAAACAGAGAAAGGGATCTTTTATATGGGCTTTATGATGACGTATCGCTCCTTCCCTTCGCCCGCGCTCTCGGTCTTCACTTCCGGGTGCACCGCGAGTTCCACGTGCACAAGACGGCGTTCGTATGAATTCATGGCGGGGAGCGCGACCTCCTGCTTGGTCGTAGCCGCCTTCTTGGCGGCGGCGCGCGCGAGTTCCGCGATCAGCCGCTCACGGTCGTGCCGATAGTTGTTGATGTCGAGAAATATCGCTTCGGTCTGGTTCTTTTTCGCGACCATCTGAAGGATATGGTTCATGGCATCCACGATCGCAGGGAGGTTCTCTTTTATCATTTCCTGGTTTTCATAAATGAAGAGCGAACCGCGCCGTTCATCCAGCTTCATTTCCAGTCGATAGTCGGTGAACCCGATGCGCTCCAGCGCTTCTTTGATGAATGATTCCCAGTTTTCCATGCGTTCCCGTTATCATTCCATATTTCCCCCACAAAATCAAGCATCGGAACATGCTTGCCCGCTGTTTCTCTTTTTTTCTATCCAGTAGAAAGGCTCCGTTGCTGCTGAGCGAGCGGACGTTCCGACGTCGGAACGAAACAGCAACGGAGCCTTTCTGTCTTATGCCCCGTACTTCTTTTGCAGGTGCTTATTCACAAAATATTGCTGGACGGCCGAGAAGAGGGAGCTTACAAACCAGTACAGGCCGAGGGCCGCGGGAAAGTTATAGAAAACGAGGAGGGTGACGATCGGCCCCACAAACACCATCTGGCGGGCGATCTTCTCTGCCTGCGTAAGCGTTGCGGTATTGGTGGGGTTGCGATAGATGGCAAGCCGCGCCTGCAGATATTGCGCGAGCGCCGCGGCGATTATTAAAATGAAGTTCGGATTTGCAAGGTTGATGAAGCCGAGAAAGAGCGGATTGATCGCCGTGGGCGCACCCACAAAAGAATAAAGCCCCGTGACCTGCGCCGTCCCGATGCCGGAACGGATCACCCAATAGAACGTGAGGAGGATCGGGATCTGGATGATGAGCAGGAGCATTCCGGAGAACGGATTCACGCCGTGTTCCTTATAAAGCTCCATGAGCGCCTTCGCCTGCTGATCGCGATCGTCCTTGTGCTTCTTCTGGATGTCTTTGATCTTTGGCTGTATGCGCTGCATAAGCATCTGCTGCTTCGCGCCTTTATGAAAGAACGGGTAGAGAATGATGCGGATAAGAAGTGTCGCCAGGATGATCGCGATGCCAAGATCGTGGAAGGCGACCGTCTGATAGAAAAAAATGAGCACATTGAGAAGCGGCCGATAGAATATTTGCTGATAAAGATATGCCATAGGTTTTTATTTTATCTTTTCCATCGCCCTCGAAACCGCTTCCCGAAATTGTTTTTTTGTAAAACGGTCCACGCCGCCCGAGAGCACTATAAGGATATCACTTCCCGGCATTGCGAGCGAAGCGGCGGCGGCGCGTGCCTGCCGTTTCCAAAAATTTCGCTTTACGGCGGCGGCGTGGACGGCCTTGCCGGCGACGATCCCGATCCGCGCATCGGCGCGCGCTGTTTTCCTGGTTTTGACCAAAAAAGCCCTGGCTGCGACCGTCCGATATCCCTGCGCGCGGAACTCGCTGGATGGAAGACGCGTTATTTTTATTGCCATATGGCGCCGGCGCGGCGATTATACTGACAGTTTCTTCCTTCCCTTTGCCCGGCGACGCGAAAGCACGCGCCGTCCGGTCGGCGTTCCTTGGCGCACGAGGAAACCGTGCGTCGTTTTCCGCTTCTTTTTCTTTGGATTGTATGTGAACGACATTCCCTCGATGATAGCACGCTGTTTTTAAAAAAGCAAAACCCGTTTCGCGCTCCGTTTTGTGTTCTCCCCACGTAATCCCCAAGAAAGGAACAGTCCCTTGTTTACCGCCTCTTTGACTTGTTGCGCGGAAGAGATAATAATGAATCCACCAACTTAACTATTTTTTAATCATGGACCTTGAACAAATGTGGCAGTCGACGTTGGGCGAGATGGAGGTTCAACTGACGAAGGCGCACTTTGCAACGTGGTTAAAAAACAGCCGGCCGCTCGACAAGAAGGACGACACCCTCTTTGTCGCACTCCCGAGCAACTTCGCAAAGAACTGGGTGGAGGAAAAATATCAGAAGAATATCATCGGCATCGTCCGCAATATGGACACGTCGGTAAAAAAGATAGAGTTTGTGGTGGGGAACAAAGGATTTCCGGTACCGAAGCCTTCGTCGGAACATAAGGAGGCGCAGGCGGTGACCGAAGCGGAGCTTGATTTCAATAAGACCGACCCGGAGACGGGTCTTAATCCAAAATATACGCTCGCGTCGTTCGTTGTCGGCCCGTCGAACGAGCTTGCGTTCGCCGCGGCAACCGCGGTCACAGAAGATCCGGGGCGGAAATATAATCCGTTCTTCATTTACGGCGGCGTCGGACTCGGCAAGACGCACCTCATCCAGGCGATCGGCAACGAGCTCATCACAAAGTTCAAAGGAAAGATAAAGCCGAAGTATGTCTCCTCGGAACAGTTCACGCGCGACATCGTGTGGGGTCTCCGGAACGATCGCATCGAAAGCGTAAAAAAGAAATATCGCGATGTTGACGTGCTCATCATCGACGACATCCAGTTCATCGGAGGGAAGGAAAAAACAGAGGAGGAATTCTTCCATACATTCAACGCCCTTTACGAAAATAACAAACAGATCATCATATCATCCGATCGGCCGCCCCAGTCGCTCCCCACGCTCGAGGAGCGCCTCCGCTCGCGCTTCGAGGGCGGCCTTATCGCCGACGTTTCCTATCCGGAATACGAGATGCGGGTGGCGATCATCCGCAGCAAGCTCCAGGAAATGAACCGCCGCCTGCCCGATCCGGTCGTGGACCTCATCGCCAAGCGCCTGCGCAAGAATATCAGGGAATTGGAAGGGGTCCTTAAAAAGATCGTTTTTTACGAGGAGCGGAAGCAGGCCGAGATCAGTATAAAGATGGCCGAGGAGATCATTGAAAAGGCCACCCAGAACCTCACAAAGCGGGTAAGTGACGTTCAAATACTCAAATCCGTCGCGGAGTTCTTCAATATCGCCGTAGAGGACCTCGTAAGCCATAACCGCCGCAAAGAAGTGGTGGAGCCGCGGCAGATAGCCATCTATCTTCTTCGGGATATCTCAGAGCTTTCCTATCCGTATATTGGTGAAAAGCTGGGGAGAGATCATACCACCGCCATCCACTCGTATGAAAAGATCAACCAGGAGATCAACAGAAATCCGGCACTTAATCAAAAGATATTAACAATAAAGGATATGATCTATAAGAGTTGATCCAGTCCTTATCCACACAAGCAACACAAAATACATAAGATGAATATTGGATGAAGACGGTGTTATCCACAAAAACACCCATCACTAATAACAACTCTTATAAAAAGTATTTAAATATAAATTATAATTAAGAGATGAAATTCATCGCGATCAGGGAAAATATTAAGAGTGCGGTTGCCGCTGTCGAGAAAGCGGTGGGGGAAAATACCAACCTCCCCATACTTAAAAATATTCTTATTGATGCGGAGGATAATACCATCACTTTCACTACGACCAATTTGGAAATTGCGATAACCCACCGCGTGGCCGGCAAGGTCATAGAAAACGGGAAAATAACGGTTCCATTGTCACTTTTTTCCAGCCTTATTGGAAATATTCAAAGCGACCGGCTTAATTTTGAAAAAAAAGAGAATTCTCTTGAGGTCGCAACCGATAATTACAGCGCCGTGCTGAACGGCATGCCGGCAGATGACTTCCCGACGCCGCCTCGGGTGAAAAACACGGAAAGCTATATTGAAATAAAAAGCGCCTTTCTTAGGGAGGCTATCCAGCAGGTTACTGTAGCTTCGCAATATTCCGATCTCCGGCCGGAGCTGAACAGTGTTTTATTCAACTTTTCATTGGAAAGCCTTGTTTTGGCATCAACGGACGGATTCCGTCTCGCGGAACGATCGATCCCCGGAAATCTTTTTTCTGCAAAAAAGAAAGAGCCGTTCAGGATGCTTGTCCCGCTCCGGACCGCGCTCGAGGCGGCGCGGATCATGCGCGACGACGAGATGGTGCGGATCTACCAGGATGAGAATCAGGTCCTTTTCAAGACCGATCAGACGGAGATGATATCGCGCCTTGTGGAAGGGAGCTTCCCGGATTATTCCGCGATCGTGCCGCACGAGTTCACGGCGGAGATCGTGGTGGATCGCGAAGAGTTTACGAATGCGATCAAACTCGCCGGCGTCTTCGGCCAGAAGAACAGCGAGGTCAAGATGAAGATCCACCAGAATAAGAAGGCGATCGAGATCAGCTCCGCCGACCAGGCGCTTGGCGAGAACAACAATATCCTGCCAGCAAAGATCAAAGGGGACATTCCTGAGATATTTTTCAACTGGCGTTATCTTTCCGATCCCATGAAGAGCATCAAGACCGACGACGTGTTTCTGGGACTCCAAGAAGAAGCCGGGCCGGCACTCATCCGCGCGATGGGGGACGCTTCGTATTTTTATGTGCTCAAGCCGATTCTAAAGTCCTAACTTCCGTAGCCGTTTGAGCGCGCCCAATTCTCTACGCCGATCTCCCAATTATTATATTGCGGATCCGTTGAGGGATTTGTAGGATCGGGGCCCTCCGGATCGCTCTTGTCCACGTAATAGAGGATGCTGTGCACTTGTCCGTTTATGACATATTGGCCGGTAAGCACCGGCTTTGTGGCTGTTATCGGCGCCGGCGGGGTGAATGTCTCGTTCGGCACCTCCGGAAGCGCCTGCGTCATGAAGGCATTCCACATCGGCACCGCCGCGAGAATGCTCGACCCCTGCGCGTGCATTGGGGTGTTGTCGTTGTTGCCGGCCCAGACGCCCACGACGAGCGACGGCGTATAGCCCATGGCCCATGCGTCGCGATAGTCGTTGGATGTGCCGGTCTTGAGCGCCACGTCGTAGCCGGGGAAGACGGTGAGGTTCTGGCTCGCACCCATGAGGGGCGCGCGCGCGGCTGCGTCGGAAAGGATGTTATTTATGAGGTTCACGGACTGCGCATCCGCGACCTGGCTTGTCTTGTCCTGATATGACTCAAGCGTGTTCCCGTTCGCATCCTGCACCGAGAGGATCATCGTCTGCGCGTGCTTTACGCCTTGGTCGGCAAGGACGGAATATGCCTCGGTGAGGTCGACAAGCTTTACCGCTCCGCCACCGAGCACGAGCGACAAGCCGTAGCTTGAGGGGTCGGTGAGCGTCGTGAGGCCGAAGTTGTATGCGTTCTGGATCGCGTTCTGTTCTCCGACGAGATAGAGCATCTTCACCGCCGGAACGTTGACCGACTGCGCGAGCGCGTCGGTGATGGTGAGCGGCCCGGCGAACGTCCCCTCAAAGTCCTGCGGATGGAAGCACTTCGTGTTCACGGAGTTGAAGTCGGGAACGGACGGGCATGAGGGGTTCGTGCTGAATTCCGTCGGCGTGTCGAAGAGGATCGTATCAGGGGTATAGCCCATCTGGAACGCGGTCAGATAGATGAATGGTTTGAGCGATGAGCCCGGCTGGCGCAGGCCTTGGAGCGCTACATCGAAATTGCCGTCGTTCGCGGTATCAAAATAGTTTGCCGATCCCACGAGCGCAAGGATCTGCCCCGTGGTTGGATCTTGGGCGACAAGCGCGCCGTTCGTGGCGTCATAGAGCTGCGTGTTTCGCGCCACCCCTTGCGTCACCGCTTGTTCTGCTTGCTGCTGCAGCGTCCAGTTGAGCGTCGTGATCACCTTAAGGCCGCCGTTGTCCACTTCATTCTCGCCGTATTTCTGGACAAGATAGTTTTCCACTGCCATCACAAAGTGCGGCGCGCGGATGCCCGAGCCGCTCTCCGACTGCGGCTGGAACACGATCGGAAAGTTCTCCGCGTCGGCGAGCTGGGCCTGCGTGATCTTGCCGGTGTTGTACATTTGCTGAAGCACGAGCCGCTGCCGCTGCAGCAGTTCGCTCACGTGCGTGCCCCACGGGGAATAGTACGTGGGCGCCTGCGGGAGCGCCGCAAGCACGGCTGCCTGTGCCAGATTCAGGTCCTGTACCGGCACGCCGAAATAATCTTCGGATGCCTCGCCGACGCCCGAAATATTCGGCCCGTACGGGACCTCGTTCAAATAGAGGGCCAGTATCTGGTCTTTTGAATAATATGCGTTCAGCTTTACCGCAAGGATGAATTCGCGGATCTTGCGGGTGATCGTCTGATTGAGCGTCAGAAACGCGGTGCGTGCGAGCTGCTGGGTAAGCGTCGAACCGCCCTCGGCGAACGAGTGGGTGGCAATGTCCACGAAGAGCGCCCGGATGATGCCCTTAAGGTCGAACGCCGGCTCGTTGTAGAAATTCTGGTCTTCGATGGCGATCGTTGCGTCTTTAAGGTTTTGCGGTATCTGGTCGAACGAGACAAGGGTGCGTCTCTGGCCATTGTTGTTTATATCATACAAAAGGACGGTTCCTGTGCGGTCGTAGATCTTCGTGGATTGGCCGATCTGCTGGCTGCCGATCTCCTGGATGGAGGGGACGGTCTTTGCGAGGTAAAGCACGAATACGCATAAAGCGATCACGATGGACGCGATGACGATCCCCGTTATCCGGAGGATCTTCGTTCGGCGGGCCTTTTTTTGCTTTGGGTCAAGCGGTTTTTTCATAAGAAGCGAGAACGCCTTTAATTTTACCCCTTTTTAACTTTTTCTTGTATCTCTGCTTCCTTTTCTTTCGATAAATAAAAAAGCACTCTCGTTTGGCCTTCGGCGTCCTAGCGACCCGGCCAAAAGAGAGCGCCTGTTTTATTTACTGTTCCAGAGGCTCGGCTTCGTCCGCCCCGTCATCGTCGCCCCCGAGAAGATCATCATCGTCCTCGTCCTCATCTTCATCGAGGTCCGGGCTGTCTATGGAAATCTCTTCTTCGTCCTCATCGCTCAAACCGCGAAAGGCGAGCTGTAAAGGGAATAATTCAGTCAACATAGTTACCGATAATTAGCGACCTTTTATTTTTCAACCAGTATATTGTATCATCGCACGCTGTCAAGCAAACGGTCGCCTGTGGATAAGATGGCAAGCGCCAGCGCATCACTTGCATCGTCGATCACCGCGAGATCCGGCTTATGTAAAATGAGACGCACCATCTTAAGGACCGCTTTTTTATCGGCAAGGCCATACCCCGCGATCCCCGACTTTACTTCATTCGGCGTGTACTCCTTAATGCGGACGCCGCGTTCTTTTGTCGCGAGGATGATGACGCCACGGGCCTGGGCGACCGCAAGCGCGGTTTTGGTGTTCTTCGCGAAAAAGAGCTTTTCGATCGCCACCACATCCGGTTTATGCTTTTTTATCAGTGCGTCCAGCCCCTTTTTTGCCTCTTCGAGCGCCGCTATGTCGTCGCCCGCGCTTATCACGAGCAATCCTGCGTCCAAAAATATCGTATCGGGACCGTTGCACTCCACGACGCCGTATCCTATCCTGCGTGTTCCCGGGTCAATGCCAAGCGCGATCATTAAAATCAATTAAAATTAATATTGGTGTAAACGCCCTGGACGTCGTCATTGTCCTCAAGCGCCTCAAGGAGGGCCGCGAGCTTTTCTTTTTCCTCGGCGGAAATATCTTGCGGAAATTTTGCATCCCACTCGCTCCCCGGTCCGCCCGCGCGTTCGAACGCCCATTGTACGCTTCCGGACTCCGCCCACTTGCCATTATGGTCCCGTAAAACAGTTTTTACCTCCTGCACGGCGCGATTGCGGTTATCACTTACCGCTTCAATGAGGATCGCCGCGCCGCCAGGGCCGTAGGCTTCGAATAAGAGCTCCTCCATTTTTTCCGCCGGATCGGCGGCGCGCTTGATCGCGCGATCGATCGTGTCAGCGGGTACGCCCGCCTCTCGCGCTTTCGCCACCGCCGTGCGCAAGCGCGGATTGAAGTCCGGGTTCGGCTCCGTGCGCGCCGCCGCCGATATAAGCTTGAGCGATTTGGAGAATATCTTCGCCCGCTTCTTGTCGGTGATCTCTTTTTTGTGCTTTATTCCCGCCCAGTGCGAATGTCCTGACATATTGCTTGCATTATATTCGCGCGGTATCATCATAGCAAATGCTTGACGCACCCCAGGGCGACCTTAAAGACAAGATCGCGAAGCTCCATCGCGAGGGCGAGGAGCGCGCCGCCGAGCGGCTCGCGGAGAAGCTCGGCTTGTCCTATGTGGACCTTTCGAAGACCCCTGTGTCGCTCGAGGCGGTAAAGTTGCTGCCCGAGAACGAGGCGCGCGACGCGAAAGTCGCGTGCATAGAGCTGCGATCCGACAAAGTGGCGCTCGCGGCGATCAACCCGGAGCTCCCCGCCACAAAAAAGGCGGTGGAAGAATTGAAAAAGAAAAGCCACGAAGTGAAGGTGGTCGTCGTGTCACCTTCCAGCATGGAAGCGGCGTGGAAGTTCTATCAGTTCGTAAAGCCGGAAGCCGAGACGATAACGGGAAAAGTGGAGATCACGAAGAACCGGATCGAGGACCTTCGGGCAAAGCTCACGACGATCGACGCGGTGCGCAACGAGATCGCGTCGCTCCCGCTCGCTAACGCGTCGCCCGTGGCGCTTCTCGAGATCATCCTTGCGGGCGCGATGGGATTGCGCGCGTCGGATATCCATACCGAGGCGGGGGAGAAGAAGGCGAAGGTACGTTTTCGCATCGACGGATTGCTGCACGACATGTTCGACGACATTCCGCCCGACACATACCACTCGTTCGTGTCGCGCATCAAACTGCTCTCTGCCATGAAGCTGAACGTGCGCGATGCCGCGCAGGATGGCCGTTTCACGATCGGCCTCGGCGGCCGCGACATCGAGATGCGCGTGGCGGTGATCCCTGCGGAATTCGGCGAGACGATCGTCATGCGCATCCTCGATCCATCGGCGACGATGGTGGGGCTTCCGGACCTCGGCCTCCGCGCCGATAATCTGGAACTGGTGAAGAAGAAGATAGCGCAACCGAACGGTCTTATCCTGAACACGGGTCCGACCGGATCCGGAAAGACGACCACACTCTATGCGTTCCTGCGCACCATGAACGATCCGACGATGAAGATCATCACGCTCGAAGACCCCATCGAATATCGTATTGACGGTGTGGAGCAGACGCAGGTGGACGATGAATCCGGCTACACGTTCGAGAACGGCCTTCGCGCGATCGTGCGGCAGGACCCGGACGTGATCCTCGTCGGCGAGGTTCGCGACCTTGAGACGGCGGACATCGCCCTCCAGGCGGCGCTCACCGGACACCTCGTCCTGTCGACACTTCATACGAACGACGCCGTGGGCGCGGTGCCGCGCCTCATCAATCTTGGCGTGAAGGCGGTTTCGATAGGGCCGGCGCTCTCGCTCGCCATCGCCCAGCGCCTCGTGCGCGTGCTTTGCAAGGACTGCAAGAAGGAGGCGCCCGCGGACGCGGTGATCGCGGAGAAGGTCAAGGAATTTTTAGGCAAGCTTCCCGCCAAAGTGGACAAGAAACCTTATGACAACTATAAGATCTATGCGCCGGTAGGGTGTGAGAAGTGCAACGGCATCGGATATAAAGGTCGCGTAGGCGTGTTCGAGTTTTTGCAAGGCGGCGCGGACCTGGAGAAGACGATACTGAAGGAGGCATCGGAGGTTTCCCTCCGTGAGGTCGCCGCGCGCCAGGAGATGGTCACGATGCAGCAGGACGGCATCCTGAAGGTGCTGGAAGGCAAGACGACGTTCGACGAGGTTGTCTCCGCAACGGGGGATCTTGTGTGGTGAGAGCGGGAGAAATAAAAAAATAAGCGCGGGCGCTTATTTTCGAAACGTAGTAGACTCAGACCTGGGGGCAATTCCTCGCGAAAGGATAATGATCTCTTCTATCTAATGATAAAAGAGGCTAGAATTACTCAAAGGATATGACCAGCCGGAACCGGTCAGTCCTGTAATTTTTAGAAATAATTCCCGCCCCCAGATCTGAATCAGCTACTTGTGAAAGGTCCTGTTATATTGGATACTGGGATATGTTAGCATATAGAATATTATTTGTCAAGACCCTATAAATCCCCCAAAACCATGCCAAAAGCCTCTCCGCAAAACAACAAAGAAGACCTGAACATCGACCTCACCCTCCGGCCTACCGAGTGGGACGAGTACATTGGCCAGGAAAAGATCAAGGACAACCTGAAGACGATCCTGAGCGCGGCGAAAGCGCGCGGAGAGGCGGCGGACCATCTTTTGTTTTCCGGGCCGGCCGGCCTTGGCAAGACGACGCTTGCATACCTCGTCGCGCGGGAGCTCGGCGGAATGATCAAGACGACGTCCGGCCCCGCGCTTGAGAAAGCGGGCGATCTTGCCGCGGTGCTCACCAATCTTACACCGGGGGAAATATTATTTATCGACGAAGCGCATCGCGTGAACCCGATGATCGAAGAGGTGCTGTATCCCGCGATGGAAGCGCGCAAGCTGCATCTCGTTGTCGGAAAGGGGCCGTCGGCGCGGACGCTCTCGCTCGACCTGCCGCCGTTCACGCTCATCGCCGCGACGACGCGCGAGAATCTTTTGTCGCAGCCGCTGCGATCGCGCTTTGGAGCGACGCTCCGCCTCGGCTATTACACGCCTGACGACATCAAAAAAATATTGAAGCGCTCGGCGGCGATCTTGGGAGTGGAAGCGAAGCCGGAGGCGATCGACATCCTTGCGCGGGCGTCGCGCGGGACGCCGCGCGTGGCGAACCGGCTCCTGCGCCGCGCGCGCGACTTTGCCGAAGTGCACGGCGAACGCGTCATCGACGAGGACGCCGCCCGGAAGACGCTTGCGATGCTCGAGATCGACGAGGTCGGCCTGGAGCCGCAGGACCGCGAGCTTTTGATGACGATTATAGAGAAATTCCATGGCGGCCCGGTGGGCATCAACACTATCGCCGCCGCGCTTGCGGCGGATCGCGGCGTGATCGAGGACATCTACGAACCGTATCTAATGACGCTCGGCTTTCTCCAGCGATCGTCCGCAGGTCGCATCGTCCTTCCCGCGGCATACCGGCATCTTAAGATAAAAGGCTACGATGAGCTGATATAAAAAGCGCCCCTTGGGGGCGCTTTTTATATCAGCAGCGGGGCGGTCGCCGTTATTGCGCCGTTGCGGACGAGGAGACAGTGCCTGTCACCTGTGCCTGTAATTGGTTCACGAGAGCTTCCAGCTGCGCAAGGTCTGCCTGAAGGGTCGCCATCGCGGATGAAGTGGCCGCGCTTACGGACGCAGAAACGGATGTCGCGTTCGTGCCCACGGGCTTTGAAAGGTCGCGGACGATCTCGGCGTTCATGATGCCGCTCGCGCTGTCATAGTAGCCATAGGCGTTCACTATGTCGCCTGCCGTAAAGTTGGCGAGCGTTGCGTTCGACCGTCCGGCAAGGAGCAACTGTGTCGTCGGACCGATGATCAGGGTGTATGGGCTGTAGTAGGTCACCGGCGTGCTTGAAGAAGAAGAGGAGCTTGCCGTCGCATTCGTTGTCACGAGGATCGGCGCGAGCGCCGGAATGGGGCAGCCGACATTGGTTCCGACCGGAGCGCTATCCGTGGCGAACGATTCGCACATCATGGATGCGGGAACGGTCGTGGTCGCCATTGCGGATCCGGAGGCGGTCAGTATGGGGTATGCAGGACTTGCTGCGTAGATCTCCGTTGGCGCCGACGATGACGACACCGCCGTCACCACAAGGCCGTTCATTTGCAAATACCCGGATCCCGATTCAGTGGGAGAAGTCGTGGAGCCAGTCGAATACGTCGTAGAGTTCGTAACGGTAGATGTTTCTCCCCCCGCTGACGTCGAGACGGTCGTCGTTATAGTGGTTGCGGGAGATGACGAGGACGTCTGCGCCTGCGCGGGAACGTTCATGCCCGCCATAAGCCCGAGTGCCGCTATGCCTGCGGCCATAAGCATGATCTTTTTGGACATGTGTTTTTCTCATTTGGTTTGTTTTATTATGGGTTGGGCCGACCGCGGAAGGGAGCGGATGGCGGGGGAGGCGGCATGTTGCTGCCTGCCCGTCGCAGAATGATACGGGTCGTCGCGCGGAATATTACAGGACGCCGCCGGCAACATTTTTAAAGACCCTCTCGTATCAATGTAAGGTTCCCAAAGGAAAAAAAGAACGAAAAATCCAGTCTCGGAGGTTTCCCCCATGGCCACCTCTCTCAAAGGAAGCCGCGGCATGCAGCTTCTTGCGAAGGCAAGCCAATTTCAGGGGACACTTAAAAAGTGTCCCGCGCCAAAGCTTTTACACGACTCAAAAAACAGGAACGCGGTGCTGGAGTTCCGGCTTGCACGGCCCGCACCGCTCTCTCCGAAGGGAAAGTCGGCAAAGTTCAAAGGGCGCGTGTGCGTCATTGCGCCCACCCGGTCAAACAGGATCCTCGTCGTCGGTGCCGTGGAGAACGGCCCCGATCACACATTCCTCTTCAGTGCGGAATGCGACCCTGAGACCATGGAGGGCGACATCGTCTTCCATAATGCTTCAGATCCCGAACTCAACCGGGACGCCGACATTTCAAAAGCCGCATAGCGCATCCAACGGATGGTTCATTATTCCTTTTCTTTTCTTTTCGGTCGGAGCTCTTTACAGGAGGGCTCCATTTTTTTATTCTCATCCGCTCGTGACACAGAACTCCGTTGTGTTTTCGGGGAGCAAGTATTGGAAACCCTTCAGGCACGAGTCGGGATTATTGGTGGCGGTGTATCGCACCCCCGCTTCGGCGAGCATCACGCGCGTGGAGCGGAACTCGTTGAAATACACAAGGACAGATTCCGTTTTCGATTCCGCCGCGAGCGACGCGAGATCCGCCGCGATGGCGCGCGACGTCCGGAGATTATATGAGACATACGTGGAGCCGATGATCCAGCTGTTCGCGGCGAGGAGGGCGATGATGGCATATGCGGCGACACGGGACCACGCGCGCCGCGTGGCGAGAAGGAGGATGATCGGGATCATCACGATGAAGTATGCCTGCGGGACGTACCGCGCGAGCGACGAGATCGGGTTTACCACGCACATCACGACCGCGGCGAGCATGAGCCACGCAGCGCCCCAGAACGTGCGCCGGTAATTCTTCCCGCCGTGCTGCCTGCGCGCCCACAGGTAATAGAGCGCAAGCGCGAAGACGGTGAGGATCACCGCTCCGCCGAAAAGCGGCCCGAAGCCGCCCTCCACGGGGTCCGGATAACGGAACGCAACGAGTTCGCCGGGGGAATAAGTGAAGGGCAGCTTGTACGGCGCCGTCGTCCCGGCCTCTTTGAGGTCGCCTGATTGCGTGAACATGGAGAGGAAGAGGATCTCCGGCGAGCTCTTGTCGAGGAAGTTTCCGGGGACATTGTACGGCTTGAGGTCGATCGCGTTCGGGCCGTAGAGCGGATAGAACGGCGTCCCGTAGCGGACGACGTTCGTGATGTACGGGCTCGCGCCGATCACGAGGACGCCGATCGCGATCGCCGCCGCGCCGACCGCCAACGCTTTCAGCGTCGCGATCTCCACCCGCTTCATCCAGAGCGCGAGCACGAGGACGAAAAGGATGATGATCGCGTCCACGAGGCCGGTGAATTTAAGGTTGATGAATGCGGGAAGGGCGAGAAAGAGCGGCACAAACCCCCATCGGCGCTTGCCGGCGTACATGATCATCCCCGCGGCGCATATGCACAAGAGAAGCGACATCAGTTGGCCGTCCACGTAGAAACTGAATATCTGGTTGAAACTGATGGGATTGCACCCAAGGATGATGCTTACCACCCATGCGTTGAAGCTGCCCAAAAGGCCTGTGTCGGTAAGCGCGACGTAAACCAGCACGATCGAGACAATGATGAGCACGGCGTTCAGCGCCTTCGCCGTTCGTTCTGCGTGGGTGAGGAGGTAGATATAGCTTTCATTGATCCACGAGCTCTTCGGATAATAGTTGATCCACTTGCTGTCGCCGCCGATCACCTCGTTCGCCAGGTCCTGGTAGACCGGATTCCAGCCGTTCGAAAGCTGGATGACCGCCTCTTGCTGATATGTCTGCCCGTCGTAGGAAATATCATAGACCGGCGCGTTCAGGAGGATGGCCGCCGCAAAGAGCGCGATCGCGGCGAGCAATATCCCGACCGCGGCCGCCCGGGCGTGCGGGAAGAACGGCTTGCAGAAAAAATAGGCGAATCCTGCGGTGAGCACCATGGAGGCGATCTCTATCGCGACCGTCATCCGTCCGTACAAAAGGAAGGCGATGCCGGTAATGAGCAGGTTGGAGAAAAGATAGAAGAGCACCGTGCATGCAAAAACAAAACAACGGTCGGCGACCGTTCCGCGCCCCGCGGCGGCAGGCTCATCTTTTGCAAGGAATGTGCGTATGTTCATCGGCGGCGGTTCAGTGAAGGAGCACCCATCGCAGGTATTTGCTCGTGATGTTCGCGTCAAGGATAAGCGCGAGGAACCACACGACCGCCTTATAGGCGCCGTTCGTGAAAAGCCCGGAGAGATATACTATTGCGAAGAGTGATGCGGCGATCGAGAGGACGAACGCGCACGTAAAGAAGACCATTTTCATTTCAGCAAATGAAGACATTACGGGGTATAGAACGGATGAGCCCCTGCGTGGCGTTACGTAACGCATCATTCATGCGTTCGTATGACCCTCCATGCGGCATTCTTACGCGAAATATCCCATATATGCGGTTTTGTACGTGGTGAATGCGGCCATCATCTTTTCGCCGTTCATCCTCCATCCGACGCCCCACGATACGTTCCCGTTCGTCCGGGCGGTGATCATTTTCTTCGCGTCGGTCCTTCTCACGAAATATTTCGTGTATATGATGCTGAGCCCGATATACGACGTATGGGCGGCCCGGCGCAACCGGAAGTTCCGCGATGAGATCCTTGCGTACCGGCCCGATGTCTCCATCGTCATCCCGGCGTGGAACGAGGAGGTGGGGATCGTGAGGACGATGCGCTCGGCGCTCGAAAATTCCTATCGGGGGTCTTTGGAGGTGGTCGTCGTGAACGACGGATCGACCGATAATTCCGACGCGGTCATCCGCGCATTCCAAAAAGAATACGAAGCATCTGCGGCGGCGCACCCGAACCGCCGCCTCGTCTATCGTTACAAGGGGAATGGCGGCAAGGGCAGCGCGCTGAACGAAGGGATCCGCCTTTCGGGCGGCGAGATCATAATGACGATCGATGCGGACTGTTATGTGACGCCGACCGCAGTGGAGAACTTTGTAAAACAGTTCGTCGACCCGAAGGTAATGGCCGCAGTGGGCAATGTGAAGATCGGCAACACGGGGACGCTCATCGGCACGATCCAGTATCTCGAATTCCTTTTTTCCTTCTATTTCAAGAAAGCGGATTCGCTTATGAACACGATCTACATCATCGGCGGCGCGGCAGGCGCGTTCCGGCGTGAGGTGTTCGAAAAAGTGGGGCTCTACGATACGGGCCACATCACCGAAGACATTGACTTCTCCGTGCGCATCCAGGCGGCGGGTATGCGTATCGTCTACGCCGCGAATGCCATCGTATATACCGAGGGAGCGAGCGATATCGAGGGCCTTATGAAGCAGCGGCTCCGGTGGAAGCGCGGCCGCTTCCGCACGTTCTGGGAACATCGCGGCCTCTTTTTCAACAACGGAGAGGGGATGAGCTTTGCGCTCACGTTCGTCATCCTTCCGTTCGCCGTCTTCGGCGACGTCCAGCTTTTCGGTGAACTGTTCTTCCTGCTGTTCCTCTATATATATTCGCTGTGGACGAGCGATTTCTCGTCGTTCTTTTCGGGCATCGTGGTCGTGAACTCCATGTTCATCGTCCAGCTTTTCGACGCGCGCAGCCATATCAAGAAGCTGCCGTTCTTTCTCGTGGCGCCGATCGCATGGATGCTTTTCTACGTCACCAGTTACGTGGAACACAACGCCCTTATGAAATCGGTTTCCGGCGCGATAAAGAAAGAAGAGCTGCGATGGCAGCGATGGCAGCGGCACGGGGTGCTGGAGGGGAATGTGCGGTAGCTCCGCGCGGCGGGATGATATGATGTCCTTATGCGAAAACTGTTTCTTTCCCACAAGAAAAAGATCGCCATCGCGTGCGGCCTCCTCATAGGCATTTTTTTGGTCGCCGTCATTGCGCTCTTCGTGGAAAAGCGGCCGGCACCTTCGGCTGCGCCCTCTCCGCCGGGACAGCAGGAGATCGACACCGGCCTTTCCCTCCAGCCGACGACCGCTGTGACATCGGTGGAGGCGGTTCCTCCTGTCACCGCGACCCCTCCTGCAACATCCTCCGCTCCGCCGTCCGGCTATCCCGGATGCCAGTTGAGCCTGGACTTTATTTTGACGGAAGGGGCGCTCCAGTCCGTCGGTGATGTCGATTATACGCTTGCGGCAAAGAATATCGGCGAGGCAACATGCCAGTCTGCGAGCGTGTCGGTGTACTATGCGCAGGACGAGACGTATGCCTCTTCCGCGCCGTCAGCCACTGCCGACGGCTATTACTGGCAGCTCGGGAATCTTGCGCCGGGAAAGGAGGTGGATATTTCTCTCGTGACGGACCGCACGGCGCCGCTTGCCGCGAGCGCCGTCACGGATGAGGCGTGTCTGTCCGCGGATAACGGAGTCGACGCGTGCAGTAATTCGCTCGCCGGAGTGACGCCACCTTCCGTGTCCGCGCCAGCATCGACGGCGCCGGGCCAGGGCGCGACCGTTTCTGCGATCGTCGCGCCGCTTACCGCCATACCGCTCGCAGAGAACGAAGAAGCAGGCGTATGGGTATGGACATCGCCGGACCAGATGACGCAGGCACAGATGGAACAGGTGGTGAACGAAGCAGCAGAGAACAAGTTCAATGCGATCTACATTACCGTCGATGGTTATTTGAATACCGCGAATATCGCCGCCTTCGACAGTTCGGTTGCGGAATTTTTATCGCTCGCCGCGGCAAAGGGCATCGCCGTCGATGCGGAAGCCGGTTCAAAGGACTGGGCGGAGCCGGCGAACACATGGAAGCCGGCGGACATCCTGGCCTTTGTGGAAGAGTATAATGCATCGCACTCGATAAAATTCCGCGGCGTGCAGTTCGATATTGAGCCGTATCTCCTGCCGCAATACGACAGCGACGAAGGGACCGTGCTCACGCAGTACGTGTCGCTCGTCGACCAGCTTGTGCAGATAGATAAAAGCGACCGCACCCCGCTTACCATCGTCGTGCCGCTTTTCTACGACGAGAACGAGGGGTGGACGCCGCAAGTGACGGTGGATGGCGTCACCGACTACACGTATCGCCAGATCGTACGCCTTTTGAACGAGCTTCCCCCCGGCGACGGGCGCATCATAGAAATGGCGTACCGCAATTTTGCCACGGGCGCGGACAGCGCGATCGCACTCTCCGCGCAGGAGGTCGAGGATGCGGACCCCTCGAACGTCAGGGTGCTGATCGCGCAGGAAACGGGGCCGGTGTCGCCGAGCTATGTGACGTTCTACGGCACCTCGCGCGTTGCGCTCTTCGGGCAGATCGCCGCCATCAATC
Organism: Minisyncoccota bacterium; assembly: GCA_035509435.1. Lineage (GTDB taxonomy): Bacteria > Patescibacteriota > Minisyncoccia > UBA6257 > 2-01-FULL-56-20 > JAKAGE01. The sequence continues at coordinate 107,927 of DATJLR010000001.1, read as the reverse complement.
AGGCGTTCGCTTCGGATACGGCGTTCGGCGGCATCGCGGTAGACTATCTTGACCCGTTCCTTGAGTTGCAATAGGCGTATTCGGGGCGTTCCGTCCCATCCACTTGACGTATTCCCGTGGTAGTATGATAGTAACGCTTTGCGGCGCTATTCGTATGCTTCTATGGAGTTAAAAGATTTACAACACGAACAACTGGACGGACTGGTGGCGAAGATGAAAAAAGGCAACCGCGCGGCCGCGGGAAAGCTTTACGACGACCTCGCCCCCAAGCTGTATGGATTCATCTTTTCCCGCACCGGGTCCCGAGAGGTCGCCGAGGACCTTTCGCAGGAGATATTCATAAAGCTTCTCGATCATGTCGACAGTTTCGACCCCAAAAAGGGGAGGTTCACGGTATGGTTTTGGCGGATGGCGCGCAACGCGCTCGTTGACCACTACCGGAAGAAGACCGCGACGCCCTTTTCGCGCTTTGAAGAGGACGAAGTTGCGGCGATGGTGGTGGGGGAGATCCCCGACACCGACAGTGTTCTCGTTTACCGGAAGCTGCGGTCGGTCATCGGCACGTTCAGCGAGGAGGAGCAGGAGCTCTTTGAACTGCGGTTCGCCGCCGAGATGTCATATAAGGACATCGCCCGCGTGTTGGGGAAGCCGGAAGGCACGCTCCGCGTCGCGGCGCTCCGCCTCAGGGAAAAGATCCACAAGGAATTTGACCAAACATGAAATACCCGATTTTCAAAAATAAAAAATTGCCGACGGAGGCGAAAAAAAGCCTTCAGCCGCGCAAAGAATTTTTAACGCAAGGAAAGCAGCGCTTCCTGGCGGCTTTTGACGCGAGCCCGCTTGCCGCGGGCGCAGGCGCCGCGTCCGGCGTCCGGCCGTCGGCGCGTCTTTCCGGATGGACGCTCTTCTTGAGGGTTGGCACGGGCACGGTCGCCGCGATCGCGATCGCGTTCGGGATGTCCGCTTATGCGGCGACCGCCGGGAACGTTTCTCCGACGAACCCGCTCTATCCTTTGAAGCGGCTTGTCGAGAACGTTCAGCTTGCGGTCGCGCCGGCTCAGGCAAAAGCGCAGCTGCAGGCGACTTTCGCCGTACAGCGTGCCAACGAGATCGATGCGCTGCAAGTGCAGCATCCTTCAAGCACGCTGATCCCGCGGCTCACGGTAGACCTCGACTCGGAGATCAGCAGCTCGCTCGCCGCAGCAAGCAGCTCGCCCTCTTCGAATCCGGGCGATGGCAACACAAAGAGCGGCGCGGGGAATGGCACGGCGGGTTCCGTGGGCGTCTTCTGCGCGGCATTTACGAAGAGCACATCAAGCGTCCTCTTTGGCCATCTTGAGGGCGACCTCGTTCTCCATCCGAGCATTCTCGCGCAGTTCAATGCGCAATGCGGCAGCGATAGTCCCCGCGACGGAAATACGGAGGGCGGCGCTGCGAGCACCACCGTGAATTCCGTAGAGCCGATCACCCCCGGTGATTCCCGCGGGCACGGGCATCATTATGGGGGGAACGGCGACGCCGCAACGGGAACCGGAAGCGGCGCGGTCACCGCGGTGCCGAGCGTTTCCACCCCCTCGATCGGCATCACGGCGTCCACTACGGCTACGGCGAATGCCACGGTTACGCCGCCCATCATCGGCACCGCATCGACGACCATCCGGGGCACCTCATCTTCTTCGGCTTCCTCCTCCGGCGGTGGAGATGGCAGCGGGGCCGCCGCGGGCGGTAGCGCCGGTGCCGGGACCAATGTGAGCGCGCCGTCGGTTCCTCCGGTCACCATCCCTTCTCTCGGCGGAATATTATAGCGGACCATTGACGCCGTCGCTGGAACGGGAGTATTTTATTCATTAGTACGGGACGAGGAGGATGTATGAGCGGGCAACCTTGTATGGTGACGTATCGGGCGACCTGGATCAATGTGCGCTGGCCCAGTGAGCGGTATTCCATCAGCGAAGCGATCGTCGAATTTTCTCCCGGGAAAAAGTGCGGCCCTGTTTTTTTCCGCCTTGCATTTGAGGCAGAGGGGGTTTTTCTCCCGGACATCAAGCAGTTTTGCCAGGAGCTCAGGACGAAGCTTGCCATCTTGGGGGTAGGGGGCTTTCGGCAGCCTTACCGGATCGTGGATGATTCGAAGGGTGAACACATCTGGTGTCCGATGGATGTGTCCAGGATCGGCAGCCTGGATTTCTTTGACCCGGTGACGTTTCTTTTGAACCTTACCGGCATACTCGGCGCGCCTTCGATCGGACGCCTGGAGCGCGAGGATCGATATACCGTCGAAATCTTTCAGCCGGCATAGCCATTTTGTGAGCGGGGCGGTCGCCATGTCGACCGCCCCGTTTTTCTTTTAATAGGATATAATCTTGGTATGGCGAACGATGACAAGGCGGCACGGCTCAAAAAAATAGAGGATGAGATGGCGGCAAACGTGGCGCTCCCGCTCTGCGATACGGCAAACCTGGTGTTCGGCGAGGGCAACATCAATTGCGACGTAATGTTCATCGGCGAGGCGCCCGGCGTGAACGAAGACCGCTTGCGGCGCCCCTTCGTCGGCCGCGGCGGCGCGCTGCTGGACGACATGATACGCGGGCTCGGGTGGAAACGGGAAGACGTGTATATCACGAACATCGTAAAACGGCGTCCGCCGGAGAACCGCGATCCGAGCCCTGCGGAGATCGAGGCGTACAAGCCGTACCTCACGAGGCAGATCGCCGTGATCGAGCCGAAGCTTATCGTGACGCTCGGCCGTTTTTCCATGAATTATTTCGCGCCGGAGGCGAAGATCACGCGCGACCACGGGCGCCCGCTCCTCGTTGACGGCCGGAGGATATTTCCCGTATACCATCCCGCCGCCGGCCTCCGCTCGACGCAGATGATGCAGGTGCTGAGGGAGGATTTCAAGAAGATCCCCGCGGTGCTTGCGGGAGAGGCGCCGATCGAGATGGCGCCTGCCTTTGAGGCGGCGCCCGTGAAAAAGAAAAGGGATAAGGCCGCGCAGCCGGGCCTTTTCTAGCGCCGCCGCGTGGCCGTTTAGTGGTATCATTAAGATATGGATTTTTCCGTTGTGTACCTCGTGCGGCGCTTCGCCTATCGTTTTTTGGATTTTTTTCATCATTGGTATGCGGATGGCTCGCGCGTGTTCGCGCGGCGATTTATGGCGACGATGACGGCGGTGGACCAGTCGCTCGCGGTCGCCATAACCCTCCGCCATTTCTTTGAGCCGCTCTATAAGGACTACAGCGTGATCGGGCGCATACTGGGGATCGTGTTCCGCTCGGCGCGCATCCTGATCGGCGGCATATTCTATATCCTTCTCGCGCTTTTATTCGCCGTCGCATATATCATCTGGCTTGCGATTCCCGCCGTCATCATTTTCTATGCTTTCAAACACCTCTAAGTATCAATTTTATTTCGACGAGCCGCGTCTGCGCATGACGGTCGCGGGGCGCATCGTCGTCCGCGTCATAAGCTACGTTTCGTATCTTGTCCTGGCCGTCGCGACGGGCGCGTTCCTGATCTCGGGCACCCCCGCCATGTTCTATGTGGGGCTTTTCCTTCTGCTTGTGGTGATAGACCTTCTCGTTCACCGGGGGGAAGGCGATATGCCGATATCGGAACTGCCGCCCGAAGGGAGGGTGAACCTTGCCTCCGCGATGAACCGCGCGGCGTATGCCGTGATCGAACGTGCAGTGGACCGCAGCACGATCATAAAGAAGAGCTTTCTTCTGGAGCTCACGAGCCGGCTCCTTGAACTTCCGCAGGTCGGGAACGGCCTGCGCCGGCTGGACGTGAAGCCCGAGGAGTTCAAGGCAAAGCTCGAGGCGCTTATGGCGGACCCTGCCGCCACCGCCGCCGATGGCGCGCCACGCTCCGATAATTATCTTGCCATCACGGAGGTCCTTGCCGAACACTCCTTTGCCGCCGCGGTAAGCGCCGGCCACAATTTTATTCGTCCCACCGATCTTTTTTCCGCGCTTCCCGCGGTCGGTGACGAGTCGCTGAACAGGCTTTTCTCGCTGTTCAACGTAGAAGAAGGGGACCTTGAACGGGCGCTCATCTTCAGTTCGCTCGCGGGCGGCGGAGGGATGTTCGCGCGGATGCCGGCGGTGCTCGGCGGCTTCATGCCGGAGACGCACCGCAAGATAGAGCACCGCATCATGAACCGGGCGTGGACGTCGCGCCCGACGCCGACGCTCGACAAATATGGCATCGACTTTACGGACCTCGCGCGCGACCGCGAGGCGGGATTCCTCATCGGACACGACGCGGAATATGAACGCCTGGTAGAGACCCTCGGCCGGCCCACGAACCCGAACGCGCTTCTGATCGGAGAAGTGGGGATAGGCAAGGAAACGATCATCAAGCATCTGGCGTTCTGCCTCACAAAAGATGACGTGCCGAAGGGGCTTTTTGACCGTCGGCTCGTAGGGCTCCAGCTGCAAAGCCTCGTCGCCGGCGCGCCGCCCGAAGAGCTTGAGGCGCGGCTAAAGACGATCGTGGAGGAGATCTTCATCGCGGGCAACATCATTCTTTATATCCCCGACATCCATAATTTGGTGCGTACATCGGGGACGGCATATCTTTCCGCCGCGGACGCGCTCATGCCCGTCATCACGGCAAACCAGTTTCCGATCGTCGGCACGTCATATCCCAAAGAATTCAAGCAGCTCATAGAGCCGCGGAGCGACTTCGTGGGAATGTTCGAAACGATCCCGGTGAGCGAGATCACGGAAGCGGAAGCGGAAAAAGTGCTCACCTATGAAAGTTTCCTGCTGGAGCGGCGGGCGGGGGTGACGATAAGTTTCGGCGCGATCAAGCGCGCGGTGAACCTTGCAAAGAAATATCTGCGTGGCAAGTTCCTTCCCTCGAGCGCTGAAGAACTGCTGAAGAGCGCGCTTGTGGACGCCGAACGCCGCGGCGAAAAAGTGATCACGCCGGACCGCGTGACGGCGGTCGCCGAAGAGAAGGTGAACGTCCCCATGCATGAGGCCGAAGGAGACGAGGCGGAAAAGCTGCTGCATATGGAAGCGCTCATCCACGGCCGCATCATCGGGCAGGAAGAGGCGGTCAAGGCCGTCGCGCAGGCGCTTCGCGAATATCGGAGCGGGCTCACGCGCAAAGGCGGCCCGATCGCGAGCTTCCTTTTTGTGGGACCCACCGGCGTCGGAAAGACGGAGCTCGCCAAGATGCTCGCCCAAGTGCAGTTCGGCTCGGAGAAGATGATGGTGCGTTTTGACATGACGGAGTATCAGGACAAGACGAGCTTCTACCGTTTTATCGGTTCGCCCGACGGCACCGTGCGCGGCGCGCTCACCGACGCCGTGCTCGAGAAGCCGTACGGCCTCGTGCTTCTCGACGAATTCGAGAAGGCGTTCCCGGATATTTTGAACCTGTTCCTCCAGGTGCTGGATGACGGGCGGCTCACCGACAACATGGGCCGCACGGTGGACTTTACGAACACGATCATCATCGCGACCTCCAACGCCCACTCGGATATCATCAACGACGCGCTCTCGAAAGGCGAATCCATGGCGGACATCGCGGAATACCTGAAGACGCGGCTCACGGACGTGCTGAAACCGGAACTTCTCAACCGGTTTTCCAAGATCATCGTCTTCAAGGATCTCTCCCCGACGGAGCTCCCGCGCATCGCGGAGATAAACCTGAACGAGCTGGTGGATGCGGTGAAGGCGCAGGGGATCGTGCTCTCGTTCAGTCCGGAGGCGGTGGCGAAGATCGCGAAGCTCGGCTACGATCCGATGTTCGGCGCGCGGCCGCTCCGCCGCGTGATCGACGAGCAGGTCCGCGCGCCGCTCTCCGAAGCGCTTCTCGCGAAGAAGATCGTGAAGGGCGGCAAGGTGATGTGCGTCCCGAAGGACGGCGGATTTGATTTTGTGAACCAGCCATGAGGATCAAGGTCAACATCAACGTAAAGGTGGGGCGGCTTGTTAAGTATTTTGTGATCTCCGACTTCTTCCTGCTCGCCGGCTGGGGATTGATCGATCCTGTTTTCTCGGTATTTATCGTCCAGAAGGTCATAGGGGGAACCCTCCTTACGGTCGGCATCGCGGCGGCGATCTACTGGATCATCCGTTCGGTGGCGCAGATCCCGATCGCGAACATGCTTGACCGGATTCCCGGCGAGCACGATGACTTTATGGCGCTCATCGGCGGCCTCATGCTCGTGGGGATCTCCGCGATCGCGATGTGCTGGGTGACGCAGATCTGGGAGCTCTACGCGATCCATGCCGTGCAGGCGGTCGCATTCGCGCTCTATTACGCGTCATGGCCAACCATCTATTCGCGCCATTTGGATAAAGACAGTATTTCGCTCGACTGGTCGCTCGATTCCGCGGTGAGCGGCATCGGGGCCGGCGTCACCGGATTTCTGGGCGGCGTCATTGCGGGAACGCTCGGCTACGACGTTGTCTTCGTGGGTGCGGGTATCATGGCGTTCATCGCCGCATTTGTGTTGCTCGCCGTGCCGGACCTTATCCTGCCGAAGCCCGCCCCCGAAACTCCGGCGCGGGCTGCCGCTGCCGGCGCCGGCAGCGAAACAAAGCCCGGAGGGACCGTCGCAAAATAGGGGAATAAAACCGCCGACGGGTGGTATTATTTACATATGCCCGATATGTCGAACCAATCCGTTGCGGAGGTGTTGCGCCAGATCGGCGAATACTTGGAGATGCAGCATGTGCAGTTCAAGCCGCGCGCGTTCGAGAAGGCCGCGGAGACAGTGGGCGCGCTTGAGGAAGAGGTGTCGGCGATGTACGCGAAAGGAGGCATAAAAGCGCTCAAGGAAATCCCGGGCGTTGGCCAGTCCATTGCGGAAATAATAGAGGAGCTCGTGACGAAAGGGCGCAGCACGGAATACGAAAAGCTCAAGAAGGCGACGCCGGTGCGCCTGGACGAGCTCGCGCGCGTGGAAGGCCTGGGCCCGAAGTCCATCCAAAAGCTCTATAAAGAGCTTGGCATAAAAAATTTGAAAGACCTGGAGGCGGCGGCAAAAAAAGGAAAGATCGGCGCGCTTGAGGGATTTGGGAAAAAGAGCGAAGAGAAGATTTTGAAAGGGATAGAGTTCGCGAAGGGCTCCGGCCTGCGGTTCATCGGCGGCCTCGTGATGCCGCAGATCCGCGAGATCGAAAAACGGCTTGGCGATGTGCCGGGCGTCAGCAAGGTGACCGTCGCCGGATCATCGCGCCGGCGCAAGGAGACGATCGGCGACATCGATATCCTTGCGGTCTCGTCAAAGCCGGAAGCCGTGATGGAGGCGTTCGTCAAGCACACGCCCGGCATCATGACGGTCATCGCGCACGGCGCGACGAAATCATCCATCAAGATCCGGCCGGGGATCAACGTGGACCTGCGCGTCGTTTCCGCCGAATCATACGGCTCCGCGCTCAATTATTTCACCGGTTCCAAAGAGCACAATGTGGTGATCCGCGCGCGCGCGAACAAGATGGGGCTCACGCTCAACGAGTACGGACTTTTCAAGATCGGGAAAGGCGGCAAGAAGATCGGCAGCGCCCTTGAAGGCAATGGCGAGCGCGTGGCCGGCCGCACGGAAGAGGAGATATATAAAGCGCTCCGCATGGCGTATCCGGAGCCGGAGATCCGCGAGAATACGGGCGAGGTAGAAGCGGCGGCGCGCGAGTTCGAAGGCAAGAAGCCGGGCCTGCCGAAGCTCATCGGCTACGGCGACCTGCTGGGCGATCTCCAGACGCAGACCAATTGGACCGACGGCGACGACTCCATTGAGGTGATGGCGCGTGCCGCCGCCGCCCGCGGCCTGGAATACATCGTGATCACGGACCACACCAAGCGCCTCGCGATGGCGCACGGTCTCGACGAAAAGCGCATCCGCGAGCAGTGGAAGGAGGTCGACGCCGTCAATAAAAAACTGCGCGGCAAGATAAAAATATTGAAAGGCACCGAATGCGATATTTTGAAAGATGGCACGCTTGATCTTGACGACGAGACGCTCGCGCGCCTGGATGTCGTCGGCGTTTCCGTGCATTCGTTCTTCAATCTTACGCGCGCGGATCAGACCGCGCGCATCAAGCGTGCGATGGAGAATCCGAATGTGGACATCCTGTTCCATCCGACAGGGCGGCTCATCAATAAGCGCGCGCCGTACGACGTGGACATGGACGAGCTCATTGCGACCGCGAAGAAGACCGGCACCGTGATGGAGATCGATGCGCTTCCGGAGCGCAGTGACCTCAAGGACGAGAACATCCGCAAGTGCGTGGAGGCGGGAGTAAAGATGTCCATCGACTCGGACGCGCACGCGGCATCGCACTTCGGATTTCTGGAATGCGGCATCGCGCAGGCGCGGCGCGGTTGGGCGGAGCGCGACGACATCATAAACACGCGGCCACTCGAGAAGATGCTCGCGTGCCTCAAAAAGAAGTAAAAAAAGTAGGCGTTCAAAATAAAAAAAGTGGGCGGCCGGACAGTGTTTTTGTCATCCGGTCGCCCCTATCTTTGTGCGTATGGTGTTGTGGGATATTGCGTGGAGAGAACGCAATGTAAAACTGTCATCGCGAGCGGTTCGCAATGAAACCATGTCGATGGGGTCCGAATCCGCTCCGATGGTCCACTCTCGCAGGATCTCGTTCGCGAATATCGCCACAACCTTTCCCTTGTATCCCTCGATCTTCGCTTCGATCCTTTCCTCTCCGCTCGCCGGGTCGCAGTGCACCACCACGGAAAGCAATTTCCCGATCAGTTCAAAGTGTATTTCGCAGCCGAATACACATTCGCCTCCGTAAGGCACCAAACGCAGATCTTCTTTTTTGAGAAAACAGCGAAGGATATCCATGCTGATGGCCGGCATTCTGTGCTTCCAGATAAAGACAAAGACCATCACGACGACCGGCAATACCGCAAACACCGCTTTTCCGTCCTCGGACATGTTTTCAAACCCCCTTTCCGTCCGCCATTATACCATAATAATTTTTTATGGTAAACTACCCCCATGCCGTCAACCAGGGAAATAGATGAAGCCAAGCGGATCCCCACCAAAAAGCAGGTGGTGGCGGGATTCGTGGTCTATCGCAAGACGCCGGACGGGATAAAGTTCCTTCTGCTCTATCGCCGCGGTAATTATTGGAACTTCCCCAAGGGACATTTCAAGCCGGGCGAGCGGAGCATCGATACCGCGCTTCGCGAACTGGAAGAAGAGACCGGGATCAAAAAAACGGAGTTGCGCATGCTCCCAAACTTCCGCGCGTATGAACGGTTTTACTTCAAGATCGGCAATCAGGGGATTTATGACACGGTCATCCTGTTCCTTGCCGAGACGCACAAGGCGGACGTCAAGATCGTTCCGCGAGAGCATAGCGGGTATGGATGGTTCCTGTACCATGACGCCCTGAATGTGATCGGAAAAAAATATGGCGATACGCGAAAAGTGCTCAAACAGGCGAGCGACTATCTGCGGCCGCAGCACAAGAGGCCGGCGAACAAGCCCGGGGCGATATCTCATTCAGGCCCAAAGGAGGCACCCGCAAAAGAGTTAAAAAGTCATTAAAAAAAATCGCCCGACTGGGCATTTTTTTATTTTGTCTTTACCGTAGAAACCACTTTCTTGAACGCTGCCGGTTCGTGCTCTGCAAGGTCGGCAAGGATCTTGCGGTCTATCTTAATGTTCGCTTTCTTGAGCGCCGCGATGAACGTGCTGTAGTTCATGCCTTCCTCGCGGACGACAGCATTGATCTTGACGTTCCAGAGCTGGCGGAAGGTGCGTTTCTTCTCCTTGCGGCCGCGGAACGCGTGCGTCCATGCGTGGAGGAGCGCTTCTTTGGCGGCGCGCTCTTTGGACTTGCGGCCCCACTTATAGCCCTTGGTGTTTTTAAGGACGTTGCGGCGGCGCTTATTGGCAATGGTTCCTCGTTTTACGCGTGGCATGGGAAGTCAAATAAAATTTAATATGCTTTTAACGTTTTGAGCGACATATCGAGGCCGCGCGTCTTCTTGGAGTCACGGTTCATCTTCTTGTTCTTGCGGGTGCGGAAATGCCCCACCCCGGTGCGGCGGCGGACGATCTTCCCGTTCTTTGTGATCTTTATCCTTTTCGTGATGCTCTTGGACGACATTTCGGTGAGATGGGCCGGTTGGCTCAATGACAGTAAGCTTACTATATCTTTTGTGCCTTGGCAATACCCGCCACAGGCTGGGGCGATCAGCATCATAATAAAAATATATAGTAATTTATATAAAAAGGGACCGACCATTACTGGTCGGTCCAAGCGATTCGTTGATTGGTAACTGGTGAGCATCATCCAGTATCACCACGCATTTATCGTCCGCATGGCTCCCGGACGTCCAAATCAATCGGTGAGCATGATTGACTTGAAGGAGATTGCGCCCGTGTTGAACCAGATTGCAGCCGGGCTGGGCTGGCACATGCCATCGTGCATGGTCGTCTCCATATTCAGGAGAATCATAGGCCCCTCCACCGCCTTCAGTGTTCCGAAGTGGGCAAAGGCCTCAATTCCGCAGAGGGTGTGCTCCAGGACATCAACCCGCACGTTGCGACCAATCCAGCTTTTCATAACTCTCTCCTTGTGAAGAACTATTGGGATCGCTCCCATTGCAAGAAATTTTTTCAAATTTCCTATAATGGAAGCCCAAACTTTCGCTTGGACACCTGCAGTGCAGGATTTAACGGGGCACAGGCTATTCTGCCTGCTTTGTAACGCGACGAACCTTTCGAAGCACTGACGGCGGTATCTCCACCGGTTCCTGCTTGCAAGACCCATCGCACCGCTCGCCGACGACCCACCGTTGACCTTCGAAAAAGAGCTTGCCGTGGCGGTCCGCTGTCGGCTCGTCGGTAAGTTTGACGTGGACGCCGTTGATGCAGAACAACCTGTCGGTTGTGCTGCCCACGATCTGGTCGTGCGAGAACGAAACTGCATAAGGTTGCATTCGCATTGCAATCCCCCTATCCATGCCTGCCGTTGGGTCAGGGCTTACTGGAGATACCTCTGTCATATAAGTGAGCTAGGAGAAAGTATACCATATAAATATTCTATGTCAAGGGGAGGCCGACTGCTGTACCTCAAAATAAAATATCCCTCTTCTGCTGAGCGAGTGGACGTTCCGACGTCGGAGCGAAGCAGGAGAGGGATATTTTATTTCTTTGCGATCTGCACCGCGGGGCCGTTGCCCAAAAACTTGGGCTCGTTCAGCTTCTTGTACTCCACGGGGATGAGCGTCAAAAATTCCTTGAGCTTTTCCATCGCCCAGTCCTTGTTGCGCTTCTCACGGCCGCGCAAGCGCATGACCACTTCCACGGGATGGCCTTCGTTGAAGAACTTTTCCACCTGGCGCACTTTTACCATCAGGTCGTTGTGCGCGGCCTTGGCCGTGATTTGTACGGCCTTCATGGACGCGGTCTTCTGCGCCGCGCGCTCCTTTTTGATCCGCTTTTCCTCTTCGTAGCGGAATTTGTCGTAGCTCATGAGGCGCACGACGGGTGGCTTTGCCGCGGCGGAGATCTCTATCAGGTCGATGCCGTCGTCCGGGCGCGCGAGCGCGAGGGCGTCAGCGCGCGGCATGACCCCCAGATTCTCGCCCTTCTCGCCGATGACGCGAAGCTCGGGCGCGGTTATAAGATTATTGATACGCGGCTTGATTATGCCTCCATTATATCAGCTGTGGTAGAATAATCAAAAGATGCAAGAGACCCCGATAACGCACCCCGGCATCCCCCAAGAGGTCTATCACACCATGGGCAAGAAGACCTTTTGGATATTTCTGCTGCAACGCGTACACGCGGCGTTCGTTTTGCTGCTCCTCACGATCGTGCTCTTTGCGGTGAGCGGGCAACCGTTCCTTGTTTCCACGCCGATCGGCAACCTGGCGCCGTATATGTCGCTCGGCGCATGGCTTGGGCTTCTGCTCTTCGTGCTCGTGGGCGGCGTCACATTCCTCATTTCATGGCTCATCTATAAAAACTATAAATATTGCCTTGGCGAGGACTCGCTCAAGATCAAGCGCGGCATTTTGAACAAAGAAGAGGTCTCGATCCCGTACCGACAGATCCAGGACGTGGACATCCGGCGCGATCTCGCGTTCCAGATGATCGGCCTCAGCGAGATCGTCATCCTGACGGCCGGCCACGAGGAAGGGGAGCATCCCGGCGATGACGATTCCGAGGGAATGCTGCCCGCGCTCGACAAGGACCTCGCCGAGTGGCTGCAGGCCCAGCTCCTGGAGCGCGCGAATGTGCAGAAGGTCACCGAAGAACCGGCGTCTGCCGTCATTCCTCCCTCTTCCCCTCCTTCCGCCTAAACTACTTGCTGCAGCACTTGCACCCTACCAGCTTGGTGCCGCCCGCGATGATGAGGAGGATCGGCCACGTGATGTCCACGAAGCCCCACGTCAACACATTGATCCCGCCCAAAAAGAAATCGAGGCCGATCAGGATGATGAGCCACGGTATCACCCTGTGGTGAGGGCACTTGCAGGCCATTCCCTTCCCCTCCATTTTTCCTTCTTCCATAAAAAGATTAAAAATTCGTTAAAATCCGGTTTTGCTTCGACCTTTCGCGAGGAATCGCTATCCCTTTTATTATAGCATTCGGCATGGTATAATATCGGCAGCATTATGGGGAGCGCACTGGCTTCGATAAAGACAATCCGTGGGTTTGCGAGCCGTTCGCAGCGCCGTTATCGCTGCAAAAACTACAACTGCCAACTCTAACCGAGTTCCAGCCCTCGCTTACGCTTAACGCGTAACCGCGGGGATCGGCCAGTCCGGGTTCCTTGGGCTGTCACCGGTCTTATATAAGGGAACTGGCGTCGCGCAGACGATCCTAAGCGCGCCGCGAGAAACAGGATCACTCGCTTAGCATTCGCTAGACTACGCTCGTAGACGGCCCATCGGCACTATCTTTACACGGCGGTTCGATTCCGCCCGCTTCCACCACCGGACTCTTATATAAACACAGTATTCCGTGAAACCTTCTTTTTCAGCAGGTAATTGAAGGGTTCTTTGAGTTTTGCCTGAGTTATCTTCCTGTCTTTTATGGTCAATTTTTCGAAAATTGTGTGGGCTAAGGCGATTTTTTGATCATAATTTGCTTTCTGATATGCCTCGTAGCAGTTCTTAATGAGGGCCAGCGCTTTCTCCGTGGTTTCTTTCCATGACGATAATTTGCTGTCGATTTTGCCAAGCTCGGTGCGGCATTTAGCCTCCTTCGCTTCGAGTTCTGCCTTATGCGCCAGATAGGTTTCTCGATCGATGCTTTCGTCTATATATTTCTCGGTCAGAGATTTTTTCCGGCTCTCTGTTTCTTCCAGTTGTTTTGCTAGCGAGGTTCTTATTTCATGGTTGCTGGCTTGGAACTTCTTAGCGGATTCCTTGACTCGATCGGCAAGCCTTTCGGTCGCTGATTCAGAGAGCTGAATAGATTTCATAAGACGAGCAAATTGCTTTTCTGCTTCCGGCAAGGCAAACATCGGCTGAGAGCAGAAGACCTTATTTCCACCAATCCGTTTTTGACAACTATAGTAGGGGTAAGTACCTTTTCTGCCGTGATGATTGCCTGCGTTGATTCGTGCTCCACATTCTCCACAATAGGAAATACCTCGCAAAAGGAATCGATGCTTTCGTTTCCGGCAAGCTCCGAGGTTTCGAGTGGAAAGAATAGCTTGCACCTTATAAAATGTTTCCTCGTCGGTAAGTTTGGGTTGGGTACTGCTTGGGTTTTCAACTCCTCCCCAAGAAAGATGGCCGATATACAGTTTATATTTGAGGATTTGTTCGATCGTACTTACGGCGAGAGGTTTTCCGTTTCGGGTTGGGAAGCCTTCTTCTCGCAGTTTTCTTACAAGATCGTGAAGCGAGTATGCGCCACTCGCGAAGTCAGTAAAAGCTTTCGTGACCCAAGGTCCTTCGTTCTCATCCACCTCGATCCATCTTTTGTCTTTATCTCCGGATCGGTGCTCTCTTACGTTCTTGTAGCCGTAAGGTGCTTTACCGGGAAGGATGCCAGATATCGCTTTGTGTTGCATGCCGAGCCTTATCTTTTCTCCATCTTGACGGGATCTGAATTCGGCAAAACCAGCCAAAATCCATTCCATCATCCAATTGGCAGGGTTCTTGTCTCCGCTTAGTGCTTCACTAACAGAAAGGAATCGTTTGCCGTGCCTCTCGATGTCTTCCTTAAAAAGGAAGTATTCGACGCCGTTTCGGAATATCCTTGAAATGTCGTAGGCAATAACGGCTTCTATCGAGGTGTCCGTTTTAAGGCGATCCACCATCCGCTTGAAGTCCGCTCTTTCATCCGTCCTGCCGGAGATTCCTTTGTCCATATAAATTCCGGTCTCAAGGTTGATCTCGTATCCTTTTTGCTTGGCATAGGCAAGACAGGCCTCTTGTTGGGTCTCAATGGGATTTTCTTTTGCGGCCTGCGCCGTAGAGCTGACGCGGAGGTAAAGGATTGCTGACGACATATTATTCCTTTTTTTCTTGCAGGGAAATTGCAATGAGAATCAGGATCTCGGCGAGGCGATCGATTGCGGCTGATCCCTGATCCTGGTTCTCAATGTTCCGTTGCATGTTAAATATAAGAGACTAGTCTCCGGTTTCTAAGGAGTGGAGAAAATCCTCTTTTGCCTTGGCGATCATTGCGCGTTCTTCGTCATCGTCAACGCGCGCGCTCCAAGCGGCCGACCTTGCCTGAGTAATTGCCTCCAGTAAGCCCAGCTTTTCTGAACCGCTAAGAGTCTGGTGCGCGTGCTCGATCTGATTTTTTTCTGCGTCATAGAGAAGTGGGATATTTCTGTAGGCTGTGTCGAGATTCCAGTTTGGGTATCGTCTATGGTAGTGATACCAGCAGTCAAAGATGAACCCTTTCGCTTTAGCGAGGTCGTCTTGGGACCAAATGAGGATTTTCTGCGCGGCTTTCAAGTGGCGCGAGAAGGGGAACGTCCACGTGGGTGTGTCGAGTTGACCGTTCAAGAATCGGTAAAATTCGACCAGCGTCTGAACTTTTCCTCGGTGTATTCCTTTGTGAGCGAGATATTCGTCGAAGGCCTTAAGCTTTTGGTGGTAGAGTCTAATTGCCATTTGTTTGAAAAAAATTTATTAACGAAGTTAATTGCTATTTGCATTCTTAGGTACAATTCTTAATTAAGGTGGTCTATTTGGCTTCCTATGTCCTTGCCGAGCAGGTAGCCACTTTGGCTCGTCAGGGATACGGAATGAGGCGCGGATCTTGGCATCAGGGACGAGGAGATAACGCGTTGCTCTTGCGTGGTTTCCGATCCGGTAGCCGATTTTGTAGTCGATGAAGCCATTTTCCTTGAGTCGCTTCCTTGATCGCTGGAGATTCTTCTTGCTGAAGCCGAAGTCGTTCGAGAGCCGCTCGTCCGTTATCCACGGACAAGGTGTCGAATAGGAGTGGTGAAGGTACCAAAGGGCCAGCAGGACGGAGAAGTCTCTGGTGCCGAGTAATTTCAGATGGCTGGAAACGAGTTCTTTCGGTAGCAGCATAAAATTTCCGGTAGGTTTAAGTTTCATTTGCGCGATTTAATTTTGGCGTGAACCTATTCTCGCACGAGGACGATAGGTTGGTGCTTGAATGTGGATATTTCTGTGGATTAAATAACAAAAAAATAGCGATTGAGTTTTGTTCGCGGATGTTATTCGCGCATTATCCGCGTTTTTGCTGGGACACATTTGATGTCCTCTTTTATACTTCGCACAAATACGCTGATTGTTGTTTAGTCCATTTCTTCCGTCCTGATGTCATCAAGCGGATGTGTCTTCTTTGAGCCTGCTTGAAATTAAAAGTGCCAAAACTGACGCGTATTAAAAAAGCGCGCTTAAGCTGTGAAAACTCCTTTTTAGCGCCGAAAAGTGCCAAAAAAGAGCCCTTTTGCGCTCAAAAAGAGCTGTTTGTATGACTACTTGATACAGCCAGATAATGCTCTAAGATATAAGGCAATATGGAAACGAAAGAGAAACGGATAAGAGAAGACAAGAAGGAAATTGCAGATAGGCTAAGATCTTCCGACGTAGAGAAGTGGAACAGCCTTAGCCCTGAAGATCAAAAGGCGGTCGTCGATGAATTTTATGACTTTAGAACTCCTAAGAGCTTTGAGATCAATAAGATTCTCGATGATAATAGAAATTTGAGGCAAACCCTTTACACTTTAGTGCTCGGCCTTCTGCTCGGAATTTTTGGAAATATATTTGCCGATATTATTATTCAATATAAACCGAAAGGGCCTATTTTCGATTTTATCGCCATCGTGCTTTTCTTCTTGCTCTTGTGGGGACTGGTAAAGCAAATCCAAAATTTAATCGCTGAGCATTTAAACGAGGGAGAAGTTCTGGATTATTTTTTGGCGATAGTAAAAAAGAAACAGAGCGAAAAATCGACAGATCATTCGGCATAATCTTTAATACCGCAAGGTAAGCTTTCTGCCGGCAATTCCTAGAAGATAGCGGTATAAAAATTTTCACTGCATCCCACAGAAGCTTCTTTCCGTCCGATCGTTTGCTCCCATCGAACACATGATGACAATCGAGTTCACTGCGTGGGTAGTTATATCGAACCGAGTGCCATCTGCGCTCGTAAGCGTGCTGTAGGGAATAGTGGTGCTAGCTCCTCCTGCAAGATCGAATGAAATATGGCTCTGATAGGGAGGATTATCGAAATTGAATCCGCATCCGCCATTTACTCCAACTTCACACGATTGCCATGAGTCGCTTTCGAGATTGGTAATGGAGATGCCATCATTCGTTGTTTCGACAGTAGCTTGAAGGTCGCTATTGGAGGTTGTTGATGATCCTTGCCCCGCAATTGCCTCTGCCGTTACGCCGACTATGCCGATGACGAACATGATCATCACGATAGTTATGACAGGATGATGGTTCAGCCAATCAAGCAATTTGCCTTTCGGTTTTTGTTCCATAGTTTTACCAGATAATTATTCTGCTCTGCATTTCTCCGATGCTGTCCGCCATAGGATCAAGTGTGTAGCTTTTGCCGGGAATATATTTTCCGTACATGGCATAGAGAGGAGCCGGAAGCCCCAGTCTTTTATACTCCGCTTCTTCTAGGTCTTTCTTTATGATGCCATCCGCAAAGAAATGTTTGCGGTTAGCGATAACGAACATCTTTGTCTTTTGATGTCTTGGAAGTGAGTTTAAATTCATGGTTTTATTTAAAACGAAAACCGACCTTTAGGGCCGGTTGAGAGTTTTATGCCAGAAAGCTCCCAACCAGCTGGTCTTGCGACCCATATCCGTTTCCAGATATGACCGATGAAGGTGGCTCTGATTGAGAGCTTTCTGCCTTCATCGGTTTTCTATGTGCCATGCCCTGCAAATTGCTGAGTTTAGGCAACCCTATTTAGTTGTGGATTAACTATAAGATAAGCGATTTTGCTTGTAAATCCGATCAGGAGTTCCCAATCGCAGATTGTTTGACGAGCTCTTTATTTTTCAGTAAAAATCCGGCATTATTGGAGTTAAGCTAATTCGATGAGCAATGAATTTGAGATTATAAAGGATGCTCCCCTCGGAAGGAATGATGCTGATCATTTCGGCTATTCAGATATTGCTGAGCAGATCAAGGAAATATATATTAAAAGTCCCGCGCCGCTTACGATCGGACTTTATGGACAGTGGGGCTCTGGCAAAAGCTCTATCTGTTATCTATTACGGGATCATCTCGTTGCTGAAGGGAGCAAGGTTTTTTATTTTGATACTTGGAAATATGAACGCGACTCTTTTCGACGCCAGTTTCTTATTGAGTTTGATAAAGACATCTTTCAAGGATCGCTTCGCTATAAGGAAACATTAAATCAATCACTAACAGTTCCTAGGACCTTCTCCTTGATAGAGAGTTTAAAAAGTAGCTTTGACAAAATAATCGTAAAGATTTTTGTCCCCGTCGTTGTCACGTTACTTTTTCTCCTCGCCCTTTTTGCTGTTAATCAATGGATTTGGAATTTTGGATTTGATCAAGCTTTTGCCGCTTTGGCACAGAAGGGTATATCCGCCATACTTACGCTAGGCATCTTTGCGGTTATATATAAGTTTTTGGCGAATATCGTTGATATATCTCAAATAAATGTCGAGACTCCTCGAACCGATTCTGCTGAAGGTTTTGAATATTATTATAGTGAAGCGCTCAAGAAGCTAAAAGACAAGATACTTATCATAATTGATAATCTTGATCGATTGGACAAAGAGAAGGCTGTCGCATTACTGAGCGATATCAAAACTTTTTTGGCTAATGAAAAAACAGCGGAAGGCGTTGGAGCTATTTTCCTTATCCCTTGTGATGACCAGGCTATAAACGATCAACTTCGAGGAACTTTCGGCGAGGATTTTGATACGGAAGAATTTTTAAGAAAGTTTTTTAACCTCTCTATCAGGATCCCGCGCTTATTGGA
The DNA here is from genome assembly GCA_035509435.1 of Minisyncoccota bacterium. Taxonomy (GTDB): domain Bacteria; phylum Patescibacteriota; class Minisyncoccia; order UBA6257; family 2-01-FULL-56-20; genus JAKAGE01. The sequence goes on along the minus strand of DATJLR010000001.1, from coordinate 89,501 downwards.
TCTTGAACTCGATAACTATATATCGAAAAATATTATCAAAACAAAAGTAGCTGATTTTCAAGGTAATAGTTCGCTGGTTTTTATTATAAGCCGGGCCTTCAGAAATAATCCCCGTGAGATTATCCAATTCCTAAATTCCCTTACGGCTCAATACCTCTTGGCTAAGCAGAGGAATATGGAATACATTTTAGATAAAGAAAAAATTCCATTTTTAGCGAAAATATTAGTCATAAGAACCAAGTGGCCAGAACTATATAAAATTCTTGAGGCAAAAGTATTAAGGACATCAGATTCGCTGGATCAAATTATAGCGTGGTCATTTTCTAATGATCAGAGATTTAGGGACGAAGACTTCTCAAATTTTATAAATACCACAACAACGGTTTCAGATGAACGCGCCAATTTATTTTTCTCACTCAAGGAAACGCCAGAACAAAAAAAGGTTCCAGAATGGGAGAGCTTTATTACTGCGGCCGAGAATATTGATACGGAGGCATTGAAGAAAATTTATGAAAAGATTGTCGAGGTAGATGGAATGACTGAATTTCAAGGGTTGTTATCAAATTATGTACGACATAACGAACATAAAATCGATAAGCTTACCAATGTTTTTGTTTCAATTCATAGCTTGTTTGATAAGGACAATCTTGTTGCCTTCGAGCAATTTCTTGAAAGGATTTTTGAGCTTATTAGACCTGAGGGATTTTTACCAGTGGAAGATAAGATAGATTTTTCGAGAATATTTAACGAAGGTTTCTCTAGTCTCCACCGGAAGACTCAAAATACGATAGCGAAAAATTTTGCTCACTTTTTAAATTCTATTGCGTCTCGACCTGAGGAAATAAATAAAAATGTCAATGATCCCATAGAGCTTTTTTCCCTTGTAAGTTCACCTAACGCTTGGACTGCATTTGCTCCTTTTAATAAAGAGCTAGCGCAAGCAAAGGCCAATGTTTTAAATCATTTAAAGGGCGAAGTTGTTTTTCCGGGGCAATTAGGAGAAGAGCAGGTTGCCACACTGGAGAAACTATTAAAATTCTTAACTGAAGAAAAGCCATTTACACCACTTTTGTATGGGCCAATTCTGTGGCAACTCTTTTTTCTCATGCAGTATCAACCCGTCCAGACGGTTTATGCTGAAAAAGTATTATTGGCAGCTTTGGAATTTGCCGAAAAAATTAAACTATCACAACTTACTCCTGAAGTCTCTAATACTCAATTGAGGTCTTTCTCGAGTCAGGTTCTGGCGCTTTATAATACTTACGGAGATTGGGGGATGCGAGTTTTAATTGTAAAAATTTTACTACGGATTCGTTTTGAAGGTAACCCACTCCTTAACGAAATTAATGGTTGCCTTAGGCAATTCATAGAGACAACCGCAAATACTCCAGAGAATATCTTAGAGGCGATAGCAAATACAAAGCTTTTTCAGATTGACAGGGAAATTCGAGAGGATTTGATCAGGCGCACATATCAAACTCTCGATTTACTCACTGAGGTAAAATTTCCGGCAAAAGAATTTAGCGAGGCCGAGAAGGGCGGCATCGTTAATAATTTGAATGGGAAGCCCCTTCCTCTACTTTTCGATTTCTTGGAGTATATCCATTATGATTTTCCAGATGAATTCCAAGGGAATTCTAGGTTTAAGGTTGATGTCGTTCGCAATATTATCAACCGACACAATGAAATTCCGGACGATACTGTTTTGCGGCGATGGCTGGAAGCGATAAAGAGTATTGGTTTGCCCTCGGATGCATCTGACACATTTTTTGCCAATCTAAAAACATTGGAGAATCGGGATGAGAATTTTAAAAAAGCCATAAAAGCTTTCGTCGGTCATAATCCAAGGATATTGGCAGAATCTCAAGTTGAGGAATTAATCAAGGAATAGTTGCACCTATTATTCCAATTGGTTTAAAAAAATGAACAATGCATTGCCTAAGCTGAAGGAGTGGTGGAGAAATAATTGGTTTGATTTCTTGAAGTTCTTCATTCCTGTTGTGGTGGCACTTTTTTTAGGAGCCATGCAGATAGCTATTGATTTACAGCAAGGAGCGATTAATTCTCAACTGCGGGACCTTAGTTATTTAAAATACTTCAGTCCGAGTATCGGCGAAACATTTGATAGTCAAAAATTACTTTTAACCTTGACCAACCACGGAGAATCTTCCATTTATGTTGATGAAGCTTCGATAAGTGGTAAAACTGTTCTATTTCCAATTCAGCAGACTATCTTTCCAGATAATTCCATCAATATAGATCTTCATCCGGTAATAGCAGAATTAGGATTCCCACAAAACTCTTCGACTCTTGATCTCTATAACATATTTTTTACAACGACTGAACAAAGCAGTTCAATTTATTCAGGCACCCTGCTTTTGTGGATCAATACTATGAACGGCCTAACGGTTAAAGTTCCTATTCAAAATATCAGCATTCAAGAGCTGGGAACTAGCAATTTCATGGATGTTTATGATGCAGTAACTCACACAAAGCCGAACTAATAAAACCAAACCTTAGATATAGTTAAGGCATGAATACAGCAGAAATAGATAAGCCTTCCTCAAGAGTAAAGCTTCTTTACTCGATCATCTTGGCAATATGTATTTTCCTTTTCGTCTACGGAATTTTGTTCTTAGTAACATCTTCGGATATAAACAAATACGAGCAATTACTTAAGAATGGCAAAGCTACACAGGGAGCCATTACCAGTATCGATTGTGCCAATCACGCGTCTTACTCATATGAATTTAGTGTTGGAGGACAACAATATGATTCCTCAGATAATAGCTTAGATTGCCAAGCTATTCAGGTAGGGCAAGGCGTAGAAGTAGTATATCTACCGGCCGATCCATCAATAAATACCACCGATGTACCGCCAAGTGATCGGCTCAATAGCGATATTTTTTTCCGGTGGGCCTCGGCAGTTTTATTAACTGTAGTGCTCAGTTTTGGAGCTTGGCGACAGTATAAGAAAGGCGCGAAGAAGGAATGAAGAAGGAATTTATATAACGCACTTCGATCTCCACCCCCCAGCAATTTGGGGTCGCAGAGCGCCTTGAACGGCTCTGCGAGCTCCATTTTCTCTACATTTTTTGCGCTTACCGTGAAGTTCGAGAACATTTTTCGGATGATCGCGTCCTTTTGGGTGAGCGGTTTCATTTTAGCCAGTATCTTCGGGGTCTTTTCCCATAGTTCGAGGAATTGCTCGTAGGTGAGGATTGCGGCCTTGCTGGCCTTTAATTTTCGCTCAATCTGGCCTATTTCGCCCTCCAGCCCCTTGAGATCCTTCTCGCCCGCAGCAAGATCACCCTGGTAATCCTGGGCGATTTTCTCGTCTTTGCCGATCTCAAGGAGCCGGTCGCGTATTTTCGCCATTTTGTTCTCAAGTCGCGTCCGCTCGGTCTTTTTCTCCACGAGGAGAGTGCGGAGGTTTCGCTCTCGCTCGGCCGCCACGCGAGGCATTTCTTCGGCATAGTGCTCATAGGCCCGTCGGGAGGAGAACGGTTTTTGAGCCAGGAAGTCGAGGATATAGTCAGTAATCACTCGCGCCCGTGTGGACTTTCCCTTGCGCGGACAATCCGGCGTGGTGCATCGGTAGTAGAGATAGTTCTTGGGGCCCGACACGTTCTTCTTGGCTGTTATGCCTGGACCCATGTTTTCCCCGCATTTCGAGCAGAAGACCATGCCTCGCATGAGATCCGCTCGCACGTCTTCGTGACGGCGATATTTTCGCGCAAGTCGGAGAACCTGGCTTCGATCGGTCAGGTTGTTGATCTTCATAAAGTCGGGAACGGAGATCGCTGGTTGGAAGTCGTATTCCTTCATGAGGTTGACCCCGCCGCCCTTCTTGCCGTAAACGATGACGCCGGCGTAAGCCGGATCGAGCATGAAGTCATAGACCCGTCTGACGCTCATCTTGAATGGCGTATGCGTGCCGTCTTTATTCCATCTCTGGTATCCGTTCTCATTGAGAAAGTCCGCAATTTTTTCGCACGTCGCACCTTCGAGGCGCATTTGGAATGCCCGCTTGATGAGGATGAAGTTCTGTCCATCGGGACGGAGGCGCCCGTCTCCGTCTTTGTAATAACCAGGTTTTGTTCTGTTCGGATATTTTCCTTCTTCGATGCTGCGCTTGTTGCCGCGCGCGATATTTGCCCCGAGTTGCTCGGAGTATTGTTTTGCGAGCACAAAGGTGATGCCGAGCGTCATCTTGCCGCTCGCATCATTCACGAAGGTGAAGCTCTTGAACTTGAGATCCTTAATGATGCCCTTGTCGAGTAGGTCGATGATTTCGCCTGCCTCTTTCATGTTGCGGGAGAGGCGATCGGGATGCCACGCGATGATGCCTTGGTATTTGCCCGCGGCCACATCGTTCATCATAGTGCGGAACTTCGGCCGAATATCTGGCTCTTTAGCGGACTCGGACTCCTCGATGATTTTCGCGATCGTCAGATTGTTATATCCAGCGAACTCCTCGCACTCGCGCACTTGGTCGCCGAGTGAGCGTTGTTGTTTGTCTTTCTCGTCCGTCGATTTTCGTGCGTAGATGACGTAGCGATATTTTTTTATGACCTCGGGATCATCTGCCTCCACGGCTTGGAGTAGTTTGAGGGCCTCAAGGAGTTCTTCTGGATTGGTCGGTTCTGCCATGACACCATTCTATGCCATTACCTTGCCGAAGTGGAGATGCCTTAAAGCCCTAGGATCTGCTTCTTCTTCGCTGCGAACTCGTCATCGGTGATGATGCCTTTTCCCTTGAGGTCGGCGAGCTTTTCGAGATCATCGAGATTGCCGTTTTGTGCTTGGGCTTTTTTCAGCACAATGTTGTCGCCGAGTGATGTCCGTTCGATTTTCGTGACGGCTTCCCAGAGGTATGGGTTTCTCACGGGGAATTGCATATTTTTGGGTTTATTCACAACACTCATACTGATTGTTCCGAAGGGGATGGGTTGGAGCGCTGAGATGCTCTTGAGGGGGATGATCCGATTTTCTTTGTTGCCCTGGAAAATGAGGCGATGGTTGGTGAGGTAGAGCGATCCCTTGTCGAGGTCAGCCCATTTGAGCGTGCTGAAAGAGGTTCCGCTATAACTGCCAATCCTTGCGTGACCCACGCGCACGCTCCCGAAGCCGCCGCTGCTTTCGCGTACCGCTCGCGCCTCTCGAAGCGTCGTGGGATCAGCGAGGATGAGGCGTTCGTCTTTTTCGAGAATGAGAGAGGCCGGTGGCGTGATCGTGGGGATACGCTTCATCGCTACCGCGTCCTTGAGGAACTTATCCTTCTCTGCGATCAATGGAATGAGTGTGGCTTTGAGTTTTTCTCGCTCCCTTGCCTTACTGGTGAAGATACCCATATCGGTTTCTGTTATTTTGCGTCTTCGGCTTTGAGTAGCTCCTCAAGCTGGCTGCGGATGTCGAGGAGGAGCTCTACGACGATCGCGAGCATATGCGTGGGGCCAGCGACGCCAGGAAATGTCCCGTCAATGTGCTTCACGCGTTCGTTGATTTGGTCTCGTGTTTTCATGGTGGTGATATAGAAATGCTCCCCGTGCGGAGGAGCTTCTTATCGACCAAAGAACCCACCGCATGGGTGAGAGCTTGCGCCCTCCACGCCGTTTCCGGCATGGCCTACGAGGACAGCCCCATGTGATGGGTTCTTTGTCCTCGTAGGACTTGTGCACTTCCGCCATGCCACCGCGTTACCGCGATGGTTTAGGCATCCTTTTCAGTTGTGATTACATCATAGCGCGAGGGGTGGTTGAAGTCGAGATGAAAAAGCCCGACAAGCATGATGCCTGTCGGGCCGGGTATGAATGAGAGCCGCCGAATGATAAATGATGGTGGCGGCTGTTACTGGTGGAGGTGAAGCGCGGTTACTTCGCGGAAGCGGAACCTTTCGGCCGTCCCGCGCGGCGCCCTGCAAGTTCGTCACCCTTGAGGAGCCAGAAAGCGATGGAAGGCATTGCGTCGTCGGTCATCCGGCGATGCTGCTCCTTCCATTCCTTCGGAACCGTTTCGAGGGTGAGTGCCGTGATGGCGATGTGCTCCTGAAACCGCATGAGCGCACGCTCATCTGACTCGCACTCGGCCCACAGCGGGTGGCGTGTGTTATAGCGAAGGACCCCCGCATTGCTGTCGAGATCCCAGAGCCGGTCAGAACCTTCCATCTCCTCATAGAGGAATTGGAGGCCCTGACTGTTGCCACGCACCATCATCCGCTGGCGTCCTTTCGGGCCGCTCACGGTGTAGGGCGTGTGACCGGGATGCTCCGACTTCGGGTCGCTACCCCCTCCGCCGTTGCCACCCCCGCCGTTGCCGTTGCTCTTTGCCGCGTCGATCGAGATCGACGGCTCGCTCTGTGTCCCGATGATTTTGGCATCGGGCCGAGTGTGCCGCGTACCGATCGTACCGATGCGGAACGACTTCACGACGTCCTTCAGATAGGCGAAGGCCGGTTGTTCGAGAAGCCCCTCGACCACCCGCATGGAACGCATGCCGAGCTGCTGGTAGCGGTCGTCCTGCGCCTCTTCCTTCACCTTCGCGATGTGGCTCGCACCGATTTTGCGATACCACTCGTCGATGGCGATGCAGAGGCCCATGAGCGCGTCGTTGGCGATGAAATGCCGCCGGTTCGGGTCGAGCTTCGCCTTCTCGGTGAAGATCTGCCCTTCGAACACGCCGGACTCCAGAGCGTCGCAGACGTCGCTGTCAAGCAGTTCCCCCGCGTGGCTCGCGAACTGCGCAAAGCTGATCGTGAAATCCTTGCCGGACTCCCCGATGACCACTTTGCCGCGGCGGCCCTTCTGGGTTTTCTTCGCGATGTAGAGTTGGAACGTAGTCTGTCCCGCATCCTTCTCGCGAATGTACTCCATCGGCAGTCGCTTGCCTTCGTAGACGTCAGCGACGATCTTCTCCGCCGAAACTTCTCCGTCGGAGGAGACGATCTCGACGTTGACCGTCACGCCCCGGCGTCGCATTGCCGTCGAGAACCGCTCGAGGATGCCCTCCCGAAGGGAAGACGCCGTCATGCGGCTCAGCAGGCGGTCCTTCGTAAAGTTGTAAAGCTTCACTTGGGTGCGCCACGCGACGCCGCTGCGGCTCCCCTCGCGTTCGAAGTGCAGGTCGGGCAAAGGTTCGACGGGAATGCCGTCGATCTTCTCCTGCCCGCAGATGTCGTCCGTAGAGAACGTCCACTGCAGGTAGGCCCGAGGATTGCTCTTCGGCGTGGAGATGAACGTGAACCGCTGGCACTTGCCGAGAGGGGCGATGAGGCCCATTCCGAACTGGCCGAGCTTGTCCCCGTCCTTGATGCCCTTGCACACGGAGAGGAGTGCGTCCTCGAAGCGGCTCCGCGTCGTTCCCACGCCGTCGTCCGACACCGTGAGCGTCCGCTTCTTGTGGTTGATGGCCACGTTGATGTTCGTGGCGTCGGCGTCCAGAGCGTTCTGGACGGCCTCGTAGACAACTTCCGCGAGCGTCGGGTAATGCCCGGCGACCCGCAAGAGCGCTTGTCCGTGGTGAAAGTCGATCTTGCTGCTTTCTGCGGTCTGCATCTTGATCTCCCTCTATCTCTGGTTCTGGGTTGGCGTGGTTGAAGTGATCTCGCGGGCTTTCTCGCTGCACAGGGCATTCAGCTGCTTGTTGAGCCGATAGAAGCGATTGGCCATATCGAACACGCGGTGCCGCCCCGCCTTTTCCCGGAACGCCTGCCGTTGTTCGGGCGTAAACCCGTCCGACAGCATGTGTTCGAGTCGCGGCTCAAGGACGGCGCAAAGCCCGTTCAGGCCATCGAGAAGATGGATGATGTCCTCCTCGACCCGGTCCCGTATTGCGCTCCGCGCCTGCCCTTGGAGGGCGACCGCACGGGACAAAAGCGCGATGGCGGGTGCGCTGGTGGTTTCTTGGACCTCCAGCGGATGCTCTGCACAGATGCGCGCTATTCCCGCCATCTGTTTGCTTGAGAAGGGGGCTTTCGCGTGGAGCGCGCGAAGGATGTCGGAGACCTCGGTGAAGCCGAGCTCCTTCGCCGTTTCCTCGTAGCTGATCACGCCGTTGGAAATGAGTCTCCCCAATTGGCGCGCCAGCGGCTGAAGTCCTTCGAGCTCTTCAATGCGGTATCCTTGATCTTCCAGAAAATACCGCAGCTTCACGAGCACCAAACCTTTCGGCTGGGTATCGCCGGTGAACCACCGCCTGATCGAGTCGGAGTTGATTCCGAGAAAATCGGCCATGGGTTTTCGCGCTTCGGTGGAGCTCTGGTCGCCCCACGGAAGCTGCTCGAGGTAATGCTTCAGGCAGTCCATGGCGCTTCCCTTAGGAAGTCCCTGCGCCCTTGCTTCGGCTCTCATCTGCGTGCTCCTCTCTGTCTGCCTCCGTCGATGCCGATCGGCTTGGCGCACAGCGCCCGCCAACCTTTCTCGAAGAGGGTTATCTGTTCTAAGCTGACCACCTGTCCTTTGCGGGGCAGCGTACTGCCGCCCTGCCAGTCCTTCAGCGAAAACGTGATGTGCGTCCCTTCTGGGATGCCGTCAATCGCATCATGAAGATAGGTCGAAGCAAATCCTTCGCCTCCTTCATGAACGGCCGTTACCACGCCTCTTACCAAAGTTGCCTGTGATAGACCGGTGCTTGCAGCGCCTACTCTGTCTCTGCTGCTCACCACTGCTCTACCTCCTATTCTGTTGTGAAGAGCTGCCTTCCGAGACTCTCGGAAAGTGGAATTATAATATCATTATTTATGCCCTATTGTCAATCGCGTAGCCTCCCGCGTTAGTGGCAATCCGTATCGGTGCTATTCGTCACGTCCGAGCTGAGTTCCGGCAACCCGCCATAGAAGCTGGAGTCCTGCTTGGCCTCCGCCGTCATGTATTTTTGGATCTCCTTATTCTGCATCGTTGCCGCGATGTAGTAGGAGAAGGAGTCACAGAGATCCGCTTCCGAGAGGAAGCCCTCGTCATAGGCGTCGCTGATTGTGTCGAAGTCGCCAAGATATTTGTCGAGCTGGGCATCACTATATTGGCCGCCATGCTCCACGAGGATCGGGGTATTGTTGTAGAGGTCATTGATGATGCCAATGTTCGTCGGATCGTTGAAGAACTCCGCGTTGAGCGCGATATTATTTTGTGAAGCTGTTACTTTCTGGATTGCGGTCAGTTGATCGGATGCTGCCTTGAGTTGGTAGAAGCCGAAAAGCATTGAGACGGCGATTACGGGGAAGCCGATGATCGTGATGACGGCGGCTGCTTTTTCGAGGCGTTCTTTGGATGCCATAATACTATTTGGCGAAGAACGAGGCGATTATCTGCGCGACGCCCACGAGAACGATGGCTCCCGTTAGCCACATCATGGCGCGTGCATATTTTTTATTGCTCTCCGCCAGTTTTTCGTTTGATGAAATGAGCGCGTGGACGGCGGTGTTTAGCGCAACTCTATCTTGCGACGATGACTCTTCGATCTGCACAGATGTGATTTGAAGGGACTCTGCAACGTCGAGAGAGGCCAACGCATTGGCGATCCCGATGTGTTTTTCGGTCGACGCTCCGAGATCTAATTTGCCGCTTTTAAGTAGGTCGATGGCGGCCTTCACTTCGTCATTCCTCGTCTTATTGGGCAGATCCATGCTTTTACTGTGCCGTTATCTTCCGCTTTTTAAGAAATCCCTCCCGCGCCTTTTTTGCGGCTGCCGGTGCGACGAAAATCTCGGCGACGACTTCGGCGAAAAGCTGGTGAAGATACTCCGCGTCTTCTGGATCGAACGAGAGAAGGTCGAGATCATCGTCGGGATGTGCGCCCTGATTGCCGGCCTCCTTGAGGATATAGGCATTTTGGGAGAAGTCGTTTGTGAGAGCGATGCCTAGCGGATTTGTAGAGCCCTTCAGTTCCTTGAGTTCATTGGCGAGCTTACCAGGTTTTGCTCCGAGGATGTCACGCGTGATTACCTGCAACGCCCGACGAAACATGGCCGCCGCGGCCATCGGCGCGTTTGCATTGAGACAACGTATTGCTTCTTTGTAGGCGGCTTTAAGCTGAGGAGGGTCATTGGGTACTCCTTCAATCTCTTCGTTTTCGTTTGGGATAGAGTTCAACAGATAGGTGTGTCGCTCGCTCTTTTTTGACCCCTCTTTCAAAAGCTCCAACTCCACCACGACCCAGAGCTTGAGGTGTCCGCACCCCTTTATGGGGCACCGGAACATAATCGTTCTCGGTCGGTTGCCCGCAGCCATTTTTTGAGGAGGTTCTTCTGGAAAGACCGGCGGAAGGTTCACATATGAGACGCCATAACTCGTAATGTCGAACGCGACTTCGCGCCCGCAGTTCGTACAAAGACCGCTTATATGATCTCTATCAGAGAATTGGTCGGTAACGTCGGGGAAGTTCTCGATGATGTAATTTGAATAGTCCGTTTCTGTGATCATGGGGTAGTTTGTGCTGGCTGATTTTGCATTTGTTGTCGGCGTGCAGAGCGACGTGCTGCTCGAGGGTGTTTTAGGGCAGGGTTCAGGTGTCGCGTTTCAGAAATTTCGTCCACGAGCATCACGGCCCGCGTCCGTTTTTTCTCGATCGTCTGGGGGCTTTCGATCATGTTGAGCTGCGCCTCTACGAAAAGCATCGCGGTATCCCATTTAAGGATCGAGTTTGCCGCGGCAATGCGATCGCGTTGGGTTGGAATAACAACCCCTGCGAGTTGAACGTGTGGTTTGCCTTCCACGATGTCCAGGAGTGTATCCGCTCAAAAAAAGACGGCGATTGCTGTGAAGCAAATCGCCGCCTAGGGGCCTTACTTGTACAGAGGGCTGGCTAATCCCAGTATGCGCCGGGATTGCGCCAGTCGGGATAGTGCTTGTCGAGCCACTTGAACGCAGCCGCCTGGGCCTTGTCGCTCGCCTCGTAACTCTTTCGGTCGTCGTCCGGCAGCTTGACCGGTTCGGTGGAGTAGATGACCTTGCCGCAATCCGTGACGTTCGCGACGGCAACTCCTTCTTTTTCGCGCCGCCCGTAGTCAACGCTGGCTCCGAACCGACGTTCCGACTGCAGGTCGGCTCTGCGGTCGTAGAAAGCCGCCTTGTAGAAGATCCGCGCCCGCACCCGACCCTTGTCGTCGACCAGGTTCGAATGCATGGAGTGATCAGTGGAGACTTTCTTCCATCCTGCCGGAAGTTCCACGTATTGGAACAGGTCGTCGTCCTCCACGACTTCACCGAACTTGACGCCGGCGGCTTCGAGGATTTTTTTCGTGTCGTAATCCCTGCAACCGCCCATCTGGGTTGGAAGGGTGGTGCTGTTCACCAGCTCGCGCTGGCCCTGGGATACCTGGAGTTCAATCGCGTTGCTCGATCCGACCACGAGGGCGTCGAGCAGAAATCCTGCTGGATTCCTCTTTGTCGCCTCGGTGGTATTGGTGGGGGCCTGCCTATCGCTCGTCATTTCTTTACCTCCCTCTTTTTTGAAGTTGTAATTCGCAGAAAACCTCTACGGTTCCGAGTAGATTATACACCACTTTTAGCAATGAGTCAAGGGGACGCTCAATAAAAGAAAAACCCCGCGGATAGCAGGCGCGGGGCCTTTCTATCGCGGGGCAATGGCGTCATTCGGGGATGACACGCCCCTCTCTCGTGTGGAATGTGATCGGATGGTCGGGATTTACATGAAAGGAAATTCCGACCAGCCCCGTGCTCCAGGGCTTGTTTTTGCCTCTGAACATCTCTAATGTTCCGCGAAATGCGATCTCGGCCACCGACCTCGTTCCGTACGTTCCTTCGAGGAGGAAATTGCGGATCCTGCTGTTTTCTCCTTGGTCCTCCTCTCCGGCTTTGAATGTGACCTCTTTGAGCTCGCCGCCTATTTTGCGCGCGACCATGTTCGAGAGTTGTTCCCTGGCGAAGGTCTCGCTGTCGCCGCCCTGGCGCTTCCGGGATTTCATTTGAGAGAACATAAATAGCACCTCCAGATTACTGCAATCATCGTACTTATCTAAGGGATTATTGTAAAGCTTATAAAGAAAGGGAATTAAGTGCGCGCCGGTCAATAGAAAAAAGAGCCGAGCATTACTGCTCGGCCCATCTACTACCGATTTTAATTTTTCCATTCTTGTCGCTAGGCCGTTTTTTCCGGCTTTGCGGTGCCGCCGTTCTTTTTGATGAACGCCTCCCGCGCTGCCCGGCACCGCTCCTCGCGGTACTTCGTGGGATCGACACCCTCCCATTCGGGAGGTGTCCCTTTGATATACCACAGGCCTGTACTTGGATTGTCGATCTGTCGCACTACGAAGTACATGAGCGCGAGGACGAATGCAACGCCGAAGACGATGGAAAACCCTCCAGTCGCCGACTCGTAAGGCAACACCATGAACGATAGCATCATCGCCACCGCAAGCGTTCCCACGATCCCGTGAATAAGAGGGGAGAGTTCCTCGTCTTCGTTGTCCATGTAGACGTCAACGTCGTAATGTTTGACGGCGATGCGCATCTCCATGTATTTCGTCCACGGCGTTGCAAGAGCGCTCACGCCCACAATTATCGAGTACGCCATGCCGAGGATCGGCAAGACTGCGTGGACAATGATGTCACGGGTTCCGTCATCAACATGGAGATCGTGCCGGAAAGGGGCAAAATACCATGCGATGCCGGCGAGTCCCCCGACGAAGGTTGGCCCGGAGAACAGGACGAGGCACTTGAGGGCTGTTTCAGCTCCGCGCCTTACCCTTTCCCGAAAGGGCCTGAAGTGCTTCTTCTTTTTGAAGATGACCATGGCCATCCTCCTTCTGAAAAATAGACTGCGAAAAATCTGGCTTGATTATATCCAATTTTATGAAAACGTCAATGCGCCGGTACCTTTCAAGCGCAATCACGCCCCATGGTCTCCGTGCGGCTTGATTATCAACGTCTCCGCCTCTTCGAGCACCTGTGCCGCCGTTTTGCCCGAAACATCTATAACGTGCGCATGGTGCTTGGTCGGCTCCACGTATTCTTTGTGCATCGGCGTGAGAATCTGGGCCACATAATCGGGATTCAGTGATTTTGTCCTCCTCGCCATCCGCTCATCGTGGGATGCGTCGAGATAGATCATGAGATCAAAGAACGCCCGGACCTCGGGATGATACAGCGCAAGATATCCTTCAACGAGGACGATCGGCTTTGGCGCCACTTCGATCTCAATGCGTTCCCGCGCACTGCCATACTGCGGATTGTCGCGTTCGTTCATGGTGGCAACGGTGATCGGCTTGCCATCGCGCAGGTCTCCAAGATCTTCTATCAGTTTTTCCCAGCGGATGGCGTCGGGGTGGTCCCAGTTGGCCATGCCGTTTACCTGCGGCACCTCCACGCGCTTCTTTTGATAGTCGTCGAAGTGGAGAATGGAGATCTTCTTGGGATATTTGTCGAGGAGATTGAAGCAGAGCGTCGATTTTCCGGAGCCGCTTCCTCCCGCGATGCCGACAAAGTGGACTTTCATGATACTAATGATAGCAATAATTATTTGTAGATGGACAATAGCGGGCAAATGATATATAAAGAGCGCAGTAAATGCTTTGCCGGAAAGGAGATGCAGTGACATTGCTCACAGAGGCAACCGCCAATTTTATGGCCCTGCGCGCGAGCCGATATCCCGGAAGGGGGCTCGTGGTTGGGCTCGATTCCACGGGGCGAAATGTGATCCAGGTGTACTGGATCATGGGACGCTCTTCGAACAGCCGCAACAGGGTGTTCGAACTTGAGGCGCGGACCGGGCGCTTGTTCACCGAACCCGCCGATCCTTCAAAGGTGGAAGATCCCAGGTTGATCATCTATAACGCGATGCTACAGGACAAAGGCGCGTTTGTGGTGAGCAACGGCAGTCAGACCGACATGATCGCAGGACGGTATTACGGTGTCCTCATGAATGCCCTGCGGGATATGTCGTATGAACCGGACTCACCGATCTATACCCCGCGCATCACTGCTACATGCGGCGTCCGCACTCGCGACAACCTGCCCTTTGCGGAGATCGCGATCCATCGCAAATCCCCAACGGGCGACGGGTGTGACGTCGGCTACTGGTTCTACGACGAGCTTCCGCCGGGATACGGTTATTGCATCACCACTTATGAATGGGATGCGAAGGAACCGACCACGTTTCGCGGCGAACCTCGCCTGATTCCGTTCTATGATGGCGTCGCGACGGATGTTCTCGGTGGGCTGTGGCAATCCCTCAGCGAAGATAACCGCGTCGCGATCGCCGTGAAGTTCATTGATCGGGAAACCCGCCAATCGATGGTGAGGTACGTCAACAAATATCACAAAAGTGATTGACCCCTGAATGCTCCTTTTTTGCAGTGGCCCCGTCGATTTCGGCGGGGCCATTTTGTTATACTAAAAGCATGACCAAACACACTAAATTCCTTCGCGAGGCGGCGAAGTTTTTTGCGGGGGTCGTTGCGGCAGACCTGTTTGTGGGACTCTGGCTTTTGGCGGCGGGCTCGTTGCCCGCGACCGTCTTTGGCCTTTGGATCACCACGCAGTCGGCGTGGCTGTGGTGCGGACTTGATGCGCTCGTGCTCCTTATCCTCATCCATTACGCATGGACGCCGGACATCCTGGAACCGCATGCGTCGAGCAAGGCGTTGTTCTTCGTGGTCGGCATCATCATGGGCATCGTCGCGATCGTCCATTTCCTCCGCCTGGTGTTCGGGTGGTCGGTGGCGATCGACGGCTGGGTGGCGCCCATGTGGGTCAGCTGGGTGGGCGTCATCGTCGCCGCATATCTTTCGTACACAAGTTTCCACTTTGTCGCGAGACAGGGAAAGCGGGGATAGCGGGTCGCCCGGCACGAATCCGATAGTGCCTCGCTTTTTATTTTCTCCTGTTATAATTGGATTACTTGCATGGATATTAAAAATTCATTGTAGGCCAGGATCTCTCCGGGCTTTCCGACGCGGAACGCGAGGCGCTGCGCCATTGCGTGCGCGCGGCGGAGATCATGACGGATATTTATTTGGAACAGATGGATCCATCGTTGCCCGGCATGCGCGCTTCGCTTGCCGCGCGCACCGACAACGAAGGCCGCGACCTCGCGAAATATTTTGAGGTGAACGGCGGCCCATGGGACGGCTTTGACGAAGACAAGCCGTTCGTGCCGGGCGCGGCCGCGAAGCCGAAGGCGGGGGCGTTCTATCCGGCGGACATGACGGTGGAGGAATGGGAAACGCGGCTGGCTGGCGCTTCCGCAGAAGACCGCGCGGCGCTCGAGAGCCCTTACACTATAATAAAGCGCGCCGCGGGTGCGGCTGACGGCACGCCTGGCGCGCTCATTGCGGTGCCGTACAGCGAGGCATATAAGGATCACCTGGAAGAAGCCGCGCGGGAGCTCGAGGCGGCGGCGCGCGCATTATCCGATGGCCCGCTCAAGAAATTTCTTGCGCTCCGCGCGGCCGCGTTCCGTTCAAACGACTACTGGGACAGCGATATGGCGTGGATCGATACGGACGGCACGCCGTTCGAGGTCACGATCGGGCCGTACGAGGTCTATGCCGACGGCTTGTTCGGGCTGAAGGCGACGTTTGAAGGATTTGTCGCCCTGCCGGACGCCGAGGCCACGGCCGACATCCAAAAATTCGCCGCCGTGGTGCCGGAGTTCGACGCGGCGCTCGCCGCACGGTTGGGATACAAGCCGAAAGGCGGCGCCACGCCGCTCGAGATCGTGCGCGACGTGTATCGCGGCGGCGAGGCGGCGTTCGGCAGGCAGTTCGTGGCATACAATCTTCCCAACAACCGCAAGATCCACGAAGAAAAGGGATCCAAGAAAGTTTTCTCGCGCACGATGATGGAGGCGAAATTTTACACCCTTACGCATCCCATTGCGGAGCGGTTGCTGAGCCCCGAAGCGTTCAAGCGATGCGAATGGCGCCAACGCATGCTGTTTGTGCTGGGCCATGAGCTCGCGCACGGCGTCGGGCCCGGCACGCGGAATGTGAACGGCAGGGAGGTAAGCTTCGAGGCCTTGCTGAAAGACCTTCACCTGATGCTTGAGGAAGCGAAGGCCGACATGCTTGGCGTCGCGTTGCTTGACCGCCTCTCCAAGGATGGATTGGTGAGCCGCGAGGAACTTGAGGGTTGTGCGATATATGAGATCGCGAGCTTGGTGGTGGGATGGCGCGCAAGCTACACGGAAGCACATTCCGCCGGCTCGCTCATCGAATACAACTGGCTGAAAGATCGGGGCGCGGTGCGCTACGATGAAGCGAACGGCATATTCGATATCGATCCGGAGAAGGCCCTCACGGCGATGATCGCGCTCAGCGAAGAATTTTTAAAATTGCAGATGGAGGGAGATTATGAAAAAGCGGCGGCATTCGTGAAGCGGTGGGGTTTTGTCGCGCCGGAGATCCCCGGCATGGTGGCGCGGTTCGCGGATCTGCCGATAGAGGTGCATCCGATCTATAAAATCTAAAGCGTCGCGAACATCGCGATCGCGGCAGCGGCCATGAGTGCAAATGTCGCCCAGACGAACACACTGGAGAGCCAGCCGCTCTTGTGTTCGCCCATGATCTTCTCGCTCGCGGCCATGCGGGCAATGATGAAGATGAGCGGCACCGCCGCGATGCCATTGAAGACCGCGGTGTAGACGAGCGCCTTGATCGGATTGATCCCTACGAAGTTGATCATGAGGCCGACGATCGTCGCGATCGTTATCACGCCGTAGAATCCATGCGCACGCTTCAATTTTAAATTCAGCCCTTCGCGCCAATTGAGCGTTTCGGAAAGTGCATACGAGGCGCTGGCAGAGAGCACCGGTACGGCGAGCAGGCCGAGCCCGATGATGCCGATCGCAAAGAGCCATTTTGCGATAAGGCCGGCGTCGGGGAAGCTTTGCACGAGCGGCTCCAGCGCCTTCGCGCCGTCCGCAGCCGTTGCCACGTTCGTGACGCCATGGGTGTTCAACACCGTTGCCGCGACGACGATGATGCACCACGTGGCGATCTCGGATGACAGCATGCCGAGGAAGTTGTCCCATCGCAGCCGGCGCATGAAGGATTTGGTGGGCTTCGCGACGCCGTCCTTGATCATCCGCTTTTCTTTTTCTTCCTCAACCTCGTCCGATGCTTCCCAAAAGAACATGTATGGCGAAATGGTGGTGCCCAAGACGCCGGTAATAATAAAGAGGAACGAGAACGAAAGCTGTATGTGCGGGAGCACGGTGGCGCGCAGGATCGTTCCCCACGGCTCGGAAACGAGGAACGCAGTGAGCGGATAGGAGAGCAGGACGAGCGCGAGCCACTTCAGTACCTTCGCGTACGTTTTGTACGACATAAATATCTCAAGCAAGAGGATGAGCGCGGTGAAGAAAAGCGTAAGGATGGTGAAGTTCAGCGGGATGATAAGGTGTGCCGCCGCGCCCATGGCGCCAAGGTCCGCGCCGATGTTGATCGTATTCGCAACGAGCACGAGCGCAAGGAGGCAGTACAGGACCTTTTTGCTGTAATTTTCTTTGGCGACGGCCGCGATGCCTTTGCCCGTCACGGCGCCGATGCGCGCGCATGCTTCCTGGATCGCCACCATGAAAGGAAGCAGATAGAGCGCCGCCCAGAGCTGCCCGTAGCCGAACTGCGCGCCGGTCTGGGTGTAGGTGGCAATGCCCGACGGATCGTCATCCGCCGCGCCCGTGATGAGCCCCGGCCCCATGAGCTTGAGGATCTTCTTGGTCTTCCGCCCGAATTTCGCCATATCGTTATCTTAATCTTACCCCGAAACCGATTTGTTATCATTAGGAAATGGACGCCTTTCGCAAGGGATTTACTCTCATAGAGCTTTTGGTTGTCATCGCGATCATCGCCATACTTGCTGTCGTGGTCGTGCTTACCTTGAATCCCGCGCAGCTTCTTGCCCAATCCCGCGATTCTGGCCGTATCTCCGATATGAGCACATTGGTAGAGGCGTTGAATGTATATAGCGTAGACCAGGCGTCTGCGGCAGCCTTTTCCCTGGGGTCTTCTTCCGTCGTGTATGTTTCCCTTCCGGACCCGAACGCCACGACGACGGCGGGGACAAATTGCGGCACTATGGGGCTTCTCGCGCTTCCTGCCAATTACACTTATCATTGCGCGGCAAGTTCCACGTATCGCAGCGTGAACGGCACGGGGTGGATCCCGGTGAACTTCCAATCGATATCGAGCGGCGCTCCGCTTTCGGCACTGCCCATCGATCCCGTGAACACTTCTTCGTCCCGGGATTATTACACTTATATGGCGAGCAACGGCCAGTATGAGTTCACGGCGGTGATGGAGTCGTCGAAATATAAGCTGGGAGGATCCAATGACGTCGTTGGCCCTGACGGGTCGGCCTTGGCGACCGTGTATGCGAAGGGCACCAATCTTGCCTTGGAGCCGCTGGACTACGGCGATCCTACGCTTGCGGGAGATTGGAGCTTTGACGAGGGGACCGGCACGATCGCCTATGATTATTCGGGCAACAACGCGACGGGGAGTTGGAGCGGCGCACAGGTCGGAAGTCTGGGCGGATATTATTCGGCGGGAAAGATCGGCCTCTACGCGGGAGCCTTCGACGGAAGTTTGGACGCCGTGAGCGTGTTCGATCGCAGCGTCCCCGTCGGCGCGTCCCCGTTCACGAAGTGGGTGTGGGTGTATCTTCCGAACGGCATTACCTCGACGGTCTACACGGCGGACATTGTGGGATGGGGATCGGTGGGCGTCGGCAGCGCGACGAACGTTTTAAGGACCGGCGGTTCCGGCAACCAGTTGGTAAACTATTTCTGGGGGAACGACCTTTCGTGGTATTCCACCCACATCGTGAACGGGTGGAACAATATCGCGGTCACGTTCGACGGTTCCACGGAGCGTGGATACGTGAACGGCGTCTACGAGGCGTCGTACACCCCTTCAACTCCGAATGTTGCGCTCACGACGACGACGATCGGCGGGAAGATATATGCCGGCGATAATCCGTTTACGGGGCTGATCGACGACGTGCGCGTGTATGGCCGCGCCATGTCCGCTGCGGAGATCGCCGCAATGTATGCTGGAGGAAAGTGATCCATTCGCCGAGCGCCGCATCGCTCACTTGACAAATTTTCCCATCCGGCGTACTATTATGGGGCATAAAGAAACGTCGTCGAACTTCTGAAGAAGCAACAATACTAATTACAATCATGCAAGGAACCATCAAGACCCTTACGGATCGTGGATTCGGTTTTATCGCGCGCGAAGGCGAGGCGAAGGACCTCTTTTTCCATTCCAAGGAGTTGAATGGCGTTGCCTTCGATGACCTGAAGGTCGGCGATGCCGTCACCTTCGAGGTTGCCGACGGCGAGAAAGGCCCGTACGCGACGAACGTCAGCCGGGCATAGCGCCACAAACAAAACCCCCCTTCATCGAAGGGGGGTTTTTGTTTGTGCATGTTATGAAAGAGGAAAAGAAGATCGCCCCGGGCATGATTGCGCCGAGGCGATGGGATTGCGGGTAGGCAAGGCTAGTGCCGCGGCACTCCTGCGAGAAAACTTTCCAAGGGAAAATTCTTCAGGATGTTCATCTGGAGCTTTCCCTTGCAAAAATTGATTGTGATTGCCGCGCCTTTCGATTTGACGACGTGCTGGGTGCCGGCAGGAACGTCGAATTGCTCGCCCGCCTCGTAGGCACGTGACACGATGATGCCATCGGCCCTCCTCCGATATTCGCGGATCGTCCCCGAAACCACATAGGTGATCTCGTCCACGCTGTGATCATGTGCCGGGCTTTCGCCGTTGTTCCAGAAAAAGAGGCTGAACTCCTCGTTTCCCGGAAGTCCCAGGTCGGTAAAGAGGAGCTTTCGATAGCCGTTCCCTTTTATTTCGATAACTTTCACGAGGGACCTCCTTTAAGATCCATACTGCCTCTACCATACGGCACTGCCACGGGAAAAGCAACCGGCGTGATACAATATATTCATGGTCACGGAGCGTTCGGAGTCATATTTTTCGATCGGCATATTGATCCTGACGGCGCTTCTCGTGGCGCTCGTCTTCTGGCCGGAGCTGAACGCGATCGTGCTCGGCATCAGCATCGCCGTGCTCTTCCAGCCGTGGTATGCGGGGCTCAAGCGGGCGCTCCATGACCGGGGCGGCACGGCCGCCGCGATCGTCGTGCTCCTCGCCGTCCTCATCATCCTCGTGCCGCTCGTGCTCCTCGGCCTCCAGATGTTCGCGGAAGCGCAGGGGCTGTACGCGGAGATCGTCTCCGGAGGAGGGGCGTCGGGCGTGGACTGGTTCCGCGTCGCGTTCGCGCAGTGGTTCCCGTCGCTCACCCTCAATCTCGAGCCGTACCTTCAGCAGGTGCTCGGATTCTTGATCAGCAGCATCGGGCCGATCTTTTCCGGATTTTTGAGCGTGGTCGCCACGCTCTTTCTTTCGTTCTTCGCGCTCTACTATTTCCTGCGCGACGGGCATCGCCTGCGCACCGCCCTTATCGAGCGGGGACCATTGCCGCCGGAACATATGACCGAGATCCTTGACCACCTGCATGCGCGCGCGGGATCGGTGATCCGCGGGTCGCTTCTGATAGGCGTGCTCTACGGCCTTACGACCGGCATCGGATTTTCCCTGTTCGGCGTTTCGAGCGCGGTGTTGTGGGGCGCCGTCACGATCGTCGCGTCGTTCATCCCCGCCGTCGGCGTGTATCTCGTCGTCATCCCCGCGGTCGCGTGGTTATATTTTACGGGGAATGTTCCCGCCGCCATCGGCCTTGCCGTCTGGTCGCTCGCCATATCCACCATCATGGAGGCGTACATGCGCCCGCGCCTGCTGGGCGGAAAGGAGAAGGTCCATCCGATGCTGATGCTGTTTGCGGTGCTCGGCGGCCTGTCGTTCTTCGGGCCGATCGGCATATTGCTCGGGCCGCTCGCGCTCTGCCTTCTGCTCACTCTCCTTGAGAGCTATCCTTTGTTCTCCCGTTCTTCCCCCGCGAGAACCTGATCAGGAAGTGGGAAAGGATCCCGACCACGATGATGATCAGGATGATGATGTCGGGGTTGGAGACGAACGACGAAAGCCCGAGCACGGTTCCCCAGAGGAACAGGTACCAGATGAAGTTGCCCGCAAGGGTGAGCGGCAACGCCTGGTTGAGCGGCAGGCCGATCCACGCGCCGATGAACGTGTTGACGTAGGGGAAGTCCACGGTGCCGAGCAGCGCGAGCGAGAATTTTTCGCCGTGCGTCCCGAGCGCGTGGCGGCCCTTTTGTATCCAGCGCTCCACCCAGTTGAAGAATCGCGTTCCCCGCAATTTTTCCTGCGTGAACTTTCCGAGCATATAGCCGGCATACATATCGAGCAGGGTCACGCAGAGCCAGATAAGATTGATCGCCCAGATCGGGAAATTGTTCTGCAGGGCGACCACGAAAACGATCGCGGTCGTGGCGAACTCCTGGGGGATCAGTACGGCGGCGACAAGGATCCACATCGGCATGCGCTCATTGTACCAGTTTTTCGCCCGCGCGGCGCGTTGCGCGGGCCTTTTCCGGTGATATAATGAGGGGCATGGCGAAGTTCAGGAACACCGCGGACAGCTCCGTGGGATACAAAAAGTAATATGAGCGTGCGCAGTTATCTCAAGCGCCAATGGCCGCTTCTCTATATATATAGAAAGATCTATTACGCGCCAAAGGATGTTCCCGCGGCGTTCGGATTTATATTTCATAGCACGAAGTCGCCAACGGCGTTCAGCGCGCGCCTCTCGTTAGTGTTACAATTCTATAAAATTTCGTATTACGTCGACTGTCCGCACACGGAACACGAGATGATCTCCATCGCACGGCAGATCCTTGCCCTCGGCGACGACGTAAAAGGAACGATCGTGGAAGCCGGCTCGTTCCATGGCGGGAGCACCGCCAAGCTGGGCCTCGTCGCAAAACTGTGCGACCGGCAGCTCGACGTGTTCGACTCGTTCGCCGGAATGCCGGAGAACAGCGAAGCGCACGGCAAGAGCATCTACGGCCGCGAGCATCACTTTCCGAAGGGGAGCCACGCGGTGCCGTTCGAGGAAGTGAAGGGCAACGTTGCGCGCTATGGGGACGCATCGCGCGCGCATTTCCATAAAGGATTTTTCACCGACACGATGCCGTCGTTCCGCGAGTCCGTCGCGGCGGCGTGCGTGAACGTTGACCTCGTACAGTCCACACGCGACTGCTTCCATTATCTGTATCCGCTGCTCTCGCCGGGGGGCATCATCATCTCGCAGGACGCTCACTTTCCGTGGATCATCGAGCTGTTGAAGAGCGACGCATTCTGGCGCGACGAGCTGGGCGTGGAAAAGCCGGCGATGCCGGGACTCGGCACGCTGAAGTTCGTGACGGTGAGGAAGTGAGAAAATTTCTTGACACGGCGCTTTCCTTGATTAAGAATACGAGTAGCTTTCGGAATTTAATTTAACGATCAGGATGGTGTTCCATGGGTCTTATCGACTTTGAATTACGCAGGAAGGTTTTGACCTCGATCAACCACTTTGCTCCGTTGGTCAAACTGCCCGAGTCGATTAAGGATTCGGTGGCAGACCTTCGCGGATCAGAGCGGCTCGAAATCTACGTATTGCCGCTCCACGAGGGGGAGGGCGGCAATGGAAAGCGCTTTCCTGCCGTCCAGCTTTGTTTGGACGCAGAGAAAGAAGGAAGGATCTATCCAGGGGTTGTGGCGATTGTGCCCGGCTCCGGGAACACGGCGGTCAATTTCGCGTACAGCAAGGATGCGTTCGGTATCAAAAAGGTGATCGCGGTGATGAACTCGTCCGTTCCGGACGGCAAAAAAGCACAACTTCTTGTGCCTGGCGCTGAGATTGAGTACCCGCGACCTGGTCAAACCACCCTTGAACGCGCCGCCGAGCTGGAAAGAGAAGGCGTTGGCGTGTTCATTAACCAGTACAAAGAGCGGGGAAGTATCAAGGGGCAAAATCGCACCATGTACCATCTTATCAACGAGATGGAAAGCATGGACGAAGTTCCTTCGTTCTTTTCCGCTGCCATGGGAACGACTTCTATGATTTGTGCTGCATACGAGACGTTGAAAAATGCCTTTCCAAAACTTCACATCATCGGAGGTGCGTGCAAAGACAAAGACAATCCAGTTCCTGGAGTTCGCACCGTCACGGATGTTGAGCGGGACATTTCCTTCGACTGGAAAAGCGTCATCGGAGCTCATGGACCGGTTCTGTGCAGTTCATACGACTCGTTTGCAATGAGCCGGAAGATGATCCTCGCGGTCAGACGCCTATTCGGCCCGAGCTGCGGCACTGCCGTGCAGGCGGGTCTCCAGCGGTTTCGTTCTCTCTCTGAGAGCGGGGAACTGGAGGAATATACCAATCCGCATGGCAAGTACATTCTGATCGCTCCCTCGATCGACATGTCTCTCACTTACGGCGATGAATACATGAAGGTGTTGAAGTTGGGACAGAAGTAGCTTTTCTCCAATGCCGCCCTGCATTTTAAATGCCGGGCGGTTTTATTTTCCCTTATATGGTACAAAGCTTCAAAATCACTTATCATAGAAAAATAATCAACCTTGCACGAAACATGGGCTCAGTCATACATTTGGATCCTGAGAAGATGGCGGCGACCATAAAGAAGGTTTGGGACGCCGGTCTCACGCCGGGCATTCAGCCGGGCAGGAAGATCATCGTCGACGGCATTGGGTACGAGCGTTTTCCCGTCCGCGTGCCGCGCCTGATCGAGTTTGGCGAGAGCATGGAATCGCTCATCAGCGAATATGTGAAGCCCCACGTGCAGCCGGGCGACTGGATCGCGATCTCGGAAAAGATGGTCTCTATTTCACAAAACCTCGTGCGTCATATTTCGAGCGTGAAGGTGACGTGGCTCGCGCGGCTCGTGCAAAAAGGAGTGACGAAGCACAAGGGCATGACCGCGTGGAACAATCCGGAAAAGATCCAGCTCGCGATCGAGATCGCCGGATGGTGGCGCATCATCCCCGCGATGGCGATCGGCGCGGTGGGTCGCGTGTTCGGCAAGCGGGGCTGGTTCTGGATCGTCGCGGGGCATCGCGTTTCCGAGATCGACGGATTCATCCCCGAAGACATGTATCCGTACACCGAATGGGCCGTGCTCCCGCCGAAGGACCCGCAAGCCGATTGCGAGCGGTTCGAGAAGAATACCGGCATCCCGTGCATGACGGCGGATGCGAACTTCATCAATGTGGAAGTTTTAGGCATCAGTTCGGGCGTGGGATTGGACAAGCGCACCATACGGCTCGTGCTTCTTGATAATCCGCTGGGGCAGGGCAACAAGATGACGCCGTTCGTGATCGTGCGGAAGATCGGCCCTACGAGCGAACCGGACACTGTTGTAGACAACAATACGAAGCTTCAGTTCAAGCGATAATAGATAGGCGATAGGGAGACATGCCCCCTTCGTTAGCTTTTTCATTAAAAAAAGGTAAAATAAGTGAATTATGGCAAACAATAAAAGGGCAGGACAGGCGAACAAGGCAACGGTGTGGTTCATCGTGATATTTCTCGTGGTGGTCACGGTTGCGGTGATCATCGCGGGCGCATATTCGAGCGGTAACTCGACAGACACCACGAACGGCAACTTCGTCGCGACGACCGTGCCCGCCATCACGTCCGCCGATTGGACGGAGGGCAATCCGAACGCCAAGGTGTCGCTCATCGAGTACGGTGATTTTGAGTGCCCCGCGTGCGGCGATTATTTCCCGATCATGCAGCAGCTGTTCTCCAACTACAGCAGCACGGTGCTCTTTGTGTTCCGCAACTATCCGCTCTATACCATCCACCCGTTCGCGGGGATCGGCGCGCAGGCCGCCGAGGCGGCGGGCCTTGAGGGCGGCTCCTCGAAATATTGGGCGATGCATGACCTTTTGTATACCAAGCAGGCCGAGTGGTCCACGAACACGGCGCTCTCGCCCCAGCAGGTGGTCTCGCAATATTTCGACGGCTACGCGCAATCGATAGGCCTTGACGTCAACACGTTCAATGTCGACGTGAACGCTTCGTCGGTGACGGCGAAGATCCAGAATGACGTGAACGGCGGCAATTCCGCGCAGATCGACCACACGCCGACGTTCTTCATGAATCTCGCGCAGATCCCGAATCCGACGACCACTCAGGCCTTTGAGGATGTATTGAACGCGGCGATCGCGTCGTCATCGACGGGCACCCAGTAAAACGGGACGGATATTTTTTTCTCCGTTTTTATTCTCCGCGCCGGATCTCGCGCTGGTGCGCCCGCTTTTTGATCGCATCGCGTTTGTCGGATTTCCGCCGCGACCGGCCCAGGCCGAGCTCCAGTTTTATCAGTCCGTGTTTGAGATACGCGCGAAGGGGGATCGCGTGGCGGGATTTGTCCACGAGCGCGCCTTGCAACTCTTTTATTTCATCGCGCGAGAGGAGCAATCGCCGTGCGCGATCTTCTTCGTAGTCCGGCGGCGTATTGCCCGGCTGGTACTGGGGGATATGCGAGTTCACGAGCCAGGCCTCGCCGCCGCGGATGATCGCATGCGCTCCCGCGATCTGAAGCCGGCCGCCTTTCGCGCTTTTCACTTCGTGCCCCTGCAGTTCGATGCCTGCCTCGTACGTTTGCCCTATCTCGTAATCAAAGCGCGCGCGGCGGTTCTCGGCGATGGTTTCCGTTCGCGTATCCATGCTTTCATTTTACATTAGTTTCGTTGAAAATTGGCTGAAGAAATAAATAGCCCCGGCGAGATCGCGCGGGGCTTGCGGCACTGCGGCGGCACCTTGTGGTACCATAGATATGAAAGAGCGAAGCGCAGCGGGTCGGCGATCGCACATACATGATGGGTGCAGCCCTCCCCTGGGACCGCCCACCGCGAATCAGCTACTCTCCGTGCCCGGCGCTCTACCTCAGTGGGGAGCAGCTCAGGGTGGTAAAGGATTCCCCGCTGCATTTGGATAGTAACACACATATTAGTATTGTCAATGAACGCGCAATTGGCCCAATTATTGAAAAAGATGTTCGCCGCGGATGCGTCGATCGATATCTCCGTCCCCGACGGGGAACTTTTCGGTCATTATTCAACGAACTTCGCGATGCGTCAGGCGAAGATCAAGAAAATGCCGCCGCTCGACCTCGCCAAAGAGTATGCCGCGCAGATCGCCGCCGGCGCGCCTGCGGGATTTTTTCACAAAGTGGAGGCCGCCGCGCCCGGCTTTATCAATTTCTGGCTGAGCGACGCTACGATGCAGGCGGAGCTGCGGCGCATCGCGGCGGACAAAAACTATGGCGCGGGCGACGTTGGCGCGGGCTGCACCGCGATCGTGGAATACTCGTCGGCGAACATCGCGAAGCCGATGCATCTCGGCCACATGCGCACGACGATCATCGGCGCCGCGCTCGCGAATATTTTGGAGCTTTCCGGATATCGCGTGGTGCGGTGGAACTATCTGGGCGACTGGGGGACGCAGTTCGGCAAGCTCATCGCCGCGTACAAACTGTGGGGCGACAAGAAAAAAGTGGAATCGGCCCCCATCAACGAATTGCAAAAGCTCTATGTGCGCTTCCATGAGGAGATGAAGAACGACCCGACGCTCGAAAAGCGGGGGCAGGAAGAGTTTAAAAAACTGGAGGACGGCGATCGCGAGAACCGCAAGCTGTGGGAGTGGTTCAAGAAAGAATCGCTCGAGGAGTTCGAACGCCTGTACGCGGTGCTCGGCGTGGATTTTGACGTGTGGATCGGCGAGAGCCACTTTGAGCGTGAGATGGATGCGACCGTCGCGGAACTGCTCAAGAAGGGCATCGCCGAACGGAGCGAGGGGGCGGTCATCGTTTCGCTTGACGCTGCGGGATTGCCCCCGGCGCTCATCCAGAAGTCCGACGGCGCAAGCTTGTATCTTACCCGCGACATCGCGAACCTCCGGTATCGCCTCAAAAAGTACGAACCGGCAAAGATATTATACGTGGTGGCCAACGAGCAGGCGCTTGCGTTCGAGCAGTTGTTTGCGGTCGCGAAGCTCTTGGGCCTCGGCGATGGAACAGAGCTGAAGCACGTGAAGTACGGCCTTGTACTGGGAAGCGGCGGCAAAAAATTCTCCACGCGCGAGGGCACCGCGCAATTATTGGAAGAAGTGATCGGCGAAGCGGTGATCAAGGCGCGCGAAGTGATCGATGCCAAAAATCCCGCACTCTCGTCCGGAGAGAAGACGGAAGTTGCGGATGCGGTGGCGCTCGGGGCGCTCAAGTACAACGACCTCAAAGAGAATCGCATGACAGACATCGTGTTCAACTGGGAGAAAATGCTGGATTTCGGGGGCGACAGCGCGCCCTATCTACAATATACCTATGCGCGGCTCAAGAGCATTTTGCGGAAGGCGGGCGTTGCCGATGACGGCGGAAAAAATCCGCCGGTAAAGTTGAGCGCCGACGAGGCGGCAACGCTTGCGCACACGACCGAGCTCGCGCTCATGAGAAGGTTGTTCGAGTTTCCGGATGTGGTGGCGCGCGCAGGCGAGCAATATTCCACAAGCACGCTCGCCGTCTATCTTTACAAGCTCGCCGTCGCCGCGAACAAATTCTACGAAGCGACGCCGATCCTCAAGGACGACGCCGCCGCGCGCCGCCGCGGCCGCCTTGCGCTCGTCGCCGTCGCCGCGCGCGTGCTGCAAAAAGGGCTCGGCCTGCTCGGCGTTCGCACGCTTGAAAAGATCTAGTCTCCCGCGGACCGCGCTCCGCTCCGCGGTTTTCCTTTATTAATCCCGCAAAACCTGCTATTTTAATGTAATGGCAAAGGAGATTTCTGAAAAAAATGCGAATCCGAAGGTATTCCTTCATGAAGGAGAATTTGACCTTCCTGAATTAGAAGAGAAGGTCCTGACGTTTTGGGATGAACGGCATATTTTTGAAAAATCGATCGAAAAAGAGAGCGGTGCCCCAAAATTCATCTTTTATGAAGGGCCGCCGTACGCCAATGGCAAGCCCGCGATCCATCACGTCATCAGTCGCATCGTAAAGGATGTTATTTTGCGATACAAGACGATGCAGGGATTCGAAGTGCCGCGCCGCGCCGGATGGGACACGCACGGCCTTCCGGTGGAGATCGCGACGGAAAAAGCGCTCGGCCTCAAGTCAAAGAAAGACATCGAGGAGCTCGGAGTCAAGCTCTTCAACGAGAAGGCGATGGAGCAGGTGTGGATCTATAAGGACGAGTGGGAACGGATGACGCGCCGCATCGGCTACTGGCTTGATTTCAAGAACGCATATGTGACGTACGAGCCCGAGTACATCGAGTCCATTTGGTGGACGCTGTCGCAGATCCATAAGCGCGGATTGCTTTATAAAGGATTCAAAGTGGTGCCGTGGTGCACGCGCGACGGCACGTCGCTTTCTTCGCATGAACTCGCGCAGGGATACAAAGAGGTGAGCGATACGTCGGTATATGTGAAATTCAAATTAAAAGCGGGACAGAAGATCGGGGACCATGTCATCGCGCCGGATGATAAGGTGTATATCCTGTCGTGGACGACGACGCCGTGGACATTACCGGGAAATGTCGCGCTTGCTGTTGGGGCCGATATTGCATATCGCGCGTTCGAGCACGAAGGGGAATATCTTATCGCGGCGGTG
Source organism: Minisyncoccota bacterium (assembly GCA_035509435.1). Lineage (GTDB taxonomy): Bacteria > Patescibacteriota > Minisyncoccia > UBA6257 > 2-01-FULL-56-20 > JAKAGE01. Next base: position 60,945 of record DATJLR010000001.1, on the reverse strand, counting down.
GACCGGTTGAACGACCTCGGCTTTTCCGGCGCAGAAAAATCATACGACCTGTCCGGTTCGCAGCTGGTCGGTTTGGAGTACGAACCGCTTTTTGATATTGCGCCGCTCAGGTCGGAAAGATCATACAAGGTCTATCCCGCCGGTTTTGTGACGACGACCGACGGCACGGGCGTCGTGCATACCGCCGTGATGTATGGCGAGGACGACTATGCGCTCGGCAAACAGGTAGGGCTGCCGGAATATCACACGGTTGACGAGGCCGGAAAGTTCACGAAGGAGGTCGCGGGGTTGGCGGGGCAATACGTGAAATCCAAAGAGACGGAGGAACACATCTTCGATCATCTTCGCGAGAACGGGAATCTGTTGCGGACGGAGCCGTACGTGCACGAATACCCGTTCTGCTGGCGGTGCGGCACGGCCATTCTCTACTATGCGCGGTCATCGTGGTTCATCGAAATGTCGAAGCTGCGCGAGAAATTATTGGAGAACAATGAAACCGTCAACTGGACGCCGAAGCACGTGAAGACGGGGCGTTTCGGCGAATGGCTGCGCGAGGTGAAGGACTGGAACCTGTCCCGCGAACGGTATTGGGGCGCGCCGCTGCCGATCTGGGAATGCAAGGAGTGCGGCCACACCGAAGTGGTGGACGGTTTGGACGAATTGGACCGTTTGGCCGGAGGTTCAAGAAATAATTATTGGGCGATGCGGCACGGGGAGTCGGAAAATATCATATTCAAGATCGTCGATTCCGGCGATCAGAATTCGCATCTTACCCCGAACGGGAAAGAGCAGGTCGTAGAAGCCGCCAAGGGACTTAAAAAAGATAAGATAGATCTTGTTTTCGCCTCCGACCTTCTTCGCACGAAGGAATCGGCGGAGATCATCGCGAGCGAACTGGGCATTCCCGTCCATTTTGACAAGCGCCTCCGCGAGGTCAACTTCGGCGGCCTTTCCGGAAAGCCATCGATAGAGATCGGGAAGATATTTCCGACACTTGAGAGCCGGTTTGCCGGGCGCGTGGACGAGAAGAGCGAGTCGTATCGCGACGTCCGCACCCGCGCATGGAATTTCTTGGAGGAAACGGAGGCGAAGCATCACGGAAAGAATATTTTGATCGTAAGCCACGAGGATACCATTTGGATGCTCGCGCAGGCGGCGCTCGGATGGAGCGAGAAGCAGGCGGCGGAGAAAAAAGAGGAGGGCGGCGGCATGTTCATAAAGCCTGCGGAAGTGATGCCGTTCGGCGTAAAGAAGATCCCGCGCAACGACACCGGCGTGGTCGATGTCCATCGGCCGTTCGCCGATGATATTTCCCCGCCGTGCCCAAAGTGCGCGGCAACGATGGCGCGTGTGCCGGAAGTCGCGGACGTGTGGTACGACTCCGGCGCAATGCCGTACGCGCAGGCGCACTACCCGTTCTCCGTGCCCAAAACGGATGTCGCGACGCTGTCCGGCCTCGACTATCCCGCCGATTATATTTCCGAAGGCATGGACCAGACGCGCGGCTGGTTCTACACGCTCTTTGCCATCGCGGCGGCGCTTGGCTACGGAGCGCCTTATAAGAATGTGATCGCGCTTGGCCTGATCAACGACAAATTCGGGCAAAAAATGTCCAAATCAAAAGGGAATATTGTGGAGCCGTTCGCGGTCATCGATAAGTACGGAGTGGATGCCCTGCGGTGGTATTTCTTTACCGGATCGCCGCTCGGCGAGCCGAAGAATTTTGACGAGGCCGAGGTCGCGAAAGCGTTCCGGAGGGTGCACCTCATTGTTTACAATTCTTTTATATTTTGGAAAACATACGCAGACCAGAAAGCAAAACTTTCCGACGGTCCCACGAACGTGTTGGATGAATGGATAAACGCGCGGCTCGATCAGGTGAACGCCGAAGTTTCAAAAAAGCTCGACGCTTACGAGATCCGCGAGGCGGCGATCGAGATCGAAACGCTGGTGGACGACCTTTCCCGGTGGTATATCCGCCGCTCGCGGCGGCGCCTGCAGCGGCCGGTGAGCGACGCCGATTATCGCGCGGCTTCGGCCACGCTCGGCCATGTGCTGCTCTCGCTCATTACGTTGATGGCGCCCTTCACGCCGTTCTTTTCGGAGCTGTTCTACGGGCCGCTTGGCGGCACGAAGGAATCGGTGCACTTGGACGAGTGGCCCAAGCCCTTGCGCACGGATCGCGCTGCGGAGGAAGGCGCGGCGATCGTATCGCAGATGGCCGCCGTCCGGGCCGCCGCCGCCGCCGGCCTTGCACTTCGCGCGGAAAAAGGGATCAAGGTGCGCCAGCCGCTTGCGTCCATGACGGTGGGGGTCAAACTTGAAAAAGAGATCGCGGAGATCCTTGCCGAAGAAATGAACGTGAAGGAGATTCGCTTCGCGGCGGCGCTTGGCGGCAACGTGGAGCTCGACACCACGATCACGCCTGCCCTGCGCGAGGAGGGATTGCTCCGCGAAGTGGCGCGCATGTTCCAGGAGTTGCGCCAGAAGGCGGGACTTCAGCCGAAGGACAAGATCGTCGCGATGATGGAGCTGCCGGAAAAAATGATGCAAGTGATCGACCGGCACGAAGCGCCGCTCTTGAAAGATATCGGGGCAACGGAAGTGGACTTCGGGCGATCAGAAAAATTCCTTGCGGAGGAAATAACCAAGCTTGAGGGCGATGATGTTTGGGTTGCTGTCCGGAAGGCATGATCCCTATGGTGCGGCGCCCTTCACTTGAAGGCCCGTGCATTTTTCCAGCCGGGTAATGCGCCGGTCAAAGCGGTCCAGTACCTTATGGATCCCGCGCATTTCTTCCTGTACGCCTTCTATGTTTTTTTGAAGCTCGTAAACGGCTGTTTCAAGGCGATTGAGCCGTTGATCTATGGCAGCAAATCGCTCATTGATTGCCTCAAATTTTTTATCTATGGCAGCAAATTTCTTGTCGACAGTATCGGAAAGCGCATTGATCGCCGTAATGATATCCTGGAGCGTGACCTTCTTTTTCATATTCCCCATTGTAGGGATTACAAAAAGGAATGCAAAAACTTTTTAATCAAAATTTAATAAGCGCAAGAGGGGCTGATCGAAATGAATGAGAAAGGCCTAGTATCCCACTTTTTTCTTGACCCCTGCCATCTTCTTGTCCGCGACCACTGCCGCTTTCTTTGATCCTGCCGCAAAAATTTTCCGTATCGCCGCAGGTTTTGCGAGCAGCTTCGCCTTCTTCGCGCGAAATTCCGCAAAGTGCCCGGCGATCAGTTCCGCGAGCGAGGCCTTAAGGTCCGAGTACTGCTTGTCTTCGAACTCTATCGCCACCGCATGCGGGTCTTTGCCCTCGAATGCGCCATATATCTCGAGCAAGTTGGAAAGCCCGGGCTTCCTCTCCGGATCGTACAAAATGGCTCCATCCGAATCCGTCACTGCACGCGCAAGCTTCTTCCGGATGTCCTCCGGCGAGTCATCTATAAAGAGGCAGCTTTCCGGATCGGACTTGGACATTTTTTTAAGCGGATCCTTGAGCGACATCACGCGCGGCGTCTGGGTGAGGACGCCTTTCGGCTCAAGGAACGTTTCGCCGCCGAAGCGCGCGTTGAAGCGCCGCGCGACGGTGCGCGTGAGCTCCAAGTGCTGCATCTGATCATCGCCCACCGGCACGAACTTCGCCCCGTATAAGATGATGTCCGCCGCCATGAGCACCGGGTAGGTGAGCAGCCCGGCGTTCACGTTCGCCGCCTGGCGTGCCGCCTTGTCTTTGTACTGCGTCATGCGTTCCAGTTCGCCCATCGGCGTCACGGTGTTCAATATCCACGCGAGCTCGCTGTGCGCGGGAATGAGCGACTGCTGGTAGATGAGCGATTTCTTGGGATCAAGGCCTGCGGCAAGATAATCCGCTGCAAGGTTCAGGATGTTTTCGCCGAGCACGGGCGGCTCCGGCCCTTCCGTGAGCGCGTGGAGGTCGGCCAAAAAGAAATAGCACTGATACTCGCCCGAGTTCTGCAGCTCCACAAAGTTCTTGAGCGCGCCAAGATAGTTGCCCACGTGCAGGCGCCCCGTGGGTTGCATACCGGAAACAAGGATCGGTTTCATATAACGATTATATCACGATGGAAAAGGACCCCCGAAAGATCGGAGGTCCTGGGAGTTTTTGTGGCGTTCGTCTTATCTTATTTCAGTCACTTCTACGCGGGGAGGGTCGCGTAGGATTTTGATGTGTTTGTACGTGTATCCTGGCAACTCAAAGAGATGATCTATTACCAGGCCCGCGACCCAGCGGGGATCGAGCATGACGCTCATGTCCCGGTGGGTTCCGGCCCAAAATTTGGTGTTCATGCCAGAGGGCCCTACAACGAGCGTTCTCCCGACCCGCTGGTCAAGCGAGAGTGAATTTGCAAACATGCCGAGCGCCGCCTTTACCGCAGTATAGACCGGTTCCAGCTCCCGGGGTGTCCATTGGGAGGTGGAGGTTATTGCCACGAACCGCTCAAGCCGTCCTTGTTTAAGCAATATCCGGCGTATGAGCATCGCGGCGGCAAGGAAGCCGACGTTCACCATGTCGAGGATCTGCCTGTCGGAGAGGTCGCTGATCCTTCCTTCCTGATAGAATCCCGGATTGTATACTACCGTTCCGAATGTGTAGTCGTCCACGAGCTGATCCATAGGAAGGGGGAACCCTGTGCCGGATTCCAAAGACATCTTGAAGAAGGTGCTCTCCGGATCTTTTGGATCCGTGCGTCCGGTAATTACCACCTCTTTGTGGTTTATCTTGAGCAGCCGTGCAAGTTCTAGTCCAAGGCCTGATGTGCCGCCAACCACAAGTGCTCTCATAAAACCTCGCTTCCTTTTGCAAATATAGATACTCCCTGCAGTGTACGGAGTCTCATTTAAAAAGTCAACTGCTGAAACCCATGATAAGTGAACGCCCCATCCGAAGACGGGGCGTTATGAGGGAGAACATGTTCTACTGGGCCGCAGGAACCGGACGCTTTCGGCACATTTGCACGATACTGACGATGAGGGCGATCGCGCCGCTTGCCGCTCCGATAAAAACTGCGAAGAGATACACGCTGACGAGTTTGGAATCATCTGCGTACATCATAGAAACGCCGCCCAAACCGATCGTGGCGACGAAGGCGAAGGCAGCGATGCCCAAGGGGCGGAGGATGATCGCTGCGAGGATCCGTTCGAGCTTTAGAGATCCATTCAGAAGCGCGCCGAAGGCGACCCACATAACAGCCCAAAAAAAGAGCTCAAAGGCCAGTCTTGGCATGTAAAGGTTGATCACGATGAATCTATCTGTGGCTTCGACACCGATCGTTTGGCAAAGATACGTGTCGATCAAAAATCCAAGCGCGATATAAGGGAAAGCCCTCCACAGCATTTTTGTCACAGCGGACTCCTTTCTTGATTGAACCGGGAACCGACTATTTTATATCAAACTCAATGCCATTATGTCAAAGCGCACAAGACAAAACCCCTCTCCTGTTAAGCGAGTGGACGTTCCGACGTCGGAGCGAAACAGGAGAGGGGTTTTGTCTTGCTATATCTCTATCACCACCGGCAATATCATCGGCCGGCGCTTGGTCTTCGTATACAAGTATTGCCCGACTTGATCACGGATCAAAGTTTTGACGTAATCCGGCTCCACTTCCTTGAAGTTCGGGATGCGCGAGAGCAGGCCGCGCAGGCGCTTGCGGATCTCGTCCAGGATCTCCTGGTTGTCTTTCAGGTAGATGAAGCCGCGCGAGATGATGTCCGGATTCTTGAGCAAGCGGCCCTTGTCACGGTCCATCGTCATGATGATCACGAGCATGCCTTCCGCGGCGAGCGCGCGGCGGTCGCGGAGCACTACCTCCTCCACGTCGCCGACACCGAGTCCATCCACCATCACGTAATAGGCGGGAACCTCCTCTTTGGTGATCTTGAACGCGTCCTTCGTAAGTTCGGCAACCTGGCCGTTGTCCATCAGGCGCACGTTGTCCTTCAGCACACCCGATTCGCGGGCGGTCTGGCCGTTCGCGGCGCGCATGAAGTAGTAGCCGTGTACCGGCATCAGGAACTTCGGTTTGAGCAGTTTGATCACGAGCGCGATGTCGTCCTTCGGCGCATGGCCGGAGGAGTGGATGTCCACGAGCGCGGAGTGATAGACGATCGCGCCCTGGCGGGCGAGGTTGTCCTTCACCGTCTGCACGCTGCGCTCGTTGCCCGGGATGACGGACGATGAGAGGACGAACGTGTCGCCCGGCTTGATCTTGATGTGGCGATGTTCGCCGTTGATGATCTTCATCAGGCCGGCATTGGACTCGCCCTGCGCGCCGGTGGTGAGGATCATCACCTTATCATCCTTGAACTTGCTGACCTCTTCCACGGAGATGAGCGTGCCCTCCTTGGCTTTGACGAACCCGAGGCTCTGCGCGATCTGGATGTTCGTCTTCATGGAATAGCCGTTCAGCGCGACCTTGCGGCCGAGCTTCTCCGCTATCTTGATGATCTCCGCGATACGCGTGATGAGCGATGAGAACGTGGCGACCGCGATGCGGCCTTCCGCGTTGCGGAAGATCTCTTCGAGGTTCTTTTCCACGGTCTTTTCCGAGACGGAATGCCCGGGGCGTTCGGCGGCGGTGGAGTCCACCATAAAGGTGTGGACGCCCATTTTGCCGAGCTTCTCGAACTCCTCGAGGCCGTGCGGATTGCCTTCGTCGTCATAGTCCAGGCGGAAATCCGCAAAGTGGACGATGTTGCCGATCGGCGTCTTGAGCATCACGCCGGTCGTTTCCGGGATCGTGTGCGGCACGCCGAAGAAATACCCCGTGATATTGTTGGAGAGTTTCATCTCGTCGCCGTTCTTGATGATCTGGATGTTCATCTTCGGCGCGTTCGGAAAATCATCCGCGCGCTTTTCGATGATCGCTTTTGTGATGGTCGTCGCGTAAATCGGCGGGTTGCCGAGCCGTGCGAGCACGTGTGGCAGGGCGCCGATGTGGTCGTAGTGGCCGTGGGTCAGCACGATCGCGGCGATGTTCTGCTTCTTCTTCTCCAGATATTCGACGTTCGGGATGATGTAATCGATGCCCGGCGTCTCTTCTTCGGGGAACTGGAGCCCCATGTCGATCACAATGATCTCGTTCTTGTATTCGATGAACGAGCAGTTGCGCCCGATCTCCTCAAGGCCGCCGAGCGGCACGAGGCGCACCGCGTCGGGGTTCGGCTTGTCGTTCGGATCGCGCGCGACCTGCGGTTTGGGGCCCATCTTTGACCGTTGCGTCACGGGCGTCTGGAGCTGTCGGGCTCCCGGGCCGTGCTTGTACTCGCGGCGCGCCTCGCGCTCTTCGCGCGACGGCGCGCCCGTGCCCGGCGTTCCCGGGCCGCCCGGACCTGCCGGACCGCGCTGCGGCCGCGCAGGGGAGTGCCCTGGCACCGTCATCGGCGGTCTGCGCCGGATCTCCGGCGGTTTTATGCGCGGGCGGTCCTTTGCGGGTGCCTGCGCCTGGTTTGTATTTTCATTCTTCTTTATCATGTTTTTATTTTGCTTTCTAACTTTTACTTTTATTTAATTTTTCTATCGGCTATCTGCTTTTCTATTTTATCTGCGATCGCGTCGAGCTCTTCGGGGGATGCCGGCCGCGCATTGCCCGAATCGAGGTCGTGCGACTTGTTGATCGGCACAAGGTGGAGGTGGGTGTGGGGCACTCCGAAGCCCTCGATCACCATGCCCACACGCACCGACTTCATTGCTTTTTGCAGGGGCGTCGACAGCGCCTTTGCTGCGTTGAACAATTCTTCATAAAGGCCGTCCGGCATATCGAAGACCGTCTCGATATGTTCTTTAGGAATTATCAAAAGGTGTCCGGGCTGGACGGGGGTGAGGTCGAGGAACGCCAGAAAATGGTCGTTCTCCCAGAGAATGCGCTTCGGGACCTGTTTCGCGATTATCTTGCAGAAAATGCAATCTGCCATAAATGAATGTTGCCTGCGGTGTGTTTCGGTATAGAGCGGTGATGTACTGTGCTGGAGGGGGGAGTTGAACCCCCATGATCTTGCGATCGCTGGCACCTGAAGCCAGTGCGTCTGCCAATTCCGCCACCCCAGCAGTGTCAAAAGGAGGATCGGTCTTAGTGAATGAAGTATAGCATATACCTCATTAGAAAGTCAATGCCTCGCCGCCGCTGCGTTACTTGAGCACCCTCGCGGTGTTCAGGTACCAGCTTTCTATCTGTCGGAAACGGTCTGACGGGTCGGTAAGAAGGGTGCTCGTTGAAATGCCTTGCACGTTCTTGTTGGTCACATATACGTAGTCGGGGGAATAGAGGAAGATCGCGGGATGTGCCGACGCGATGTCCGCCTGCGCGGTCGCAAGCTGTTGCGATGTTGTGGCGCTCACCGGATTTTGCCGCGCCTTCTCGATCAGTGAATCCACTGCCGGATTGCTGTAGATCGAGAGGTTGAGTCCCGGCGCGAAATCCTGCGATGAATCCCAGAACGAGTAAAGGTCGGAGCTCGGGCCGAGCACGTTGCCAAAGAGGAGCGATTCGTAGTTTCGCGCCGGGATGAGGCTGTTCACGATGTCGTTCGACGAATCGGGGATGACGTTCACCTGCACGCCGATGGCCTGCCACGCGGTCTGGAGATAGCTCGCCGTCGTCGCGAGGAAATCGATCTGTGGCACGGTCAGGTTCACGACGAGGGGGATCACTGCGCCGTGGATCGTCTTCGAGCGGAACGTGCTGGATGGAGCGACGGTCCAGCCGTCGGCGTCGAGAAGGCTTTCTGCGAATGCGGGGCCGGAGGTCGCTGTAGGGACGGCGCTGTAGTATTTTGCGCCCGTCGGTATCGGGCCGTAATCCGGCGCGCCATTGCCGCCGAGCGCGGTGTTCACGAGGCCGTTCCGGTCCACCGCTGCGGAAAGCGCCTCGCGCACGATGGGATCCTGGAGTCCGAGGTTGACGCTCTGATTGAAGAATACCGCGTAGTACGCCGACGTTGGCCACGCGAAGGCGTTGTCCGGCCGGTCGATCTCCGCGATGTCCTCCGGCGTCGCGTTGCCGAAGCCGTCGATCGTGCCGTTATTGAATGCCGAGACAAGCGTGTTCTCGTCATTGAAGAAATCAAAATTGAAATTGGGGATGAGGGGATGGGCCTCTATCGATTCGTTCCAGGCGGCGAGCTGATATGACGAGATGAACCCGTCGCTCGTGCGATCGTACGAAACGAATTGATAGGGCCCCGAGCCGACGGGTTTGAGGTTGTAGTCGGAAAGGTGCCAGTTGCCTGGCGGGGTGTTTGCAAAGAGATGCTTGGGCAATATGTAAAGGTTGTTGAGCGTGTCGCCGAAGAAGGCATACGGGCTCGTGAGCGTGAATTGCACCTCGAGCTCGCTTACGCGCGTCGCGGTGACGCCCTGCCAGGACTGGTAGAGCGGCGAGTTCGCGTCCGGGTTCTGGATGGACTGCACGGTGAACACCACGTCGTCCGCCGTGAGCTGGGTTCCGTCCTGCCACGTGAGCCCCTGCTTGAGGCGCACATCCCACGATTTGAGGTCGGGCGATGCGGTGATGCTGTCCGAAAGGTCTGCCAGATTGCTGTAGACCATCTTCACGAGGTCCAGGTCCGTCTGCGATGATGCGATGACGGGATTGATGTATTCCGGCTGGCCGAGCATGCCTTCGGTATATTCGCCGCCCGTCGCGGGCACGGCCTTCGTCGTTTGCGCGATCACGATGCCCATCACGACCGCAAAGCTCACGACGGCCCCCGCGATGGCCAGAACGTAGGTGATGCGTTCCTTTTTAGTGAGCGCGGCGAAGATCTTTTTGGGCCACATGTAAAAGGGGTGGTGCTAGTGCGTCTGCGCGAACAACTGGTAGACCGCGAGAGCGACGAAGAGCACCGAGAGCACGATCGTGGAATAGAAGATGAGTTTCTCCATGCCGCGGCGCGCCTGGTAATATCCTTCGCCGCTGCCGCCCATCAGGCCGGACATGCCGGAAGAACGCTCTTGCAAAAGAATGAGCGTGATGATGAGCACGGAAAGGATGATCTGGATGATCGCGATTGCCATGGTTTTTGTGGTCGCTATAGCGCGACGTGGATGATGAAGTTGATAACGCTTACGACGAGGGTTGCAAAGAAGAGCGCCGCAATGTTCTGTATAATAATACTTCCCTGCAGGAAGTCAATGTGGTTCAGGATGATGGGCAGGACCCAGAGGATGAGGGCGTTCACGATGAGCACGCCGATCCCGAGCGTGAGCACGATGATGGGGCCGAGGATGAGCGTGAGGATCGGCTTCAGGAAAAAATTGAGGGCCGAGAGCACAAGCGCGACAAGGATGACGCCGATCCAGTTGGCGCTCAGCACGAATCCCGGAACCCACAGGTTTGCGAGCCAGAGGGCGAGGGCGTTCCCGCCCACTATTATTACGAGACGCGCAAGCCAATGCATATTCCTATTATAGCACTATCATCGTTTTTGGATTATGGCACTGCCTTTTCCTTTTTCTCGGGTACGCGTTCCGCGCTGCTGCGCGGCCGCTCCCTCTCGGCGGCCTTCGCCGCCTGCGAAGCCCCTCGAAAAAGAAAAAGGCAGTGCCATAATCCAAAAACGGAACAGCAACTATAATAGAAATATTTTTGCTTGGCTCGGAATCCGAGGGGTACCTTCCCATTTTAGATATATTATGCTATAATCTCCCTGGAGGAATTACATATGTGCGAGAGAGCTATTGATCCTCGTCATGCCAATTGCCTGAATCGTCCCTGCCTGGATTGCCAGAGGGGGCTCAAGGCAAGTGGAATTATCGGGAGAATCTGCCGTCGGCTGGTTCTCGCGGAAAAAACCAAGCGGTCGGAATGGCAGAAAATGCTTCTCGGACGAATCCCTGCACTAAGGGCAATCGCATCCGGGGCATCGCCGATTACGAAACGGAGCCAGATTCCCAACCGCCGTCGGTACTGCTGGTAATTTTCCACCGCCATCAGCGAGTAGGGATGTCTCTGGACATCCCTATTTCTTTATCGACAAATTTATAAAGTTATCAGAATCGTTTGAAAAATAATTCGCTAAGTATGGCTTGGAAAGTCAGCTTTTTACCTGCGGAATTTTTTAAGGAGGGTGCCGAGCCAGCGGAGCGGGAAGGGGAATGCGGCTGACTTCCAGCGCGTGCGCCAGATGTGCTCGCGGGTTTCGGCGACGTTGCGCGCGTTGTTGCACTTGGGGCACGCGATGACGAGCGTCCGCGTCTTCCCGTCGCCGTTCTTTCGTGGACCCATGAACGCGGACGTGAGATGGTCAATGGTGGGATAATCCTCAGGCATCTTTTTAAACCCGTTTTTGCCATAGCCGGGATATAGTTTCAGTTCCCTGCGGCACCAATGGCAGTGCGGATCCTGTCGCATCATCCGTTCGCGGCGTTTTCGGTAGTATCGCGGCCAAGGCATGGCTACTTTGAGTTGAGCTCAGGGTGTTTGGAGATGTAGTAGTCGCGCAATTTGAGGGAGACGACGAAAAGCAGGTCTGTGTAGCCGAGCGGCGTGTTATGGTAGGTGGGGTGTTCGTACACAAAATCCTGAAGCGGCTTAAGGATGGGGTCGTTGCGGTGGGCGATCATCACGTTGAGAGAGGCTGTTTGCAGCTGGAGGAGCGAATGGATCTGCTTTGACGCCAGTTCATCGACCAGAGGGTCTTTCATTGCCGCAAATGCCGCTTCGGCGCCGCTCTCTTTGAACAGGCGCTCGCCCAGTTCGTTGACGGTGCGCGGGCTGCGATCCCTCGAGTAGTACGATTTGTCAATGACCGATTTTCCGAGAAGCGCATCGTTCAGCGCCGCGAGACCGATATCGAGTTTCTCCAATAACCGTTCTATGTTCGGCATTTTGGTGTGAAGCTCCGAAGTTTTAAAATAGAACCCGCTGACCTTTGCCGTTATCCAGATAACGGAATACAGCACGACCAAATAAAGCGCGATCTGCTGATAATCTTGAATGAGAAAGGCGAAGAAATATTCCATGGTGGGTTCGGCATTTTTGCCTAACCCAACGCTACCACACCCACATTAAAAATTGATTAAAAGATTTCCTCTATATTAAGCCGTCCAGGAGGCTGCTGCCGGTCATGTCGTCCGGCTTTGGGAGGCCCATCAGGGCGAGGATGGTGGGCGCCACGTCGGCGAGGGAGCCGAGCGTCTCAAGCGCGAGCCGGTCGGCATTCACGAACCTCCTTCCTTTAAACTGCTGGACGACAAGGTAGAGCGGGACGGGGTTCGGGGTGTGCGAGCTTTCCGGTTCCCCGGTCGCTTCTTTGATCATCTCGTCGATGTGGCCGTGGTCGGAGGTGATGAAAAGGAACGTGTCGGGATTGTCCGCCGCCTTCACCACGCGCGCGATCTGCGCGTCGATCACTTTGATCGTCTCGAGCGCGGCGTTGAAGTCGGTGGTGTGCGCGATCGTGTCGGAGTTCGCGTAGTTCACGAGGATGAAGTCGAAGCCGCGGCTTTCAATGGCCTCCACGAGCCGGTCGGTGATGGGAACGGCCATCATCTCCGGATGCGCTTCGGGATGCGGGCCCATGTTGGACGGCACGAGCGTGCGGTACTCGCCCTTGAACGGCTCTTCGCGAAGGCCGTTGAAGAAATAGGTGACGTGGGCGTATTTGTATGTCTCGGCCAGGCGCAATTGCGTGAGTCCGGCATCGGAAAGCACTTTGCCGAGCGGCGTTTCCACGCGGTCCGCGGGAAATGCGACGGGCACATCGAACGCGTCATCGTAGTGGGTGAGGGTCGCGACGGAGAGGTTGTTGAACGGCTGTACGGGAAAATGATCGAATCCCTTCGTGATGAACGCCGACGCAAGCTGGCGCATGCTGTCTTCTCTGAAATTAAAGAATACGAGCGAATCGCCGTCGCTTATCTTTTTATCTTCCGCAAGGCGGAGGGCGGGAAGGTATTCTTCCGTGGAGCCCTGTTTGTATGTCGCTTCGATCGCCGGATTCGGATCCTGCACGAGCGTGCCCGATGTTCCGACCATCGCTTCGTATGCCGTCTGCGTCAGCCGCCAGTTCTGGTTTCGGTCCATCGCGTAATATCGGCCGACGAGCGTCGCTACATATTCCTTCGGCACTTCTTCCAGGAATTTCTGCAGGGTGTGCGGCGGGCTGTCTTCGCCGTCGCCAAAGAGGTGGAGATTTATTTTGGGCACGTTCTCCTGCTGCGCCATTTTGATCAGCGCGCGCAGATGGTCGAGCGACGCATGCACGTTCGCTTTGGTGAGCAGCCCCGCAAAATTTATCGCGCTGTTGTTGTCGCGCGCATGAGCGCAGGCGGCTTTGAGCGTTTCGTTCTCGAAGAACGTGCCGTCCTGGATGGCCATCACGATCTTCGGATAATACTGATAGAGCACCTTGCCGGCGCCGAGCGTAAGGTGGCCCACCTCGCTGTTGCCCACCTCGCCCCACGGGAGGCCGACCGCGATGCCGGAGGCCTGCAGGCTCGTGATCGGATAATTTTCCGCGAGCCATGCGAATGTCTGCGGCTTCCCTACGAATAACGGGTTCGTCTCGTCGTTCTTCCCGATACCCCATCCGTCGAGCACGATCAACACTGCGGTCTTCTTTGCCATTCCTCTATTTTAGATGAAACTACGGCTTTGGCATAGCGCACACGCACATCCTTTTGAGGGCACGACGTCGCGCTCTGCTGAGCGCGCGTCTTGTTCTCGCCGCCTTCGCGGCTCCGAAAATCCCTCAAAAGGATGTGCGTGTGCGCTATGCCAAAGCAGGATAAAAGGAAACCCACTCGCAGAATATCTGGAGTGGGCGATGATCTGGTTTGGGCTTTAGCGATCAATGAACTTCTCGCGGCTTTCGTTCGCCAAGCGCGCACGGAGCGTCATAATCTCTACGATTTCGGGAATGACCTCTTCTGTCATCGCGCGCTCGAATTCTTCGAAAAGTTTTGGGTTGACCGGTTTGGCGCATTGACATTCCCCGGCTATCATATGGCGATCCGCTCCTTTCGTTTAGAAATATAGAGTTAACCCCAGTAGGCTCTGAAACCGTCGAAATCAGGGCTCCAGATTCTGATCAGGGCGCTTATAGGATCATATGCGGGGGCTGTTTCAGTAGATCTTTGCCCCGAGCTATGGACGGGAGGTAGGCCGCGACGACAGCTCTCGCACCAATTGGTTGGCGTACCGGCAACGTAGCCGTTTTCGTTGCGCCAATGGAGCAAAGCGTCGAGATCGCTGCCCGGTTGGACGATGCTCACGTGTCCGTTCCAACAGACAGAGCCATAAGGATCATTTTCCGCTGACACTTTAGATTGCTCCCTTCAATATCGTTATGGATTTCTTCCATGACGTTAGCATGCTATTGGGCGCACATCAATGTTTTAGTCGCCCACTCTATGATCTATCTCTGGAAAATCAAAAAGGCCCGTTTCCGGACCTCTTTGATTTTCTCGTGATGCAAGAGCGTCACGCGGCCTGCCATCCGTGATATTCATAGTACTCGGGGCGCTATAAATGTCAAAGCCGGTTTTCAACGCCAGGGGTCTTGTGGACCGGCGGAGAGTCGAACTCCGAACTGTCGGATGGCAGGCCGACCGTGATACCCTTTCACCACCGGCCCATTCATGTGCCGCTGGCAAAAGCACCGTAGCAGAAACCTGATTAAAACTATCGAAAATCACTTGGCCGCTTTTTGCGCCGGTTCCTTGACCGGAGACGCTGTTTTGGGGTACCATAAATGCAATTAAAGAGTCATTAAATCCGATGAAATTCTCGGGAAACAACTATCATCATTATGGAAATAACCAACTTGGCGATCGTCGCGGTGGTGTGTTTGGCGGTGGGCGGAGCGGTCGGATATCTTATCCGGCGCTACTCGGGAGCGAATAAGCTCGCCGAGGCAGAGACAAAAGCAAAAGAAATAGTGCTGGAGGCGAAAGAAAAGGCGGCCTCGATTTTGGTCGATCTGAAGAACGAAGAGAAGGACCGGCGCAAAGAGATCGACGCGCTCGAGGCGCGCGTGTTGCACCGCGAGGAAACGCTCGATAAGAAGCTGACAGACCTGTCCGCGGAAGAGACGAAGCTCCGCGCGCGCGAGGAAAGCGCGAAGGCGAAGGAGGAGGCGGTCGCCAAGAAAGAGAGTGAGGTGGAAGGGCGGCTGGAAAAGATCGGAGGCCTTTCCGTTGCTGACGCAAAAGAGGAGATCATGCGCCGCGCGCGCGAGGACCGCTCGGCCGACCTTGCGCAGGCGATCCAGAAGATCGACCGCGAGAACCGCGAGGAGGTGGAGAAGCGCGCGAACGACATCATCACGATCGCGCTCCAACGTTACGCGCGTTCGCATGTTGCCGAAATGACGACCACGCTCTTTCATTTGGAAGACGAGGAGATCAAAGGCAAGATCATCGGACGCGAGGGGCGCAATATCCGCGCGCTTGAGCGTGCCACGGGCGTGGAGTTCATCATTGATGAGGCGCCGGACGCCATCATTATTTCGTCATTCGACCCGTTCCGCCGCGAAGTTGCGCGGATCGCGCTTGAGAAGCTCGTGAAGGACGGTCGCATACAGCCGGCAAAGATAGAAGAGACGGTGGAGGCGGCGCGGACGGACCTCAATCGCCGCACGCAGGAGATCGGCGAGGCCGCCGCGCAGGACCTCGGCGTGTTCGACCTTCCAAAGGAGCTTTTGCAGATGATCGGCCGTCTGCACTTCCGCACGAGCTACGGTCAGAACGTACTCGTTCATTCCACCGAGATGGCGTACATCGCGGAGATGATGGCGCGCGAGCTCGGTTTGAACGCCGAAGTGGCAAAGAAGGGCGCGCTCCTGCACGACATCGGCAAGGCGATCGACCACGAGGTGGAGGGCACGCATGTTGAGCTCGGCATCAAGCTGCTTCGCAAGTATAATATCGCGGAGCCGGTCATCGAGGCGATGCAGTCTCACCACGACGATTATCCATATGCGCGGCCGGAAGCGTATGTGGTGACGGCCGCCGACGTGCTGTCGGCCGCGCGCCCCGGCGCCCGTCGCGGCACGCTGGAGAATTACGTAAAGCGCCTTGCCGACCTGGAGAAGATCGCGGGCGAGTTCAACGGGGTCAAGAGCGCGTATGCGATCGCCGCCGGCCGCGAGCTCCGCGTCTTCGTGATCCCCGAAAAAGTGGATGATTTCCGCGCTTTGGAACTGGCGCGTGAGATCGCGAACAAGATACAGGCGGAGCTGAAGTATCCGGGCGAAATAAAAGTGAACGTCATTCGCGAGATGCGCGCGGTGGAATACGCCCGCTAGCCAGGGCTGGACGCCAAAAAACACGATATGCTACAATAATCTGACATGATCACCGATACCATTTTCAGCCATCCCATTGTCGCCTCCGTCATCGCGGGACTCCTGCTCCTCGGCATCATCGCAAAGCTGATGAAAGTTTCGTTCGAGAGGATCGCAAAATGGTATCTGTATGCGTCGGTATTCTCCGTTGTCATCGTGATGGATTCGATATTCTTCCCGTTCATCGGCGGGAAGGATTTTTATTTCCGCTTCGCCACCGAGCTCGCGCTCGCGTGCATGGTGTTCTGGTGGGCGTTCGAGGCAAAGAAGGGCGAGGCGAAGGCCCGCATCTCCGTGCTGTTCCACCGGCCGCTCGTCATCGCCGTCACCGCATTTACGGCGATCTTCGAGATCGCGTGCCTCTTTGCCTATGATATCCATGCGGCATTCTGGTCCAATTATGAGCGTGGCGAAGGCGGCTTCCAGATGCTGCACTATTACCTCTTCTTCCTGCTCCTGGTTTTGATATTTAAAGATGAAAAAGACTGGAAGAACATCTTCCGGTTTTCATTGATCTCCGCCGGAGCAATGATCCTGTACGGCATCGGCGGGAATTATTCCGTGCCGGGCTTTATTGGTCCGTACTCAGGGAGCACGGCGCCTACGGGTTGGTGGAATCTTCTTATCCAGGGCCGCTTCGAGGGATCGCTCGGCAATCCGGCGTATGTTGATCCGTACCTCATCTTCTCGATGTTTTTCGCTGCCTATCTTTGGGTGGCAAGTAAAATGGCAGGGAAGCTTACTACGTTGAAGTCGTGGGGATACGGGGTGCTTATCGCGGTATTCTTCTTCTTCTTTGCGCTTGGGCAGACGCGTGGCGCGTTCCTTGGACTTGACGCAGGCCTTTTCGTCCTGCTCGGCTATCTTGTGATGCACGAAAGCAGGAAGGTCCGCAATTGGGCGTGGGCGTGCGTGCTTCTCCCGTCGCTCATCTTTTTCGCCGTATACCAATTCATGGGGCATGGCGTTTTAAGCAGCCTGCTTGATACCGGCCTCTTCGGCGCAAATTTTGGAATACTGGTGTTCCTTGCGGCATTGTCATTCTCAAAGAGCGGCGCCATGCGCATATCCTCGAGGATAATTTTAGGGATAATCATCGTGGTGGCAGCTATAGGGGTGCCGATCGGTCTTCACCATCTTGCTGCCGTCGAGAACGTTCCCGAATCTCGCGTGTTGCAGATAAGCCTTTCGGATTCTTCGGCGCAGACCCGTTTCTGGGTATGGGAAGAGGCGTGGCAGGGATTCCTGGAGCGGCCGGTCCTCGGCTGGGGTCCGGAGAATTTCACCGCGGTCTTTGACAAGTTCTTTAACCCCAATTTTTACGTGCCGGGGCAGAACACCGAAACATGGTTTGATCGCGCGCATAGCGTTTACTTTGACTACCTGTCAGAAACCGGCATCTTCGGGCTCCTCAGCTACCTCGCGATGTTCGTCGTGTTTTATTGGGAGTTCATCAAAAAGGCACATAAACGCACCATCGCGGAAGAACGGCATGCGGGGGCATATACCTTGGAAAAGGGGTTGGTCTTCTCGCTTCTTGTGGCTTACCTTGTTCAGGGCATCGCAATTTTCGACGTATTCCCGATGTATATAAGCTTGTTCCTTTTCCTCGCCTTTGCGGCATATTATTTCTCCGACGCAAAAAAATCCCACGCGTAACCATCAACATCCATGGAAGACCGGACATACCAGAGAGTGATAGCGGTGATCATCGTAGCGGCCATTTTCGGCATCGCCATTTACGGTTCGTACATGCCCATGCGCAAAGCCCAAATGTTCATCGCCACGTTGCAGGGCCTTCAGACCCAGCAGGGCCAGGCAACGTCGTTGCAGGACCTTGAGAACAAGCTTTCGGCGCCGCTCGACTACCCTTCGCCGATCGGACAGGAGGAGCTCGTGCGCAATATGGCGAACAGCGTGCTTTCGTTCATCCAGCAGGGCGGCGATGCCACTTCCACGGCCGAACTCATCGGCTTCCTCAACAGTTATTACGACCCCATCCTTGATCGCGGCAAGGGCATGAGCTTCGGCCAGGATCTGTATCTCGAAGGTGCGATCAACGAGATCGCGTTCGCGGAGACGGGCGACCCGACGTATCTTGCGGCAGCGCAAAAATGGTATACGGAAGGCCAGACTCTCGGCCCCAACCGCCCCCAGCCGCTTTATGGGCTCTTTGATGTGTACCGCGCGGAGGGCGATACGACGGATACGATCGCGATCGGCACCACGATCTTGCGTAACTGGCCGACTGACCCGAACATCGCGCAGGCGATGTCGTTGTACGAAGGCATGGCTTCGAGCACCCCGACCTCGACGGCCCAGTAAACGATTTTTACGGCATGGATCAAGACAGTAATAAAAAAACGGCGCTTGTCTGCGGTGCAGGCGGTTTCATCGGCTCGCACATGGTCACGCGTCTTAAGGGCGAGGGCTATTGGGTGCGTGGCGCGGACTGGAAGGAGTACGAATTTGGCAAGAGCGATGCCGATGAGTTCATGGTAGGGGACCTTGCCGATCAGGAGTTCGTCAAGAAAGTATTTGACCGCCCCTTCGACGAGGTATACCAGTTCGCCGCCGATATGGGCGGCGCGGGGTTCGTCTTTACAGGCGAGCACGATGCGGAAATTTTGCTTACCTCCGGCGCCATCAACATCAATATTCTTAAGATCGGCCTTGCGACCGGAAATTTGAAAAAGATATTCTATTCGTCGTCGGCATGCATGTATCCGGCGTATAACCAGGAGGACCCCGAGAATCCAAAGTGTTCCGAGGAATCGGCATACCCTGCCGCGCCCGACAGCGAATACGGATGGGAGAAGCTTTTCAGCGAGCATCTCTACCTTGCGGCGCATCGCAACAACGGACTTGAAGTGCGCATCGCGCGGTTCCATAACATTTTCGGCCCGGAGGGGACGTGGACGGGCGGACGCGAGAAGGCGCCGGCGGCGATGTGCCGCAAAGTGATCGAAACGCCGGATGGCGGCACGATCGAGATGTGGGGCGACGGCAAGCAGACGCGCTCATTCCTGTATATCGATGAATGCATCGAGGGGGTGCGGCGGCTCATGCAATCCGATTTCACGGGGCCGGTCAACATCGGCTCTGAGGAAATGATCACGATCAACGGCCTTGCGGAGATGGCAATGATGATCGGCGGCAAGAAACTTTCAGTCAATCACGTTCCGGGCCCGCTCGGCGTGCGCGGACGCAATTCCGACAATAAGCTCATCCGCGAGAAGCTCGGTTGGGCGCCAAGCATGAAACTGGAGGATGGCATGCGCAAGACCTACGCGTGGATCAAGGGTCAGGCCGAAAAGGCGGGGACGGCAAAATAATCGGCAATGGTGACGGTCTTCCTGCGCGGCGGACTGGGCAATCAAATGTTCCAGTATGCTGCGGCCCTCGCCGTTGCAAAAAGGAACGGCACCGATGTGGTCGTGGACACCGTGCACATCCAGGACCGCCTTCCGCGCCCTCATTTTACTTATCGCACGTTTGACCTTGCGGACGTATTTTTGCTCGATCCACCGCTTACCGCCCTTTCAAAAGTATCGCGGCGCGTTCCTATCCCCGGCGTCTGGCTTGGCGCGGATCTTTTCGCAATGAATGCGGCAGAATTTTTCGGACGCCGCCGCATCATTTACGAAGACGAGAGAAAAGAGCTTGATCGGGCAGTGTTCGAGGCGAAGGACAACAGCATCCTTTACGGACGATGGGAGGATGAGCGATATTTTCCCGAAAGCGGGAAAGAGGTGCGGGCATCGTTCCGGTTCCGCCACTCATTGGCGGGAGAGGCGGCAGCGCTTGAGCGTGACATCTGCGCGGGTAACTCGGTCTCTCTCCATGTGCGCCGGGGCGATCGTGCGAGCGTGGGTGTTGTCACTAAGCTGATGGGGACCACGAATGCCTCGTATTATAAGAATGCGGTGGAGCACGTCGCGAAGGCGGTGTCATCCCCTAAGTTTTTCGTTTTTTCCGACGACATAGAATGGTGCAAAAAGAACATTGTTCTCGATTCTCCGGCGGTGTTCGTGCCCGCGTCCGCCGCAGGGCCGAAAGGGGAATTTCATCTTCATCTGATGTCGCTGTGCCGGCACAACATCATCGCGAACAGCACATTTTCGTGGTGGGGAGCGTGGCTCAATGAAAACCCCGGCAAGATAGTGGTGGGGCCGAAAGAATGGTCCGCTTCCGCGACCGCGAGCGGAAAACGCGTGATCCCTTCTTCGTGGGTGGCCCTCTGATCCGCTTGAAAAGCAGGCAAAATAGGGTATCATGAGGGAATGCAAAAAAAGCCAACGGTTCCCCGGACGCTCAAGGGAAAGGTCTTTTTGATAACCGGCGGCGCCGGCTTTATCGGCTCCCACGTGGCCGACGCGATCATCAAAAGGGGCGGAAAGGTGGTGATCGTTGATAATCTGACGACCGGCCGCAAGGAAAATCTCAATCCGAAGGCGATCTTCTATAAGGCAAACATCGCGGACGAAAAGAAGATCGACGAGATATTCAAAAAATATAAGCCGGATTATATCTATCACTTCGCGTATCATGTGCTCGTCCCGAAATCCATCGAGAATCCGCTTCTTGACATGGATGCCCTGCGCGGATCGATCAATCTTCTGCAGGCGGCAAAGAAATACGGGATCAAAAAAATCATTTTCAGCTCATCGGGATTCATTTACGGCAACAATCCCAACCTTCCGCTCAAAGAGACGGAGCCGCACGAGCGCGGGGCGGCGCCGTATGCGATCACAAAGTATGCGATCGAGGGATATCTGCATTTCTATAAAAAGAATTTCGGGATTGATTATGTGATCTTCCGCAACGCGGCGGTCTATGGCCCGCGCCAGATCACGGGCGCCATGGCGGCGTACATCCGTGAGCTGAAGGCCGGCGTTCCGACCGAGTTCTATGGAGTGAAGACCCGTGATTACGTGTATATCGATGACGTCGTGGATGCCAATCTGCGGGCGCTTTCGCTCCTCTCCAGCCACCCGGATCCGGTATTCAATCTTGGCCGGGGCAGCGAGACCCATCTCATCGACCTCTATCTCACCCTTGCGAAAATATTGGGCAAGAAACCGCAGCCGGTGAAGCTCCCTCCGCGCCCGGGAGAGCAGGACCGCTATCGCGTGGATATAAAAAAAGCGATCCGGGACCTCGGATGGAAGCCGCAGGTAAAACTTGAGGAGGGGCTGCGGGAAACGCTTTCGTATTGGAAACTTATCTAAATGACCCCTCTCGGAATAGGCATGGACATAGTGGAGCTCGATCAGGTCGAGAACATCCGGTTCCTGCGTAGATTTGCGGAATATTTTTTAACACCCGGTGAATTAGAAGTGTTTGAGGGGCGCGTGGACAAGGTCCAGTTTATCGCTTCCCGTTTTGCAGTGAAGGAGGCAACGATCAAGGCATTCCCGACCCTTCTGAAGCCCCATCAGTTTGAAATAGTGAAAGACGGAGTAAGGCCGATAGTCCGATTTTTGGTGCCCGAGATGGGGCGACGATATCGGGCGATTGCGAGCATCTCCCATTCCGCTCGATATGCTGCGGGATGCGCACTGGTTTTAGAAAATTAAATAAATACAATGAAACCGCTCGAATATATAAGAGCATCCCGGGAAGGAGCGGTGAATCTTCAGGAAGTCGTCTCTGGTCCCAAAATAAATATTGTCACGAATTTTACTGATGATATTTTGAAGGATATGTTTTTGGGGGTGAATTTCTTGAACGGCGTCCGGCCTTTTATCTACAAGACGCCCTATCGTCAATACCTTTTTGCTCTTAAAGATAAGGGAAGCCCTTTGTATACCCACAAAGCAGACATTACCTTCATTTTTTTTGACATAAATCCATTCAAAGATTCGGAATTTAAGCATGTCGCGGGACATTTCGACGAGATCCTTGGGGATATTGAAAGATATTGCGCAGCGGCTACCGGAACAGTGGTCTTCAACAGTTTTGTTGTGTCATATCGCGGAGCGTACGGGAATCTTTTTAATAATGACCCGTTTTTCAAGATGATCGTTGAGTACAATAGGCGGCTGGAGGATCTCGCCGCGCGTATTTCCAACCTGGTCATCTTTGACACTAATCGACTGGCGCACATTTTAGGCGAATCCCGGGTATTTGACCTGCGTGGCCTGTATGCATTCGATATTCCTTATACTCATGAATTTATGGCGTTCCTTGCGGAAGAATGGTTTGCTTTTGTCCGCATCATTTCCGGTCGCACAAAGAAGGCGATCGTGCTGGACCTCGATAATACCTTATGGGGCGGGATCGTGGGGGAGCTCGGCGCCCTTGGGATTTCCCTCGGGCCTGATTATCCCGGCAACGCTTTTGTGAATTTTCAGCGCGCCCTCCGTGAATTTTATGATCGCGGGGTGATCCTTGCGATCGCGAGCAAAAATAATGAGCGGGACGTGGAAGAGGTCTTTGAAAAAAACCCCAACATGGTCCTTAAAAAAGACCATTTCGCCGCGATCCGCACCAATTGGGAGGATAAGGCGCAGAATATTTTAGAGATCGCGGACGAATTGAACATTGGCACCGAGAGTATGATATTTCTCGATGACGATCCGTTGACCCGGGCGCTCGTGCGAGCGAAGCTCCCGGGCGTTACCGTTCCCGATTTTTCCCTTCCCCCCGAGGAGTATGCCGCTTTTCTTTATCAGCTTGATCTCTTTAATCAGTTTTCTCTTACCGACGAGGATGCGCAGAAAGGCAAGATGTATGCGGAAGAGCGGCAAAGAAAGGAAGTAATGAAGGCGGTGGGAAATGTTCAGGATTATATCTCCCAGCTTGGCATTGTGGCGAAGGTGGACCTCAACGGAGAAGGATTTCTGCCGCGCATTGCCCAGCTGACGCAAAAAACAAATCAATTCAATCTTACAACAAGGCGTTATTCCGAGGCCGATGTCAAAAAGATGATTGCGGACGGAGCGTTCGTTTTTTCCGCCAACGTCTCCGACAAGTTTGGAGACTACGGGACGGTGATCCTTGCGATCGTGATACCGGGGAGCGGCTCCGAAGCAACCCTCGACACGTTTCTTATGAGCTGTCGTGTTATGGGGCGAGGAATAGAGTGTTCGTTCATGGACCATATTATTCGGAGCATTGCGGCCCGCGGAATAAAGAAGCTGAACGCTTCATTTGTTCCGACCGCAAAGAATAAGCCCGCCGATGGATTTCTTGCGGAGCATGGCTTTGCGGAGCGTGCTTCAGGCAGGGAAGGGGGTATGCGCGAATACTCGCTCGACATCCCCGCCTATCTTCAAAAGCCTTGTAAAAATCTGACAAAAGCCGTTATAATTTCAAATAATTAAATAACCCACCCATGGATACATTAAAGAGGATATTTTCCTCAGTGCTTGGAGTCGATGCGAATGCGATCACGCCCGCGATGTCCCCCGAAAACACCCCATCGTGGGACTCTCTGAACGCCATCGTGCTCATCACGGAGATTGAGAAGGCATTTGACGTGAAGTTCGCATACGACGAAGCAATGGGCGTCAAAAATTTTGGAGACGTCATTGCCCTCGTGAGATCCAAAGCGGCAAAATTCGATGAGTGATATTGCGGCCGAAAAGACTTACGAAGTCATTACGGCAGGAGAGAGCGCGTCGTTTACGGTAAAGATAACCCCTGAGCTTATCCATGAGTTTGCGGAGGTATCCGGCGACAGAAACCCTCTTCATGTTGATGATTCGTATGCGCGCGCGACGTCGTTTGGGCAAAGGGTCTCGCACGGGATGATCGTCGGCGCCCTTTTCTCGCGCCTCATCGGTATGTATCTTCCCGGCAAATATTCCGTATATCTTTCGCAAACGCTCAATTTTCACAAACCTGTCTTTGTTGGAGCCGAGGTTGTAATAAAAGGAGAAGTGATCCATAAGACCGACTCTGCTCGGTCGATTGTTATCCGTACCATCGCGGAAGATGCCCGGTCCGGCGAGATGATGGTGGACGGGGAAGCGATGGTGAGATTGCTCAAATAATTTCAATGAAACAGGATATTAAGAGGAGGACAGCGGTCATTTCCGGCGGTTGCGGCACCGTAGGCCGTGCCGTGGGAAAAGCTTTGTCCCAGCAGGGGTTTGACGTTGTCGCTCTTTATCTAAAAAAATCCAAAGAAGAAGCAGAAAGTGCGCTCCATGATTTTTCAGCGGGCGATCATGAAGCGATCAGGTGCGACATCCGGGACGATGAAGCGGTCCGAACAATAATAGGGGGGATTTATAAAAGGCGGCACAGCATAGATGCGGCCATCCATGCCGCCGTTGACCCTATCCTTCGCAAGGGTATTCTTGAGATATCCGGCAAAGAATTCCAGGATCAATTTGGCGGCGGCGTATGGGGAGGTTTTTATTTTCTGACAGAATGCGCCAAAGTGATGGAGGTCCAAAAAGGAGGAAATATAATCGGTATTCTTTCCCGCGTCGTGCAATCGGAAGCTCCCCATCCCCGGATGGGCGGCTATACCGTCGCAAAGTATGCTCTCAGGGGCTTGCTAAAGGAGCTTCATCAGGACTTGGCATCATCAAATGTTACTGTGAACGCCGTTGCGCCTGATTTTATGGACACAGATCTTCATAAGGATCTTCCCGGTGCGGTCAGGAAATTTATAGCAGAACGCGGAGTCGAGGGAGGGGTGCGATCCCCCGAAGACGTCGCTGCGGCGACCGCCTATTTATGCTCGGAGGAAGGGCGCATGGTAAACGGGAAAATATTCTCCTTCCGCGAAAGTGAAATAACGATCCTTTAATAGCATGTTGTTCAACTCATTCAGCTTCCTTGTGTTCTTCCCCGTGGTGGTGATTTTGTATTATCTTTTGCCGCACCGATTCCGATGGATACTTCTTCTTGTTGCGAGCTGTTATTTCTATATGGCGTTTATTCCCGCTTATATTTTGATATTGCTCTATCTTATCGTAATAGATTTTTTTATGGGCATATTGATCGAAAAAGCAGAGGGAAGGAAGCGGAAGCTTTTTCTCACCATCAGCATCATCGCGAATGTCGGCACTCTTTTCTTCTTTAAATATTTCAATTTCTTCAATGCGAATGTGGCTTCTGTCGCGAGCTTCCTGCACTGGAACTATCCGATCGGCTTTCTCGCGATCGCGTTGCCCCTGGGGCTTTCTTTCCATACGTTCCAAAGCCTTGCATATGTGCTGGAAGTTTACTACAAGCGTTATCCTGCCGAGCGCCATATCGGCATATATGCCTTATACGTGATGTTCTTCCCGCAGCTGGTCGCCGGCCCAATTGAACGGCCGCAACAGCTGCTTCCTCAATTACATGCCGAACATGAATTCAACGAAGGATTTGCTTCTCAGGGGTTGCGGATCATGATCTGGGGATTCTTCAAAAAGGTAGTCGTCGCCGATTCTATCGGGGTCATAGTTGACCAGATATATGGAAACCTGCATGGGGAAACCGGCGTCGCATTGGCAGTTGCGGCAGTTGCCTTCGCGATACAGCTCTACGCCGACTTCTCCGGTTATTCCGATATTGCCCGGGGCTCGGCAAAGGTTTTCGGGATAGATCTCGTCAATAATTTTGATGTGCCTTACTTTGCAAGATCTATTTCTGACTTCTGGCGCCGATGGCATATCTCCCTTACGAGCTGGTTCCGCGATTATTTTTATTTCCCCCTTGCGCTGAAATGGGCCTCGTGGTCAAGGGCCGGATTATATGCGGCGCTTTTCGTCACATTTCTCGTCATCGGCCTCTGGCACGGTGCGGGATGGACATTCATATGCTTCGGCGCGGTGTTCGGCTTCTATAGCGTGTTCGGCCTGTGGACGAAAAAATACCGGGATCGCCTCATCGCTTCCTCCCGGATATCGCGGTATCCGGGATTTCTTGCGCTTTTTCAGACGTTGATAACCTTTGGCCTCGTGTGCATCGGATTTGTATTTTTCAGATCCACCTCCTTAAGCAATGCGATCTATTTCCTGGAGCACCTTCCGACGGGTTGGAGCAATGCCTTCCGGGTCCATTTTTGGACCGACCTCGCCCATACCGAGATTTATGCAGGACTCACTAAATACCGCCTTGCCGCTCTCCCGCTTTCATGCCTCGTGATGCTTTTCGGTGAATATCTTGAAAGAGAGAAGCAGGTGACTGCATGGATCGCGGCACACCCAATGTGGTTCCGTTGGGGAGCATACTACCTCATCGTGGCATGGATCCTCTTTTTTGGATATTTCGACCAGCAGACCTTCATCTATTTCCAGTTCTAACAGGGCACGAACTTTATTGCGCTGAGGTCGAACTGCTTTCCATCATATTCAGTTCCTGCTGGAGCTCGGCAAGGTTGGAATGCTCTTTAAGCGTCTGATTTGTGCTTGCCATCGTAATGAACGCTTTTAGCCAGCCCTGCTGGGTCATGTGGATATTGTCCCACATATCTCCGTTCCCGGTCGTGATGCCCAACGACTGGGGATCCGTAAAATTATAAAAACCAAATCCATATTTTGAGAAGATCGCTCCTGCATCCGGCGTGAGGTAGTTCAAATATCCATATTTATCTCCCATCGAAAGCACGGTATTATAAACCAAGGGCGAAAGAGGGGGGATGACCCCCACTACATAAATATGCCGCGCCTGGCATTCGGCCAGGAAAGCATTCAGTTCCTGAAGATCTGTCTGTGAGATCGTAGCGCTATATTCGAATCCCTTCGTATTATTTTCAATGCCATAGATCGCGCCGTCCGATGCCGGAGCGTTGCCATACAGATAGCTCCCGTCGTTCTCGAACCCTGCATCGTGGACGCTTGCATTGAGGCCGATGATAGAGGTTGAGGGGTTGAAGAATGACGAAGGATTGATCTTTCCGGTAAAGTAGTAATCATAGACCTGGAAGAGCTGGGCCCACAAGTTTCCTAAAATAGGAGAAGATGACTGTTCAAGAAGGGGCTGTATATTATCGGGTCCATATAGGAACACATTATAATTTGGATCAAAAAATTTCTGATCAAGGACCATGATCATTATCTGCGGGCTGCTGCTTGTTGGGATGTCATTGAGGAATTCCTGGAAGTGGCTCATTTCTTGCATCATGCCACCATCAACATATGCGCTGGTGCTGGCGTTAAAAAAATGGGAACTGAATTGCCCCGCGCGGGATGATCCGAGGACGATCACTTGCGGCTTTTTTGCGAGAGTATTTTGGAGATCGAGATAATACACGGGATTGCTGAAGGCGAGGCCCACGAGGACCGGTTGAGCGCTTTGCATCCGCGCAGCCAGAGTGTTCCACGGAGTATATTCCCCGGAGCCGTAGAGAGCGAGGATGGGCAGCCCAAGCAATACGGCGAACGGAATACAAAAAAGCGCTATTTTCTTTAAATAGCGAACTTCCTTCGATCGAACGGTTTCCTTCGGCTCGTTCGGACTCATTGCCATTGAGGCGGCATACCCCGATTCATTATTTGGAAATTATATCAATAAAGAGAAAGGCGTCAAGGTTCATGGAAGGTCGTCCGAATGGTACAATGGGTAGCATGAAGGTCAGCGGCATCATTACCACATTCAATCGGAAGGGCTTTGCCGAAAAAGCCCTTCAAAGCGTCCTCGCTCAGACCTATAAGGATTTTGAGCTTATCGTGCTCGATAACAGTTCCACTGATGGCACCGAAGAGATGGTAAAGGGATATTCCGATCCGCGGATCGTGTACGTAAAACATCCGCAGCTCGGGATCGCCGCTGCGCGAAATCTTGGGGTAAAGACGGCAAAGGGCGAATTCGTCGGTTTTCTCGATGATGACGATGAATGGCTTCCGAAAAAACTTGAGCTTCAGATGGCCCTCTTTGAACGTTCTTCAAAAGACGTGGCACTCGTATACGGGGGATTCAACCGTGTCCGCGACGGCAAGATATACGAAACGTTCACGCCGCGCCTTCGCGGCAAAGTATTCGAGGATTATTTCTGCAAAAGCGATCCGCTGACCGGTTCCGCATCCAATCCGCTGATCCGCCGGAGCGCATTCGATGTTTCCGGCCTCTACGATGAGCGCCTTAAGACGTCGGAAGATTGGGAATTCTATCTTCGTCTCGCGAGGGATTTTGAGTTCGATTTTGTTCCCGAGCCCATCCTTAATATCCGCTCCCACGCCGGTCCGCGCCTTGGCGACAAACTGGAAGAAGCGGCCGGCGTTGAACTTATGGTGTGCGAGGAGTTCAAGGATTTTTTGGCGTCCCATCCGGTGTGCCACAGTTATTACCTGCAGAAGATCGGCGGCAAATACTGCCGCGTGGGGAAACCGGACGAGGGGAGGAAATATTTGAAGGAAGCGATCGGTGTTTCTCCTTCCAACACCGTTGCAAAGATACAATACCGGCTTTCTTTCTTTGGTTCGTCGGTATATCGATGGTTCCACCGCATGTATCAGGAAAACAGGGCTCGATAAAAAGATGAAGGTCCTTTATAACATCCTGAACCCCTATGGCCTCGGGGCCGATCGGTGGATCTATGAAGGATATAAAAGCGCTTTTGAGCAGGGCGGCCATGATTTTTTTACGGTGACCGAGCAGGATGATCTGATGGCGATCGCCGAGAAGGTCCAGCCCGACCTTTTTTTCCTGGATTTTCTGCCGTTCATGGATTACTGCAAACGGGTCAGGGATGTCCCTCCGGATTTCCTGGAAAGATTGCGGAAAAACAAAACAAAGATCTTTTGTGAAGTTGCGCTGGGGATCGATAAGGAAGAGGATTCCGAGGAAAAGATTGCGTTCTTCAGGAAATACCTTCCCGTGGTCGATATTTGTTTTTGCAATTATTCCCCCGAGACGACAAAAGGGTTTAAGGAGCTCTACGGCAAAGAGATGCATTTCGTGCCGCACGCTGCGGATGCCACCCGATATTTTCCGGGCGAGCCGGAAGATCGGTTCCGCTGCGACATCGCGTTTCTGGGGAGTTTCTACACGCAAAAGCGTCCGCAATTCGAGGAGCTGCTTCTCCCGTTGATGAAAAAATATCACGTTCGGATATATGGGTCGGGATGGACCATTTCCGGAAAACTGTTGCGGGTCGTGAGCGGCGTCGCGCGGCGCTTGCGCATTGAATGGCTTGTAAAATTGGCCAACAAGAATCGGATCACTATTTCCATGGACGACGAGCGCACACTGTATGCGTCTGCGAAGATATGCGTCAATATCCATGAATATTATAGGGATGGCACAACAAAAGGATTCTCGAACGAACGGGAATTCAAATTGCCTGCGTCGGGCGGATTTGAAATATCCGATTATGTCCCGGGAATGGAACGTTATTTTGACCTTGGGAAAGAGATTGTCGCAGTAAGATCGAAAGAGGAATGGTTTGAAAAGATCGATTATTATCTGCGTCACGACGAAGAGCGTAAGAAGATCCAGGAGGAAGGTACGGCACGGGTGCTGCGTGATCATACGTATGCCCATCGCGTTGATCAATTGCTTTCACTGTATAATTCACCAGCATGAACGATATCCCTCTCGTCTCCATCCTGATGCCCGCGTACAACGCGGAGCGGTACATCAAGGAATCCATTGATTCCGCGCTTGCGCAGACATACAAAAACATCGAGGTGGTGGTAATCGATGCAGCGTCAAAGGACCGGACGGTCGCGATTGTTGGCGAGTATACGGATCCGCGCGTGCGACTGATTGAGCATCCCTACGAGCCGATCATCGCCACGCGCAACGGCCTCCTTAAAGAGGCGCGGGGAGAATACATCGCCTTTCTTGATAGCGACGACATTTATCTCCCGGACCGGATAGCGGAAGAGGTGAAGTTTTTCGAGGAGAACCCGCGTTATTCCATCGTCTATTGCGACCTAAGCTACTTTTACGACGGCGCGGCGGATGTGCTATACCGGAACGCTTATCCGTTCCGCTCCGATAACGCATTTCTTCAGCTTCTCGACAAGATGTATATTACGAACACCACGGTGATGTTCAAGCGCGAGATTTACGAAAAGCTCGGCGGCTATAACGAATCATTGGGGCTCGTGGAGGACTGGGAGTATTTCCTTCGCATCGCTCATGCCGGCTACGAGATCCCGTTCCTCAATAAAGACCTTGTGCGATACCGCCTGCGATGGGACAGCCACACCAACTTTGCGCGGCAGGTTGCCATCAAGGAATCGGCGGTAAAAATATTCGAGAATTTAAAGGAGCACATGACGGAGGACGAGCGGGAAAAATACGACATCGACCGCCATATCGCAAAGCAGAAAGAGAATCTTATCATCACGCTTTTTTCCGCCGGCAGAAAAAAAGAGGCCATGCAGATCTATGCGGGCATCCGAAGTTATATAAGCCCCAAGCGGAGGATGGTCATCATGGCCATGCTGCCGGTTCCCACTCCCATCCTGCGCTTCCTCATCGAGCGCGCGTGGAATTATCGCAAGCGGCATCTCTTTATTCGGGTAGGGTAATGTGCTAAATTGATGGGTATGGCTAAGAAGATCCTGGTCACCGGCGTGGCCGGTTTTATCGGCAGCAACCTGGCGGAGCGGCTTGTAAAAGCGGGATATGCCGTGGTCGGCATTGATAACCTGTCGTATGGCGTGATCGAGCAGGTTCCCAAGGAAGTTGATTTCCATAAACTCGATATACGCTCCAGGGACATCTATCCGCTTTTTGAGGGGGTTGACGTGGTGTTCCATCTTGCCGCAAAAAACTCGCTTCCCGACTGCCAGCGCGATCCCGTGGAAACGATGGACATCAATGTGCACGGTACCGCGAACGTGTTCGAAGCGGCGCGCTTGGCAAGGGTGCCGAAGACCATCTATGCCCAGTCCTCGGCCGTGGAAGAAGGCGACAAGCGGCTCAAGGGATTTTATGCGATCAGCAAGTTCGCGGACGGGATGATCGATGAAGGCTACAAGGACGCATTCGGCATGACGATCGCCGCCGCGCGCTATTTCAATGTGTACGGTCCGCGCCAGGATTATCGCCGCAACCCGCCGCCGATCATGACAAAATTCATCGTCAAGATGATGAAGGGCGAGTCGCCATGGCTCTTCGAGGACGATGACAAAAATACCCGCGACTTCATTTACGTGGACGACCTGAATGATTTTCATCTTTTGGCGATCGAGGACGACCGCGTGAACAACCGGATGTTCCGTCTTGGGTCCGGCAAAAGCACCTCAATGAAGGAAGTATTCGAGGCGATAAAGAAAGTGATGGGATCCTCCGTCCAGCCGGAGATCAAGCCCCGCCCCGATGATCCGGATTTCAAGGCGGCGGAGACGCTGGCGGACATTTCCGACGCTGTCGCGCTCGGGTGGGCGCCAAAGACGCCGCTCGAGGACGGTTTGCGCGCGATGGTGGAGTATCTTGCGGAGGAGCAAAAAAGGGGTAATATCAAGTAGCCATGATAGTCACGCGCACTCCATTCAGAATAACGCTGGGCGGCGGGGGAACGGACCTCCCTTCATACTATTCAAAGTACGGAGGGTTCATATTCTCCGCCGGAATAAACAAGTATATGTATATGGACGTCAACCGGCCTGCAGCGGACGATCTTATCCGGTTGAAATATTCGGAATCGGAGACGGTGAACACGGTGGCGGAGGTCAGGCACAAGCTTGCAAAAGAGATCCTTCTGGCGATGGGGATAGAAAATAATATAGAGATAAGCTCCCTTGCCGACATTCCCGCCGGCACGGGGCTCGGCTCCTCCAGCTGTTATGCGGTGGGGCTCCTTCACGCCATCCACACGTTAAAGCGGGAATATACATCGCTTGAGCATTTGGCGGAGGAGGATTTCCGGATAGAGGCGGAAGTG
This sequence comes from Minisyncoccota bacterium, assembly GCA_035509435.1. Classification (GTDB taxonomy): domain Bacteria; phylum Patescibacteriota; class Minisyncoccia; order UBA6257; family 2-01-FULL-56-20; genus JAKAGE01. Next base: position 28,850 of record DATJLR010000001.1, on the reverse strand, counting down.
ATGCAGCGTCCGATCGGAAAGCAGGATCCGTACCTCGCCGCGTTCGGGGGGCTGACGGTGCTTGAGATCGGCAAAGATGGTGCGGTCAAAGTGCGCAAGGCGAATGTCTCCATGGAGATCGCCGACGAACTCAATCAGAATCTTCTCGTGTTCTTTACCGGCCAGACCCGGAGCGCCGATGCTATTCTTACGGAACAGACGAAGGCGGTCGCGCGCGACGACAAGCAGGTGACGGAAAGCATGCACTATATAAAAGAATTGGGATACGAGATATTGCAGGCCGTTGAAGAGGGCGACCTGGACGAGGTCGGAAAGAAGTTCCACGCGCACTGGGAGCACAAGAAAAAGATCTCCGCCCAAATGACCAATCCTGAGTTCGACAAGATCTACGACGCGGCCCTTGCGAACGGCGCGCTTGGCGGAAAGATCTCGGGAGCGGGCGGGGGAGGATTCTTCACGTTCTACGTGCCGCGGGACCATCGGAGGTTCCGGGATGCGATGCGCCCCTTCGGCCTTCGCGAGATGCGGTACCGCTTTGATTTCGAGGGGTCGAAGACGCTTGTCGATTTTTAGCATGCCAAAAAAGATCGAAGAATTGCATATCAAGATATTCGCCGATGGCGCAGAAAAAGCGAGCATCGTGGAGTTGGCGCAAAAGCCGTTCATCAAGGGATTCACGACAAATCCCACGCTTATGCGCAAGGCGGGGATCACCGACTATGTGGGATTCGCAAAAGATATTCTTACCGTCATCAAGGATCGCCCTATTTCCTTCGAGGTGTTTTCCGACGACTTCGTCGAGATGGAACGGCAGGCACGGGTCATCGCCTCGTGGGGGAGCAATGTATATGTGAAGATCCCGATCACGAACACAAAGCGGGAGTCGTCGTTCGATCTCGTGAAGAAGCTTGCGGCCGACGGGATCAAGATGAACGTCACGGCGATACTTACGGTGGCCCAGGTGGACCACATCATCGGTGCCCTGCGCCCGGATGTCCCCGCCGTCATTTCCGTGTTTGCCGGTCGCATTGCGGACACCGGCGTTGATCCTGTGCCGCTCATGAAGGAGGCAAAGGCGTTGCTTGCGAAGACGCCCGCATATGAGCTCCTGTGGGCAAGCCCCCGCGAGCTTTATAACATCTATCAGGCGGAGGAAGTGGGAGCGGACATCATCACTGTCACGCCGGATGTCCTAAAAAAGATCGAAAAAATAGGATATGACCTTGACGAGCTTTCGCTCGATACGGTAAAAATGTTCTACGACGACGGGCAAAAGGTTGGCTATACGCTTTATTAAATTATTTTAAAGATCATGTACAAAGAACACATCGGTTCATATTTAAAAGAGGTGGAAAAGATCGCGCAGACGCTCGATCAGGACGAGATCAACAAAATGATCACCGTGCTCAGCCGGGTTCGCGATGACAAAGGGCGCCTTTTTGTGCTCGGCGTCGGCGGCGGCGCGGGACACGCAAGCCATGCGGTCAATGATTTTCGAAAGCTTGCCGCGATCGAAGCATATACTCCGGTGGACAATGTCTCGGAGATCACTGCGCGCACCAATGACGATGGCTTTCACACCGTCTTTTCCAACTGGCTTTTGGGAAGCAATCTGAACGAGAAGGATGCAGTGCTCGTGTTCTCGGTCGGGGGCGGCAATGCGGAGAAAGGCATCAGCACGAACATCGTCGAGGCACTGAAGCTTGCAAAGCAGGTCGGCGCGAAAGTGCTTGGCGTCGTCGGCCGTGATGGAGGCTATACAAAAGAAGTGGCGGATGTGTGCGTGCTCGTGCCCGTCGTGAATCCCGATAACGTGACGCCCCACACCGAGGCGTTCCAGGCCGTCGTGTGGCACATGATAGTCTCCCATCCCAAGTTCCAATCGCAGAAAGGAAAATGGGAATCGACAAAATAAAAAAACCGGCGGTCTTCCTTGATCGGGACGGGACGATCGTAAAGCAGGTTGACGAGCTTACTGATCCGTCCCAGCTTGAGCTTTTCCCCGGCGCCGCCGCCGCGATCGCGGAGCTCGATCGCCGCGGATTTCTCGTGATCGTGCTTACCAACCAGCCGATCGTAGAGAAAGGCCTGCTCTCGCCCGAAGGATTGGAAAATATCCACGACGCGCTCCGTGCCATGCTTGGCGCCGCGGGCGCGCGTTTGGACGGCGTCTACACTTGTCCGCACCGGTATCGCGCGGAAGGGCAGTGCGCGTGCCGCAAGCCGGGCCTGGGGCTTATCGAGCAGGCTCAAAAAGATTTTGATATTGATATGACGCGCAGCTGGTGCGTGGGCGACCGTCTTCGCGATATGGAAACCGGGCGCCGGGCGCATATAAAAACGATCCTTGTGAGATCGGGAGGAGAGAGCGATGACGACAAATTTTTCCCCGATGCGAAATTCGATCACGTAACGGCGACGCTCGGCGACGCCGTGCGGATCATTGAGGGAGAAAGAGGATAAAAAAACAGCCAACCCAAGGTATTCTTTGAGTTGGCTGCGGTTGCAATGTCGTCGATCAGGCGACGACGACCTTCGGTTTCGCATCGCCGTACACGTCGCGGACGATCTTCTGGATGCCATCCGCCTCGCGCGCCCAGTTGCGGGCAAACGCTTTGGAGGCTCTCATCGTTTCGACACGGGCCGCATATTTCTCGCGGTCGGTGTCGAGCAGGACCTCTTCGCTCTCGAGCAGCACGGGGTTGAGTTCCCGATACTGCGGGTAGACGGAGAGGTGCTTTGCGATGTACGTCGCGGTGCGGGGAACGTGCACCCCGACGGTCACGATCGCGATGCGAGAAAGGCCGCGGTCGAGCGCCAGGTCGAAGATGTTCAGCAGTTCCTGCCTCGTGTTGGCGGGAACGGGAAGTTGGCGTTCCCGGGGCCATATCACGATTTCGAATTCGCCGATCGGGTCATGCTTCACGGTTGAGAGCAGGGTGCCGAGATAGCCCGTCATGACCTCGCTCTCCGATGGCGCGCCGATCGATTCCAGGTATTTTGACCTGCCGCCGTGCGCGCAGACCATCACTGCCGGTTTGAATTTACAGGCCAGATAGAAGCCCGCAAGGAGGTTCATTTCTCCGCCGCCGATCATGCAAAAGGGACTGTCGTCGTCCGCTTCCGCATGGACCGGAAGATGCGCGGAATCTTTGTCGCACAGCTCGAGGTCCTCGGTGAGGACCCACGGGCCGCCTTTAAATGCACGCTGGATGCCGCGACCCAGAATTGCCACTATATCGAACACGATATCTCCTCTGCGCCCCGCATTTCATTCACAAGGCACTGGGCATATATTATCATTATTATGATAATAAGTCAATATCCTATAAAAGGCCCTATTTTCGTGCTATTCTAATAATCAACGATGAGATCCCAACGCAAAAAGGGCGATATGCGGCTGGCGCTCGTTGGCGCGGGCGGCATCGGAAAGGTCTGGGCGGAAGCCATACAGCGGACCCGCGGCGTGAAGCTTTGGGCTGTGGCTGACGTGAATATTGAAGCGGCGAAAGCCATCGCCGCCGGCTTTCCCGACTGCATCGTGACGACGGACTGGAACGATGTCCTCCGGGACAAAAATGTGGATGCGGTGCTTGTGGCGACTCCGCACAAGTTCCTTGCGCCGATATCGCATGCGGCGCTCGCGGCCGGGAAGCATGTGTTTTGCGAGAAGCCCTGCGGCATGAACGCGCGCGAGATCGCAAAGAACGTCGCCGTCGCAAAAAAGAACAAGCGCGTGTACATGCCGGGGTTCAATCATCGCTATCACGCCGGCTATGTGAAGGCGCGCGAGATATTCGAGGCCGGAGGCATCGGAAAGATCTTGTTCATCCGCGCGCGGTACGGGTTCGGCGGCCGACCCGGATATAACAAGGAGTGGCGTTTTAAAAAAGCGGTCGCGGGGGGCGGGGAGCTTTTCGATCAGGGCATCCATATGATCGACATGGCCCGATGGTTCATGGGGGACTTCAGGGATGTGAAAGGATTCGCGGAGAATATGTTCTGGGGCGGCGACGTGGAGGACAACGGCTTTGCCCTGCTCCGCACGAAAGAAGGCCGCGTCGCCTCCATTCACGTGAGTTGGACGAACTGGGAATGGGTGCACTCGTTCGAGGCATATGGCGACAAGGGATACCTCGTGATCGATGGCCTCGATAAGCGTTATCGCGGTCCCGAGCAATTGGTCTGGGGACGGCGCGACCCGACATTCGCGCATCCCACGGAGAAGAAATATGTTTTTGGCGAGGAGACCAAATATGATTCCCTGCATCGCGAGCTTGCGGCATTCGCGCGCGCGGTCGCGGGCGCACGCGAACGGATCCCGCGCGGCGAGGACGCGTACGAAGCGGTGAAGATCATCGATACGATATACAAAAAGAACCATGGGCGTATTGGAAAATAAAAAAGCGGTCGTGATCGGCGGGAGCCGGGGCATCGGCAAGGAGATCGCCCGGGCGTACCTTCGCGAAGGCGCGAGCGTCATTCTGATGGCGCGCAAGCCGGAAGAGCTCGCTGCCGCGCAAAGCGAACTCTCGCCGCTCGGCGAGGTGCTTGTCTCCGCCGGGGATGTTTCCCGCGAGGACGAGGTCGCGCGCGTTGCCGGAGAGGCGGGAAAGGCATGGGGAAGGGTCGATGTATTGGTCAACGCCGCCGCGGTTTCGGGTCCGATCGGGCCGGTGACCGACGTGGATCCCGCACAGTGGCTGCAGGCGCTCGAGGTCAATCTCTTCGGCACCTTTCTTTCCATGCGCGCGTTCGGCGCGATGATGAAGCAGGCCAATAAGGGATCTATCATCAACTTTTCCGGCGGAGGCGAAGGGGCATATGAGAACTTTACTTCTTATGTTTCTGCGAAAGGCGGCGTCGTGCGCTTGACGGAAACCGCTGGCATGGAGCTTGCGCCGTATCATATTCGCGTGAACGCCATCGCGCCGGGCGCCGTCAACACGCAATTCCTCGCCGACCTTATCGCCGCGGGCCCGGAAAAGGCGGGGGCGGCAAACTATGAGCGCGCGTTGAAGCAGAAGGGATCCGGCGGCGCCTCTCCTGAAAAAGCCGCCGGGTTGTGCGTATTTCTGGCGTCGGATGCTTCGGAGGGATTGACGGGGCGCACGCTTTCCGCGATGTGGGATGCGTATGAGGATATCCCGGCGCACCTGAACGAGATCGCCACGTCAGACATCTATACTTTTCGCCGCGTCATACCAAAACAAAAGGGCTTTGATTGGGGGGAGCATCCAAAAGGATAACGACCACGCGACCATGATAGAACAGGCCATCATTTCGGCGGGCGGATTCGGGACGCGTCTTCGCCCCGCGACCGACACCATCCCCAAGCCCATGATCCTCATTGCGGGGAAGCCCATGCTCGAGTGGCACGTCGAACGGTTCAAAAAATACGGGGTGCGCGAATTCTTTTTTACGCTCCATTATTTGCCGCAGGTGGTGATGGACCATTTCGGTGACGGGTCCGCGTTCGGCGTAAAAATAGAGTATCTTGTGGAGAAGGAACCGCTCGGATCGGCGGGCGGCATCAGGCAGTTCGGGCCGCGACTGAACGGCCTCTTTTATTATATATACGGTGACACGTTCAGCTTGATGGACTACGGTAAGATGGCCGAGTCATACGCGCAAAAAAAAGATCCGATCGGCATGCAGCGGACGAAGAAGACCGATGACTATGCGGACGCCGACGTCGCGGAGCTGGATGCGGACGGAAGATTCGTGAAGATCCATGGCAAGCCGCATACGGAGCGGTATCCAAACGCATATCGCATGCGCGGCGCGTTCATTCTGGATAAAAAAATCCTTGGCTATATTCCGGAGGGCGTTCCATCCGACCTCGGGAAACAGGTGCTTCCCGCGATCGTCGCGGCAGGCGAGAATTTCTATTCCTATGAGTGCGACGATTATTCAAAGGGGATAGACACGATGGAAAAATGGAAGGAGGTGGAAGATCACATAAAAGCTAACCCTCAACTAGTATCCCATGCCTAAAGTGACCGTATTGCTTGTTACCTATAACCGCCCGCAGTTCATCGGAGGCGCGATCAAAAGCGTGCTCGCGCAGACATTCACCGATTGGGAGATCGTCATCAGTGACGACAGCGAGAATGATGCCACGGAAGAGGTCATGAAGCAGTTTGCCGCCGACGGAAGGGTGCGCTATTTCCATCGCGCCACCAAAGGCACGATCGCCAACAGCTCAAATTTCGCCCTCTCCAAAGCCACGGGAACATATGTGGCGATCCTCGACGACGATGACTGGTGGATCGATCCTCATAAGCTGGAAAAACAGACGAAGTTCCTGGACGAACATCCTGACCACATTGGATGTGGCGGTGGCTTCATCATCATGGATGAGACGGGCAAGAAGCGCTCAAAAGTGCTGAAGCCGGAGACGAACGATGCCATCCGCCGCGTGGCGCTCTACGCGAACCCCGTGGCAAATTCCACGGCAATGTTCCGGCGCGTCGAAGGGGGGATGTACGACGAAGCGGTGCGCCAGTTCGCTGACTGGGACTTTTGGCTGAAGCTGGGAAAGAAGGGGAAGCTGTATAATTTCCCCGAATATTATCTTGCCTACCGGATGTGGGGAAACAGCTCTTCGTTCGCCCATCAAAAGGAAAATGCCTTATGGGGGCGCCGGATCGTACTGCGCTACCGGCATGATTATCCTGGCTTCTGGAAGGCGATCACCATCGCCGATCTCTATATCGTGTACGCAAGCCTTCCGGGCCCCGTTCGCCGCGCGATGAACAGCTCGCTCTCGCGCCTCAAAAAAGTGCTTTTTTCCCGATAGGCAAAAAGAAAGGCATCCGGAATGCGGATGCCTTGCTGCGTTGTCTCCCTGCGTGATGCTAGACGTCGTCGGTGATCTTTTCGCCCGTTTCGAGGGCAATGATCAGCGTGAGCGCGCCTTTTGTGTTTTTTGCGATCACCGTCGCGATGTCGATCGCTGGCGACCCGCAGTTGTATCTGGTTTGAACGAAGATCGTCTTTGCGTGGACAAGCGTCCCCGCCTCGATATCTCCGCGCGAATCGCCGACGACCCAGCACTTCGAGAAATCCAGATCGTACTTCTTTCCGGCCTGTCGAAGGAGCCCCGGTTTCGGTTTTCTGCAGCTGCAGAGGTCGGTCTCCGTATGCGGGCAGATGAAGATGTCCGCGATCTGGGGATACTTCTCCCGAAGCATCTCGTGCTTTTTCTCAATAAATTCCGCGGAAACCTTTCCCCTTGAAAGATCCGGCTGGTTGGTGTGGCAGATGATCTTGAATCCGAGGGCGATTGCCTTGTCGAGCAGCGCACCCAATTCGTCGATCACCACGATCTCCGATTGAACCCTGGGGGACACGCCGTACTCGCCGCAGTGATCTACGAGCGTGAACAGGACCCCGTCGCAATCAAGAAGGACAGCTTTTTCTTTTCCCGGCACAAGCGCCTCCTATCGTTCCTGTTGGTAGATCCGTTGATATTTGATTTTAAGCGTCACCTGGATGACGCCGATCACAAGCCCCAAACCGTTGGAAACGACCACTGGCCGGGCGCTGATAAGCCATCCGTAGATAAGCCATAGCGCGCAGTTGGCCACATAGAAAGAGACCATGATGAGCGACAGATCCTGCGCCTTCTTTGTTTTCAGGAGGCGCATGACCTGCGGCAGCATCATGAGCGTTCCAATGACGGTAGCACTGTACCCCGCCAGATTCTCGAGCCGCATGATTTTGACCTCCGAAATGCTGGCTATATGTTAGCATAAAATAAATAATATGTCAAATATACTCCCTACGCGCCCACGGGGACGGCCGGAGGGAAGATGATGCGCTTGATCTCTATGAGCAACGGTTCCCGCATCACTCGCAGCGCCCCAAAGTAGACGATCGTGCAGAGGATGATGTTCAATGCCACGTTCGTGCCGAGCGCCATGAGGCCGATCGCGCAGGCGGCCATCACGATGCCGCCGATGAATATCCTCTTGAGGGACGAGAGCACCGTGAACGGATTCACTTTCTTCATTGCCCACCACAGATAGCCGTTGTTGATCGCCTGCGCGATCAGGGTCGCAACCGCAGATCCGGTGATCCCGAAGAACGGAATGAGCGTAAGGTCGAGGCCGACGTTGACCACCCCTCCAAGGGCGGATGAAATGACGAGGCTCTTCTGGTGTTCATATGCGAAGAGCGCGTTGATGATGATGGCGGCCGGAAAGTCGAACATGAGCGTGGCGGCGAGGATCTTGAATGCGAGGCCGCCTGCGGCATACGATGGGCCGAAGATGAAGCCCATGATCTGCGTGCCGAGAACGATGCCGCCGAGCGAAAGGGGGATGGACATGAGAAACACCATGCCGAGCGTGCGTTCGAGCGCCGTGCGAAAACGCGCGCTGTCATTCTTTGCGAGCCGCGAGATGATGGGAAGCGTGGCATATTGGATGATCCCCGGCACCAGATAGAGCGTCTGGATGATGCGGATGGCGGCGGAGTAGATGCCGACATCCGATGCGGAACGCATCCAGCTGATGATCAGGATGTCGCTGTTCGTAAAAAGGAGCCCGAGCGCGCCGCTGATCGCAAACGGCCACGCGGCCCGGAGGATCGGCATGACGCGCGCCGGATCATACTGCGAGAATATCTTTTTGAAATAACTGCGCAGGGCGATCATCGCCGCAATGGTGCCGAGCGCGTCGCCCGCCACGTAGCCCCAGCTGAACGATTGTGCGGTCGCGGCATACGCGAGGAAAATAAAGCCGAAGACGACGATGCCGACGTTGGCAAGCAGGAATATAGCCGCTTCCCATTGCATATTCTCCGTGGCGCGGATGAGCGAGAAGAAGAACTCGCGCAGGGTATCGAACGCCAGCACGAGCGCGACGATCGGGATAAGGACCTTTGCCCCTGGGAGCGTCGTAAAGAGCGGCGCGACGAAAATGATGACGCCCACGCCGATCACGAGCAGTACGAGCTTTATCACGAACATCGTCCCAAAAACGGCGCGCCGCTCTTTATCGTCCACCTTGGCCGCGTCCCGGATCAGGATGCCGTTGATGCCGGGATCCATAAAAAGCGTCAGGAATCCGGCGAGAGTGATGACGTACGAAAATACGCCATAGCCGTCGGTCCCCAGGACCCGGGCGGCGTAGATGATGATCACCGCCTTTATGAGCCGGCCGCCAAAATTTGACACTGATAGCCAGAATGTGTTCTTCGCCACCGTCTGTTTGGCGCTCGTGTTTTTGAACAGAAAGTCCTTTATTTTTTGGAGCATAGGGATTATGCTGTAACTCATAAAGGATAGCCGAAAAAGCGGCTTCCGTAAATCAACATGAAAAATAAAAAAGACATTTCCCGCCGCCCCGCAAAAAAAATTGTCGTCGCTGTTTCCGGCGGTTTTGACCCTATCCATATCGGCCACGTGCGCATGTTCGAACGGTCGCGCGCCCTGGGGGACGAGCTCGTCGTCATTCTCAACAATGACCATTGGCTTAACAAGAAAAAGGGATTTGCGTTCATGCCGGAGAAGGAACGAAAAGAGGTGATCGAGGCGCTTCGTTCCGTGGACCGCGTCGTCATCACGAAGCATAAGCCGAACGACAAAGACATGAGCGTCTCGCGCGAACTTCGCGCGATCAGGCCCGATATTTTTGCGAACGGGGGGGACCGGAAGCTTGACAACGTCCCCGAGGTTGCCGTGTGTGACGAGATCGGCTGCACGATGGTCTTCAATGTCGGCAAAGGGGGCAAAATACAGTCCAGTTCGTGGCTCCTTAAAAAGCACGCAGAACGCCAGGCCGATTCTTTAAAAAGAGCCGCCGACGGCTTGGTCCTATAGCCTATCGCTTCGCCATCAGCGCGTCTTCCGCCGTATAGCGATAGCCGAATCCGGTCGTTTTTATCTTCGACCCGTTCACGTTGATCGGGTAGATGAGGCCCATATACGAATCGGGCCGCGTGGGGACCTTGCCGAGCGACAGGTTCCATGCGATCCAGAAGAGCGGCTGGATGGACCACGCGGGGACGCGCAGCACTTTTTTATCGAGCAACTTTGCGATGTCGCGCGCCGTCAGGAATTTTTCCGGAGCGATGTTGAACGCCTCCGGGCCGTTCGCTCCGGCCGCCGTGTCCTGCGTTGCCAGCAGGTAAATGGCCTGCGCCACATCCTCTTCGTGGACGAACTGGCGCGCCCATGCGGGATCCGCCTCTATGATGAACGGCAGGAGCTTTTTGAGGAACGTGATGAGCCCGAACTTGCTTTCAAGCCCCTGTCCGCGCGGTCCGGTCACGCTGTTCAGCCGCAGGACGGACACCCGCGTTGCCGGTTTCTTTTGCGCGAACAGCTCATTGAGGATCTTTTCTGACAGCGCCTTTTGGTGGCCGTACGGATTTTGCGTTTCGCTAAGCGGCTCATTCTCCGTGAGCAGGCGTCCGATGTTCGCGGGCTTTGCGCCGTAGGCCGCGACGCTGCTCAGGTAGATGAGGCGCGGAACGTTGCGCGCGAATGCGAATGAGAAGACGGCGCGGCACGCGGCTTCGTTGTTCGCCGCCACTGTGTCTTTCTTTCCGTACGGGTTGCGGATCTTGTACGCGCAATGGATGACGGCATCGATCGCGGCATCCGCGGGGATCTTTTTTTCCCAGCCGGGGATCGCGAGGTCTGCCTGGACCCAGGTTATTTTGGGGTCGCTCCGGAACGCCTCAGGCACCGGCAGGAGGTCGATGGAAAATATTTTTTTGACCCGCGCATCCGCGGAAAGTTTTTCCGTCACGATGCCGCCGATATATCCGGCGTTGCCGGTAATGAGAATGTTCATGTGCCGTTTCTATTTGCCGAGGGCGCCGACCACCGTCCGGATGGTCTTCAGGATGATGAGCACGTCGATCACCGCGGAGCGGTTCTTGAGATAGTAGAGGTCGTACGAAAGCCGCTCCTTTGTCTCTTCCGCGGAAAGGGTCCGGGGAAAATTCACTTGTGCCCACCCCGTGAGCCCCGGCTTGATGATGGTGCGGATGTTGTAATACGGGATCTTGTCCTTCAGCTGGTCGTAAAAGTCGATGAAGTCCGGGCGCGGGCCGACGAGCGAAATGTCGCCCCGCAGGACGTTCCATATTTGCGGGAGCTCGTCGAGGTGGGTGCTCCGCAGGACCGTGCCCACCGGCGTGACGCGCGCGCTGTCCTTCTCCAGCCACTCGTTCCGGTCGTTCACGTACATGGTGCGGAATTTGTAGTGGTCGTACAGCACGCCGTTCTTCCCCACGCGCCGCTGCGTGAAGATGATGGGTCCTCTCGAGGACAGGGCCACGCAGAGGGCGATGATCGGGAAGAGCGGGATCGCGACGATCGTAAGGAGGGTAACGAAGACGAAATCCGTGATCCGCTTGAAGAACGTCGAAAACGAATTTTGCAGGAACAGGTTCTCGAGGAACCAGGTTTCCTCAAGCTCCGAGAGGGGCACCTTCCTCATCACGAGCTCGTAAAAATTGGAAAAATCGTGGACCTCGGTGCCATGGCTCAGTATCTCGTACAAAAGGTTTGCCACCGCGCGGTCCTGCTTGAGGTGGCGGGGGACGACGACCATGTTCACGGCATGTTTCTCGACCGCGTCGCGTATCTTCGCGAGCGTTTCCTCGCCGTTATGCGGCACCCATTCTTTTATTTCATATCCGATCTGGGGATTGGAGCGTATCATTTCCGTCAGTTCCTCGACCGGCCCTCCGGCTCCTACCAAAAAAACCTTGTTGGGCGCTTCGCCCGACGAAATGGCGTTGTTCAGCCACTGTCTCCAGAATATCTCGATCACCGCGAAGATGACGATGAATATCGCGAGGTTCGTCTTCGGCGCGATGCCGAACGCCGGGATCAGATAAAAGAGCGCGATCGCGAGCGCGGCGTTCACGCCGAGGCACAGGGAAAGCGTCTTGAGGAATTCCAGATTGTTGCGGAGGCGGCGCAGGTCATAAAGCCCCGCGATGTAAAAGACGATGATCCACAGCACGAAGATGATGGTGAACGGCACCACGTGGGCGTCCTCGAACTGCTCGTAGAACTGGCTGCCGTAACGGATAATGAGCGTGATGAACAGCGCGGCGTACAACGCCACGGCATCCGCCACGAAAAAGAGGAATACCTTCAGCTTATTTCCGGCGTCCATGTCGTCCTTATTATAAGCGGAAGCGGGAGAATGCGTAAATAAGCGCTTCCACGATGCCGAAGAAGGCCGCGACGACCAGGAGTGCGATGGCCCATTCTTTGGTCCTGCTCTCCGGCCTGTATATCGGCTGGCCCGGCGCCAGGCGTACCTCCGTGGATGTCGTCGTAAACGGCCGGTTGAAGAGCGTGATCCAGAAATAGTTCATCGCGTAACGAAGGCCCGTCGTAAACGCGCCTTCCTTTGCCAGCCGGCGTCCGGATGAGCGCATGGCGAACGTATACGAGAAACGCACTTCGCCCACTCGGCTCAGGCGCCGCGCGAGGTCCGCGTCGTCGCCATAGAAGGTGAGGGTGACGTCGTGGCCGCCGATCTTCGCGAGCGCGTCGCGACGCACGATCTCCGTTCCGCCCTGGATGACGGACGTGTTGCGGAAGATGAAATTGTTCACGACGTAGACGATGTATGATATCCCGTAGAATATCGTGACGAGCACCCGTACCGGGCCGGGAAGATCATAATAGATGAACGGTCCTGAAAGGCATACGAGGTGCGGGTCCTTTGCGAATGCGCGCTCGGCGCGGTCGATCCATCCGCGGCCGAGCTCGGTGTCGGCATCGAGGAACGCGACAAGGCTGCCCGTGGAGGCCAGAAATCCTGTCTCCCGCGCGCTGTTGGCGCCGCGCCGCGGCTCGTGAAGAAGCGTCACCGACGGGTACTTCCGGGCAACGATATCGCACGTCCGGTCCGAGGAATTATTGTCCACGACAATGATCTCATAACCGTCGCGGCCGCCGATCTCCGCGATGATCGCGTCAAGGCAGTGGCCGATGTAGTTCTCTTCGTTGTACGCCGGAACGATAAAGCTGATCTTCGTCATGATGTTCCGATCGCGTCCTGATAGAGGGGGTTTATGAGGATCACATAGATGCTTGCGCACACGAAAATGACGGTCCACGCGACCGTCGCCTGCCACGGATAGCCGATGAGCATCCCCGCGAGCGTGAGGGCCGAGATGAGCGCGCCCAGCGCGTCGATCTTCACTTTGCGGTAGAGCGCGCGGGAGTTCTTGACCGAAGGGAGGTCGCCGGCGTATTTGAGCACGGCGAGGATGAAGAGCACGGTGATCGTGATCGCAAAAAGGAACGGGTTACCGAAGAGGAGCGCTGACGTGAAATGAAGGACGACGAGCGCGATATCAATGATCACCTGCGATGCTTTTCCCGGCGGGATGATCTTCGAAAAATGCTTTATGGAATAATAGTCGTTCCATACGAGCATGGCGTAGAAGAGCATCGGTGGCCATGCGAACGCAAGGTCGTTGCGCGCGACGACCGCCCCGATCACGCCGAACGCGATGAATATCAGCGTTGCGACGATCGCCCTGTCTTTCGGTGTTGGATTTGCCATGAATGGAATGTGATCAGCGGACCTCGTCATAGTGGTCGGCGCCCGGCGATCGGTGCAGGAGCGCCATCGAAAGATAGCTTGTTCCGTAACGCCAGAATGTCCGGATAAGTCCCGTCTGCGCGAGGCGGCGCCCGGAGCCGAGGATATAGAACTTCATCGTGAATTTTACCTTGCCCACTTTGCTGAGCCGCCACGCAAGATTGGTATCATCGCCATAGAACGCGATCCTGGTGTCTATGCCGCCGATCTTCGCGAGCGCCTCGCGCCTTACCACGCAGTTCGCGAAGAGCGCCATGAAGCCGGTGAGCCAGTAGGTGGGCATTGCGGTGATGTCCCATAATAGCTCCGCGAAGAATTTTTGCAAAGGCGGGAGGTCGTAATAGTGGAACGGCCCGGAAAGGCACACGAGCCCCGGATCGCGCGCGAATTCTTTTTTGACGATATCGGCCCATCCGGCGGGGATCCGCGAGTCGGCATCGATGAACGCGACGTGGTCGCCCTTTGCCTCCAGGAATCCGCGTTGCCGCGCGTTCGAGAGCCCTTTTTTCGGTTCGTGGATGGCGGTCACTCCGCGGAACTTCTTCGCGGCAGCGAGCGTGTTGTCGGTGGACCCGTTCTCCACGACGATGATCTCAAAAATATCCGCGGAATGCTGTTCCTGCACGCTTTGTATGCACGGGCCGATGTAATGTTCCTCGTTGTAGGCGGGTATCACCACGCTGATCTTCATTGGAGGTGCTTTTCCTCATTATAATCCTTAATGGTCTTTTTATATATTTCCTCCCATATGTCCGCGATGGCATCTTCCGAAAAGCCTTCCGCGTATGTCCGTGCCCCTGCGCCCAGATTCCTGGCTGCCTTGGGATTTTCAAAAAGGAAGATCGCTTTTTCCGCCACGGCGCGCTCATCGCCGGGTCTTACGATGAACCCGTTCTTGTCGTTGATATATTCCGGCAGGCCGCGCGCGTCCACGCCGATGACCGGCAGGCCTGCGGCCATCGCCTGCATCATCACGAGGCTCTGCGTATCGTCGGTGCTCGTGATGCCGAACAGTTCGGACGCGTTGTATGCTTCGGCGAGCGTTGTATGGTCCACGAAGCCCAGAAATTTCACGGAATCTTCAACGTCCAGTGCGCGCGCGAGCGCGCGCAGTTCATTCTCCATCGTGCCGTTTCCGGCGAACGCGAGCATTGCGCCCGGGACGCGCTCCTTGATGATGGGGAGCGCGCGCATGAGCACTTCCGGGTGCCGCTCCACGGAAAGGCGTCCGGCATGGATGATCGTCGTCGGCCCGAAGCCGAACTTTTTTTTGAGCGCGTCCCGGGCGGGAAGCGGGCGGAACGTCTGCGTGTCGACCGGGTTCGATATCACCTGCGTGCGGGCGTTCTTGAATCCGAGCGCGCGCATCTCGTCGAAGACGCAGCGTGACGGCGCGGTTGCCAGGTCGCAGTGCTCGTAATACCAATTGACGTAATTGAGGAATCCGTCGTTGAACCACTTCGTTTTGATGGGGCTATATCGCAGGAATTCCTTTACTGCGGTATGCTGGGTGCCCACAAGCGGACGGGTAAGCGCCCATGACGCGAACATGGCCTCCAGCCCGACGCCGAAGAACATCTGGGTATGGATGATGTCCGCGCCGAACGCGGCGACATCGCGGACGTTCACGCCGAACGGGATCACCGCGCGCCCCTGGGCGGTCCCCATCGGGAAGGGGATGGAAAAGAGCCGGCGCACCGTTATGTTCGGGCCGAGATCGAGCTCGCGGAACGGGACGCCGATCGCAGCGTAGTTCTTCCCGCTATAGTATGGCGCATAGAACCGGACGTGGTGGCCGCGGGCGCCCAGCGTCTTCGCGAGCGTGCGCACCGAGTCTGAGATCCCGGAAAGCTCCGGATAGAAATTGTCCGAAAATATCGCTATGCGCATGGCATCATTCGCCTTCAAGCTTTTTTTCGAGCCGGGAGAAATATTTTCTTTGGAACCATGCGATCGCGACGATCACGACGGCCGCTGCCCCGATCACATATGCGCCAAGGTTCAGGTAGTGCTGGATCGTATTGTATGCATCGCCGAAGTAGTAGCCGATGATCAGATAAAAAAGAGACGTGGGAATGATGACGAGGATGCTCCAGAACGCATATTTTTTTATATCCATCCTGGTCGCGCCGATGATGATGAGCCCCGGGGTGGCGAGCAGCGGCAGCATTTTGATCACGAATATCGATTTTCCGGTGTGCGCCTCTGCCAGTTTTTCCGTGGCGGCAACGCGCTCTTTTGTGATCCCGAAATAGCGGCCGTACCGGTTGATGAACTTCTCCCGTCCCCAATAGCCCATCGCATAATAGACAATGTCGGGAATAAAGTTGCCGAGAACGGACAGCAGAAGCACGATCCAGATGTTCATGTAGTGCAGTGCCGCCGCGAACGCCGCCGCCGCGGTCACGACAGGACCTTCAATGAGCATCAGGACGAACAGCAGCGGATAACCGTGCTGGAGCACCCATTGGAGCGTTCCCTGAAATCCGGCGGTCAGCAGATCCATACCTGTTATACTATATGAATGCTCGCGGTATTTAAAGAACATGTCGGATTTTGGACGCCTGCCCGGAAGCGATCCCTGTGGTTCGGGATATTACTGCTTGCGCTCAGCCTCATTATCCAGATCTTCCTCGGCCATTTTTCGTCGCGCGTCGCCGTGAATGCGCCCGGCGTGAAGGACCTCTTTTTGGACAATCTGCCGCTCGTCAATATGGACGGGGTCATCGTGGGCGGCGCCATTCTCATGTGGGTGTTCGCGTGGGCGCTCCTCGCCGTCCATCCGCGCCATCTTCTTTTCGGCATCAAGGCCGTCGCGTTCTATATCGTTTCCCGCGCCTTCTTTTTCAGTTTGACGCACGTCGGTCCGTATCCGCTGGAATATTCGCCGAGCGCGCATAACCGCGGATATGGCCTTTATCACCTCATCACGTTCCAGGGCAACTTTTTCTATTCGGGGCATACCGCTTTTCCGTTCCTCCTCGCGCTCATTTTTTGGGATGACCGGCCCTTGCGCTACGTATTCCTCTTTTTGACGGTATTTTTTGGCATTGCCGTGCTTTTGGCCCATGTGCATTATTCCATCGATGTCTTCGCGGCGCCGTTCATCGTGTACGGAATGTACGTCATCACCGCCAAGCTGTTTCCGCATGATTATGCGCTGTTCAGCCATTGATATTCCCCGGGGCCGTGCAGTATAATTAAAAGAACATAAAAATCATGAGCGAACAAAAGCATTCTGGGGAGCAGCGGGAGAACGAAGAGGTCAGGATCAACGTCGGCGAGGTTGATGTTTCGGTGGGACGCGGCGGCAGGCGGCGCGACCTTTTCCTTCCCATCAGCATCCTGATCGCGGCGGTCATGGTCTGCGGGGCGCTGGTGTTCGTGGCGCTCTATAAAGGCGGCACGGGCGGTGCGCCGGCCGACGGCAACGTTGGCGCGGGCACGGTAGCGACCACCACGACCGTGACGGCGGCGCAGGCGATGACGCTCGGTCCGCGCGATGCGATCCTCGGACAGGCCAATGCGCCGGTGACGCTCATCGAGTACGGCGACTATCAATGCCCGTTCTGCGGCGAGTTTTTCAGCCAGACGGAGCCGCAGATCATCCAGAATTATGTGAACACAGGCAAGGTCCGGATGGTGTTTCGCGACTTTGCGTTCCTCGGGCCGGAATCCACTGTTGCCGCGAATGCCGCACAATGCGCGGAGGACCAGGGCAAGCTGTGGCCGTATCATGACGCGCTTTATTCCGCAAAAGTGGCCGACGTCTCGAACGGAGGCGCCGAGGATGACGGGTTCTTCAGCACCACGGAACTGCTCAAGCTTGGCCAGCAGGTGGGCCTCAATATGACGACGTTCACGAGTTGCGTGCAGAACAACACCGACGCCGCCATTGTCGCGCAGGAAAAGAGCGACGCCTCCAATGTCGGCATCAATTCCACCCCTTCATTCCTTATCAATGGCCAGCAGATCGTTGGCGCCCAGCCATACGCAACATTCCAGCAAGCGATCGACAGCGCCCTGCAAGGCTCGTAGAATAAAGCTATGGCTGAAAATTGGACGGAACTCGTTGTCGGGATTATAATGATCATCTCGCCGTGGGTGTTTGGATTCTCCGACATCTCGGTCGCGAAGTGGTGCGATGTGCTGCTCGGACTCGCGCTGGTGGTCCTGAACGCATGGACGATATTCGGCGAGAGGATGTCCGCGGCGGCGCCCGCATCGGAAGAGCCCAAAAAGAAAAAACTTTTAAAAACAAACGTCGAACCCAAAACAACCATTTAATAAAATTTTCATCATGGCAAAAGTAACCATCTATAGCACCCCGACCTGCGTCTACTGCAAAATGGCGAAGGAGTTCTTCAAGAAGAACAACGTCGCGTACGAAGAGCACGATGTCGCGTCCGACATGAAGGCGCGCGAGGACATGGTCAACAAGTCCCACCAACTGGGCGTGCCGGTCATCGATATCGACAATAATATCGTGATCGGATTCGATCAGCGAACGATCGAGCAGTTGCTCGGCCTCGGCAAGGCGGCGGCAACTCCGGCGGCGTAAACGTTTTAACCGAAATTTAATGTACGATCTTGTCATCATCGGCGGCGGGCCGGGCGGCGTTGCCGCCGGCGTTTACGCCGCGCGCAAAAAAATGAAGACCGCGCTCGTCACCGATTCGTTCGGCGGCCAGTCCTTGGTATCCAATAGCATCGAGAACTGGATTGGCACAAAAGCGATCTCCGGCTTTGACCTCGCGAAGGCGCTCGAGGAACATCTCCGCGCCCAGCAGGGGATCGATATTATAGACGGCGACCTCGTCACGGGCATCGTCAAAAAAGATGACGGCACGTTCACCGTGGCGACGAAGGACGGCAAATCGCTCGACACGAAATTCATCCTTCTCACGTCCGGCAGCCGCCGCAAACGGCTCGGCGTGCCGGGCGAAGACCCGTTCGACGGCAAGGGCGTCGTGTTCTGCACCACGTGCGATGCGCCGCTCTTCGGCGGCAAGACGGTGGCGGTCGTGGGCGGCGGCAATTCCGCGCTTGAAGGCGTGGAAGACCTTTTGATGTACGCGCCGAAAGTGTATCTGCTCGTGCGATCCGAGGTGATGCGCGGCGATCCCGTCACGCAGGAGAAGGTCAAGAACGACCCGCGCGTTGAGATCCTTTGGAACACGGTTGTCACGGAGATCAAGGGCGAAACGTTCGTTACGGGGATCACCACCAAGAACGTGAAGACGAATGAAGTGAAAGAGCTGCCGCTCGACGGCGTGTTTGTTGAGATCGGGCTTCTGCCAAACAGCGATTTCGTTAAAGGCCTCGTCACGCTCGACGACTTTGGCCACGTGGTGGTGGACCACAAGACCCAGCAGACGTCGTGCCCGGGCATCTGGGCCGCGGGCGATGTGAGCGACGTGCTCTACGACCAGAACAACATCTCCGTCGGCGACGCCGTGAAGGCCACGCTGAACATTTACGATAAGGTCAAGAAGGGCTAGGATGAAGGTATGAAATTTGAACAGCCGCCGACGCCCGTTGGATCGGTTGAGGAACTTGAGGGTTCTAAGAAATACGAAGTGAACGGCGAGGCGGTTAATGTCGCCTGGAAGATCTATCAGCCGAAGGAAAAAGGATACGCCGATCCATCGGTCGAATCAGAAGCCGAAAAGAAAGCGGTCGTGTTTATGCCGGGGTGGTCGATCAATGAACGTGCACAGTCCATAGAAACGCTTTGCGGGGAGTTTGCCGATTATTCGGGCGGTCCCGCTTACGCTATTGACGCGCGAACCGACAACGTTCTACAAAACTCAACGGAGATCCAGGCGGAAGCGATCCGCCGCTTTATCGAGGAGCGTGGACTAAGCAATGTCACGCTTGTGGGCAACTCCCTTGGCGGCGTGGAGGCCATCCATCTTACGGCGTTTTTACAGGAAGATGCGGAGAAGATAAAAATAGAAGGGCTTGTGCTCCTCGACTCGTTATCGCTATACGATCAGACCGTTCCGGAGCTCGGTTTGAATTATGCGAAGGACATGGCCAGTACCCAAATGACATCCTTGGGAGTTGCTTCAAGAAGAGCTATCGGAAATAAGCCACGCATAAAAGGATCCACGGCATCTGCGCTGGCCGGTCAGAACAGGAAATATTTGACCGACGGCACCGCGGAAATATTAAAAGAAGTGATGCGTTCCGGCCTCCGCTATCCGGAGCGTATGGCGTCCGAATTGCGGCAGATGACGAAAAAGAACCAGCATCTTCAAGATATAAAAGTGCCTGTTGTAATGATCCAAGGGGAGAGCGACCTGCTTTCAAATCCTGAAGAGATCGTCGCCGAACCGGAGAAAATGGAAAATCTAAAGACACGTGAAGAATTTTTGAAAGAAAATCTTTTTACGAATGCTCCGCACGTGGCGATGGTCGTTCCGGAAAAATTGGGAAACCACAATGTCTCGTTCGCGCGTCCGGAAGAGGTTGCTCGGTCGTCGCTCTACATGCTCAAACGGTGGAATAGGCAAGAAGGAAAGGATTAAAAAAAGATAAAAAAGTTTTTGACTTTTTACTGCAGAAGGATTAATATCTTAACGAAGGTGTTGTTCGCATGAACTGCGGGCATTCTCCACTTGTCATGAAAAACAGCCATATTCTATGGCCGTTTTTCATTTAATCAGATTTTAATTGGTGCTGTTTATACTGTTCAAGCCTGCGGACCTGGGCCCATAGTTCATATGGTAGAACAACACCGTTGACAAGTGGAGAAGCGGGTTCGAACACCGCTGGGTCCACAGGTTCCGCGGACAGTGCAACCCTTCTTGACTCTGCCTCGTTTTCGCATATAATTCCTATTGGCACTCACTGGTCCTGAGTGCTAAATCATTTCAAAAACAGTAAACGATATAAAAAACGCGATGAATTTCAAACCTTTATCAAACCATTTGTTCCTTGAGCCGGTGGAGGAGGAGAAGACGACGGCGAGCGGCATCGTCCTGCCGGAGACGATGGAAAAAGAGCGGCCGGTGAAGGCGAAGGTCGTGGCGGTCGGCCCGGGCAAGAAGAACGACAAAGGCGAGCTTCAGCCGATGGCGGTCAAGATCGGCGATACGGTGCTTTTCAAAAAATACGGGCCGGACGAGTTCGAGCTGGAGGGAAAGAAATATCTGGTCGGCGACGAGGATGATATATTAGCGATCATTGAATAAAAATATGGCAAAACAGATCAAGTTCAACGAGGAGGCGCGCGCTTCCATCAAAAAGGGGATCGACAAGCTGGCGGATGCCGTCAAGGTGACGCTCGGCCCTCGCGGCCGTGCGGTGGTGATAGAAAAGGGCTACGGCGCGCCACAGGTGACGTTCGACGGCGTGACCGTCGCGAAGGAGATCGAGCTGGAGGACAAGTGGGAGAATCTCGGCGCCGAGTTCATCAAGCAGGCGGCGGACAAGACGAATGACGGCGTGGGCGACGGCACGACGACGGCGACCGTGCTCGCGCACGCGATGATCGACGAGGGCGAGAAAGTGATCCGCGAAAAGGGCTTCAATGTGATCCAGCTTGCGGAAGAGCTCAAGAAGTCGAGCGATGCGGTGGTGGCCGCGCTCGAAAAGCAGCGCGAGGCGATCAATGACAATAAGAAGATAAAAGAGGTGGCGACGCTTTCCGCAAAGGACGAGGAGATCGGCGGCCTCATCGCGACCGTGATGGAAAAGGTGGGTCGCGAAGGCGTCGTAACCGTTGACGATTCGAACACGGTCGGCAGCTCGTACGAGATCGTGGAGGGCATGCAGTTCGACCGCGGCTATGTCTCGCAGTACATGGTGACGAATCCGGAAAAAATGGAGTCCGTGCTTGAGGATCCGTACGTGCTCGTGACCGACAAGAAGATCTCGTCCATACAGGACATTTTGTCGCTGCTCGAGAAGATCGTGCAAAGCGGCAAGAAGGACCTCTTGATCATCGCCGATGACGTGGAGGGCGAAGCGCTCACGACGCTCATCGTCAACAAGCTGAAAGGCATCTTCAACGTGCTTGCGGTGAAGGCGCCGGCATTCGGTGATCGCAAGAAAGAGATGCTGCAGGACATCGCGATCGTCACGGGGGCATCGCTCATCTCCGAAGAGCTCGGCAAGAAGTTCGAAAATGCGGAGCTTGCGGACCTCGGCCGCGCGCGCCGCGTCGTGTCCACGAAGGATGTGACGACGATCGTGGATGGCAAAGGCGACAAGAAGGACATCGAGGCGCGCGCGACGACGATCAAAGCGCAGATCAAAAAGAGCGATTCTGACTTTGACCGCGAGAAGCTCCAGGAGCGGCTGGGTAAACTTTCGAACGGCGTTGCCGTCATCAAAGTGGGCGCGCCGACGGAGTCCGCGCAGAAAGAGCTCAAACAGCGCGTTGATGACGCGGTCGCCGCGACCCGCGCGGCCATGGAAGAGGGCATCGTGCCGGGCGGCGGCATCGCGCTTTTGAACGTCAATTTCGAACTGTTTTCCAAGCCGGAGGCGGAAAAGACTGTGAAGGCTGCGGCGATCTCGATCTTGCGCCGCGCGCTCGAGGCGCCCGTCCGCGCGATCATCGAGAACAGCGGAGAGTCCGCCGATCGCGTGATCGACGAGCTCGCGAAACGCACCAACGAGCCGTGGAAAGGATTCAATGCGCTCACGAACAAAACGATGGGCGATTTGCGCGAGGCGGGTATCATCGATCCGCTCAAAGTGACGCGCACCGCGTTCATGAACGCGGTCTCGGTGGCGGCGAATTACCTCACGATCGGCGCGGCGGTAACGAACATCCCGGAAAAGAAAGAGATGGGCATGCCGGGCGGCATGGGCGGGATGCCGGGCATGGGAGGGGACTATTAACGGTCTGCTGGCTGCCGTTCAAAGAGATTATGAAGTTTTCCACAGGCCCCGCCTTGCGCGGGGCTTGACGGTTTCGTGATTTCTGTAGTATAATACATTCAGGCAGTTATCCCATTTTCGAGGGTTTGTGATGAAAAAGCGTGACGTCGTGGTTATCGTTCTCTCTGTGGCGGCGGTTCTCCTCACTTCGGTGCCATTCGCGCTCGCCCAGTCTCATGTCGTGAAGTCGGCGGGTTTCGATCTGCCAACGGCTGCGGCGGCTTCTCCACATGCTGTCGTTAAGGAGAATGTTTTCTTTCTGCCGCCGTTCGCGCCCTCTCCAAATCCGGGCTCTGTCCGGGTTGGCGACTTCACCCTGCCGCCGGCAGTAATGAAAACACCGAAAGGGAAGGTTCAAACGTGCGTTTTCAAACCCGAGAACAATCTGGACTGCGGAATGGCCCCCATTTATGGGAGCATCTCGTAGCCGATCCAACCGTCCCTGATCCGAATCTGGATCAGGGACGTTCTTATTCTGTGGCCACGCAACAATCATATGGACGCACTCGTATATTACCTTGCAAGCGTGCCTTAATCTTCATATAATTAACTCATGATCTGGATATTGGTCGTAATAGTCGTACTTATCCTGCTTTGGCTCATTCTGGCCTATAACGGGCTTGTTACCACGCGTAACAGGGCGCAGGAGGCGTTTTCGGATATCGATGTGCAGCTCAAGCGCCGGTATGACCTGATTCCGAACCTTGTCTCCACGGTGCAGGGATATGCCGCGCACGAGAAGACGGTGTTCGAGGACGTCACGAAGGCGCGCACCGCAGCCATGAGCGCGACGGGCAATGACGCGAAGTCCGCAGCCGAGAACCAGCTCTCCGGCACGCTCAAATCGCTTTTTGCCGTTGCGGAAAATTATCCGGACCTCAAGGCCAACCAGAACTTCCTCCAGTTGCAGGCGGAGCTGACCGACACCGAAGACAAGATCCAGGCCGCCCGCCGTTTCTACAACGGTATGGTGCGCGACTTCAATACGAAGACGCAGGTGTTCCCCACGAATATGTTCGCCAACATGATGGGCTTCACCAAGATGGATTTCTTCGGCAACGACCTGACCGACGCCGAGAAGCAGCCCGTCGCGGTGAAGTTCTAAATGGCGGCAAATCTTTATACACTTCAATCTTCGAACATTCGAAGAACATGGATGCTGTTCATTGTGTTCTTTCTCGTGTTCGGCGCGCTCGGGTATGCGATCTCCGAATATTACGGCGACCCGTCATTTTTGATCTTCGCGATCATCTTCAGCATCGTCTATTCGTTCATCAGCTATTATGCATCGGCAAAGATCGCGCTCTCGCTCGCCAAGGCAAAGCCCGTTTCAAAGGCGGACAATCCGATGCTGTATAACATCGTGGAGAATCTTTGCATCACGGCGGGTTTGCCGATGCCTGCGTTGTATATTACTCCCGAGATGCAGATCAATGCGTTTGCCACGGGCCGCGATCCCCAGCACGCGGCGGTGGCGGTGACGGCGGGCGCGCTCCAGCGGCTCAACAAAGACGAGCTGCAGGGCGTGATCGCGCACGAGCTCTCGCACGTGGGCAACCGCGACATTCTCGTCTCCACCGTGGCCGCGATCCTCGCGGGCATCATCTCGCTCATCGCGGACATCTTCCTGCGCTCGCTCTTCTTTGGCGGCGGCCGCGGACGTGGCAACGGTGAGGCGCAGGAGATCTTCTTCATCGCCGCGATCGTGCTTTCCATCCTTGCGCCGATCGGCACGATGCTGATCCAGCTTGCCATCTCGCGCCGCCGCGAATCGCTCGCGGATGCGGACGGCGTGCTCCTCACGCGCTATCCGGAGGGGCTGATTTCCGCGCTCCAGAAGATCCAGGTGGACACGACGCCGATGGCGACCGCGAAGGACTCCACCGCGCACATGTGGCTCGACACGCCATTCAAGGGCAAGGGCGCGTCGTGGTGGCACACCCTCTTCGCGACGCATCCGCCCATCGAGGCTCGCATCAAAGCGCTCCAGCAGATCTCGGTGTAGCGCCGTATCGCCATCGTTATGAAGTATAAATTCTCCAAGACCGTCGTTGTCGCGCTGGGCGGTTCCATCGTGCATCCGGACGGGATCGACGTGGAGTTCTTAAAAAAGTTTAAAAAATTTCTCGCGCCGTTTTTGCGCCGCGGCACGAAATTCGTCCTCGTGATCGGCGGCGGGAAGCTGTCGCGCAACTTCCAGGAGGCCGCCGCGCGGGTGAGCCGCACTGTGACGGACGAGGACAAGGACTGGATCGGCATCCACGCCACGCGCCTCAACGCGCACCTACTGCGCACGATCTTCCGCGATGTCGCGGATCCGGTGGTGATGGACGAGCGCGGCAAGATCAAGAAGCTCCGCGCGCCGGTCACGATCGCGTCGGGCTGGAAGCCGGGCTGGTCCACGGATTATGTGGCGATGCGGATCGCGGCGGACCTTGGCGCGGGCGAGGCGGTCATCGCGGGCAAGCCGGCGCACGTCTACGACAAAGATCACGCAAAATATGCGGATGCGGTGCCGTTCCACATGCTCACGTGGCGCGAATATCGTCGCCTGATCCCGGCAAAGTGGAAGCCGGGCCTTCACGCGCCGGTGGATCCCGTGGGCGCCGCGCTCGGCGCGCGAGAGGGCATCCGTGCGATCATCATAGACGGCCGTAATATGCGCAATTTCGCGGCGCTCTTGAACGGAAAGGAATTTAAAGGTACCATCATCGGAGCGTAGAAGAAGCACTGGAGAGGTGCGCGAGCGGTCGAAACGGCGATCCTGGAAAGATCGTGTGTCAGAAATGGCACCGAGGGTTCGAATCCCTCCCTCTCCGCAGAGACTTGCGGGAATATTAATTAAGATATATTATTGTTGCCACTATAGGGGTCAAGCTCTCTCATCACGTCAGATACCGTATGGGAACTCCTGAGGTAGCGGAACGCAAGTGTGATTCCGTAAGATAGGGAGCTGTGGTGGCATCTTGGCTTGCTATACGAGGCTACTTCTTGCGGAGTAGCCTCTTTTGTTTGTTGGACGTACGTTCCCGTCGTTGCGCTACAAAGACGTTGCAAAGAGCATTAGTGCCGGAACGCTCGAAATGGATATTCCACCCCTTGCGCTCGGAGCGACCTTTGCTAAAACAACCAACGTATTACCGAACTTGCTCAAACTCAATAAAGAAAAAGCGATGCAACTCTTATGGATGCTGAATGAAAGCTCATTGGGGCAGACGGCACTTGAGATGCAAAAATTCGTGAGACAAAGGAAGCGGAGGAAAGATTAATACTTATCCACACCCGACCTGTAGGTATCTGCTATACTAAAGGCAATCTAATGAGGAAACGATTTTTCTCCAATCGTTCATATCTCTCATTTCTCTTTGCCGCCGCTTTGCTTGGCGGTTTTCTTTTTATCCCCTCTGCTCATGCAAGCGCCCCTGAACTGTATTCGACCTCATTATTCAGTGATGCAAATCTTCAGGCATATTATCAGCTTGAAAATGCAAGTGATTCGAAAAATTCTTATAACCTCACGACGGTGGGAAGTGTTGCATTCAATCCGGCGATGTTCAATAACGGGGCAGATTTGGGATCGGGAAACAGTGGAAATGCTTTAGAGCGCACCGCCGACTCTCTCGGAATCGTCACCAATAATGAGTCAACGCGCTGGTATCACTTTTGGATAAAAATGTATTCAGTTCCCTTGAACGTTTCGTCTGGGGTATGCTCGAACGCTCCCTGGGTGCTGATTGAAGCTGCTTCTTCCGGGGGCTACGTTGACGAATGGTTTTATGGTGAAGTGAATGGCAATTATGTTATCTGCGATTCCCAATATAACGGCTCCTCTGGCTACCAAGGAACGGGAAATATTAGTAGCCCGCTTTCCACTTCCACTTTTAGCATGGTAGATATTGTACAAGACGGTGCAGCAGCGAGCGTATACATCAACACTGTGCTTCAAAGCACCTCGACTACCCCCGCCCCCGACGGCAATAGCGGCCTTGGCCCCATCTATGCCATAGGTGCGGATGCCATCAATAGCAAATGGTGGGTGCCGGGGATTTTTGACGACTTCGCGGTATTCAATATTGCTCCTACCACAGCTGACCTCGATGAGCTCTATTCGGGAGCTCCTTCATCAACACCACCGACGCTCGCATCGAGTTCGCTTGAACAGTACGAGTCAGACGGGATAACGACGCTTGTCACTGGGGCGAGTACTACGAGCCAGACGGCGGTGTTAAAGGGTGTCCCAGAATCATCATCCAGCGATCCATTGGTGGTGCAATTTGAAGCGCAGCCGTATAATATGGCGTTTAGCGGTACTCCAAACGCGACGAGCGGAGTAGTGACGTCAGGCGAGGTCGCTTCCGCGACGATTTCCGACATGCTCTATGGACCGTATCATTGGCAAGCGCGCGCGTTTGATACGTCTACGACCGCCGCGTCTTCATGGGAACAGTTTGATAGCAGTAGCACACTTGCCTTTACCATCATCAATCCATCCATGGTCGAGATCTCTGACGGTTCAGTAAATCATTTATACAACATGACTCAGGCAGCTTGCTCATCCGGCACCCTTTGTGATTTTGCGGGATCGTGGAACATGCCAGCTGTTGGCTCTGGATCGGTGAACTATTCTCCGTCTTATAGCGGGATTGCAAATTCGGTTTCGGGGGCGGCAGTGTCCGATGAGGGTTGGCGAACTTCATCAGCATTCGATCTTTCATCAAATTTCTCCGTATCAGAATGGTTTAATGTATCGAGTATGAGCAATGGCGTTTGGTATCTTTGGGGACTCGTGAACCCATCAGGATTTGGCATGAGTCTTGACGTGTCTTGGGATGGCAGCACGGGGTTGCTTGAATCCCAAGATTTTAACTGTGGGATAAATAATAACGTGGTGAACGCTTCGATTGGCGATGGATTTTTGACAGGATGGCACAATGTCACAATTGTCCATACGGGGTCGACAAAAACTGACCAGATATATTTCGATGGATCGCCGACCATTACGAATGCGATGACGGGAGGAACGGGATGTGGGTTATATAACGAGACCGACATCAATGCCCCATTTTCTACAGGGGGAGGATCAACCAATTCCGGCACGATGTATTTCAATCAGATTTTTACTACCGATGATCTCTTGGCCACCTCAACAATCTCCGCTATTTTTAACGAGGGAACTGGTCAAGCAGTATGTATCACGGTTGGATGCGGAGATGAGGCGCCTTGGTTATCGTCTCTTGACCAATACAAGTCAGATGCGACCACAACGATAAACGAAGGATCAAGCACTACCGACAATACCATCATATTCGGTGCGCAGCTTAACTCTAGCGGAACGAGTACATTGCAACTTCAAGTAGAAGTTGAGCCAACCAGTACGGGCTTCACTGACGTACCAAATGTGACCAGTAGTGCTACGACATCGCCCGGTAACTACGCAACCTCAACCTATTTTCTCCCTCCAGAATCATCATCTGATGGCGGTTATCACTGGCAGGCAAGGGTGATTGATTCAAATGGAGTAACTTCTACATGGCATCTTTTTGGATCAAACGGATCCTCCACCGATTTTATTATCAATACGGTACCGTTATATACACAAGAGGAGTCGCCGTATCCATCAGATGCTTCTACATCTGCTTGGGCCATTTCTTTATATGATAACGCTTACCCAGGTAGTCAATGTGGTAACGGAGCTGATAGCTCTACAATAGAAGCTTGTGGTTGTGCAATCAGTTCTGTCTCGATGTGGATGAGATATTATGGCATTACAACCGATAATAGCGGCACCGACGTAAACCCTGCGACGTTAAATAATTGGCTAGAGAATAACTCAGGGTATGATAATTTGAATGGCGGAATTTTAATCTGGAGTGCGGTCGATGGGTATGCTTCACCCCCAGGCGGCGGCACAATAACCTGGGATCCTAGTTCTCCTCGTTATGGCTCAACGACTAGCGAGTTAGAACCTTATATAAATGATTTTCTCAGCTCTAGCACGCCTGACCCAGTTATTTTATTTGAGAGTAATGCGCCCGATGGAAGTGCTACCACGACCCATTACGTGGTTGCTGTCGCAACTTCCACATATGATGGTAGTTCAACTTATGTCGTTAGAGATAGTTATTGGTACAATACTCAATTTTTAAATCAACCAACCTCAACTGGTCCTGGTACTGTGAATTTCTATAACAATAATATTGATGGAATAGAGGTTTACTACGACCCGCCACAGGTTCCTATCTGGGGCCAATATGATATCAACCTTCCAAATGGACTAATACTCGTTGATTCGCAAGGAAGAAGGACTGGAGAGGACCCTATCACCGGTACGCTTTATAATGAAATTCCCAACACTGCATATGG